>JBBDYG010000043.1:0-75903 GCA_040901765.1 Pirellulales bacterium
AGTGCGCCATCTGCTCCAGCGGATGGTCATTGTCGATCCGCGGCCCGAGTGGGTTGCCTGGGCCGGTGATCAGCTCGGCACCCATCTGGGCAGTTCTGCACTGGCAAGCGAGCCGCTGGGAAATTTTCCCGCTGAGCTCGACCCTGGGCCGGCCGAGGAACTGCCTGCAGGTGAGGAAACGCCCATTTTGCGGCTGGAAATTCCAACCCTGACTGAACTTGAGCCCTAACGACGTCTGAGAGGTTCGCTGCTAATTTGTGAACACACTCCGAGCGCTCGTCGGTTAGATCTCGGTATCTGAGCCTGATCGGTTCATCGCGTCCGGCAGGTCTCGAAAGTACTGCCGAAATTTTACCTGTAATTCGCTCTTCAGGTGCTGGCCGTTGGCGAGCAATCGCTTCTTGCCTTCGTGAAGGACCCGAACACGACCGTCAAGCTGGCGAAATTCTTCTCGTAGTTCTCGCGACAAGGCACTCTGTTCAAGGGCGGGTCCAAAGGGATCTCCGGCGTATCCTCTGAGAAAGGCGTACAGTAGTGCTTCCCCAGAGGTGGACCAGGCCGCGAAGTCGGCTCCACGTTGGACGAAACCAGCGTAGTCGGTAGCGAGCGAGGCCTCGGCTTCCAGTTGGCCAATCCAGGCGGCGGCCCACTGCGCCGCCGCCGCGTCAACCCGCTGCGTGCCGAGACTTTGAATGGCATCGCAAGCCACCTGACAGCGAGTGGCGTGATCGCGCAGCGCTGCGACCACCACATAAGGTTCAACTTCGACGCGCATATCGGGCAGCTGCGCCGCCGCGACGGCATCGACGAGCTCCTGCCAGTACCGCTGCGTAGTGCTCGCGTCAACCGCCGCCGTTCTGTCACCAGACGAACGCAGCGCAACAATCGCCAAGACGATCACGAGCACTGCAGCGCATAGCCAGCCTGCATACGTGATCCACGGAGCGGCAGCAGGCAACGCCGGCGGGTTGGTAACCGACGTTTCGTCGGACCCGCTGTGACGATGGTGCGGCTGGGCACCGTCCACGTCGTGCGCCGTGATAACAATTTTGTGGGGCCGTTGGGGATCCATCACAGTGTCTCCGCAGAAAAGAATCAACGGGGTGGTTCAAAATACCCGCCTATTCGAGATCGGGTGGTCTCAGATCGCGCTTGTCGAGCGGCAAGTGCCCCTGATTCTGGTCGGCCCACATCGCCGCTTCGCCGTCCAACGGGCTCTTGATGTTGTAAGCTTGGTAGGCCACCATCTCGGCGATCCGGCAGATCAATTCGACGAGCCGCTCGCCTGCCGTCCAGTGATCGCCGATGCAGATCATCGCCGGTTCGATGTTCGGATGAAAAATGGGCGTCAGCATCCGGCACTGCGGTCCTTGCCGCGGGTAGTCGCGCGTGAGGCGGATCTCCGCGGCGTGGTCGTCGCGAAACACGGGCGCGCCAAGTGGACCGCGCGCCAGTCCCCGGACGCAGTAACGCACGACGTACGTCTCCGGTGGATCGCCGTCGGTCGACTCGATCCGAATGAAGGGTGAATCGCCAAAGGCGGCCCTGACCTGCTCCGCTTCGGCCACGAGCCGCCTGGTCCGCGGCGGAAGTTTTTGATGGGGAACCGGCAACGGTCCCAGTACTGGCAATTCAGCTATGGGTAACTTCCGTTTGGCCGGCGAGGCGAGCTTTACGACAATTTTGGTGGCCGCGACCGTGTGCGGAATCTGAAGGTGAATACCGCACGACCTGCAAGTGCCGGTGCGGCCGGCCAGCTCGTCCGCCACGGCAAATCGTTTTCCGCAACTACACGCAAATGAAATCATCGACGGGCTAAGAACGAAAGAGTGTTTGTGAAACTAATTTCGGGCCAACGTGTCTGCGACTCGGATGGACAACTCCAATCTGCCCTTAACTAGGACTACCGAATGGAGGCACGTTCGTCCGGCGGAACAGCAGCCGGGGCTGCGGGAAGCAAGGATTTCCATCCCCACGCATGCGGCTCGCGATCGATTTCATCAGGCGCTGCAGGTAATTCGATGCGAGTGCGAGGAGGGAGTTCTCGTTTCTCGTCATTGAGCCGCCGCAGCGAAGCCTGCGATATGCAATAAACAAGTGCTGCCAGAATATAACCCGCGTAAGACCACCACGATGATTTCTCGCCGGCAGGACTGGTTGGGCTGTCGTCGCCTAGTGTGCCAGCTGCTATCGGGGGCGCGATGGGAACGCGGATAGCAATTTCGGGCCCTTGCTTAAGCAGCCCAACGTTGCCACACCCGTAAGTAGCACAACCCAGATTGTCGCGCCAGCACTCTTCGTGGAATGGCAAACCGCAGTATTCACAGGTGATCCGTGGATCGTCCGCGCTGAACTCAGACTGGCAGATGCTGCAAGTGGTTTTCGATCGCTGTCTTTGCTGTTGCTGTGATTCGTTTGGATGCTTGGTGGGTGTTGGAGTCGCAGTCGCCGCGCCTGTCTGAGCGGGCTCGATGGGGATCAAGAGCGAGTGACCGCAGCGCTTGCATTTGCCGCGGCGGCCACCGAAGGTGACAGGCAAGACGTAGGCCGTGCCGCAACGGCAGTTGACGACGACCGATTTTTCTTCCGACAAAGTGTCCGATGGCTGATCGACGAACGGCTGATCGTGTCGGAACGACAGCTTGGCCGAGGCGATGCGAATTTCATCGCCGCTGCGCAGCAGTCGCCGGTTCTGCAGCGGCTCTCCATTCAGCGACATCGCGTTGCAACCGGACAAGTTCTCAATGGCATAGCCTCCGCTGGTCGCGTGGATACAGGCATGTCGCTGCTGGACGCCCGGCAGCGCGAGCACGAGATCGTTGTCGGTCGCCGATCCAATCGTCGTGCGAACTCCCGCGATTCGGAACCGCCCACGCTTTCCGCCGATGTTGAGAATTAGTTCGGCCATGGCACTCTCCTCGCTTCTCATGCTCTGGGGTGGACTTTTTCTTGAAACACGAAGGTCGTGCCGCCGATCTGGATCTGGTCGTTATGCTGTAACCGCGAACGCTTGACAGGGCGGCCGTTCACGAGCGTTCCACTGGCAGATGAACGATCTTCAACGTCGAACCCGCCCGGCGCGATGTGAAGCGCCGCATGGACGGGGCTTACTTGCCGGTCTTTGAACAGATAGATCTCGCACTGCGGCGAGCTTCCAATCTGGGTCGGATCGCGGTAGATGATGAACTGCTTACCGGCGAGAAGCCCGGCGACAACGCGAAGCCAACCTGTTTTGGCCGCGTTTTCGATCAGCCCCGTGCCGAAGCCCGTAACCAGGCCGATTGTGGTGATGCCAATAATTCGGCTCAGCCCTACACTGTGAGTCGCAAGGGCGACGGGATCGAATAGTACTCCGCCGATGAAGCCTCCAAGCAGTCCGCCTGCCACACCCACCACAAAACGCTTCTTGCTCTTTAGCAAAATTCCAGGAGCTACCGCGACCGATGCTCCCACTGCAGACCATGCGATGGCGCGTACAACCACTTGGCGCAGAGATATGATCTGCTCGTCGGGATCATTTCCCATGAGAAAGCCCAACACAATGAGAGCGGCCATTGCTAGAACTGCTCCCAGGACGCCCAAACCCACAGCGGTGGCTCCATTTCTGGCAACCGCCGTCCAGTTTTGCGTAGTCAGTGGCTCTGCAATCGACAATGCGACCGCAACGCACACGCCAACGACAACAAAAAGTGCCAGAGCGCCAAGGACTTGCCCAACTTCATCTTCGTTCAGTAGCGCTGCTTCTCGGGCTTCCTTGGCTGGTTCCGTAAGTGACGGATCAAGCCAAATCTGTAGGTATGGATTCGCGGAATAGCGATCCACAAACGATTGTCGCCGATTCTCAAATTCCGTATCTGAAAGCTCTCCGAGTTCCCAACGCTGATACAAGGGGGCAAATTCCAAAGAAAGTTGCTCGTATTCCGCATAACGATCCGGGAGGAACGCTTGGTAAGCTACCTCGCCGACGATCGCGGCTAGCAATCCTCCCATCAGTCCAAAGGCCGTCATACAGAACAGCGAGTTGTACCAGATGCTTGGGCTGGCTTGATTCAGCGTGCCGTTCGAGGGTGGTGGAGGGGGCGGCTGTTGATAGTGGGCCTGAGCTCGATTGAGGTTCGCCTGCTGCTGCAGTTTGTGGTCGACCTCCGGCCGACGTAGATCGTCCCAGGAGACTTTTATTCTTTGTTCTGACATGGGATACTCCGCGCTCGACACCCAACAGCTAGTCGAGTTCGTAAAAGTCGCTTGACTCAAGGCGGCGCGACTCGCCGCAGAGCCGTGCCCGCATTGGACAGCGACTGTGGAATGAATCTTGGATAACGGATTGCGCTCGCATGTCTATCGCTCCGGTTGCCGCTCGATCGCGTTTACTTGTCCACTCGCATCGGCATCGTCGACGCTTGTCTCAGATGAGATCCCAGCCGGCTTGGTCTCATCGGGCCGACGCTTTTGCGACGTGCTTTCCCCCTTGTCGACCGGAAGCGATGAAGGAGGAACATTATCTCGGCCCTCGATTGGCCCATGATGTGGCATTTCAATGCCAGGATGCTCAAGCGCCTCGACAGAATCGTGAGGGATGAGCGGCGTTGACCGAAATGGCCAAGATCCCGAGGCAAAGCACCAGGCAACGGCCAGTCCCGCCAATAATGAGCCCAAGCACAGACAAGCCAGCCAAACTGCTCGCCGCCGCTCCGTTGGATTGACCTGCTGCGGATCGGATGGAGGAGTTTGGACATCGCTCTTACTCGGTGGAACTGCCAAGCCACCCACCTGTGGCGTCGCCGTCCTCGCCAACGGTTCTGCGTCGGGCTCAATTTGAAATGCCGTGCGGACCAGTGCGTCCGCCTGCCACACGAACAGTCCTTCGTCACCGCCCAGCGGATCGTAAACGAGCGCCACTTGCTCGGGAGCTCCGAAAAAATTCTCGTGGATGAAAAGGTCCATGTGGGACAGAAAGATGCCGAATCCAGGATGGGTGTGATACCAGCCGACGATTTGCGATCCGGACCACTGGTGATCGAGCGCGGCGTGGATGTGATTCCAGGTTTCACCGGTAAAGGTGACCTGGCCTGCATAGCTGGCAGCATGTTCGCCACGAATTGCACCCACGACATGGAGACGAACTCGTCCCTCATCGTGAGAGATGTTCCCCACGAGAATTCCGCAGATTTCCACATCGGTCGTCTCCGCGCCGTGCGCGTGGACAACGTTCAGCACCGATTGCTTGAACACCGTCGTCAAACCCGCCGAAGCTGCAGCGTCCCGTGCGCCCTCCGAGTGAGCTCGGCTCGCTGCTCCGTTTGGATCATCCTGCAACGCCTGCTGACGGTTTGCTTGTGAAATGTTCATGGGGATGCGCCCTCGCTGCCTTTCTCGAGGAGCGGACCCAGCACACTCGGCGCATCAGCGGTAAGCTCCAGGCCGATCGACTGGTCACCCGCGCGGGCCGTCAATACGTCGTAGGGTGGAAGTCCTACTTCACTGAGCGTCCGGTCCAAAAAATCTTCTGTTCCGCGCAATTGATAGAACGTGCGAACCTGACGGTTCATGTCCTGGCAGCGGGGACAAATCGCTTCCTCAGCGCGAACTTGACTCAAGGATCGAAAGACGAACTCCTCCCCTCCACACTTGGGACAGGTAAAGCCAGCAACGACTTCGCGACTGAGCTCGATTTGGGCGTCGCATCCCAGCTGCTTGCGGGCCTCGTCGAGCGCCATCCGCAGCGTCGTCGTAGATGATTGCCAATCGAGTTCGACGACTTCATCGAATGGATCGTGGCTGTAACAGTCGGGATCACGCTGGTACTCGATTTGGTAAGAGTCTCCACTGAGCCCGTGAAACATCCAGCCCTGGCCGCTCATAACGGGTATGCCGTGCATGAGCTTCACCGCTTCCTGGCACTGGACACCGGCGATGATCGAGCTGATCGTGGGCGTGGTCGGAGTCTTGCCGCTTTCCATCTCTCGGCGACTGAGTAAGTTGCACGATCGACGCCGTTCGAGCAGTTTCCAGTCGGCCTCGGACATCGTACATTCGTAACAAGGCCCGTCGGGCACGAAGACGCGGGCGCAGCCCTGGATCTGCTCGATCGCACCGTCGATCCATGGTCGCCCGAACTTCCAACAGCTGCGATTGATGGCCAGCCGCGCCTCACGATTGTCGAGACCGCCGAGCACGATGTCGGCCCAACGAAAGACACCCAGTCCGAGATCATGGATGACGTTGCCGACGAAGCAGTGGGACCGTATCTGGGGGTAAATGTCCTTCGCTGCGCGAGCGGCGATCTCAGATTTGAAGGCCCCATTATCCTGTTCCCGGTAGAGTACCGATCGGGACAAGTTTGAGTCTTCGATGCGATCGAGATCGGCGACCAAAATCCGTCCCCAGCCCAAAAGCGCCAGGTTCTTGACCAGTTCGTTGCCCAGCGCACCGGCTCCCACGACCATCGCTTTGCTGTTGGACAAGCGTGACTGATCCCACCAGGCAATGAGCCCGAATCGGTGAAAGCGGTCTTCGTGCCGGGTGCGGGTTTCGCTTTGCGTGACTACGATTCGTGGTGCGTTCATGACCGATGCTCGCTCAGTGTTCCGACGGGCAGTGTCCCGGCACAGAATACGGATCGTCCACCGTCAAACCCGCTCCCTGCCGTGATCTCTGGTTGCAACCGCAGCACGTCTCCTTCGATGACTCCAATGTCGGCCAGGCACTGGTTGTCAAGCAATTGCTTACCGGAACGCTTGTGCTGAAACTTGTAGGCCAAGGGTTGGCCGTCGGGCCCCGTGAGCGGCATGCCCATCCGCTCGACGAGCACGGCCAGGATGCGGTTGACGGGCGCATCGTCGGGCAACTCCACCTCGTTCCGCTTGTTGCCGGTCGCGTCCCAAACTTGAACGGTAATGGTCGGCATGGTTCTTCCTTAAGGGGATTGGTAGTGAGTGAATCGTCCTCGCGGCGCATCGCGCGATTGGAATTGCGACGCGCGATTGACGAGTACACGATCGGTGTCACAACGCGGCATCGACGTTCGATGCATCGTTAATTGGCAAATGAGTCGGCTCCTACATTAATTAGGGACAATCGTAGGTCCGATTCCTCGCAGCCAAGATTGAGAGATCCCCATACAAAAAAGAGGAGCGCCGAACCGAGGCCGCTCCTGACGCCCCTGCGACGGGGCACAGCGAAACAGCACAAGGCCGACGCTCCCGCACGGGGAGCGTTCGGACCTAGCACTGCCTTCGCTGATTTGAGCCTTGCGGCTCGGTGTCGCAGTTTGTCAGAAAGCAGAAACTAGACGCTAACGCGTCGTTCAAAATGTCGGTTCCCAGCTAGGATCTGGGCATAGTTATGCGAACTCTCCGCAAGTAATTTGTACGATTGTTATTTAAAGCGGCGTACCGCGTGCTCGTCATTCTAACGGCTGTCCAGCGGCGCTACAATTCTTGCTGGGCGATTTTGTTGGGATCTCTGACCGCTAAAGCAAAGCAACCCGACTTTAACAGAATGAAGCAGAAAAAGCCTGCGCCGGACCTCGAGCCGGCGCAGGCTCACAACGTTTGGTCGTTCTGGATCGCCAGTACCAACAAGGATCAGGTGGTCATCTCGCTCGCCAGAAGATTGAGCGCCAGGTCGGCATCCACCGCCTGCCCGCGCAGCCAGCGCACGAACTGATGGAGCATCAGCCCCGCGGCGATGCTCGCCGCATAGAGCGTGCTGCGGGCCGTGCAAGCGCCAACCTGTGCTTCCGTCTCGGGAAACAGCGTCGTTGGATAATGCTTGCGGCTCTGTTCATCCGCCACTACCAGAATCCGCAGCACCTCGCCGCGCATCCGGCCATCGACCCAGAACGCAGCGCCCCGTCCTACCTTCCGCCAGATGGCTGCCCGGGTGTCGATCGAATCGACGCAGCAGAAGATGAAATTGGACAGGTGGCCAACGGGCCGAAACCGGTCGGGGACTTCGGCCGTGGCGATCTGACCGTCGTAGCGCTGCAGGGCGCCGGCCAGGGCATGGACCTTGCGGTGGCCCACGTCATCTAGGCAATAGCCTTGGGTGGTCACGTTCGACAGGTCGACTGTATCGTGGTCAATGAGTATAAAACGCCTTACTCCCAGCGCCGCCAGTTGCAGCGCCACCTGCCGGCCGATGGCGCCCACGCCAATCACCGTGGCCGTGAGGTGTTCGAGCTGCTCCTGCGGCACGAGGCCCTGTTGGCGGCTGAATCGTTCTTCGGTACTGGTCAATAGAATTCTCCGTTAGAGGCACGCTCGTACTCGTCCCACTCCGCCAGCCACGAGTCATGCTCTTGTTGCTCGACGGTCTGGGAGCGATCCGAATCTTGTTGTTTGGTCTCGACCTGCTCAAAGTCGGTGAACCAGTCCTGGTCTTCCCACCATCTCTGTTCTTCTGTGTCTGGCCGCGGCTGGCTGACAGCAGGAGGCTCTGCTGGCCGAACACAGGCTCGATACTCGTCGAGCCACAGGCCATGCTCCGTCGCCGGAAAGGGCTGCGCATAGTCGACGCTGACCGGCAGCTCGATCGACCCGCCCGGCCCGGCCGAAAACCGCAGCCTGGCGTAGGTGCTTCCATTCTGAGCCAAGATGAACATCACGGCCCACGTGTTACGGCCAAACACCCGCGCGAAGGTCGTTTCATCCGTGTTACTCGGCATGGCCGAGCTCCCCGGGTGGGTATGGATCCACAGCCGGCCACACTGCTCCGGTGAAACACCCTGCTCCACCTGCTGGTCAAAATAATCGGCCACCCCTGCGTCGTCGAATTCGACGCTCGACCAGGTGCAGACTTGTCCCACAAGCTGCACCTCCTCGACGAACAAGAGGTCTTCAGAAGGGGCGATTCCGAATCCTCCCACCTCGGTCTCCCCCACATCACGCAGGAACAGCAGCTTGGCCCAGGCATACGGCGAGAACCGCAGGCTCGGCGCCGGCGGGCGGAATACTCTCCGCTGCGGACGCCGCTTCCCATTCTTCCTCTCGGCAGTTTTTACACGTTCGGTCATCGGTAACACACCTTTTACAATAGAGTTCGTCGCAATGAGCGCACTTCTTCTGGCATGCCGCACAGACGTATTCATCGCACTCGGTGCAGGTTTCGACACAGCCATGGCAGCGGACCTGACTGCACGACTCGCAGAGCCGGCTGCACTCGTCACAGACGTCGTTGTCGCACCCCTGGCACCAAATGCGCTCCTCTTCGCTGGCCCGGTAGCCGCAGTCGATGCAGGCCACCCGGCTTGAGTCATCAAAGCCGTCGTAGGCGCTCTCGGGGTTGTAGTTCCGCAGCACCTGTCGGACGATCACGAAGAGGTCGTAGATCCGGCCCTGCTCGAGCGCCTGGGCAATGGAATACGCGGCCTCCCCTTCACAGAGAACGCCGCTCCGCACATGAGGATGGGGCGTCTCCTCGTCAATCGGTTCCAGCGCGTGGACCTGATAGGCACGCCCGGGCTGGTCGAACGTGGACCACTTGAGCTCGATCGCGAAGGGCCCCAGATACTGATCGGCCAGTTCAATCGCCTCGGTCACCACGGTGAAGGTGGATTCCTCAAAGCAGATCTCTAGCCCTCCGAATTCTTCTTCCAGGGCCACGAGATCCCGAAACAGGTCGGTTAGTAGGACGATCGGACGAGGTTTGGCAAGTTTGGCGACTGAGGCCGCCAAGGCATCGAGCTGCACTTTCATCGCGCGCAGGTCATGCGCGACTTCCGGCTCGATGAGCGCCAGGCTCGACTGCCAGCCTCGATTATGCAGCCGGGCGATCCGCACGAGTTGCCGTCGGCACCGCCGCCACTGGTCGCGAGGCAGCGTCAGCTGCGCGGCGAACTGGTCTTGGCGCACGAGCCGCTGGTGCATGTCGCGGGCGGCTCGCCACAGTTTTTTGACACGGTCGCGATCCATAACGGGTTATCTCGCTTGGATAAGGAAAGAAGAGCCGGAGCGGCAAGTGCCGCTCCGACCCTGGAAAGCAGACGTTTACGCCCCGTGGATTTTTTGGGGCGTGAAGCTCACGCGGTCGCCCTCCTGAAGCGTTTGATCGCGCGGAGCGGGCTGGCGATTGACGCGGATCAGGTAGCCGCTCGGGTCGCCGCTGTGGACCTGCTGCGCGAACAGCTCGGCGACCGTGGTGCCGTGGGAGATTTCCAGATGGTCGGCGAAGCCGCCGCCGTCGCAATTGATGAAAAAGATTTTCACTGGGTAAGAACTCCGGGGGTGAAACGGGGTAGAAAGTGAAGTGAAAGGTCTGGTATTCAGGCTCAATCAGAGGGGCACAGCGCGTAGCGCTGCGCGTCGAGCTCGTCCCAATCGACGTAGCTGGCCAGCTCGTCATACGGCTCGGGATCGTGCGCGACGAGAAGCGGATCGGCGAGCGAGAAGCCAAGTCCCGCCACCATGCGGCGGCTTTCGCCGGTCGCCGCGGCGACCAGCCGGTTCAGATGATGTTGGGTCATCGCGATTACTCCTACGAGTTGGAGGAATTGGATAGTGAAAGACGCAACTCCCAAGCGCCGCGGGGCGCACCGGGAGCCGCGTCGACAAACGAGGGAAAACGATCGGCCGAAACGCGCGCCACACGTGGGGGACATGACGTCCAGAGTGGCAAGACGAGAAAGGAGTCACTCAGCGCGTCGCCGCAGCGAGCAGTTAATGACTTTCGAGCAATGCTTGCTCGGCTCGGAGCGCTTCGCTTCGTTTAACAAACGGCCCCAGCACGGGCCCACCGACCGGCGACAGATCGGCCTGCACTGGCCGGCTCGACGTGGGAGGCGCGGCAGATTGAGATTGACCCTAGCGATTGGAGATGAAGCGCTTCGTCGCAAACCAGGCAGCATACGCCGCGGCGATCGCTCAGGACTTCAATGGTTAGGTTTCTCCAGGGTGATCGCGGGCGCTGCTGATCATGAACAGGTATTACTCCATGTTTATCGAATTCTAGCTATAGTGGGTTTACAATTTGCTACAGACGACTTCGCGAATAACGTCGAGGCTGTCGAGACTGAGATGCCTTCGCGCGACGGCTACATGAACCTAACCGTTGTCCCTGCTATAGGTTAGACGTTTTCAGCCGCGTCTCAGAGCTTCTCGGCAGCAACCAAACCGGTCGGCAAACTCCCGGGCTTCACAGCCCTCACCATGAGCCGGCAAATCCCTGGGACGTTTGCCGGACTGCAGATTTACGTCCTGTTTTGCAGACTCGGTTTGCCGCTTTATTGACGGCCAAAGTGTTGCCGCCAACTTTTCTTGGGACGGTTGTCGAAAAAGGCTTGACGATGGTCGTTGACTTCGTTAGATTTAGCGTATTAAACGATCCGCCTCCTACTGCCAAGGTACTGCGTTATGACTGCCACTCGCTTGGGGCGCGTTCAACTCCTCATCATGCAAACGCTGTGGAACAAGCGGCAAGCGACGGCCCGCGACATCACCGACGCTCTTAACGAATCGGAGCCGATCGCGCACAGCACGGTGCAGACACTGCTGCGCACGCTCGAAGACAAAGGCTCCATCGCGCATAAGAGCGAAGGCCGCACCTTCGTATTCTACCCGCTCGTAGCAGAAGACAAATACAAACGCTCGGCGACTCGCGACCTGCTCGACCGGGTGTTCGGCGGCGATGTGGCGAGTCTCGTCGCCCACTTGCTCAAGAATGAGAAGATCTCGCGGAAGGAGCTGCGCGAAATCCGCCAATTGATCGACGAGCAACCGTGAAGATACGGTCGGCGATCGGCGATCAGCTTTCGGCCGTCACCGGGGAGTTAGCCCAATGTACTGTTCGGCTGATCGCTGAAAACTGACGGCTGACAGCCAGTATAGAGTCAACTCTAAAGGTATCACGCACTTTCCGAGGATCATTTCGATGACTGGGCTATTCAATCAACAAGCGTTGTTGGATTTAGTTGGCGGTACGATCGAGCTGGGTGTCAATTGGCTGGTCCAATCGTCGCTGTTGATCGCCGCTGGCCTGTTGATCGGCCATAGCTTGCGCAATCGCGGATCGGCGGTGCAGTCGGCCGTCTATCGCACGACGCTTGTCGCGGCGCTCGTCTGCCCGCTGGTGACGTGGGGACTCGCCTGGGCGGGCGTCACCGGTTGGTCGTTCTCGATGCCCGCGGCGTATTCGCTGCAGCTTGCGGAGCAGCCGGTACTGGCGCCGATCGTCGACACGCCGCCAGTCGTTGAAATCGCTGCGGCACCCGCAGCGTTAGAAATTCCCGCCCTTGAGTTCCCAACAGAGGTGGAGCTGTTGCCACCGCAGGCGGAGCTTGCACCGGATTTGGCCGCTACACCGATCCAATTGCCCGCACCGGTCGCACCGCCGATCGAATCAGCAGCGCAATCAGCGCCGGTTGCCGAACCAACATGGCAACCGCAAATGCGGTGGTTCGGCATGATCGCGATTGCGGCGGGCGTCGTGTGGTTTGCGGTCAGTCTCGTGCTATTGAGCCGCTTGACGCTCACTTGGTGGCGGCTGGCGCGACTGCGCCGCCGCGCCTGTCGCGCCGATGAACCGACGCTGGCGACCTGCCGGCAACTGGCGACCGCCATGCAAATCACGCCACCCGAAGTGCTGCACAGCCCGTTCTTGCCCAGCCCCTGCCTGGCGGGCCTGCGTAATCCGGCCGTGCTGCTGCCAGAATCCGAAATCCGGCTGCCGCTGCGCGACGTGCTAATCCACGAAGCTAGCCCATCTCATCCGCCGCGATTGCCACTGGAACCTCCTGCGCCGGCTGGCGACCGGGGGGTTCTTTTTCCAACCGCTGCTATGGGTGCTGTCGCGACGCATCGAAGCCACCGCGGAAGAAGTCTGCGACGACTACGTGGTCACGCTCGGCGGCGATCGCCGCGATTACGCCCATCGGCTGGTCGACCTGGCCGAGCTTTCGGCGGTGCCGATGGCTGCCGGGGTGGGAATCATTTCACTGCGATCAATGCTCGCGCAGCGCGTGACGCGGATTCTCGACTCGTCGCGCTCGCTGTCGACCCGCGTCGGGCATGCGCTGCTTGCCGGGGTGCTGATTGGCGGCTTGCTGGCGACGCTGCTCGCTGGGCTAGTTGGCGTTGGTCCACGAACAACGGTAGCGGAGAACGAGGCGAGCGAAGTAGCGGGAGTGAAAGATAACGATGAAAAGCAGGATGCGGAGCGGGAGCCGGATGAAAATTTGATTACAGTTCGCGGGCGAGTCATCGGTCCGGACGGCGAGGTAGTACGGGGGGCCGATGTTTGCGTCTTGCGCTGGTTCTGGAACTACGGCGAACCCAAGCCATTGGCGCAAGTAAAGTCGGATGACGACGGACGATTCGAGATTTCTTATCGCAAGTCGCAGTTCTTTGGCACATCGGGGCGTCCGGACCAATGGCGCGAAGCAGCCATAACTGCATTTGCGGAAGGCTTCGGCCCCGGCTGGGTGACGTACAACGATCTTAGTGCCGGCGAAGAAGCAACGATTCGACTCGCCATGGACGACGTGCCAATCGAAGGTCGAATCGTCGATCTGGAAGGTAATGCCGTGTCCGATGCCATTATCGAAATCAGCTATCTCAGTCGGTCGCCCAAGGAGGATCTCACGGAATGGCTTGAAGCGGTGCAAGCACGGCAATCGATCGGAGGGGCTGCGAAGTTCCTTGGCGACAGCTTGCCGCTTTTTTCGGCGGGTCGTTTGCCGGACATTACCACTGACAAGGAAGGACGGTTCCGCATCACGGAAATCGGCCGAGAACGCCGACTAACGATTCACGTGAAGGGACCGACAATTGTTACCGACACGCTCTCGATTGTAACGCGCGCGATGGAACCGCTCTCGCAACCGGCGTTCGACTTTCCCGATTCCCACGACGAAACGAACTACGGCGCGCAGTTTGAATACGCTGCCGCTCCGTCCCGGCCGTTTGAGGGCGTTGTACGTGATGCGAAAACGGGTGAGCCAATTGCGGGCGTTGAAATCTGGAGCACCCAGTTTGCAGGCCAGAAGATTTCCGGTGTCCACACGATCAAAACAAAGACCGACGAGAATGGGCGCTATCGCTTAGAAGGAATGCCGAAGGGCGACGGCAATCGCGTGGTCGTGGTACCCACCGATCTGCCGTATTTCACTTCAGCAGTGGACGTCCCCAATCCACCCGGCATTGAGCCAGTTGAGTTAAATATCGAACTGCATCGCGGGACGTGGGTCACTGGTCGAGTAACCGACAAGCTGACCGGCAAAGGCGTGCCGGCGCGGATGTACTACATTCCATTTCCAGACAACCAGTTTGCGCACGATACGCCGGAATTTGTCGAACGAAATCATGGTGCAATTCAAGATCGTTATCGCACGGCTGAAGATGGAACGTATCGCGTTGTGGTGCTCCCGGGACGCGGAGTCGTTGCCGCCGATGCAATTATGGACGCCTATCCGGGCGGGCAAGGCTATGAGCAGATTCCGGAGCTGCGGGACCGCAACTCATTTATGAAGTTTGGCGGTGTACCGCCCAGTCCGAAATTTCCAACCGCCGTAAAAGAACTCACCATTGACGAAAATGACCTGGAGACAGCGTGTGATTTTGCGCTGGAGTCCGGACGAAGTCTGACGCTCTCCGTCGTCGATCCCGAAGGCCTACCCCTGCAGGGCGTATCCGTTTCGGGAACACGCGAGGTGCATGACACGCAACGGCAAATGCCCGATGCCAATTTCGAAATCATCGCGATGCGCGACGCCGAAACTCGGACCGTCTTATTGCGTCACGAGGAGCGGCGGCTAGGAAAAGCCCTACATGTGACTGCCAATGAAGGCGTGCAGAAATCGATCACGGTACAGCTTGAGCCGCTGGCTACGGTCACAGGCCAACTGGTTGGCGCCGCGGGGGAGCCCGTTCGGGGCGTTCATCTGCGGATCGACGTCGATGGCGAAGACGGCTTTGGCAAGAATCTGCGGAGTACGGCCACCGACAAAGAGGGCCGCTTCCACCACGACGAGTTTCTGCCGGGACTGGCATACAACATCTTAGCCGAAGGAGCAGACGTCGAGTTTGCAGTGGTTGCCCGAAAGCTCGAAGTGCAGCCGGGCGAAACGGTCGATCTCGGAACCATCGACATAACAATCGATGAACGGCCAGAGCCAGTGCGGACGAAACCTAAGACTATCTCGGCCCATCAGCCCGCGGCGTCAAAAGTGGTTGCCGTCCGCGGCCGCGTCGTCGATGGCGACGGCAATCCCGTGCCAAACGCACAGATCATCGCGACGCAGTCGCGGTGGATCGATAGCCAGTATATGAATACCGAGCACCGGACGATGGCCAACGCGCGGAGCGGCGCGGATGGGACATTCAAGCTGGCGGTGCCCAAAGTTGAAGCTGCCGATTATCGCAAAGACCGGCTGGCATCGTTTGCGTGGAAGCCACCGGCGGTGATGGCAACGGTGCCGGGCCACTTGTCGACGTGGGTCAGCGGCGGCGAGATGCCGGTGGAAGGAAAGGATCCGTTTGCCGGCGAAGTCACGCTGCGACTCGACAACGAATCGCCGACGATTCGCGGACGGCTGGTGAATCTCGAAGGCCAACCACTGTCGGGACTGAATGTGCAGATGAAGATGCTCGCCGTGGCGGAGCCGGGCAAGGTCGATGCGTGGCTGGCGAACGTCGAACGCCTGCGCAAAGAAGGTAAGCTGCCGCGAGCCGATGCAGACTTCACTTTTTGGTCCTCGGCGATGGTCATGAGCGGGCCGGACGCCGCACTGAAGAATCGGCAAAGCGCCTACTTCCCGATGGAGACGCGGCTTTTGCCGGGGCATCCATCATTCCCCGCTGCCGTGCAAAGCGACGCGCAGGGTCGGTTTGAAATCACGGGCTTGCCGCTGGATTGCCTGGCGGAACTTGAAATCTCTGGGCCGGGCGTGATGACCGACTTCGTTAGCGTGGTGACGCGCGACATCCAGCGGATCGACGTACCCAACACCAGTTTTGCCGGCGGAGGTAGCTCTGGCTACAACGGCCTGAAATTTGATCACCCAGTCGCACCAGGCACGGCAATTCTCGGCACTTTGACAGATGCCGATTCGAACAAGCCAATTCAAGGCGCCCGCGTGATGGCATCGACGAGCATGAACCGCATGCTGGCCAGGCGGCCGCAAGCGCCGAACTTGACCGACGCGAACGGACGATTCCAAATCGATGGCCTGCCGATCGAGGGCGAACGGCGGCTGAGCATCGAGCCGCCACCGGCCCAGCCCTACTTGGCGGCCGATTACTTGGAAGTGCCGGCATCCAGCGGAAGCGAGCCGGTAGAGATGGCAATCAAACTTCGCCGCGGCGTGCTTGTGCGCGGCAAGGTCACCGATCAGGAAACTGGCGAGCCAATCGATGCTACGATCCATTACTACCCGCTACTGACGAACAAGCTAGCCGAGGATTACGGCTACGACCCACAACAGGTTATGTACGACGATGGCGCGCGCTACCGCACCGCTGCGGACGGCAGTTTCGAAGCGGTGGTGATTCCCGGACAAGGCATCCTCGGCGCGCAAACGGTTGCCCGCGGCGAGCACTGCGTGGGCTTGGGTGCGGAGAATATAGAGGTCACGGAAAGGGGACAGTTCGCGACGTACGATTTCGCCTTGCCCATGCTGTTCAATCGAGTTGTGGCGATCAACGTCCCGGCGGATGCCGAGACCATCGAACAGAATCTCACGGTCAGCCGGGGTGTGAGCCAAACCGTGCGCGTCGTCGACCCACAGGGCCAGCCGCTGCCCGGAGTTCGTGCCTCCGGGACCTTGCCGCAGGGGTTTCCAAGCGAGGATGGCGCGGAGACAGAGCTAATCGAATTCACAGCGATGCGGCCCGGCGAAACGCGGCGGGCCGTGTTGTTGCACAAGGACCGCAAGCTCGCGGCGATTGCGAACGTCACCGCGCCAGAGAGTGGCGGTAAAATGGAGCCGATTACCATCCAACTGCAGCCGTGCGGTGTCGTGACGGGACGACTCGTCGACGGCGACGGCGCGCCAGTCGTGGGATTGCAGTTTACTGCTCGCGTCCAGCCCCCGCGCGATTTCGACGTTGCGACGCCGCAACAAGTCACAACCGACAAGGATGGGGCTTTCAAGTTCGATCTACTGCCCGGTGACGCCGTTTATGTCATTGGTGGCCACAACCAACAAATCGGCTACGTGGAGGTTGCCAAAGAGCTTGAACTCGCTCCGGGTGAAACGGTCGACCTCGGAACGATCGACGTCACGAGTAAAGACCGGCTCGAACCGGTGCGGACGCAAGCCAGCGCGGCCGCGAGTGGAACTGCGAACGACGGCGAGCACGTGCAAGTGCGCGGCAGGGTCGTCGATGCGCAAGGCAACGCCGTTAAAGGCGCCAATGTGCTGGCCGCCTGGGGTCTCGTGCGCGGTTATGCCCCCGCCGAGCGCTTCGAGCACGACATCATCGCACAGGCCAACACCAACGACGCCGGGGAGTTTGAACTTTCCGTTTCGACGAAGCAACCGGAGAATCGCCGCCACTACGGCTGGCATGTGGTGGCATTCGCGCCGGGTGCGGCGCCGGCCTGGATACGGGACGTCGATGTATTGAAGAACCCTGCGCTCACAATGCAGCTTGCGGAGGACGCGCCGCTGCGCGGCAGGATCGTCGACCTGGAAGGGAGGCCGCTGGCTGGCGTCAACGTGCGAGTACACGAGCTTTATCCCACGGTCGACGAGCCAAAAGTGCAGGCGTGGCTCGCCGAAGCGACGGAAAAAACGCCGCCGCAGAAGTTGGGCGACTATCTGTTCGCTTCAACGGATAAATACCCAAGCAAGTTTCCCACGAAAATTATCGGCCGCTTATCGCACGGCTCGCCAGCGCTTCCCGCGGACGTGCAAACCGACTCGGACGGGCGGTTTGAATTGAACGGACTTGGCGCGAACCGGCTGGCGATCATCGAGGTCAAAAGCCTCAGGGTTGCCAAGAGTAATTTGCACGTCGTGAACCGTGAAATGGCACCGGTTTCCGCCAAGCCGCTTGGGTTGATCGGCGTGCAGAGCGGAACGTATTACGGCCGCAACTTTGAGTTCGTCGCCGAACCTACGCAGCCGATTGAAGGAACCGTCACCGATGCCGATACGGCCAAGCCGATTGCCGGAATTGTGGTCCGAGCCGCTCGGTTCGCGAACACCCAGATGAACCAGCGTGACTTCTTGACGACCCCCACTGACGAGCAAGGCCGGTATCGTCTTGTCGGGGCGCCGCAAGGCGGCGGGCACCATCTGGAAGTCGTGCCCGAGCTGGATCAGCCCTACTTCGTGACCGAAAAGGAACTTGAACCGACGGCCGCGTCGTTCGATCCGATAGCGTGCGACTTTGCGCTCAAGCGCGGCCAGTGGATTACCGGTAAGATCACGGACGAGACGACGGGCACACCCATCGTCGACGCAATCGTCAATTATTTGCCGCTGCGAACGAACGAGCATGCCCGTGACTACGCGAACTATCGCCCGGAAACCAACGGGTCGGTGCCGGACCAACGCTTTCGGTCTTCGGCGGACGGGTCGTTCCGCGTGTTGGCAATCTCAGGGGACGGCGTCCTGGCGGCCATTGTCGACGGCGACGACAGCGCAAGCTACGCGACACTAGCAGGCGATCAGGTTCCCAAGCATCTCGTCAGCAAGGATGGCTATTTAAACGCGTACGAGCCGTGGGTCGTCACCGGATATCACGCATTGCGAGAGGTGCAGCTCGCGGATTCGGCCGATGAGGCTCAGTACGATTTGGAAATGACCGCCGGCCTCACCAGGCAGCTCAAGGTAGTTGATACCGAGGCAAAGCCTGTGTCGGGCGTTCGAGTGGTGGGACGCGCGCGCGCCACGGAATTGGAACTGCCGGCCGAGGGTTCGACTATTACGGTCGTCGGACTGCGACCGAACGAACAGCGACCCGTCGCGCTAGTGCATCTCGACAAGCAAATCGGCAAAGCGCTGGCGGTCGATGCTGGCGATGAATTGACGATTGAATTGGAGCCGTGCGCCTTCGCCCGTGGGCGTGTGTTGGACCAGAACGGCGATCCGGTATCTGGTCTGGAAGTGGGCGTTTCGCTTGAACACGACGACAACTGGCATCGAGCTTTAGCAGGGGCGAAGACCGATTCGGAGGGGCGTTTTGAGGTCTTGTTGCCACCGGGTGCAACTTGCCGCATCGCGTATTACTCCAACGGATTGAGGTTCTCCGCATTATGCAAGCCGACACCAGGACTCGTGTTTGAGCTTGGCGACCTTACCAACGAAAGCGATCTGACCGTCGAGCAAACGGCGGCGATGGTCGCCGCGGATCAATCGGCGGACTATGTGGTCAATTCGCCGGCGCTTGCGCAGAGCGACGGCGCCAAAGACGATGATAGCGACGCGGTCGTCGAATACGCCGGCAAAGTGGTCACGCCCGACGGACAGCCCGCAGCGCAAGCAAGGGTCTTCCTGGTGTACCACATCGCCAGCGCCGACGAGCCGCTCGAACCGACTTGGAAACCGATCGCGACGACCGACGCCAGCGGCGAATTCCGCGCATCGCTTAAAGCCGGCGACATTACCGGCAACCGGCGCGAATGGAGCGCTGCCAGCATCGTCGCAACGGCCGATGGGTTCGGTTTCGCGCGCGGCATGGGGGCGATGTACGAAACGAGCGGCACGTTTCTCGCCGAGTTTCGCGAGAGGGTAAAGGACGCTCCGCCGCAAGCTCGCGAGTCTGTCGAGCGGTTGCTGGCCGAAGCCGGCCAGCAGCTGCGGCTGACGCCGGACGACGTGCCGATTCGCGGCCAGATCGTTGACATCAACGGCCAGCCCGTCGCTGGTGCAAAACTCGCGATGCTGACAATCTACGTCGGCGAAAAAGACCTCGCGCCTTGGCTCGCCGCCACAAAGGCCGAACGCGCCGACTATTACTCCACTCGCAATGCGACGCCGGACATGATGAATGGCCCGCAGGTCCGTTCGCTTGTTGCGCCCGCGGTCACCGACGCGGGCGGGCGATTCACGCTGCGCGGCATCGGCCGCGAGCGGATCGCGGAGTTATTGGTGACGGGGCCGAACATTCAATCCGAAAAAATCTTCGCCCGCACGCAGGCCGGCGAGCCGATCGAGCTATTGCAAGAATGGCGGTCGCCGGACCTCGGCAAATACACGTACTACCCGGCCGAGTTCACCTTTGTGGCGGGACCGTCACGGCCAATCGTCGGCGTGGTGCGCGACCGCGAGACACAGCAGCCGCTCGCCGGGGTGACGATCAAGAGCCAACACCGCCACGGCCACGCGATCAGCGGCTGGGGCCAGGACTTCGTCCGCACCACGACCGGCGCCGAAGGACGCTATCGGCTGGAAGGGATGCCGATCGGCGAAGAAAATCGCATCGCCGCCATCGCGCCGAGCGACCAGGCGTACCTGCCGATGAGCGAATCGGCAGACACGCGCGCGAATGAAAAGCTCACCGAAGTGAACTTCGACCTGCCGCCGGCGGTTTGGGTCGAAGGAAAGGTCGCCGACAAGCAAACGGGCGAAGGTCTTCCGGGGTGGGTCACTTATCACATCTATCCCGAGAATCCGCACTTGAAAAGGACTGGCCGGCTCGGCCACGTTGACTTGCGCGATCGCTATCAAGCTAGTGAAGCGGGCCGGTTCCGCATTCCGGTGCTGCCTGGCGGCGGCGCGATCGGTTTCACCGCGTTCGATCATCAGAAGTATCCGCGGGCGACGAGTATCACACGCAGCGACGGCACCACGCGCGGCGACGGCAACTCGCTCATTCCTACGGAGTCAACTTTCTTGATGCCGAGCAACCACCACATCGTGGTCGAAATTAACCCGGCCGAGGATGCCAAAAATGTTGAGTTGAAGTTGGAGCTTTCCGCCGAGGGAACTGTGCGAGGCCGCGTCGTCGATCCCGATGGCAATCCTGTCACGGGTTTCTATTACTGCGGGCGTCTTGCCAAGTTCGCGACGTGGGAAATGGCCCGCGGCGAGGAATTTGAAATTGTGGGTTACCAGCCAAACGAGCCGCGGTCGATCTACGTGGTTGATGCCGAGCGCAAGTTAGCAGGCAGCTATGTGCTCAAAGGCCCGCCGCCGCAAGAGCTGACGGTCAAACTGCAGCCGGCCGGAAAAGTGACTGGCCGTGTGCTGGGCGATGACGGCGAGCCGCTAGGAAACCTCATGCTAACCGCTTGGAATCCGGCGAACAGACCCGCTCCATCGCCGGCCGCGGCAATGGCCGCGAGTGGAGAAATGACTGCGCCCTTGCCGCCTAACGCGCAGAATCAACCGGAGTGGGCCACCGACGACGAGGGCCGCTTCGCCATCGACGGATTGATACCGGGTATCGAGTACCGCCTCAAGGTCGTGGATCGCGAGAGCATGTCGCGGCGGTTGCCGCTGGCGCGGATGCCTCGCGTTGATGGCGGGTTGGACGGAGTGATTGTCGTCGAGCCGAGCGAATCGCTCGATCTGGGCGACGTGCGCGTGGTGGACGACGCGAAGTTCGAAGCGCAAGCAAGAGAAGCAGAAGCGAAGGAAACCCCCTCCCCTGACCGTTCCCCCGCGGACGGGGGAAGGGGATCGGAGCAGACTAAACCCGCTGCTGACCGTGGCGCAGCAACGGAGTTCAACGGCCGCGTCACGGGGCCGGATGGCAAGCCGATTGCCGGGGCGAACGTTGCAATCATCGGCATGACGCATACCGTCGCGCGCGGCGGCGATTTTGATTCGCACCGATCGGAGACATGCGGCGAAGTGAAAACGGATGACGACGGTCGGTTTCGACTGGTTGTAACCGAAGCTTGGGAGAAATCGCATCGGTTCATCACGCTGATTGCCGGCGCCGACGGCAAAGCGGTCACCTGGAAACAATTGGGTTTTGATGCCCCGAGCGACGAAGTTTCGTTCACGCTCGAGCCGGAGGAAGTGATTAAGGGCCGACTGATCGACATCGAAGGCCAGCCCGCAGCGGGGATGCGGTTGAATGTGCGGTCGGTAATGGCCCGAGCACTGCCAGTCGTATCGATATCGATCGACGGCATCGGCTACCGCGACAAATTCGCTGTGCCCGCCGCCTGGCCGGTAGCGATTGTGACCGATGCCGAGGGCCGGTTTACTGTCCACGATGTGGGCCGCAATCGAGGCGTGATGCTCGACGTGGAAGGGAGTGACCGCTTCGCGCCGCAAGAGTTGATGCTCAATACAGGTGCTTCGGAACAGCGTGGCGAACGCGACGGAACGTATCGCCCGCTGGTGAAAAACGTGAAGCCCGGCGAGGAGGCCGTGTTGCCGCTCGCGCCGGCGCTAATTTTCGAGGGCACGGTGCGATATGAAGACACTGACAAGCCGGCCCCGCATGCGCGGCTCACCATTTGGGCGAGCCAGCAACCGAAATTCGGTTCCATGATATCTGTTGCGGGGAACGCCGATGCCGATGGCCGCTACCGCATCAATCCCAAGCCCGGCGTGCGATTCGGCGTGACCGCGTATCCACCAGACGGCGCACCTTATCTTACACGCAAGTTGCCGGAAGTCCGCCGTGAAGGCGGCGAGATGAATAAATCGGTGGACGGAACTCTTCCGCGAGGCGTGATGGTCCGCGGCAAGGTCGTTGATTCGGTTTCCGGTGCGCCCGTTGCCAAGGCGACGGTGCAGTACGTTCCGGAGTCGGTTAACAACAAGTACGACAGCGATGAGATTCTCGCCGGTTGGCAAGGAATCCAGATTTCCAACGACGACGGCGAATTTGAAATCGTCGTGCTGCCCGGACCGGGGCGGATTTTGGTGCATTGTCCCGGGGGAAACTATGTGCTGCAAGAAACTTCCAGCCGCGAACTTGACAATGGCCGTCCGGGTGGGCAGCGCAATTACGCCCATGCCATCCAACGGATCGAACCGGAGCCTGGCTCTGATAATCTGTCCCTCACTGCGGAAGTCGAACCGGGCGCAAATATCGTCGGAAACATCGTGGATGAACAAGGCAAGCCCGTAAGTGATGCATTGGTGATCAGCCCACTCAATATGCTCCCAACCAACTTATCGTGGCGCGGGGATTATTCGTCACAGTCGCGACGCGGTCAATTTGAGTTGACCGGCCTGGACAAGGATCGAGAATATCCGACGTACTTCCTCGACGCGAAGCGCCGCCTCGGCGCGACGTTTGTTCTAAAGTCCACCGACATTGCGCCCATCGTGATACTAAAACCATGCGGTCAGGCGACGGCCCAGTATGTCGATGCCGATGGCCAACCGCTCAAGCAGCATCACGCATCGCTCCACTTGGTCGTCACGCCCGGTGCCGGTCGGTACGATTTCAAGGCGGCCGAAGGCGGCGAGTTATTGGCCAACAGCGACTTTGTCTCAAACATCGATCGCACGAACCATTGGAATCTCGCACCGACCGACGACGATGGGCGAATTACCTTCCCCGCTCTTATTCCGGGCGCGACGTATCGCATCACCACCATCGTCAATGGCGACGAGAGAAAAACCAAAGAGTTCACGGTCGATTCCGGACAGACACTCGACTTAAGTGAGATCGTCATCGATGAAGATGGCAAGACCGCCGCGTCGAAGCAGCCCGAAAAACCGGCCGTTAAGCCGCAAGCGGCGGGGAATGTCCTCACGGGGAACGTTGTAGGCCACGACGGGCAGCCGGTGGCCGGGGCGGAGATTCACTGGCTCTCGTGGAGCATGCGAAAGGCATCGCCGCCGCAACGCGTGGCGACCACCGACGAGCATGGTCTGTTCAAGTTCACCGCGCCCGACCCGCCGCCTGTACACGATCAAGCCAACGAAAATTTGGGCAATCAACTATTGGTGATCAAAGCCGAAGGTCACGGCCTGGCACTGGTCCGCCCGCATCAGTTGAAGCAAACCGCGAAACCAACTTCGTGGCTGGGTCACATCGCCAGCGGGTTCGGCCGCTCGGCCAGTTCGCATCAAGCCGTGACGCTGCCGGCCGCCGATGTGCCGCTTCGTGGGCGGCTGGTCGATATCGACGGCCAACCCGTCGCCGGCGCGAA
This sequence comes from Pirellulales bacterium, assembly GCA_040901765.1. Lineage (GTDB taxonomy): Bacteria > Planctomycetota > Planctomycetia > Pirellulales > Lacipirellulaceae > JBBDYG01. The sequence continues at coordinate 24,010 of JBBDYG010000043.1, forward strand.
GGTGCGCGTGCGTGAAATGAGCGAATCACTCCAGCAGTATCGGGCACGCGACCCACAAGCATCGGCTGAAAAGCAATCCGTTTGGCAGCAGCGGCTAATGGACATGCTGCAACACTTCGCGCCGCCGGAGCTTCCGCTGGTCGCGCCATCGGCCATCTCGGACACCGATGGGCGATTCACCCTTGCCGGCGTTGGCCGCGATCAGGTCGTAGAGTTACTCGTCCAGGGCGACCGCATCGAATCGACGCTCGTGCTCGCGCGAACCGAAACGGGCGAAGGCATCATGATCACGCCCGACGGCAACTTTTTGCACCAGCCGGCTGTCATTCACGGAGCGGAGTTTACCCAGGTCATCGGACCGTCGAAACAGCTAATTGGTAAAGTCGTAGACCTCGACACGGGTGAACCGATTTCGGGCGCGGTGGTACGGACGTACGCAATTCACGGTCATCCGCTTAGCACGAGCCGCGAGCGGCAGTATCTCGCGACGGTCAGCGACGGCGAGGGGAACTACCGGATCACCGGTCTACCGGTTGGCGATGAGAATAAGCTCGTTGCATTTGCCACGGGTGACGAACCTTATGTACCCAGTGGTCATGCCGCGGACACCTCGGTCGCAGGGGAAGAAATCCAGCACGATTTTCGGCTCAAACGGGGCGTGTGGGCCGAGGGAAGGGTGTTCGACGCAAAAACGAAAGAGCCACTGACCGGCAAGCTCAGTTACTACATCTTCCGCGATGCGGAACTGGAAAAGACCGTGCCGGGGCTGCGCGACGCGTTCGTCGACGAGCTGTACTTCACGAACGCCAACGGCGAGTTCCGCGTGCCGGTCCTCGCTGCGCGGGGCGTGCTCGCATTCTTCTACTCCGGCCGGAAGGACGTAACAGCCTATCCGCGCGGCGCCGGGGCCGAGTCGATCGACGGCGCCGAGCAGGAGCAAGGATCGTGGCGGATGTACCCCACGCTGCCGCACTATCTGCTCGCCGATAACTACTGGAAAGTCGTCGAAGTCCATCCCATGGCCGATCAACGAATGGTGCGGGCGGACATGCCCCTTTCGTCCGGAACCACGGTCGAGGTCCGAGCCTTGAGCGCGACGGGTCATCCGGTGCCGGACATCGACATATTCGCCGCGCAATTCGGCTGGGCGCAGAATCGGCCGTCGCAGTTCGAGGTAGTTGGGCTACAGCCGAACGAGAACCGAAAAGTGTTTGCTTGGCAGCCGCTGGCAAAACTGGCCGGCGGCACTTCGGTGAATGCCACGATGAAAGAGCCGGCTGTAGTGACGATGCAGGCCAGCGGAAGCGTACGCGGGCGTCTGGTTGATGAAGAGGGTCAGCCGATAACCGATGCGACGATTGAGCCGGCTTTGGAGGACGTACTTACCAATGCGAAAGTTGCTGCGTGGCCCTATCAACCGGGACGCATCCAGAACCCTGACGGCGTTCCAGTCGATAGCGAAGGGCGCTTCCAAATCGTGGGGCTCGCTCCAGGATGGCAATATACCGGACGCATTACTTCAGCACGCATGATGCAGGGCAGCATGAGGGAAATGATCGTCGGCCAGGCGTTTGAAGGAGTCACCGTCGAACCGGGCGAAGAAAAAGACTTGGGCAACATTGTGGTCAAACAAGAGCAATAACGACGGCACGAACGATGACCAATACGGCGCTAGCAAGCACCGACGCCTGGCTTCTTTACGAGCCGACCGACTCCGCGCCGTGGAATGTGCGCCGGATTGTGCGTCTTCATCGCCGAGCCGGTTTCGCAGCGAATTGGTCGGAGATTCAGCGCGACCTCGCAGACGGACCGGGACCGGCGGTCGAGCGATTGCTTTGTGGGCAGGCTCGCGAAGTGCATACGCACTCCGATTTCGAAACGATGGCCCGCACGATCGGGGACGCGGCGCAGGCCTCGGGCAATCCCGACCGGCTCATGGCGTGGTGGCTTTACCGCATCCTCCTGTCGTCCGATCCGCTCACCGAGCGGCTGGCCCTGATGTGGCATAATCACTTCGCCACCAGCAACCGCAAAGTGCAGGACCTCGTGCTGATGCGCGAGCAGAACGAGTTGTTCCGCGCGCATGGCCGTGGCCCGTTTGGCGAGTTGCTCGGGGAGGTCGTAAAGCATCCGGCGATGCTGGTGTGGCTCGACGCCGACTCGAACCGCAAAGGGAAACCGAACGAAAACCTGGCCCGCGAACTGATGGAGCTGTTTACGCTCGGCATTGGCAACTACACGGAGCGGGACGTGAAGGACGCGGCCCGCGCTTTTTCCGGATGGACGATTACAAGCGGTGGGTTCCAATACAAACCGACGTGGCATGATGACGGGGAAAAGGAAATCCTTGGCCACGTCGGCGACCTCAATGGCGAGGCGCTGCTCGATATTCTACTGGAGCATCCCGCGACGGCACGCCGTCTGGCATGGCGGCTGTGCCAGACGCTGCTCGGTGAGGACGTGGCATTAGACGCGGATATCGACGCACTCGCCGCGGGAATGATCGAACACGATTTGGACATCGCCTGGGGCGTCGAAACGATCCTGCGGTCTCAACTCTTTTTTTCGGACGCTGCCTGCGGCCGGCGAATTAGCGGCCCGACGGAATGGGCCGTGGCGGTGCTTCACGCCCTGGAGCTCTGCGACCCGCCACCTAGTACGCTGCTCGTTGCCGAGTGGGTGTCGCGCATGGGACAGGAGCTGTTTTATCCACCCAACGTGGGAGGCTGGTCGGAAGGCCGCGCGTGGTACGCGTCGCGGATGCTCGTCGCCCGGGCAAATTTCGCGGCCACACTCGCCACGGGCAGCCTTTGGCAGCCGACGCGAGCGCCCGCTCTGCAGCAACTTGTGGAGCGTCACCGCGGCGCGAGCGACCTCCCATCGGCGACGGCATGGTTCGCGGAGCTGCTGTGGGGCCATGTGCCGGACGGCACCGTTGCCGAAATTCTGTCCGCGACTGAATCGAACGACGGAAACGAAAATTTGGCAAACGCGCTTGCCGTACTGTTGGCGCGTCCGGAAAGTCACTTGACGTAAGACTTCGATTTGTATGTTGTGTGCATTTTCTAAGGATCAGGTGCCGTATGTTTACGCGTCGTCAGTTTCTTAAGGCCGGTTCGCTGGTGTCGCTGTCGCCGCTTGTGCCGACAGTGTGGGCCAGGACGGCGCGGGCCGCTGTCGCGGCACCGGATTCGAAAGTGCTGGTTGTCGTTCAACTCGACGGCGGCAACGACGGCCTCAACACGGTGGTTCCCTTCACCGATGACGCGTACCATCGCGCGCGGAACAAGCTGCGGCTCGACCCTGAGAAGTTGCATAAGCTCGACGATCGCCTCGCACTCAACGAAAGCATGCGGGCGGCGAAGGAAGTGTTCGACGACGGCCGGCTGGCGATTGTGCAAGGAGTCGGGTATCCGAATCCCGACCGATCCCACTTCCGCAGTATGCGGATCTGGCAGACGGCGAGCTTCGACGACGCGGCTCATAACCAATATGGTTGGATGGGGCGGGCCCTCGACGGTTCACGCATCGAAGGCGGCAACGAAGCGAGCGCCATCTACGTCGGCCAGGAAGAGGTTCCCGTGGCGATGTGGGGCCGGCGGTCTGTCGCGACCGCAATTTCTCGTGCGGATGACCTGAAGCTGTTGCTTCCGGCAGCGCGCGCGAGTGCGGTAAATGTGCCGAGTGCCGTGCCTGCCGACTCCTTGCAGCAGTTCGTAACGCAGCAAATGCTAGGCGCTTACACTGCGGCGGAGCGATTTGAGAGTCGTGCGGCGACCGCTTCGCCGGTCAGCTATCCCGATTCGCAGCTCGCCCCGCGACTGAAGCTCATCGCCCAGCTGTTGCGGAGCGGCTCGTCGGCTCGCGTTTACTACACACAGCAGTCGGGCTACGACACGCACGCCGCGCAGCTTTACACTCACGCCAGCTTGCTTCGCGAGCTGGCGGGCGCGCTGAAGGCGTTTGCAGAAGATCTTCGCGAAGCAGGCCTTGATCAGCGAGTGGTCGTACTGGCGTTCAGCGAGTTCGGACGGCGCGTAGCTGAGAACGCATCGGCCGGTACGGATCACGGCGTGGCGGGACCTGTGTTTCTCGCCGGAACCCCAGTCCGCGGCGGGCTGCACGGCGCGCCGCCGAATCTGACGGACCTCGATGCGGGCGACATTAAGATGACGACCGATTTTCGCCAGGTCTACGCGACGTTGCTCGACGAATGGCTACAGATTCCGTCGATCGGAATTCTGGGCGAGGAATTCACTTCCCTCCCACTGCTTCGCACCGTTGGCGGATAGTGTCGCATTCCGCCTGCCTTCGTGCGTCAAGACCAATGCAATATGCTTATTCGACGCCACCGTGCGCGAGCGGTCCCGCGCACGGCGGCGATCTTACAATTGATGAGTGATTCTCCCCGTGAAACGCTGACCACGATTTCAACAGCTCTCGTCGCAACTGAGAAATCCTTCCGCGCGACAGCCGAAACTCGCTTGCCACTTCGGAGGGGCAACGTCCCGCAGCCAGGGCCAACGCAATCCGCCGCTTGCGGCGCGAGAGTTTCTTGAGCCACTCAGGAAAGTCGATCCGGAACCAGACCTGGTCCGGGATCGGCGTCCGGGTGTCGGCCATAACCGCTTCCCGCCACGCGCGATCTTCAGCGCAATACCGCTCGAGACGGGCTACGTGAAAGCCCTGCTTGTACTGCGCGTAGCGGGAGAGGATCTCTTGTCCATTGAGGGGCGTGGCCACCTGTCGTCCACTGCTGACCTGGGCCGCTGCGAAGCGGGCCAGCACCGTGGCATAGGCCCGCTCGGAGCGGCCTTGCTTGACGAGTCGGGCCAAGGCGACGCACACGTTGGCGGTCGCTTCCTGAATCGCTTCCTCGCGATCCCCTCGGTGAAGATGGCGGAAGGCAATTCTCAGCGTGCGGCGGATGACCGGGAGCATGGCCAAGAGCAATGGCTGCCAGTCGGTGGGGCGGCGCTGGCAGCGGAGGGGGTCAGACAATTGACGCATGGGACGATCTCCTTTGAAGTTGAGACCGCCCCGGTGGGGCGGTCGTGGGATAAAGCACGACCGCCCTCACCTGGGTGAGAGCGATGAATGGGTTGAGAGTGACTGTCAGTTGGTGGGTATAGGCAGGTTCTCCGAGGGTGAAACGGAAAAGGGACGAAGCTACCGACAGGAAGTGTCGTTACCCGAGAGCCAGCGTGCTGGCCGAAACGGCTTGGCTAACAGGAGTTTCGTGCAATGAACAACGCGCGCTGAGCAAGCGATGAGGCCCAATCCGATAGAAAACTGGCCAGCACGATGATATACTGCGCTTCGTTGTATTGTGCGAAGCGTGCAGCAAATTCATTTGTTCGAATGAACGACAGCCAGCTTGGTTCCGATGCTGCGAAGGCTGCCGCCGATACGCGAGGGTGCGTCGAGCGGTTTGCGGCGGGGGCGTGGCTCTATCCGGGGCAGGCCGTCTGGGTACATCCGCTTGCGCTCATCTTCATCTCCGCGCTGTTGGCTCAAGGCGGGGAAATTGCCACGGTCGATTTCAATCGCGACATTCGGCCAATCCTGTCCAATAGCTGTCTTAAATGTCACGGACCCGATGAGGATGCGCGGAAGGCCGATCTGCGCCTGGACACGCGGGAGGGGGCATTGGCTGACCGCGGAGGCTACCGCGCGATCAATCCCGAAGAGCCACCGGCCAGCGCACTTCTGTTGCGAATCACTGCCGCGGAGGTAGCGGAACGCATGCCGCCGGCTGAGTCGGGGCTACAGCTTTCCGCCCATCAGATCGCGCTGATCAGCCGGTGGATCGAGCAAGGAGCTCCATTCGAACAGCATTGGGCGTTCCGGCCGATACTGCAACCTCCTTTGCCAATGGTCACGCCGTCATGGCCGCGGAACGAAATTGACTCGTTTGTTTTGGAGCAGCTCACTCGACAGCAGATCGAGCCGTCGCCGGAGGCCACCCCCTACACATTAATCCGCCGGGTGAATCTCGATGTGCGGGGGCTACCACCCACACCCGCGGAAGTCGACGAGTACATTGCCGACCAGTCGCCGGACGCATACGAACGGATGGTCGAGCGAGCGTTGGCCAGCCCGCACTACGGCGAGCGGTGGGGCCGGCACTGGCTGGACCAGGCGCGGTATGCGGACACGAATGGCTACTCCGTCGACGCCGAGCGTTCCATGTGGCCTTACCGCGATTGGGTGATTCAAGCGCTGAATGACGACATGCCATTCGATCGATTCACGATCGAGCAACTCGCCGGCGACTTGCTTCCCAATTCAACGCGGGAGCAGCTCATCGCCACGGGTTTTCACCGAAATACGCTGATCAATGAGGAAGGTGGCACCGATGAGGAGCAGTTTCGCGTCGAGACGGTCGTCGACCGCGTCAATACGACTGGTACCGTCTGGTTGGGTCTGACCATCGGCTGCGCGCAGTGCCACACACATAAATTCGACCCGATCAGCCAGCACGAGTATTACCGGTTGTTTGCGTTCTTCAACACTTGCGAAGACGCGAACGGCCGGCCGCCGACGCTGCATGTCACCACGCCGGAACAGCAAACGAAGCTTGACGAGCTCGATGCACGGATTGTTGCCGCGACCGACGCAATCGCCGAGCATGACAGACAGCACAACAAGCAATCAGCGAAAGGCTCGGACGAGGCCGGCGGAGCCTCGGCTTCCACCGACAGTCAACGTGTTGAGTTGACGACCAAGCTTACTGGTCTCCAAGAAGAACGGACGCAATACCTGGCGGCGATTCCGCAAACGATGATTCTTCGCGAACGAACGACCACCCGTGAATCCAACGTGCTGATTCGGGGCGATTTCCTGCGAAAAGGCGACGTGGTCCTTCCCGATACGCCGGCCGCGCTGCCAAAACTCCCAGCGTCCGATTCTCCGCGAACACGGCTCGATCTGGCGCGATGGATAGTCGATCGTCAGAATCCGCTGACCGCCCGAGTCACCGGGAATCGTATTTGGGCGCACTATTTCGGACGCGGACTGGTCGAAACGGAGAACGATTTTGGGCGGCAGGGTACGCCACCGACCCACCCGAAACTGCTCGACTGGCTGGCGGCAGAGCTCATGGATCGAGGATGGTCGCAGAAGAGCGTCCATCGGCTCATTCTCAACTCCGCCACTTATCTTCAGACATCGCAGCTTCGAGCCGATCTCGCCGAAGTCGATCCACTTAACAAGCTATTGGGCCGTCAGTCGAGGTTGCGGGTCGATGCCGAGATTGTGCGCGATCTGGGCCTGTCAGTAAGTGGATTGTTGCACGACAAGATTGGCGGGCCGGGCGCGTATCCGCCGCAGCCAGATGACGTGTTCGCCTTCACCCAGGTACGCCGTCCATGGCCGACCAGCACCGGTCCGGATCGCTATCGGCGGGGAATGTACACGGTCTTCATGCGCAGCGCGCCGTATCCGATGCTCACCACATTCGACTCGCCCGTATTCAACGTCAGTTGCACATTTCGGCAGCGATCGAATACGCCGCTGCAGTCGCTGGCGATGTCAAATGACGAAACGATGATCGAAGTGGCACGGACTCTAGGACAGCGTGCGTTTCAGCATGCGGCCAGCGATTGCGATCGGATCGGTTATGCCTTTCAGATTTGTTTTGCACGACCCCCTGATCCGTTCGAGGTGGAGCGGCTGGGGGGGTACGTCGAGCAGCAGCGGCAGATTTTCGCGTCAAATCCTGAAGGAGCGATCCTGCTCGCCGGAGACATCTCGATCAAGCCTGTAGAGGATGCCGCCGCGTGGACGGCACTGGCCCGCGTACTCTTGAACCTTGACGAGTTTATCACGCGAGAATAACGATGGACGCATCACCGGCCAATGACGACCTTCTGCGAGACGTCACGCGTCGCCACTTCTTTGAGAATTGCGGCGTGGGATTAGGAGCGATCGCACTGGGTGCTTTGATGGCCGACCGGTCTCAAGCCGCTGAGGCTGTCAACCCGATGACCGTTTACCCGCCGCACCACGGCCCACGGGCCAAGGCGGTAATCTTTCTGTTCATGGCGGGTGGCCCAAGCCAGCTCGACCTGTTCACCGACAAGCCGGCGCTCCGCAAACATCACGGCCAACTTCCCCCGCAGAGCTTCCTGGAAGGCAAACGCTTTGCCTTTCTGAAAGGAACGGAGATGTTGCTGGCCAGTCCGCGGAAGTTTGAATCGTACGGCGAGTGCGGCCAGGAACTCAGCGACTTGCTGCCCCATCATCAGCAGATCGTCGATGACGTGTCCTGGCTGCATGGCATGACCACCGATGTCTTCAACCACGGGCCGGCCAAACTGTTTATCAACACCGGCTCGCCGCAGCCGGGCCGGCCCAGCATGGGATCGTGGATCACCTACGGCATCGGCAGCGAATACCGCAACTTGCCCGGTTTCGTCGTTTTGCAGTCGGGACCACGTGGCCCGCGCGCCGGAGGGACGTTGTGGTCGAGCGGCTTTCTTCCCACCTGCCATCAGGGCGTCCCCTTTCGCAGTGGGCCCGTGCCAATTCTCAACCTTAGCAGTCCACCTGGCACGACGCGACAGAGCGAGCGGCAATTCGTCGATGTCGTGAACGACCTCAATCGATACAAATTCGACAAGATATCCGATCCGGAAATCGAGACGCGGATTGCCGCCTACGAAACAGCCTACCGGATGCAATCGAGCGCGCCGGAGTTGATGCAGCTCAGCGACGAACCTCGGCACATCCTGGATTTGTACGGAGCGGTGCCGGGGCAAGCCTCGTATGCCAACAATTGCCTGCTGGCCCGGCGGCTCGTGGAACGCGGAGTGCGATTCGTCCAGCTTTACCATACCAACTGGGACCATCACGGCGGCACTACGGAAAATCTAGAAGAACATTTGCCCAGCGTCTGCCGCGAAGTCGATCAGGCGTCCGCAGCCTTGGTGCTCGATCTCAAGCAGCGTGGCCTGCTCGACGAGACGATTGTGATCTGGGGCGGTGAGTTCGGCCGCACCCCGATGGGCGAAATTCGCGACAATACGGGCCGAGACCATCACATCGACGCGTATTCGATGTGGTGTGCGGGAGGCGGGTTCCGGGCGGGAACGATTCATGGCCAGACCGACGAGCTGGGCCTAACTGCTGTCGAGGGGGCAAAACACGTTCACGACTTGCAGGCGACGATTCTCCACTTGCTCGGGTTGAATCACGAGCGACTGACGTTCCGCTTCCAGGGCCGGAACTTCCGCCTGACGGATGTGCACGGCCGCGTTCTGCACGATGTGCTGTCTTAACAGCACCGCCCTCAACTCGTGATGCTCCACGCGGGCACTCGTGTCACTGTTGAGCGCTCGTTGCGGTATAGATCCCATCCATGCAAGGAGACTGGCGCAGACCGGCTTCAAGGGCTTGGCGTGGCAGTTGCTCAGCGATCATCCGCAGCCAGCCGTGGACCTCGCCCTCGGGATCCCGTTCCTCGAGCAGCTCCGCTGTCATCCGTGGCGTCACCCAGCGGTGAAGCCAGCGCTTGGCCCGGCAGGCGAGTCGTCGCTGCCCGCGCCGCGAAAGCGACCACCAGTTCGGTTCTTCCGGCCGAGCGCAGTATCTTCGCCTGGCCACCATCTCGGCGACCGAGTTGTCGTCCGTGACGGTGATCTCCGGGCCACCCGCCTCGGCGATTGCGCGCGGGTGGAGATAGTTCTCGAGCGCCCGTTTGCGCGTCAGGGCGGCGAAGCAGTTGGGGCGGCCCTTGATTTGGCAGACAAGGTCGTGCCGAATCCGCGTTTCGAGGCCCGACTCGCGGTCGAACAGGTGAAATTCCGGCAGCCCCAGTGCCGCGAGCCGCGTCGCCCACGGGGCGAGCGGGCTTCCCCCGGCGGGGAGCAGCAACAGCTCACCCCGCTCGGCAAGTTCGCCGACATCGGGGATCGCACCCTCCGCGGCATGCAAGACGCGCGCGATGTGGCGCAAGAACTCCAGGTCGTGCGTCCCTTCCATGACGACGATCAGTACGGGACGTACGAGCGCAGACGTGGTGTCTCCACCGGACGGTTCAAGGATAGGGGACGGGCTATTCACAAGTACTGGCCTCCAGCTGAGGGGCGCAGTACGGAGCCTCGATCACGGACGGTCATCCAGGTGTGACTCAAGGGCTGGTTCCTCCAAGGGAGTGTGGGTAAGTAACGGAGAGGCGAGCGATTTCGGCTGCGGCAAGAGCCGTGGCTCATCCGCCGCAAGTTCCGATACCAGGAGCTCGCACAACTCAGCATCGACTGCATCCGGCGATCGAGCGTCGCTCAGCAGGCGACCTGCGAAATAAAATGCGGCGACAAGGACCGCGACGGTGCCCAAAAACGGCGTCAGCACCGTCAGCAGCGACTGCGTCCGCCGGTCGCGGGCGATCTGCTGACGCTCTTTTTCGAGGTCGTTCCAGCCGTGCGATAGGCTGGCCCGTTCCTGCTGGACGTCCTCTTGGACATCGGCAAGCTGATGGTGGGCGGCGGCCACCTCGCGGTTGTGCTGGCTCATCTCGAGATTTTGGGCGGCCTGGCGGTCGGCCGCTTCGCGGCTGATCGCGACGGCCAGGTCGTCGCTACAGCCGACGAGCAACATTGTCGTTAATAGCAGAAGCAGAATCAGGGGGTTTTGATTCACGGGCAGACTCCTGGTGGGAATAAAAGCGAGCAAGCGCTCGCCGCAGCAGGCGTTCCAAAGCCCGCCGCAAGCGGACCTCGCGAGACAGTACGAACGAGAGCACAACAATCGTCAGCAACAAAACGACCATGAGGGTAGCTGGCATTGGCAAACTTTCGTGTTGGTGTTCTTGGAAACGGGGCAATCAACGCGCGATCAACTGCTATGTCCGTGTCAATTCGTTATGACTCGATTTGAGCAAAGTTTTAGCGCGGCCTACCTTTGCGATTGGCGCCCTGTGTGTTCGCGCGCCGCTTCGTCGTGGCTTGGTCTCGCGCGCCACGTGACCTGACAGATGACTCGCGCGCGGATTGGCTGCGGAGCTGCTGTGCGATTTGCTCCGCCAAGAGGTCGAGCAATTGTTTGAGCGGACCCTCCTTGCGCCACAGGCGCTTCGAAAACTCGGTGGGCCCGTCGATGGGTGTTGGCATTGGCCGGTAGTCCTGTTGAAAATAAAAAAACCTCGCAGCGCGGGGCGCTGCGAGGTTGTGTGTGATGTGAGGTGTTAAATGCCTGGAGATCAATCGCTGGGCCACTCGCGTGGGAATCCGGCGAGCGGCTCCTGCACGAACCGCTTGTGTTTGTACCGCCGCAATTTCGCGTAATCCGCTGGTGGTTCGCGCAACGGGACGTAGGGATCGCTACGACCTGCTTCATCGAGCCGTCGCTGCAAGGCCTTGGCATATTGGACAGCCGGTTGAGTGATCCCTAGCCGGGCGCCAATCTCTCGCTCGGTGAGTTTTTCGGTCGGTGAGTGCGTCAGCTCCCAGACACGAGTGCGAAATTCCTCGCGTTGCGGCGGATCGAACAAGTCGACCACGAACTCGCTCGACAGGTGCCGCTCGAGTTCCGCAAGATCGGGCAAGCTCTCGACGATCGCCCCGAGATTGAATCGCACGTGCGCCCGCAGCTCGGGATGCCCCCGGTCGATGAGGCGATAGGGAAACACGTAAACTTCGGGAATGAGTCGACGCATAAGCCGAGCGAACTCCTGGGAGTCTGGCGGATACGCCGCGAGTTGCGATCGGGCCAGTTCGACGATCGTCGCCATGTCCGGAACCTGGAACGGGATGTCCTGGCGCCTCTGCACTTCATCCCGCTCGTGCTGCAAAATTTGGCGTTGAGACTCGGCAGCTTCAATCTCGGCATACACGCTCTTGCTGCCACCCAATTCACGAATCGCCGACATGAGATTGTGGAGTTCGCGGTCAAGCCGCGCAATCTGCTGGTCGAGCTGTCGGCGGCGAGCTTCCCGTTCACCGCTTCGATCGGCCAGCCTCTCATGGAGCGAATCGAGGAGCTCCTCGGGAAACCCCGGAAGATTCTCGATCTCCTCCAGTACGCGAGCGGCAATGATGCGAGCGGTCGTCGGACCGTGCAACGAAATCGAGTTCCAGCAGCGGTACGCCGTAGCGCCAGAACACATCATTTGGGCTGTGTCCTTCGACCCTTGATATACGAGGATTCGTCCGCAGACACCGCACCCGATGTGTTGGCCGGGCCACTTCGTTCGTTTCCTCGACACGCCGGCCCGCGGATCGATCCCTGTCGCCTTCCCTCGCCGGTAGCAGGCATTCCGCTCCTTGAGCTTACGGATGACGCGGTCAAAACGCTCCGGGTCGATGAATGCCAGATGCGGACATTCCCGTACCAGCCGCTCTTCCGGCGGCGCCTTGACCGAGATCCGTTTGCCCGTCTTGTTGATCCGCCGACTCATCCGCTCGTTGCGTACCCGCTGGCCTTTGAGGATCGGGTTGCGGATGGTGGCGGCCACTGACTTGCACGTCCAGCGCTGGGAGCGGCTATAGGGCCCGACGGGAACACCCTCCTCGTTCAGCCAGTCGGCAACTTCGGTGAACGATACGCGATCCTCAAGCTTCGTGAATATCGTGTCGTAGACCGCTTCGGCCTCTGGATCTTTTTTGATGTCGGCGTCGCTTTTTGCACCTGGGGGTTTCAGGTAGCCGTAGATGGCACATTGAAATACACCGCCATTGACGAATCGGTTCCGGTGGCTGCGGCGAATTCGCTTTGAGGTGTCGTCGTTATACTTCTCGTGGCGAAGCGTGGCAAAGGAAGCAGACAGTTTCCAGGTATCGTCGAACGTGTCGACACTGTCATTGAGGGCCAGGAGACGCGTCCCGGTATCCTCACACTGCTCACAAATTATGACAGCGTAGGTCCGTCGGCAGATGCGACCCAAATCCTCCACGATCACGACATCATAATCACCTGACGCGATGCGATCTTCGAGCTCGCGCACCTCGGAGCGATCGAGGATCTCGCCACTGCCCTGGCTGGCAATACTGGTCCATTCAACGGGTCCTTCGAAATTAGCCGCGATGAACTGCCGGGATTGTTGCTGTTGATCCTCCAAGCTTTTTTCGTCTTGATGGACCGTGCTGATCCGCTCGACGCTGAGCACCCTGAGGGTGGTGCCTCCGCGCTTCGGTTTGAGCGGGGTGCGAAGTGAGAAAAACATGGCGACATCCTTCCATGGAAAGGAAGGAGACGCCCTCGCCGCAGGATTGACCCAGTGGGACAATCAGCTGACTATTCCTGAGCATTCGTGACTTATGGTGACCATTTGCCTTCGACCCAGAATCCTCGAAAATCACGGCAGTTTTGCGAATTATTCGAAGAATTCGCCAATTGCGGTTCCGGCCAAACGAGAGCCGGAGGCTTGATAGCCATTAGCCGGTGGTAAGCGTTAGCGCCACCACCGAAACAGTGAACATTGAGTCGAAGCACCCCGGCGGGGTGCCAGCAATCTGGGCCTGGTTGCTGCGACCCCTTCCGGGGTCGTCCATTGAATCGCGTTGCATTCCGGTGGTGCGCTACGCGACCACCGGCTAATCGCTGTCATCCCGCTGGGATGAGGAAAGCCGCTACCGAAAATTCTGCACGGCGACAGACGAGTTAGCCTGAAACTAGCACATCGAGCGCCGCCAGCGCCACCGGCCAAGCGGGCGGGTTTTCTTCGAAGGCCCGCCACCAATCGTCGAGCACCGCTGCGCGACTTGCCCGGCTGGCTGGGTCGCCCACCTGCCAAGCGTTGAGAGCACTCAGCGTCACATCAGCGCCCGCCGGCGCGATCTCCACCTCGCGTGCCGCGGCGAGCGTCGGCGGCAGCAATGCATGCATCGCGAGCGAATCGAGACGCTCGCGCGCAATTTGCGCGCTGTATCTCGGCAAGTCGATCTGAAGCTGCGCCAGCAGCCAAGCCAACCGCACGACTTCGGGTAGCTCCGGCACAGGGTTGGCCAGCACGGCCTCGAACGTCACGCGGTTGTTGCCCAAGTGCGCCACGCCGTGTCCGCCGATTGCCGGCTGCACGAGTACAATCTCCGCCGACTCGGCCAGCAGTTCCCGCTCGGTAAGTTGGCCAATCTGATACAGCAGCCCCGGCCCATACGCCTGCCACTGCTCGCGAAGCGGTTGGCTCCGCAGTTCCAATTCTTCCACCAGCGGCGGCCCATCGCGGCCCGCATGGTAGTTGCGATACGCGACTTCCAAATCGCGCACCCGCCCGGTCAGCCGTTGCAACAACGGCTCGCTCACGTTTGCTCTCCCGGCCTTGCGCGAGAGCGTGCGTTCGACCAACAACCGGTCGCCTTCAATCCCCGCGGCAGTTAGCGCGTACATCTCCCGCACAATCACCGCTGTTGGCAACGCGGCCAGTTCGATCTCTTCGCGCAGCCTTTTGAGCGGTCGATCAATTGCCGCCGCGAGTTGCGCTTCCGCCAGCGCATGCCCCTCCATCACCGCAACGGCGGCATGATAGCAACTGGCCGATTGACTCGCTCGCCAAGTGAGTTGCATAGGGTTCGTTCCGACGTGCTAGCAAGGGGAAGAAGGGCCGTCAGCTTTCAACCATCAGCCGCCAGCCAGACTCAGAAGTTGTCTTCCTCTGGCCGAAAGCCGATAGCTGACAGCCGAGAGCCTCCTCCCCCAACCGCCATAGGCGATTTTAACGTCCGTTGTTATAGTCCGCGTCCCTCCGCTGGCGCTGCTGCGCCGGCACCTTTCGACACCCCTTCGAGAGAGATCGTCCATGCGTCGCCGCCCTCCGCATGTTGTCTGCTTGACGCTTCTGACGTCGCTGGGGATTTTTGCGGCAACGCACGCGCAACAGCCAGCCCAACCGGCCGCGGTCCCGCCTTCCACGCCATTACCACCGGCGATCCCGCAGGCCACCACCGCGCCACCGGCGGGCTTCCAACTCAATCAAATTCAGCAGGCATATCTCGATCAGGTGCTCGTCGCCTGGGAACAGCGCAGCGCGCAGATCAACACCTTTAGCTGTCCCTTTCAGCGGTGGGATTTTAACGCCTTCCGACCGGCCCCCGACATGCCCCATAGCAAGGATCCGGGAGTTTTGAGCTATCAACGGCCCGATAAAGGCAGCTTCCAGATTACCGAGGTGAAACAATGGGTCGAGACCCCCCAGCCACCAGGCTTTCAAGGCCCCAAGCAGGGTGACTGGAAACCCAACCCGAACGCGGTCGGCGAGCATTGGGTCTGCGACGGAAAGTCCGTTTACGAATACCGCCACAATCAGAAGCAACTTGTCGTATCGCCGATTCCACCAGATTTGCAGGGCAACGCGATTGTCGACGGCCCGTTGCCGTTTCTGTTTGGCGCCGAAGCCGCGAAGCTCAAGGCCCGCTATTGGCTGCGGCTGCACGAGCAATCCAACCCGGAGGAAATCTGGGTCGTTGCCGTCCCGAGGTTCCAAGCCGATGCGGCCAACTTCCAACGCGTAACGCTGATTCTCGATCGACAGCAACTCATTCCCAAGGCGATGCAGGTGGCGCAGCCGGGCGGCACGCACGTCGATTACCTGTTCGATTTTGCGAATGCAAAAATCAACGGAACGATCGACCAGTTATTCCAGGCGCTGTTCCAAGCCCCGCGAACGCCCTGGGGCTGGCAGCGCGTCGATCAGCCGATGCCAACGGCACAGCAACCGCCGGCCGTCCAACCGCAGCAGCCTCCGCTGCGACAAGCACAAGCGCCAGCGGTTACGCAGTAGATTGCATGAGCGCATAGTCGCGGACCACTTCGAGGTAGACGCTGGCCACCTGTTCGGCCATCGCGCGGTCCGAAAATCGATCGCGGTGGCGCGATTGCGCCGCTGTGCCCAGCGCTTCGTAATCTAGCTCGCCGCCGACAATCGACTCAATTGCCAACGCAAGTTCAACGGCGTTGTCTGGCTTGACCAGGCGCCCCGTCACGCCGGCCACAACCGTCTCGCTGACTCCGTCCACGTTGGTCGCAACGACCGGTATCCCCGCCGCCATTGCTTCGAGCACAACCATCGGCAGCCCCTCGCCGAACAGGCTTGGCAGCACCAGCAAGTCGGTTGTCGCCAGTTCGCTGTTCACGTCGGTAGTAAACCCCGTCCACTCGATCAGGTCCGCGACGCGAAGCTCCTGCGCGAGTGCGCGAATCTCCGCGTCATACGCCGATGTCTCGAACCCGCCGACGGCCCGTAACCGCACCGGGCAGCCTTGCTCGCGCAGCATCGCCAGCGCTTGTAATAGCACCTCGGTTCCCTTTCGCGGCCGGAATAGTGCGATCATCGCCAGAGTCCACATACCTTGCGGCCGGCGCTTGGGTTGGAGCTTGCTCAACGGCACGCCGTTCATGATGCACGTCACCCGCTCCGCGGGAAAGCCTGCGTCGATCATCAATCGCCGCAAGCTCGGCGAGACGGCAATCAATTGCTCCGCACGCCCCAGCGCCCAGCGTTCCAATTGCTTGTTAATCCAGTTTTGCACGGGGCGCGTTGAATCCCGCCCCGCAGGGCTATGCACGTGGTACACCAATGGCACGCCGGCTTGCTTCGCCGCCAGCGATGCCACCAGCGCCCCGCGCGGCGTGTGGGCGTGCAACAGATCGAAGTTGTGTTCTCGCACCAGTTGCTCCAGTCGCTTTGCGACTGACCAGTCCCACCGCGACCGCATCGGCAGTTCATAAAGTGGCGTGGCTTGCGATTCGCGAACCGTTGCGAACCGCCCAGGCTTCAGCACGGCGAACCCAACTTCGACGCCAAACTCCGGCAGCCGCAGCGCGAGCAAGTCCTGCACTCGCTCCGCGCCGGAGTAGTGCTCGCCATTGATGACGTGCAAGGCACGCACCTTCGGCGCAAGAACAGTCGGCGGATTTGCGAGTTGGATCGGTGTATCGGTAAGCAGCATGGCGTCCCCGCGAAATAGACTTTAGAAAGCCTAGGATGCGAAGATGGGTGGCACGCCCTGAATCCGCGAAGGGCGTGGTGCAGTTGGTATCCACTTCGCCACGCCCATCGAAGACTCTGGGCGTGCCACCCCTAACGTATGCGACGCCTATTCCGGTCATGCCGCCTAAACCTGCATCCGCATCCAGCCGCCGTGCCAGAACCGCGCGATCATCAGCCCGCACCGCACGCAGATGTCGGTCACCGCGCCGTACCAAGCGCCGACCACGCCGTAACCCATGCCGTGCAGCACCACGCCGGTAAACGGTATCACGATCTCGTCGTACGCAAAGAACACCGCCAGCGGCAGTCGCACGAGCAGCAGGCCGATGAAAGTAAACACTAGCGGCCAACGAGTATCCCCCGCCCCTCGCAGCGCGCCGACCAGCACCATCATGATCGCCAACGGCAACATGGCAAACGCGATCACGCGCAACACTTCCGACGCCAGCGGCACCACCGCCTCATTTTGATCCTCGACGAAGAACTCGGTGAGCGGCCTGGCCGCGACGTAGAAGATCACCCCCGCGCCGACCATGATCGCACTCGCCGCGACGCACGCCATCAGCACGCTTCGCTTGGCGCGGTAGTAATCTCGCGCGCCGAGATACTGCCCGGCGAGCGTTGCCGCGGCGATCTGAAATGCCCCGCCCGGCATGTAGGCCAGCGCTTCGATCTGAATCGCCAGCCCGTGCGCCGCCGCGGGGACGTCGCCCAGCCGCAGAATGATTCGCAAAAACACAAGCTGGCAAATCGCCACCAGCAGCATGTCGATTCCGCCCGGAACGCCGATCCGTAGAATCCGGCGAATCATCTCCCAATCGGGCCGCATTTCAGTGAGCCGCAGGTGAAATCCAGCGCGACCGCCGATGAGCAGCCCCAGCAGAATCAGCGCCCCGCAACAATGGCCGATGGCCGTGCCCAGCGCGATGCCGGTCCAGCCCATCGCCGGCAGCGGCCCCCAACCCACGAGCAGCCCGTAGCTTACGGCCATGTTGATCACGTTGACGATTGTCATCGTCGCCAGCCCGCTGATCGTATCGCCCGCGCCGCGCAAGCAAGCGATGCCGATCCGTTCGATCATGATCGCCGGCAGCACGATCAGTTCGATCACCAGATACTGCGTCGCCGCTTCGGCGGCTTGGCCGGTGAGGCCCATCATCGTGACCAGTTGCGGCGCAAACGGCAGCGTGCCGGCCATCAGCACCGCCGTCCACACGAGACCCGACGTAATCGACTGGTTCATCACCCGGTTGGCCGTCTTCGCGTCGCCCGCTCCGATGAAACGGGCGGTTAGTGCTGTCGAGCCGTGGGCAACAAAGGAAAACAGATTGCTCAGGAACCACAGCACGTAGACGATGAGCGTCATCGCCGCGAGATACGCCTCACCCGGCAAATAGTTGCCGGCGAGCCACCAATCGACAAACCCCACCAGCAAATGGAGCATCTGCTCGATCAGCACCGGCGTGGTCAATCGCAGCAGCGGACGCAGCGTACCGGGCGTTTCAATCAACACACTGCTCACTCAAAAGGCTCCATCCAGGGGGACTGCAATCAATTGGCCGAATCCGCTAGTGTAGACAGGTACGTCAGGCTTTCCAGCCTGACAGCGCCCCGTAGGTCAGGCTCTGCCTGACAATCGCCAAATGTCAGGCAAGAAAGCCTGACCTACGATGCCATGACCGACGCCATTCAAATCACGACCACCACGGGCGACCGCGGCACGGCCGAGCGCATCGCCACAGAACTGGTCGACCGCCGCCTCGCCGCCTGCGTCCAGATCAGCGGCCCCGTCGACAGCACTTACCGTTGGCAGGAGAAGATCGAAACCACCGAAGAGTGGCTCTGCACGATCAAAGCTCTCGCCGCGAACTACCCGGCCATCGAAGGGCTTATCAAACAGATCCACCCCTACGACGTGCCCGAGATCCTGGCCGTCCCCGTCACCGCCGGCAGCGAGGCCTACCTCGAGTGGTTGCGCCGCGAATCGCAAGGTTAGCCGCGACGCGCAGATCCTACGGAGTGGGGCGAGCAGCGCCGATATTGGCCGTGAGGGTGGCTGGGGTCGAAGCCAGCAGGCGCAGCCCCCAGCGAACCCCATCCGCGCCTCTGCTGGGGGCTGCGGCTAGCGCCTACGACCCCAGCCACCCCTCCGCGCAGGGGGCTAGGGGAGGGGGGCGCATATTCACTCCCCCGCCGGCGTCTCTTGATAGAACACCGACCGCCACCCGCCGCCCGTCTGCTTCCAGATCGACGTTGCGTAAGCGGTGGTCGTCCTCGACGATTGCCCGGCACTCTCGCCGGTCCATGTGAATGTGTAGGTGAGAATCGCCACGTCTTCGCTCACGGAAAATGCTTTCGCATCACTGATCTTGTAATCGCTAAACGAAATCTCTTCCAATGCATCGATAATCTGCTTCGTCGTGTGCTTCCCCCGGCTGGTGATCGACATCGCCTCATCGGCCAGTAGCTCCCCAATCGCCGCCTTGTCCTTCTCGTTGATCGCGTCAATGAGTTTTGTTTCTTGAGCGACTAGCGCGTCCCGCAGTTCATTCTGGACAGTTCTCTCTTGAGCAGCCGCATCCACTGCGAGCAAGCCAACCGCCAGCAAGTACAATCCAATCCGCGACATCATGGCAAATTCTCCTATCACAAAATAAAGGGCACAAAACGTATGAACGACAGATTCCGTACGCTTCGCAAGCGTAGCTCACGCCCCACGTAGCCGAGTGTTTCTCAAAACTCGGATTTCGCGATATTCCGGAGAAACTCGCCGACGTGCGTTCGTGTGGCATGCCCTCGTCGGTACTCCGACAGTGGGCATGTAAGCTGCGATCGGCCATGCCCACGAAGGCGCGCGATGTATTGGGTTCCTTATCCCGGAGGGATAACAGCCATTAGCCGGTGGTCGCGCAGCGCACCACCGGAAGCCGAATCGAAAGCACCGAACGACCCCGGCAGGGGTCGCAGCAACACCGCCTAGCGGCGGAATCGCTTGGCAGCCGACGTGAGTCCGCGGAAAATCCGCTCGGAACGACGCGGCCAAATGTCCCTGACCCCCGTCCCCTGAATCCTGCTCCCTTTCTCAACTTCGTGCTTGAAAAAGTGCCGCCCATCTGCTATGGTGTACGTTTGAACAAATATCTCGAACCAGGAGTACATCCGCCGTGCGCTTCCACAACCGTCCGCCACCAACTTCGTCCAAGCCCTAGACTACTCCCGCAAGAGTCGGGATTCCGCACGAAGTTTATCCGCCGGGGGGCACTCCGCATTTCGCATTCGGTCGCCGTTCGCGGTGCGCGCCTACCAAGCGGCTAATCCTCTGCGAGCAGGCTGCCCGTTACCGGTGCGCGCAGTAGGTGCGGGAAACCGATTGTGTCGGTGCCGATCGATGTTTGGGACAGATTGGCGATGCCGCTTTGAGGCTAAAGGGGTGTGCCAAACACCACGAAACGTTGATCGCCGCCACGGGACAAAATTCATAAGACGCCTACCACCACCAGTCGTAGGCCAGGCTTCGCCTGACGAAAGCAAACGTGCGTCAGGCAAAGCCTGACCTACGCGCCACCCCCCAATCGGTCAACAATTTCCATGAATTCCCCAACTCCTGCCGTCTGCCGGCTGCCGTCTGCCCGCTTCCTACAACGACGAGCTGTCCGCCGCATTCAGCCCCCAGATAAAATCCTGAGGCACGGCCGAGTAGAGGCCGCGGGTGAAGACTTGCTCGATCGCTTCGTCGGCGATTTGCAGAATGTTCTTCGGCACGAGCACGATGTCGGAATCGTTCAGCCAGATGTCGTCGGCGGGCACGGGACGGCGGCCGTAGAGAGCGCCTTGCAAATCGAGCATCGTGGCCAGCATCCGCCAATCGTGGCCGCGGCGGAAGACGACGATCTGTCTTCGGTTGGCGCCGATTTTTGCATCGCCAGCGAGTGCCAGCGCCATCATCGCGGTGGTCGGAGCTTCGAGCGTGAATCGGCCGGGGTTGTTCACTTCACCCAACACGTACACAAACCGTTGCGCGCGTTCCAACAAATCGACCGTCACGTGAACGCCCGGAATTCGCTGCTCGTAGCGCGAATCGATTTCGAGCTTCGCCTCGGGGAGCGACAGCCCTTGCACGAACACACTGCCGATGCCCGGCAGTTGCAGCGTGCCGGCCGGCGTGACCACCACCGAGATCTGGTATCCGCCTTGAATGCCGCCGCGGCTATCGACCGTGTCGAGCAGGTCTTCCAGCTTCGTGTTAATCACCAGCGGCGTGACCGTGATCGCCGGAACTTTGTAGTACGTTTTGTACTTTTCCTCCAAATCGTCGCGGAGCGCTTCGATCTGCCGACCGGCAGCGATCACGCGGCCAATAAGCGGCAGCGTGATCATGCCGTCGGGTTGGACGACCAGGCTGCGATTGAGCGTGTCCTCGGCAACACCCGTGGCCGAAGTGCCCGGCAGACCCGTCGCGCCGCGTCCGGCGGTGAGCGATTCGACTTGAATCTGGTCGCCGACTTGCAGTTCGTAAGGGCGGTTGATGACTTCGCGGGTGCGAAGATAGAAGACCGCGATTTTATCGCCGGCTCGCAGGCGGTATTCGGCAACGTGTGCAATCCGCGCATCGCCGACGTATTCGCCTTGGGCGAAGCATTGCCAGGGAATCGAGCCGCGCGAATCCCAACCGACTTCGCCGCAGCCACAACCGGCGGCGCTATCGACGCCCCAAATCGGATGTGGCGCCGCGGGGCTAAGCGCTTGGCAGAGTTGAATCGTGTTGGTCGGAGTCGCGACGGAATCACCATGCGTCGGCGACGATTCATTGATCCGGCGAGCGCAATCGAGCGCAACCAGTGCGGCAACGGTAGCAAGTGATAGAAAAATGATGCGAAGTTTCATCGCCAGGTGCCACCTCGGGGAGCGGGAACGATCGTCGATTGCCGCGGCGGTGCGGCCTGGGCCGGGCGAGTTGCGGTCGCCGTCGATACCGGTTGCGGCGTTGACTGATGTGCGTCGCTCACGCGGGCCATGTCTTGCGGCGCGACCCACTCGATTCCGTGCCGCCGCGAGACCTCGCCGCTGGAGCGCTCGAGCATCGCGAGCCGATCGGCCTGCGCCTGCGCCGCCGCAGCCAGCGCCATTTGGCCGCGCTGCTGTTGCACTTTGGCCAGGTTGTAATAGATGGTCGCCGTGCCCGCGAGTTGCGCCGCCCAATCGAGCGCCGTCGCGGCGTGATCGTACCGACCAGAACGCGCGAGCAACACGCCAAGCTCGTTGGCGGCAAGGTGATTGCGCGGATGGGCGACCAGCGCCGCGCGGTACATCGTCATGCTTTGCCGCGTCGCGGCCAACGACTCGTTCTCGGTCTCCGCCCAGCGACCGTGGATTTTTCCCAGCCCGTGCAGGGCCATCGAGCCGGCTTGTTCCCCCGCGACCGCCGCCCCGAGTTTTTGTTGCGCGTAACGGTGATACAGCGCCACAACCTCGTGCGGCAGCGTGTAACGCGATTGATGAATCTTGAGCATCGGCGTTTGGTGCGTGGCGGCGATCGACGCCAGATCGAGCGCCGGCGTAATGCCACCTTCAGGCATGAAGTCGTCGGCCTCATCGAGCGAGCGGAGACCTTCGTCCAGGGAACGAACGTGCCGCTCGGTCATCGCTTCGACATCTTTGGCCTGAGCGATGCGGCGCAGGATGCGAACGAACTTGGCATGGGCCGCATGGGTCGCGCCATGTTGCGTCAACTCAAACGCGGCCCGCACTTCGGGGAGCATTTTATGGCTGATCTCCGCGACCGACGGGCTGAAGGTGAGCAGATCCTGCGGTGTGAGTTGCGCCGCAAGCTCGGCGTCTTCGTCGTATTCGATCGGTTCCACGGGCGTTACTTCGGCGGTCGGCGCCAGCTCAGTTACTTCAGCAATCGGTGCAACGACTTCGGCCGTCGTTGGATCGGGCGAAATCGAAACGGTTTCGGCCACTGGCGGCAGAGGTTCGCTTGGCGGGTCGGCAAGTTCGGGCATTTCTTCCACAGACGGCGGCTGCAATTCAAGCTCCGGCGGTGGAGGAACCAAGGCCGGCTCCTTGGGCAATTCGCCGACGGAAGAGGGTTCCACGATGGGTAACGGTTCCAGAAAATCGGGCGGAATAGGCTCCAAGGGTTCTGGGGCGTGTTGCGACACTTCAACGATCGCGGTCGCCTGCAACTCAGCCACGGTGGTGCGGTTGTTGGTTCCGCGATCGCGAGTGCCAACCGCCAGCACCACGGCGCACAGCAGTGCGACCGTTATCCAGCGGGCGATGATCCCCCCGTCGATCATTCGTGGCGGGCGCGTGGTGGAGTCAGTCATGAGCAGTCCGGCAAAGCGGCGGCTTCCCGGCGCGGACCGACACCGGTCGCGGTCGGTCTACACCGTAGATTCTGATTCGGCCCGGCACGACGCGAACAATCAGCAAAACCGGGTCTATCCGCGTTACATCGAGCGGCATCGCCCGCATAGCCCGTATAGCCGCGCCACTCCGGCCAGAGAGCGACCGCTACAATCGGCACAGCTTCGCACGGCTGGGGGAGCTATCGGCTGTCGGCTATCGGCTGTCGGCCAGAGCAAGCGGAGCAATTTCTGGCTGATGGCCGATAGCCGACAGCCGATAGCTCCCTCAGAACAACTGCCGTTGGCGATCGGGGGAGAGGGGCTGAGCATCGAAGCCGGCGCTGCGAAGATGGTCCACAAATTCACGTGGACCATGCGTGCAGAATACCTGTCGAGGATTCACCTGCGCGACCGCGGCACAAAGATCGTCGAAATCGGCGTGATCCGAAAGCGGCAAGGCAACATCGACGCCCAGTCGATACCGAGCGCCGGAATCGTTGGCCCAACCCGTGACGGCAATCGACCGCGTTGCGCCCAGGCCGGGCAGGCGATGATTCTTCATCCCGCGCGGCAATGTCACCACCGCGTGGCCGGCCAGTGGCCGATCGGTGTACTCGCCAACGGTCGCCGTGTCGCTGCCGAGATCCATACCGCACGCCGCATAAACTCGGCTTACCGCATAGGTCACCGGATGCTGTTGAACCGAAATCCCCGCCGTCGTGAGTATCTTGGTCACTTCCTGTGCCTTGCCGAGCGCATAGGCGTGTATAACCGGCGTTTGCGCGCTGGCGAGGGCCGTGCGAACTTCCGCAAGCAGTTGCTCGATAACGCTATCCCGGCGCGGCAAACGATATCGAGGCAGGCCAAAGGTCGATTCCATCACCAGGATATCAGCGTGCGGCAACTCGGCGGGTTCGGCAGTCAACGACGCCGCCAACTTGAAATCGCCCGTGTAAAGCAGCCGGGTATCGCCGTCGTCCGCGAGCAGCATCGCGGAACCGAGACAATGCCCGGCGGGATAAGCAGTCAGTCGCAGGCCGCCGAATTCCAGCGGCGCCCGATACGGCATCTCGAGCACGCGGAGCCGGTCCCCCAGTCGATGCCGATAGAGCCGCGCCGTGGCGGGCGTGGCAAGAGCCAACTCGTGGCGGGCCATGTGGTCGGCGTGGGCGTGCGATACGAAGCCGCACGGCTGCCTCCGGCGGAAATCGACCGCCAGCCGCCCGCGCGTCAGCACCAGCCCGTTGTCGTAATGGAACATGGCCCTTATTGAACACCAGTTCACGCGAAAAGTGAACCCCGGTCGACCGCATCCAGCTAGTGCCTTTGCATGAGGTATGCTATCAAGTTCAGTTCACTACGATCGAATCGGGCGGCAAATCCCGCGTCGGAAGCACTTTATGTCACTGCTCGAAATACTAATATTGGCGATCGTGCAGGGAGTGACCGAATTTCTGCCCATCAGCAGTTCGGGGCATCTCGTAGTTGCCGATTCCGTGTTAGGGTCGCTGGGCTACGGTTCCGCTCCCGACCTGCTTACCGTGAACATCGTCCTTCACCTTGGAACGCTGCTCTCGATCTTAGTGTACTATTGGCGGGAGATTCTACGGCTCGTCGGTGCGGACCGCCGCGTGATTCCGCTGTTGATCGTGGGCACACTACCTGCGGTTATCGTAGGGCTACCGCTGAAGAAGTACGGCGAAGCAATGCTCGAGAGTCCGCTGCTGTCGGGATGCATGTTTCCCGTAACTGCGGCGATTCTTATTTGGGCGTCGCTCCGGCCCGAAGGGACGCTCCCTTACACCGCGATCTCTTACCCCAAAGCGCTAACGATCGGACTGTTTCAGGCGTTTGCGATTCTACCCGGTGTTTCGCGCAGCGGATCGACCATTGCCGGGGGACTCGGCACGGGGCTCGACCGCCGCAGTGCCGGCACGTTTGCGTTCTTGCTGGCGATTCCTGCCATCGCTGGGGCCGGAACGCTGGAACTGATTGATTTGCTTACCGAGCCGGCCACCACGGCGGTCAACCTAAACCCCATCCACCTACTGCTCGGCGCCGGCACCGCATGTCTCGTCGGGCTAGGCGCGCTGTCGCTCTTGATCCGCTGGGTTCAGCAAGGCCGACTGGCGATCTTCGCGTGGTACCTGGTGCCGCTGGGGATCGCGGTGGTAGTGTGGCAGTTGAGCCAGTAGGCGCTACTGAATCCCCGCGAGCGTCAGTTTCGACGTACCTGCCGGCCCTGCCTTATCGGGATGAACGATATATTGCGGCAACGGTATAGCAAAAACGAACTTCCCTTTGCGCGACTCGCGCACGCGATCAACGGCCTGCTGAATCGTCTCGCCCTCCTTCATCTGCACATGAAACGGTGCTCCACCAGACCACTGGTTCGATTGCGATCTCCACGCGACCTTTCTATCGACTTCGAGTGTGGCTTCGTAAGCTCGGCCGGTCTCGACGGTCACTTTTTCACCTTCGGAAAACAAAGACTCGCCGAATCGGCGGTAACTGGTGTTTTCTGATTTCACTTCCCCCAGCCGGACCACCAACCGCACGGACTGATCCGGGGTTGGATTCAAACCACACTGCTTGACCGCTTGTTGCAAGCCGGCCTCGATAGCATCGCGATTCTCGTCGCTCACTTGATTGTCAACAGTAATTGACGCCCCGGGCTTCGTCACGAACGCCACGAATTCAGTTTCGCTCTGCCGCGCGGCGAGCGCCGCGTCGTGCGGCAATTGGAACGGCAGCAGGCCGCGAACCGTTTGGTTCTGTATCGCAATCCACTGATGGGGGAACCAATTGCAAGCAACCGCTCCAGCGCCGTCGTAGCGCCACAAGATTCGCCTTTGCTTGAGGTCAATCAAGTCGCCATTGGCGAGGATCAAATCGTCGCCGACCCACGCATGGTCGCCCCCGCCAGCGAAGGCTTCACAGTAAAAATCAGAGAATTGTTTGCCGGAGACGGCATCCCAATAGTAAATGCGTTTGCCTGACACAAGCGTGAGGAATCTTCCTTCCGGGTCGAACGCCAACGAACCCGGACCGGGCACTGTGTTGACTTCCATGCGGCTCAAGAGCGCACCGTCCCTGGCGCGGAACAATTCAACCCCGCGCGGCGTGGAGAGTGCGAAATAGGTCCGCCCGGGGCTGAGTGTCGCGCGGCCACCCGCGATGCCGTCGATTTGGTACACGGCTTTGGGCTTCGCGCCGCTTACATCCCACATCACGGCTTGGCCACTGCCGTTAACGGTAATCAATCGACTGTCGTCGAGCCAATCGACCCATGGCACTTCGCCATGCGTAAAGTTAAATTCCTCTGCGGCGTAGGGACTCCAGGAGACCTTTTCCATCGGTTCGCCTTTGGCGATGTCCCACACGGAGAGCCGCGATTCTCGGCGATGCATGTCAGCAACCGCCGTACACAACATCCGCTCGCCCGACGGAGAAACCGCGCAGCGTTGGACGCCCTCGGGCGCAACGAAGGTCGTTAGCGACTTGGCGCGTTTGAAGTCCACAAGCTCAATTCGGGACACTCCGCTTCGTAGGCTGCCACTGTAAGTTACCGCTCCAATCGGAGCATTTCGCTCGCCGCCAATCGCGAGCGCCGATGGACCCGTCGCTTCCTTCGCCATCAAGCGAATGGGTTTTGGCTTCCAGTCGGCGGGCGCGAGGCTCGTCGCATCGGGAGTGACGGAACCTTCCGGTTCGCCAGGCAAAAGCGCGTTCACCTGCGACCAATCGCCGCGGTCCGCGTCTGGTTCCGACAGCGCATCGCCCCACCCGTCGTCATCTGCAGCATTGGAGGGAACGCTCGCCGGCGCATCGCTGCCGAAACCAGCGGTAACCATTGGCGCGGGAGTACTAGCCGCAGCCGGGCCCGCGGCGGCGTTATCACTAAAAGGCGAATTGGCACCGGAGCCCGCGGCTGGTGCCGAACCGTTTTTCGCCCGATCGCGAATCTTCTTGAGCGACGCCTTCGCCAGATCGCGTACATCGACGTTGCGGCTGGAGGATGCTTTGCGGAGCAATTCAATGCTCTTTTCCGTGCCTACGTCGCCCAACAATTGCACCGCGGCGACCGAGACCTTGGGATCGCGTGAAGGGGCGGCCTGCAACAACGCCGGCTCCGCCGCGGACCCCATCCTGCGAAGTGCGCGCACGGCGTTGTCATGCGCAAAAAAGTCGCCGAGCTTGCGTGCCAGGGCTTCGGCCGACTCGGGAGTCGGATACTTCGCGAGCGCGTCGTAAACCGCGTCCGGCGCGCCGTGCCGCTCGCGTTCCAGCAGTTCGATTAAAAGCGGCACGCTGTACTTCCCGCCCCACAGCGCCAACCCATTGATCGCGTCGTCGTCGGCAAACTTATCGAACGCGATTTCCTTAAAGCTCCGCGCGATTTGCTTGCGAAGCTCCGGAGAAACATCTTGCGGGTTAATCCGCAACAACGCCTCCGCAGCTTCTTTCCGATCGAAGCCTTTATCGTCCTCTAGCTGAAACGCGAGCCGCGAGATCTCCCGCTCAAGAGAATTCTGCGCATCGGCACTCGCCACGCAGGTGAGGGATAACAACCACAATACGGAAGCACGTGCGAGAACTCGACAGTTCATGTTTTCCATGTTCGCAACCGCTAAAAACGGACTGGTACGGCGACCTAAGTCGACTGCCATCATAGGCATTTTCTGCGACGAATTCAATCTGTTTCACACGATGTGGCCGGTATTCGCTCAGTTGCCCGCCGTGTAGCGGCGTTCTAAACTTATTAAAGCTCGCGTCCACCGCCTTTTGCCGCCCGCCCTCCATGCCCACCGAAGAAGAAATCTACCAGGAGCACGTCCTGGACCATTACGAGGATCCGTTCCATCGAGGCGAACTTCCCACGGCGACTCACGCTCATGAGGATAAGAACCCGCTGTGCGGCGACGTGGTGCGAGTCGAGTTGCAGATTGACGCCGCAGGCCGAGTTCAGGATTGTTTTTTTAGCGGCACGGGCTGCGTGATTAGCCAGGCTGCCGCGTCGATGCTCATGGAGGCCGTTCACGGAAAGCCGGTCGTAGAGGTGCAGTCGCTCGCCGCCGAGGACATGCTCAAGCTGTTCGGACCGCGGCTGACGCCCAATCGGCAGAAATGCTGCCTGCTCGGTTGGCGCGTGCTGCAACAAGCGATTTATTCTCCCGTAGGTCAGGCTGTGCCTGACAAGCGTTGATTTTTATTACTCGTCAGGCACAGCCTGACCTACGTTGATGCCCGCCATTACCTCCAATCCGGTTGTTCCCAGTCCGCTGACGGGCGACTTGCTGCCGGCGGCGCTGCGCGACGACTTTCCGATTCTTAGTCAACACGTGCACGGCGAGCGGCGGCTGGTGTTCCTCGACAACGCCGCCAGCAGTCAGCGGCCGCGGTCGGTTATCGACGCGATGGACCGGCTCTACGAGCGCGATTACGCCAATGTGCATCGGGGCATTCACGTGTTGAGCGAACGCAGCACCGACCTTTATGAAGAAGCCCGCCGTAAAATACAGCGATTTATCGGGGCGCGTAGCGAGCGAGAAATTATTTTCACCTCCGGCACCACGTCCAGCATTAACTTGGTGGCCCGAAGTTGGGGCGACGCCAACTTGAAGGCCGGGGATGAAATTCTGGTCACTGTCATGGAGCACCACTCCAACCTGGTGCCGTGGTTTCAGCTTGCCGAGCGCACCGGGGCGGTGGTGAAGCAGGTTCCGATCACCGACGATGGCCAATTGGTGCTCGAGTCGCTCGATAGCTTGCTGACGGAGCGCACGAAGCTGGTGGCCTTCACGGCGGTATCCAACACGCTTGGCACAATCAACCCGGTTGCGGAGTTCACCCGCCGCGCGCACGCCGTTGGGGCCGTGGTGCTGGTGGATGGGGCGCAGAGCGTGCCGCATGTCGCGACGAACGTGGCGGCGCTTGGCGTCGATTTCTTGGCGTTCAGCGGTCACAAGATGTGCGGACCTTCGGGAATCGGTGTGCTGTATGGTCGCGAGGAATTGCTGGAAGCGATGCCCCCCTTCATGGGCGGCGGCGGGATGATCAATCGCGTTTACGCCGATCGTTTCACCGCCGGTGAGTTGCCGGCGAAATTCGAAGCCGGTACGCCGCCGATTGCCGAGGCGATCGGACTCGGCGCAGCCGTGGATTATCTCACCACCGTGGGTCTCGATCGCATCCACCGCCACGAGCTTGAACTGGTGGGCTATGCGATGGAGCGGCTGGCGAAGATCGACGGCATTCGCATGCTTGGCCCGGGACCGGAACAACGCGCGGGGCTGGTGAGTTTTGTGTTTCCCCATCCGCATGCGCACGACGTGGCGCAACTGCTCGACAGCCGCGGAGTCGCAGTCCGCGCCGGCCATCACTGCACACAGCCGCTGCACGATCGGCTCGGAATTACCGCCAGCACGCGGGCGAGCTTTTATCTCTACAATCGGCCCGATGAAGTCGATGCCCTCGTGGAAGCCCTCGGCCGCATCGCCCGCACATTTCGTCCCAGCGGGCGCAAACGCAAGAAGACCGACGACATTGCGTAGCTTCGAAAGCACGTTGTGCGCGGGTCTCCCGACCCCGCACAGTGCGGTGGCAAGGTCGGGAGACCATGCCACAACGCGCCTGTGATTGCCAACTGCACAGGCGAGCCGCCTGTGCCTACGTGATTTACAGCGGCGCTTCCGGCAGCTTTCGCCGATAGGGCGGCGTCTCGCGCGGCGGCAAGTCGCCGTCGGTTTCGTCCGCCCACATTCGCCGCTCTTCAGCATTGGCGTAGTAGCGCAGCCATTTTTCCGGATCGCCCTCGGCGTTCGCGCAGTCCCAATGAAGGTAACTATTGGCGCGCTCGAGCTTCTTCTCGTACGACGGCAGGATGTCGCGATAAATGAGCGTATAGAGTTGATAGTCGCTCAAATGATTCGTAAAGTCGAGCACGATCCTCTTCGTGAATAGCCGCTCGATCACGTCCACCAGCAGGTCGCTCAATTCCGCCGGCGAAAGATCGCCGGGATCGGGAAGCACTAGCTCCGGATCGAACCATTTGCTGATCGGCAGCATCGGCGCGCGTTCCCAGGCGAGCATCGATTCGAGGAACTCATTCTCGCACCGTGTCGACATCACGCGCGCATTAACGCAGTCGATCGACTCGTCCAGCAGCGGCTCCAACTCATCGCGCAACTGCGCATTTCGCAGTAGATGCTCAACGTCGTCGGAATGATATGGCTCGGGAGCAATCATAGCAGGCGCAACAAAAGCAAGCTTCCTAAAACCGACTCTAGTACGTCGCCGCGGGCCACAAGGTTTCGACCGCGAAACGCTAGCTGCGGCGTTTTTGTAACCGGTTCTGAACGGCGGACGATCCCCTGAGAATGCCGACGCTGGATGTCGTTGACCACGCGCACCAGTAGTGCGCTGCGGCCGCTCGACGTAACGCGCCGACATTCGTATTCCTTGACTTTACCAAGCGGCCGCACGGCGCAATAGCGACTTCAGGTCACGATCTGGAAAAGGCAAGCGAGATTACCAAGCGCGACCCGCAAAAAAGGCAATCTCCAGCCACCACAGGCTGCGCAATCGTTAAAGTTGCCTGGACTGAGGTGATTGGCCCGAGCGAACGGGGGACAAGGGAGAGTACGAACCCTCCCCCGCCGCGGGAGGGAGGGAAATGATTCGCAGGGAAATTTTCGGACAACTGCGGTTTTCGTCGATCGCTGAAGGGAGATCAGCGGTACAATATCGATCCCGAAAATTCGAAAAAACGCCCGCTGACGCCAAGCAACGTTTGGAGTCGAACATCACCCAGGTTTTTGTGATGTCGAATCAGGTGGGACAAGCTACGGCCGAACGTTTGAAGTGCCAAAACTGCCTTGCGGGATGGCCTGGTCGCATTTGCGGTCAAATGGCCTGGAACATATATTTGATTAACTTCAGTGGCGTCGGCACCTATTGCATCGTAACGACAGGCTACGCATGGCAGAAGATCAGCAGTCTATTTCCCTGACGGACGCGGAGCGCCCGCTGTTTGCTGGTGTCGACGTCGGCGGGACCAACATCAAGATCGGCTTGGTCGACAACCGCGGCCGGTCGCTGGCGTACACGAGCGTGCCAACCGATGAAGAGCACGGCCCAGATGATGCCGCGCGGCGCATCGCCGATGGTCTAGCCACGATGCTCACAAAGCATGGAATCGACCGCAAAGAAATCGCTCGCGTTGGCCTTGCCACACCCGGGCCCATGGACATTCCGTCGGGGATGCTCTTGCATCCCGGAAATCTGCCCCACTGGCACAACACGCCGATTCGCGATTTGGTGAGCCAGTCCTGCGGGCTGCCCGTGACGTTTGCCAACGATGCGAACGCTGCCGCCTACGGCGAGTTTTGGCGCGGAGCCGGCCAGCAGTATCACAGCATGGTGCTGTTCACGCTCGGCACGGGCATCGGCGGCGGCATTATTGTCGGCGACATGCTCATCGAAGGCACCCATAGTTGTGGTGGCGAGCTTGGGCACCTGATCATCGACTGCCGCGACGACGCGCCGCGCAATTCGCTCGGCATTCGCGGCACGGTGGAAGGCTTCTGCGGCGCGTACGCGGTGCTCGACCGCACGCAACAGGCCCTCGACTCAGGCCGCGCGTCGTCGCTGCGTCGCCGCATCGACGCCGGTGAGGAGCTAACGCCCTTGATGCTTGCCGAAGAAGCCGAAGCCGGCGATGAGTTTTCGTGGGAAATCATCCGCGAGACCGCCCGCTACATGGCAATCGGCATCGTCACCGCGGTCCATGCTATCGACCCCGATAGCGTGGTGCTTGGTGGTGGCATGACGTTCGGCGGGGCCGGCCACCCGCTCGGCGAGCGGTTTCTGGGTGTCATCCGAGAGGAAGCCAAATCGCGAATGCTCGCCGCTATCGCCGACAAAGTGTCAATCGACTTCGCCCAGCTTGAAAGCGACGCCGGCTACATCGGAGCCGCCGGGCTAGCCCGACTCGAACATCTGCGAAACGAGTAGGAATGAGTCGCGGACGAACGCGGATCGAGCGGAGAATCGCCGATCAGAGGAAGCAAATTGCAATCCGGCTGCCTCTCTCGAGCGATAGGATTACCGCACGAACTTTCTATTCAGTGATACAATCACTTTATCCAGATCCGAATCTATCTGCACGATCCGTGTTCATCCGCGACTAATTCCCCCATTCACCGATAATCCATGACTGTCCCGAAATACATCCGCAACTTCTCCATCGTCGCCCACATCGACCACGGCAAGAGCACGCTGGCCGATCGGTTGTTGGAAATCACCGGTACCATCAGCAAGCGCGAGATGAAGGAACAAGTACTCGACGACATGGATCTGGAGCGGCAACGGGGGATCACGATCAAGGCCCGCGCCGTCTCGATGCGCTACACCCACCACGGCCAAGAATACGAACTGAACCTGATCGACACGCCGGGGCACGTCGATTTTCAGTACGAAGTGTCGCGGTCGCTGGCCTGTTGCGAAGGAGCGGTGCTGCTGGTCGATGCCTTTCAAGGGGTTGAAGCGCAAACCGTCGCCAACGCCTATGCCGCGATGGCGCAGGAGCTAACGATCGTGCCGGTGATCAACAAGATCGATCTGGTTCATGCCCGCGTCGACGAAGTGAAGCAGGAAATGGAGCATACCCTGGCGATCGATTCGGACGAAGTGCTGGGTTGCAGTGGCAAGTCGGGTGTCGGTTGCGAGGCCGTGCTGGGAGCGGTGATCCAGCGCGTTCCGCCGCCGTCCGGAGATCCAAACGCCACGCTTCAAGCAATGGTCTTCGATTCAATCTACGACGATTTCCGCGGCGCCGTGACGTATGTGCGGATTCTCAACGGCACAGTTCGAAAGGGCCAACGCATCAAATTCCTGCAAGCGGGAACCTCGCACGAAGTCGTTGAACTGGGCCAGTTCACGCCCAAGCGATCGGCCCGCCCGCAGCTTTCGGCAGGGCAGGTCGGTTACATCATCTGCAACATCAAGTCGATCAGCCAGGTTCACATCGGCGACACGATCACCGTCGCCGAGGGTGCGCCCGCCGCCGCCGTGCCCGGCTATCAAGAACCAAAGCGGATGGTCTTCTGCGGGCTGTATCCCAGCGATGGCCAGGACTTCGAGCAACTTCGCGAGGCGCTCAGTAAGCTCTCGATCAATGATCCCAGCTTCGACTTCGAACCGGAAACAAGCGACGCCCTCGGCTTCGGTTTTCGCTGCGGCTTCTTGGGTTTGCTGCATATGGAGATCGTGCAGCAGCGTTTGGAGCAAGAGGCCGACATCGACCTGGTGCAAACCGCGCCGAACGTCACCTATGAAATCGTGAACGTGCAAGGCGAAGTGATGGAGGTTCACACCCCCCAGCGCGTGCCGGATCAAGGCGAGATCGAAGAATTCCGCCAACCGATTGTGCGGGTGAATTTCGTGCTGCCTACCGAATACATCGGCGGGATCATGAAGCTTTGCTCCGACCGGCGGGGAATCTATGTCCGCACCGAGTACCTTTCGCCCACGCGGGCGATGCTCGTTTACGACCTGGCACTCGCCGACGTGATCTACGATATGCACGATCGCCTCAAAAGCACCACTCGCGGCTACGGCACGATGGATTACGAATTGAAGGGTTACGAGCCAGCCGAGTTGGTGCGGCTCGACATCTTAGTAAAGGGTGAACGGGTCGACGCCCTTTCGATCATCTGCGACCGCCGCGATGCGGACGTCCGGGGCCGGGCCGTGATCAAAAAGCTCAAAGAAGAAATTCCCCGGCACATGTTCGAGGTGCCGCTGCAGGCCGCTATCGGCACCCGCGTGATCGCCCGCGAAACCATCTCCGCGATGCGTAAGAACGTCACCGCCAAATGCTACGGCGGCGACATCAGCCGCAAACGCAAGCTCTGGGAAAAACAGAAGGAAGGCAAAAAACGCATGAAGTCGATCGGCCAGGTCGATATTCCGCAGAAGGCATTCCTCGCGGTGTTGGAGACGGGTGAGGAAGAAGGGAAGAAAAAGTAAGGCGAGCCGGCTTGCGTAAGCGGCCGTAGAAAAGCTATGCATCTGCCCATGCCATCGCGTGACCAACTCATCCGCTGGTGGCCCTGGCTCGCGACCGCTGCGACACTGTTGCTCGCCGTGCTCGCGCTCCGTTTGGAGGGCCGCATCTGGTTTTGCGAGTGCGGCAACATTCGTGTCTGGATCGCCGACGCACGTTCGCCCCACACTTCGCAGCATTTGCTCGATCCATATAGCCTCACGCATTTGGAGCATGGCGTGGTGCTCTATTGGCTCCTCAAGTGGTGTCTCCCGCGTTGGCAGTGGCCGGCTCGGTTTTGGCTGGGAACTCTTATCGAATCGCTGTGGGAAGTCGTTGAAAACACGCCGTGGGTGATCCAACGCTACCGCGATGCCACCGCGGCGCTCGGTTATGCGGGCGATTCGATCGTCAATTCGCTGGGCGATATTCTCGCGTGCGCAGCGGGACTGCTGCTCGCGCCGCCGCTGGGCTGGCGCGGCACCCTGGCGCTACTGGTGCTGATGGAAGTCGCGCTCGCGTACACAATCCGCGACAACCTCTTCCTGAGCGTGATCATGCTGCTGCACGACATCGACGGACTAAAGGCGTGGCAGGTAGCCGCCTGATCGCAATGCCAGCGAGCCGGTTCGCGTAAGCGGCCGGAGTCTCGCCCGATCACTCCGACCGCTTACGCGGATCGGCTCGCTTGGGAAATGTTACACCGCGGACGAGCGGCGTGGCTTCGACCTTCGCGGACCGTTTCCGGACGCTGCACCCGCTGCTTGCGGGCGGCGGTTCGTTCTGGCGGGTTCGCTGCGGCGCTGCTGTGCGGGCCGGCTCTTGCGTCCCGCGGGTCGCGGCGCCGGCATCGGCGCGGGGCCGAGGCCTTGCGGCGGATGGTCGCGGTCCACGTCGATTGCTCGACGAATCAGCCGCTCGATCGCTTTCAGGTAGGCCCGTTCTTCATGGTCGCAGAACGAAACCGCGATCCCGGTCGTTCCCGCGCGACCGGTGCGGCCGATGCGGTGAACGTAGGTTTCCGGCTCGTTCGGCAAGTCGAAATTGAACACGTGCGACACGGCATCGACATCAATGCCGCGGGCGGCCACGTCGGTCGCCACCAGGATCGGCGGCCGGCTCGACTTGAACGCCGCCAGCGATCGCTGACGCGACGATTGGCTCTTGTCGCCGTGCATCGCTTCGGCGCGAATGCCCGATTTGTTGAGGTGCTTCGACAACCGATCGGCGCCCCGCTTGGTGCGCGTGAACACCAGCGCGCGGCCTACGGCGCGGGTCGAGATCAAGTGTGCGAGCAACTCCGGCTTGCGATTCTTCGGTACGTAGCAGACGGATTGCTCGATCAACTCAGTCGTCGCCTTCACGGGAGCTATGCGGACCTGAATCGGGTCGTTCAATATCTTGTCGGCAAGTTTTTCAATCTCAGCCGGCATCGTCGCAGAGAACAACAGCGTCTGGCGACGGGCTGGCACTTTGGCAATGATCTTTCGTAAATCGGGCAGGAAGCCCATGTCGAGCATCCGGTCCGCTTCGTCGAGCACGAACGTCTCGACGCCGCGTAGATCGATAAAGCCCTGGTCCATCAGATCGACCAATCGACCGGGTGTGGCCACGAGCACGTCAACGCCCTGTCGCAGTGCGCGGACCTGAGGACTTTGCCCGACGCCGCCGAAAACGACGGTCTGACGTATCCGGGTATGCCGGCCATACACTTTAAAGGCATCGCCTATTTGGGCGGCCAGCTCGCGCGTCGGCGAAAGGACCAGCACGCGGATGCGGCGGCCCTGTTCGGGCGGCGCAGCTCCCTCGCTGAGGCGATGCAAAATCGGCAGCGCGAACGCGGCCGTTTTACCGGTGCCTGTTTGTGCGCACGCGAGCACATCGCGGCCCGCGAGGGCATGCGGAATCGCTGCGGCTTGAATCGGAGTGGGGGCCGTGTAACCTTCGGCCGCAATTGCGCGCATCAAGGGCGCAGCAAGAGACAAATCATCGAACTTCATGGGAGGTCCTGTAAGGAAACCCAGGACCTAATGCATGAAACGCAGGGTGCGTTCTCAGAAAACCATTGGACCTGGCAAGAATCCAATGGCGAGGCCGAAAGGAATCAAGATGTCGCAAGTATACCACGCCCGGCGAGAAAGTCCAGAGCGGCTATTTGATGAGCGAATCGAGGGGAGGAGCGTTCCGCCATTTGACCGAATGAACACGATGGTGGTCCGGCAGTCTTCATCCTGGAGGGATGACAGCCATTAGCCGGTGGTCGCGCAGCGCACCACCGGTAAGCGATCCCGCGGCGCGCACGACCCCGGCGGGGTCGCAGCAAATTGGCGCTAAATAAAGCTGCTGGCACACCCTCCGGGGTGCTGAAATTCAATGCTCGATCTACCGGCAGTGGCGCTGCGTTTACTGCCGGCTAATGGCTGTCAAGCCTCCGGCTTGAAACCAATTCACATTCCCTGCTGCGTGAGCCGGTCGCTCGTCAATTGCTCGACGCCGTTGTGCCACGACGAGTTCCCACTGCTGTCGGCGAACCGCGTCGTGCCCGCGAGCTTCACCTGATCGTCGTCAAGTTTCACCAGCGACGTGTAGCGGGGGTGCTGCGAATCTTTGTAGGGGTCGTTGTGCTTGGCGTTGTAGCAGCAGATCAGCGCCCAGCGGTCGTTTGGTGACTTATTCTGATCGCTGCGGTGCAACAGGTTCGAGTGGAAAAACAGCGCATCGCCCGGCACCATTTCGACGTACACCAGCGGCAGCCGCTCGACTGCGGCGGCGACGCGCTCGGGGTCCGCGCCAGTTTGGTCGCCCACTTTCATGTGGGTCACGCGGCCCATGCGATGCGAATCGCCCAACACCTGCATGCAGCCGTTCTCGCGGGTGCAGGGATCGACCGCGATGAAAACGCTGCACAGGTCGGGAAACAGCACGCCGTTCTCGTACCAGTAACCGTAGTCCTGGTGCCACGCCCAAGCACCGCCCGTCTGGGCCTCTTTCATGATCATCTTTGAGTGGTAGTGGTACGCCTCGTCGCTTAGAAGCTGTTCGACCGAATCGACCACCCGACGGCTGCGGGCAATCGCGCCGTAGATTCCTTCGCCGGGATGGTTCCACAACGCCAACCGCACCCGCCCCCCTTCCCCGTCGCCGCGACCAAAGGCGTGCTCGTCGAGCGCCCGGTCTTCCTTGGCGGCGCGATGCAATAGCCCGATTTCCTCCGGGTCGAACAGCGACTTGACCACCAGATATCCCTGCTGATGATATTGGGCGACTTGATCCTTCGAGAAAACGCCAGAACCCATTGCATGCTCCCGGAAAGAGTAACCACAACGGTACGAAGGACACGAAGCCCGAATTCCTAGATTTTCTTTGTGTCCGTTGTGCCGTTGTGGTTTGTTTTCATTAGATTTCCAGCGTCCTGCCCGCCGGAAGGTTTGTCAATGATCGTTGCAATTTCGGGTGCGGGCGGGCATATTGAAGGGGCGGCCTGCGGCGAGGCCCAACCATTCCTGCCCCCCTCTCCTGGAGAACCCCATCCGATGGCACGCGGACCCAAGCACACGCGGCGAGAATTCCTACGCAAAACGAGTGTGGCTTCCGTGGCCGCGCTCGCGGTGCCCTACTTCGTCCCTGTCCACGTGCTCGGCGGGAAGGCCGGCCCCGCCCCCAGCGACAAGCTCGGCATCGGCGTCATCGGCACCGGCGGCATGGGTCGCGGACATTTGGGCTGGATCACCGGCCAACCCGATCTGGTAACCCGCGCCGTCTGCGATGTAGACAAGGGCCATCTAAAGCAGGCACTCGACATGGCCCAAGGCACCGAAAACGGCAAGGAGTGCCAGGGCTATGCCGACTACCGCGAACTGCTCGCCCGGCCAGACATCGACGCCGTGTGGGTCGTCACTCCCGATCATTGGCATGGGTTGATCACCGTCGCCGCCGCCAAGGCGGGCAAGGACATCTATTGCCAGAAGCCGCTGGCCAATTCCATCGGCGAGGGCCGCGCGATGGTCGATGCCGCCAAGAAGTACGACCGCGTGTTGCAGTGTGGCAGCCAGGAACGATCGACCCCCACTGTTCGCTATGCTTGCGAGCTAGTGCGCAACGGCAAGCTCGGCGAGATTAAGACGATCCAGGTGAACCTGCCCTGCGACGATGGCCACCACAACGAGGCCCGATCCCGCCAAGGCAAGGCCGCGACCGTCAAGGTTCCCCCAGAACTCGACTACAACTTCTGGCTTGGCCACACCGAAGAAGTCCCCTACGCCGAAAACCGATGCCACTTCTGGTGGCGTTTCAACTCCCGCTATGGCGCCGGTGAAATGACCGACCGCGGCGCGCATGTGATCGACATCGCCCAACTGGCGCTCGACATGGACAACAGCGGTCCGATCGAATACCAGGCCGAGGGCGTGCCGCTGCAGGGCGATCTGTACGATGCGTTCATGGACTTCACGTTCGAGAATGTCTATCCCAACGGCGTGCGGATGATCGGCCACAAAACCGGCCCACGCGGCATCAAGTTCGAAGGAACCGACGGCTCGGTCTTCGTCCACATCCACGGCGGCAAGCTCGAAGCGGACCCGGTGTCACTACTCGACACGAAATGGACCGACAACGACGTGCAGCTTGGCCGCACCGACGACCATCAGCGCAACTTTCTCGACTGCGTGCGGTCGCGCGAAGTGCCATTCGCGGGCGGCGAAGTCGGCCACCGCACCGGAACCCTGTGCCAACTGAACGTCATCGCCATGCGCCTGGGCCGCCCGCTCAAGTGGGATCCCGTCGCCGAAAAGGTGATCGACGATGAAGAAGCGAACGAGTACCTGATGCCCAAGATGCGCGCCCCGTGGACACTCGACGCATAGGAATAACCACGGATCGCACGGATGCCGCGGATCAGGCAGAGTTCGCCACGAAAAGGCACGAAGATACACAAAAGATTACCACGGTGACACGGAGATTGGCAGGACAGAGGCGGCGGACGAATTGAAGCCGATTCAATTACTCCCCCTATTGCTCCTCACCTCGGTGCCCTCCGTGACTCAGTGGTGCGATCTTTTGTTTTCTGAGAGAATGTTCGTTTCTATTTTGTGCCTTTTCGTGGCCACTCTTCACCATGCCGCGAACTCGCCTAGCCCCGTCGCCGACCGGCGCATTGCACCTCGGCAACGCCCGGACGTTCTTAGTGAACTGGGCTTTGGCCCGGCAGCGCGGTTGGGAAATCCTGCTGCGAATCGACGACCTCGACGGCCCGCGCATCAAGCGTGACGCCGCGGCGGAAGCGATCGACATTTTGCAGTGGCTTGGCATTGATTGGGACGAAGGCCCCGTCTATCAAACGGCCGACCTCGCACCCTATCGCGCCGCGCTCGCGAGTCTCGCCGCTCGCGGCTTAGCGTACCCCTGCCACTGCACCCGCAGCCAGATTCTAGCCGCCAGCCTCTCCGCCCCTCATGAGGGCGAACACGAACTCCGCTATCCCGGCACCTGTCGCCCCGCCTTTAATCCCCCTCCCCCGTACTCGGGGGAGGGGCTAGGGGAGGGGGCACTCAACGATCCAACCTGTGCCTGGCGCTTCCGCGTCCCCGACGGCCCGATCGAATTCAACGACGACTTCGCCGGCCCGCAGTCGCACGACGTAGATGCCACGGTCGGCGATTTCCTCATCGCCACCAAAGGCGACCTGCCCAGTTACCAACTGGCCGTAGTGGTCGATGACGCCCGCCAGGGAATCACGCACATCGTCCGCGGCGACGACCTGCTCACCAGCACCCCGCGGCAACTGCTCCTCTACCGCGCGCTCAACCTTGGCCCACCGCCCAGCTATCTGCACCTGCCCCTAGTTAAAGGCCCCGACGGCCGCCGCCTCGCCAAGCGCCACGGCGACACCCGCCTAGCCCACTACCGCGACTGCGGCGTAAAACCCGAACGCATCATCGGCCTGCTCGCCGAATGGTCCGGCCTGGGGCCGCGACGCGAAATGACGAGCCGGGAGTTTGCGGAGCGGTTTGAGTTGGAGAGGTTGCCGCGCGAGGCGGTGATATTCACCACCGAAAACGACTCATGGCTTATCGCAGATTCCTAAACGATCCGGAAAAGAACATTTAGCCACGGATGAAACACGAATTGAACACGGATCAAAAGAAGGGTGATGTCAAACTTCAAATGCGACAACTTTGAGGCTGAGTCGCGGGCCGATTTTCGAAGCTGCTAGCAGTTCGGCTCTAGAATTTTCGGGGAATCGTGAACAAACGTCGAAAACCCCTTCAAATCCAGGGCGTTTGGCTTGTTGCATTTGAAGTTTGAACTCACCGAAGACAATTGGAACGCTAATCGACTCTAATCCGGAAGTATGATCGCTTAGCATTCTCTGGATCAGCGTCCATTAGCGCAGATTAGTGTTCTCCCTATCTCTTCTTGATTTATCCGTGTTCAATCCGTGTTTCATCCGTGGCTAAATTATTCGGCCCGCGGCACCACCAGCGTCCGCCCCGCCACCTTTCCCGCAAGAATCGCCTCTATCCGTTCCGGCAAGCCCTTGAGATCAACGGTCGTCACCAACTCCTCCGGCAATTCGACGCGCCACTCGCCTGCGAGTCGTCGCCACATTTCGAGCCGCGAATCGCGCGGGCACTTAGCTGAATCAATGCCGGCGAGTGTCACGCCGCGCAGCAGGAAGGGATACACCGTCAGCGGCACCTGGTCGCCCGCGACCAGCCCGCACGCCGCCACGCAGCCGCGGTGTTCGATCGAACGCACGATGTTCGCCAGCGGCCGGCCACCCACGGTATCGACCGCGCCCACCCACCGCGCCTTCAGCAGCGGCCGGTCCGACTCATCCGCCAGCGCTTCGCGGCTTAGCGTCTCCACCGCGCCGACTTTCCGCAGCAAATCATAAAATTCCGGCTTCCCCGACACTGCCGACACCCGATAACCCAACTTGGCAAGAATCGCGAGCGCCACAATTCCCACGCCGCCCGTCGCGCCGGTCACCAGCACTTCGCGGCGGTCGGGCGTGATCCCGTGGTGCTGTAGCGCCGCCACGCATTGGGCCGCGGTGAAACCCGCAGTGCCGTAGATCATCGCGCCGCGGGCATCCAAGCCCGGCGGCATTGCCACCACCCACTCCGCCGGCACGCGCACGAACTGCGAATACCCGCCCCAGTGCGACGCGCCCAACTCATAGCCGGTGACAAGCACCTCCTGCCCCGGCTGCCAGTCGGGCGAGCTGCTTTCCACGACTCGCCCCGCGCAATCAATCCCCGGCACATGCGGAAACGACTGCACCACCCCCGGATGCCCGCGAGACGCCAGCGCGTCCTTGTAGTTCAGCGACGAGTACGCCACCTCGATTAGCACTTCGCCGGCCGGCAAGTCGTCACGCGAAAGCTGCTCGACCTGCACGCTAACGTCGCCCGTCGAACTCTTGCGAACCACAAAGGCGGGAAAAGTAGTCATTTGGGATTGCGGATTGCGGATTGAAAAAATGCCTTGTTAGCCGCGACGCGGAGTCCTCGGAGCGGAGCGCTCCGCTACGAAGACGCAGCCTGCCCGCCGTGGCGGGCGTCGCGGCTAACGGGTGATTTACTTTTTGGAAAGCTCTACCGGCAGCTTATCAATCTTTGCGGCTAGAATAAAATCGTTCTCCGACAGGCCGCCGATGGCATGGGTCCACAGTTCGACCGACACGTTGCGGTAGCCTTCGATGTGCAGGTCGGGGTGGTGAGCGTCCGACTCGGCCACCTCGGCGCAGCGGTTGAAGAAATCGATGCCGGCCATGAAGTTCTTCACCTTCCAGTCCTTGCGAATCCGCTGCCCGGCGTGCGACAGGTACCAGCCCTGAAGCTGGCCAAGCTGCTGTTTCGCTTCCGCCGAGGAATAGGGTTTCACGCCCCCCTCGCAGGGCAGGCATTTCTTTTTCACCAGTTGATCGGCCGTTTGAGTTTCCATCGATTCAGCCTCCGGAACAGGGGAATTGCAGGCGAGACCGTCCGCTAGCGACAATTATCACCCCCAATCGCGGCAATTGGGAGGGCACGCCCCGCCGTTTCTCTATCCGATCTCCGCCAACACGACTATATTGGGGACGGATACTGGAATTACCGAACATTGCACCACGGGGGCACGGAGAGCACGGAGCAAGCAGGAAATAGAAAGATGGTTTGCACCTCTGCCCTACCGTCTTCCAATGCCGGTCTTCTCCGCGTCCTCCGTGCCCCCGTGGTGAATAAATAATATGAGTCACTGCTTCTAATGCCCCGATACGTCGTACGCCATGGCGTGATGCGCCACCTGGGGGTCTTTTCCACGCGTGCGAGTGATTCGTATTCGCGCGGCCAGCAGGTAATTCTCCGCACCAGCCGTGGCATGGAAGCGGGCGAGGTGCTCGTTGAAGCCAGCGACAACGTGCTCGCCCAGATGACCGAGCCGAAGACGGGACAAATCCTGCGGCTGATGTCCGACGAAGACATCCGCGAGCTCCGCAAAATGTTCGAGCAGGAACGCCGCGAGTTCGACATCTGCCAGCAGCGGATTCGCGAATTGAATCTCGACATGCGGCTGGTCGATGTCGAACACCTCTACGGCGGCGAGCGCGTCGTGGCCTACTACTTGGCCGAGGGCCGCATCGACTTTCGCGAACTAGTCAAGCTCCTCGCGCAAGATTTTCAGACCCGCATCGAAATGCGCCAG
Source organism: Pirellulales bacterium (assembly GCA_040901765.1). Classification (GTDB taxonomy): domain Bacteria; phylum Planctomycetota; class Planctomycetia; order Pirellulales; family Lacipirellulaceae; genus JBBDYG01. The sequence goes on from JBBDYG010000043.1 coordinate 67,022, forward strand.
ATCGGCGTCCGCGACGAAGCGAAGCTGCTGGCCGATTATGGCGATTGCGGCAAGCCGGTATGCTGTAACACCCACCTGTCGGAAATGCCGCCCGTCTCGATGAAAATGGCCAAGCTGCAAAAGGCCACGCTCGACCCGACAAAAATTTCCGGACGCTGCGGCCGGCTCAAATGCTGCCTCCGCTACGAGTACGACACCTACCTCGACTTGCAGCGGGACTTGCCACCGCTCGGCGCGGAGATTATCACCAATAGTGGCCGGGGGCGCGTCCTCGCCCACGAAATCCTGGCCGGGCAGATCCTCGTGGAAATGGAAGACTCGCGGCGGATCGTGATCCAAGCCGCCGACGTGCTCACCGTCCTCACCCGCAAATCAAACGGCGCCCCGCAACTGGCCACACTCGACGACGATATTGAGGAGCTTATAGAGTGAGTAAGTGAGATAGAACTTAACGACTAACGACTAGCCCCTAATCCCTAGCCCCTAGCCCCTCTCTTCCCGTGATCGATCCCTCCCATCCGCTGACCGAACTTTTGCGCCGCGACAAGCGCTATCACGCCGAGGCGTATGTCTTCGTGTTCGAGGGCCTGCGTTTTGCCCAAGAACATCATGGGTTAGTCAAAGCGCGCACTCAGGAATCGGACGACAACGTCGAAGAGGATCGCCACGTCTCGGGCCAGCAGCTTTGCGAGGCGATCCGCCGCTACGCGGTCGAGCAATACGGCCTGCTGGCCCAGTGCGTGCTCAACACCTGGGGCGTCCGCGACACCAGCGACTTCGGCGAGATTGTCTTCAACCTGATCGACATCGGCCAAATGCGCAAGACCGACTCCGACCGCCGCGAAGATTTTGAAGAGGTATTCAACTTCGACGAAGCCTTCCGCCAGGGCTTCAAGATCGTCAAGCCGCGCCCATCGAAGGAACCGCGTTCGTGACCGCCGGACCTCCCGTCGCTCCACCCGCCCGCCGTCCGTGGGCGGTCATTCTCTCGGGCACGCTGCTCGCGTTGTGGGTTTTGTTTCTGGTCGTAATGGCGCTACGCGGATAGCCCGATGCTTGTGCCATTCCGCTCGCGTACTATTCACCCCATTTAACCCGCGGCGATTCGCCGGGGGGATGCTAGCCCACTCCGCGCCTTCATCAATCGTTTTCGGTGACCAGTCGTCACTTCTGCCCGAGCCGAGCGTGTAATACCGAAAAAGGAGTCAATCGACTTTCGCAAGTTCGACGACGCAATTCGCGTCCACTAACTTAGCCAAGTCGATTAGTCGATCCATTCCATGCAGCGAGGTTTCCATTCGCGCCAACTGTTGCTGCAGTGCTGACAATTGTTTTTCGATCTGCAACTTCCTCGTTCGTGCGCGACCGCGCTCTGCGAGCGGCTTGATGACCGGCGCGTTAATGAAGGTGTCGAGGTTTTGGAGCTCTGTCGTAAGCGCCGCGAATGCGGCGGCTGCTCTCTGATACTCCCTCGCCGACTGACGTTTTAATCGGCCAAGGCTCGGGAGTGTAAATGGAAATTCGTCGTCACCCGCACTTACAATCGGCTGGACGAATATAAACGCCCCGTTCTGGTTCTGTTCAAACTCCAATTGAAGCGTCACGTTTGCAGCCGCGTCGAGAGTAATTCTTGCGGGCCTTGATCTAAATAGCGGTTGCGATACGTCTGTAACTTTGTCGGCGATCCTGAACCGTAAGACTTGAAACGAATCGTGGCTGACCGCAACCCGCTGCCGTGGCTTGGAGAGATCGACGTCGATAACAAGGTTAGCATTGTTCTCTAGGGGACGAATCGGCAGTTGTACATTTTGTTGCCGATTTGTCTTCGGCGGTGGCGCTGGCGGCTTTTGTTGTGCAGGTGCCGGAATCGGGTCAGGCGCCGGCTTTAGCGGGATCGGGGCTGGCGCACTTAGTTCATTCTCCGGCAACCGTGAAGGCGGTAATTGCCTGCGTTCGGGCGGCGCTGCCTTGTCCTTCAGTGATTGGCCCGAGCTCGTATCGCCGGGCAAGCGCAGCGATTTAAACAGCCCAATCCCCGCCACCGCCGCGCACAGCAACAATACTAGCGGAATCCAAGGGCGTCGCGTGTGATGCCGTCGTCGTCTCCCAACCACAATCAAAGACGGAGCTGCCGGCAACGGTGGCGGAAATAAGTGATGGATGCTCGTTGCGGCAGCAGTTGCCGAAGGCGCAACTTCTGACTCCTGGGAAAAGTACGTTTCAAACGACTCATCGAGGGCTTCAGCCTCGATTTCGTCCCTCAACCGCACATCGTAACGAGCCTTCTGATCCGCGTTAAGCAGGCACACTCGGGCTCTGGAGAGCTCATTGAGCAACCGCTGGGAATGGCTCGCGTACTTCCCGGCGGTGAACGATTTGATATGCGCCATCTGCCGGTCCGCAGCCGCGGCGATCACGTCAGGGTCGTTCTCAAACAGCGTTACACCGAGTAATCGATAAGAATGTGGCGGCTGCTCTTGCGGCGGGATCGCCAGCCACTTGTAATAGGGATCGAACTCTTTCTGGTCGACCTCGGCCATGCGTTAGGTTCTCATGGAATCAGGCAATCAAGTTCGATCGGAAGGGTGTTCCTCATAAGATAGCAACTAACCGTTTCCATTGCGACTCGAAAGACACGTATTCGGCAATCCTTGCTTGAATCAACCTCTTGGCGAAGGGTGATTAGATGTCGGCAGCAATCCCAGTTGGCATCGATCTGGGCACCACCTTCTCGGCGGCCGCTAGGATCAATAGCCAGGGCCGATCGGAAATGATTGCGAATTCGATTGGCGATGTGCTTACGCCCAGCGTCGTCGCCTTCGACGAGTCGTCGGTGCAGATCGGTCGATCGGCATGGGAGGCAGCGGAGGCTAACCCCGACTTAGTTGCGGAGCACGCTAAGCGCGATATGGGGCAACTCTTCTTCCGCGAGATGATCCGGGGACAACAGTATCCGCCGGAAGTCATTCAGAGTTGCATCCTGCGCGAACTGCGGCGAGACATTCGAGCGGCGGTCGGCGAGGACTTCCGGACCGTTATCACCGTGCCGGCCTATTATGACGAACTGCGCCGAAAGACGACGGCGGATGCCGGAACGATGAGCGGCTTGGAAGTGCTCGACATCGTCAACGAGCCGACCGCGGCCGCACTCGCGTTTGGCGAGCGACTCGGTTATCTCGATCCGCAAGGCGCACCGCGCGACTGTCTCAATCTGCTTGTATACGACCTTGGAGGTGGCACTTTCGATGTCACCGTGATCCAACTCGCGGCGGGCCAAGTGCGAACCCTCGCCACGGATGGTGATGTTGAACTGGGTGGTGTCAATTGGGACCAACGCCTTGCTGAGCACGCGGAGCAGCGATTCCGCAAACTCTGGTCCGACGCCGGCGAATTTACACCGACCGAACTTGTGCGACTGAGACGTGCCGCCGAGCAAACTAAAATTCGATTGTCGCAAGCGCCACTTGCCACATTAGAATTTCACGCCCAGGGCAAACAACTCACGCTTCCCGTGACTGCGGACGAGTACTACGAATTGACCCAGGATCTTTTGGAACGGACCTGCTTCACCACGCGCGAGGCCGTGAGAGCCGCCGGGCTATTGTGGCAAGATATCGACCGATTACTGCTCGTGGGTGGCTCCACGCGCATGCCAATGGTGCGTCGGGCGCTCACCGATTTGTCAGGCATGCAGCCGGACGACCACGTTGACCCGGATCAGGCGGTAGCGCGCGGAGCTGCGATTTTCGCGCATAATTTGCTGTCGTTGCAAGATTTGAGTGCGCCGGGTCCGAAATTGGAAATTACCGACGTCATCGCGCACGGGCTCGGAATCGCGGGCGTGAATCAACAAACCCTCCGCAAAGAAAATGCGATTCTTATCCCCCGAAATACGCAACTGCCGCACGAAGTATGCCGCACCTTTGTTACGAAGGAGCACAATCAACGCAGCGTAAAGGTGCAGTTGCTCGAAGGCGAAAGCAGTATCCCCGAGCAATGCTCGGAACTTGCTGCGGCCGCTATTCGTAATTTGCCGATTGGACTGCCGGCCGGAACGAAAATCAATGTTTGGTACTCATTTCAATCGAATGGCCGTCTTGCGGTTCGGGCGGAGGTTCCTGGCGTTGGCGATCATGCGGAAATCGAATTGGAGCGAGTCCGCGGCATTGCTGACGAAGGAGTTGCACAGTGGAAGAAAATCTTGGGCCGCGACGGCGGGTACCGCGATTTTGAAGAAGCGCTCGCGTATTTCCTCGACAAAGGCGATCTCGACGAACCGAAGGTTTTACCGCCCTCATCGAAACACTCAGGGCAGCCAGTTTCACGGGTTGTCCATTTCGAGCCGGCCATCGACTCGGGCGCTCCCCAGGCGGCCGCGGATCATCTAAATAAATCGTTTTCGCCGGTGAATCGGGAAACGTCATCAACTTCACTGGATGAGCCGAGCAGTCGATACGCGTTACGTTCACGGAAGGGTTTGCCTTGGTGGGGTCATTTCTTGGGGCATGCACTAGCATCAACGATTGGTTTAACTATTGGCTACTACATTCTCTGTTGGATTCGCCCGGAAGCGAATTTTCTCGAGCTGAATTTGCCCGGACTGCCTCGTTAGTCGTTTCTTCGTTGAGCGCGCACGTTCCGCCCGACAAAACTGTTGGCTCAACCGATGGCGCATTGTAGGCGGCAGTCGGTTTGCCGTAACAGCCCTTAACAGACGCCAGCCCGCCGTAGTCGCCTTCGACAATCTCTGAACTTTCTCGTAGCAAAAGTGCCGCCCTTATGGTATAAGGGCGTTCATGTACACCAATCCGCGACCACCGCCAAGAGAAACGCTGAGCGATGAACGCTCATCGTTCAGCGCTTAGCGCTCATCGTTTTCCATCTCGCCTTCCCGCTAATCCGGGCAAGGCGATCGATGACGGTGCGCGCCCACCCGGTCCGTGACTCCCCGCCAAGCGGTCAGCGCTCGCGATGCGCGCACCGTGCATCCGGCGGGGCCGACGAACCGGGACTCATGTCGCACATGCGACACAATCGGCGACATGGCTCTTCGGAAAGACCGAGGCGCGGAAACTCGCAATCGTTTGGCACGCAACGCCTTACGGTCCGGGTCACGCTGACGCGGAAAACCGAATCCAGTCGCAAACGCAAATGAATGTTATTCGGCGCGCATGACACGACGACCATCCAACCGCACGCCGATCCTACGCCGCGCGGCGAGTGGACCCCTGCATACCGGCTGCGACCGCAATGGGTTCGGCATCGGGCCAAGCGGAAAATGCCCCCAAGTCGACGAACCGCTGTTTCCGCTCGTCGTCAACCGCCAGGCGAATCGCCTCGATGTAGTTGCCGATGGCGTGGTCGGAAAAGTGATCGAGCTTCCAGCGGCGCAGACCGCGCCAAAACCCGCGCCAGCGATCCTTCGATTGGTTCCAGCCGACGACGCGGCTAATCCGCCCGTCGGAATTGATGTAGACCTGCTTCCCGCTATGGCGATAGCCGCACCACGCCGGCGGAACCTGGGGAACAATGTCGTTATTGTTCACGAACCGATAGTATTCGAGCCGGACATGATTCACGTACCGCCGATTGCCGATTCGCGGGCTGCCAAAGGTGAACACGGCCCGCGGGCTCGATTGAATGAACGACAATCGGCAGCGGCCCGCGCATATCGCCGCCATCGCGCCGCCCAGCGAGTGGCCCGTGAACCACACGGGACGCGTGTTGGAAGTCAGGGCCTGTTCCAAACGCGGCCACAGCCGGTCGACTTCCGTCTTGAATCCTCGATGGACGCGGCCAACGCTCTCGCCAACCGCCATCACCGCGTCGAGATTGGTTTCGATGTCGATCCACTCGTGCGGCTCGGTGCCACGGCAAGTGACAATCGCATCGTGCTCATTGGCGAACACATAGGCCTGGGCGCCTTCCATTTCGTAGAACCGCGTATCGGGAAAGCCCATCGTGTGCGCCAGTTCGCCCGACACGGCCCGCGAGTAGTACGACACATCGGCCAACTCCGCGAACAGCAGCGCCTTGCGCTGAAAGCTGAGCGACTCGACTGGCCCGTCAACCCGCGACCGAGTGACCGGCGCGGGGCTGCCTGGATCGAGCAATTGCAGATTCGGTTTCATCGGCCCGGCATCCATTCCCAGAAATTGACCGGCGGGAGTATAGCGATCGAGCGGCTTCGGCTCAAGAAAAGAATCCGCGGGAAGTTGGCAGCCCAGCCAGCTTCCACGGTCAAATTGGAAACGGCTCGTCCGTCAAGGCGATCTCCACGAAGTGTACCACTTCGTCGGCCCCGCCTTCCCAAATCAACCCCGCTAACCGCCGTAAGTCGGCTTCCCGAACGCTGTCATGATTCGCGCGAGAAAGTCGGCGAAAATCGACCGCATCTTGTTCCTTCTTATCGCGATCGCGATGAGGTGAAACCATAGCGGCGTATTTCGATGCAAGTGCCGCTTCCAAGGTCGGAATACGATGTTGCGTCTCCGCATCGACAATTACATATTCCTTCAATATCAATTCCTGAAACGGCGACCAAGGCTGCATCAAGTCGATTGCCGGTTTGGGTTGCCCTTCGCGATCGAGATCGAGGGGGTCCATGAATCGGATAACTTGCGAGAGCTCGCGAATGATCAACTCAGGCCAACGACTGGCGATTGCCTTCTTGGCCCGATTCCGTTGGCCATACGGGACCATCACATCCACATCCTGCGTGGCCCGGGGGCTGGGCATGTAGCCCACATAGCCATGCAACCCCATCAACGCCCAGTTTTTAACCCCGGCCGAATTCAATACATCGATTACTTCCTGCGGCTTGATATCCATCGAGGCCTTCCGCTGATCGACCTTCGTATTAGTGGTCAGCCAGGTGCTTTTGCGGATTGCGTAAGCATGGCCGGCGGGGAGCTTGGGATCGAGGGCATCCACACCTTGGAACGCCGTCTCCTTTTCCATCGCACGGCGGCGTGTTTCAAGATACGCCGGCGAAAAGAATTCCGCATTGCTAAGTGCAGCGCGATCGAGATGATTCGTCGTGTCAGCCATGAATACCCCGAAGAAGTTCGCCTTCATTGTACCACGACTCTGCGAGTCGTGAACACGAGTCGGAGACTCGTGCCACTCTCACTCTGCGTTGGCCATTGCCAGCCGGCTTTGCCAGAACTCCCGCGCCGCGGCGAACGCCGGCCGCTCCGCGGGGGTGGTGCGGGGTTCTTCTTCGTCGAGCCAGTCGAGAAAGAACTGCACGCTGCGGCGGCTGATCCGCGGCTGGCCGTTTTTCTCCACGTAATACGGCCCCGTGGACGCCATCTCGAACTTATCGGCTCGATTGGTCACGGCCCGCACGAGAAACCAACCGCTGTCGTCGAACGACACCGGCGGCAGCTTGCCTTTCGACTTGGCCAGCGACGCGATCTCGACTTGCTGGTCGGCAACGCCGTTCTTCACGATCTCCAGGTAGGAAATCGGCGTGCGGGTGGCGAGATTCAGCGACACGGCCAAGTCGATCTTCTGCCCGTCTTTGATTCGGAAGACATAACCGGGCGGTTGGCCCTCGACGGAAGGGCGCAACAGCGGGCCGTTCGTCACCACGACGTTGCCGGCAGAAAGTCCATGCCACCACGATGCTGCATCGAACTCTTGTCCGCACTGGACGTAGACGCGATTCGCGCCGATGGGGTTGTCATTCGCGCCCGATCCGCTGCCGGCCGCCGGTGGAAGCCGCAGCCCGGCGTTGAGCGCGTGGTAGTAAATCGCTTCCCCCCAGCGGCCATTGCCCGTCTTGCCGGGAAACATCGAAACGTCTCGCTTTCGACCATCGGTTTCGTTGTCGACGACGCCGTCGCGCAGCGAATGTCGGTTCAGCAGCAGCACCGCATCCAGCTTCCCTGTGGCGAGCCAAATCGGAAACGAGCGCTCGAACGGCGAAACGGCGATGATGTGCATGTCTTCCTCCGCGCGCTCCGTGGAAATCAAATCAACCGAGCTTACCGTTGTGGATTCGGTAAGTGGTTCAAACGGTGCGCTTTCGCGAATGAGCAGCAAGCGATTGCCGGGATTGGTGAAAAAGTGCGCGAACGGGCCGCGGGTCGAGGTCAGGCCGTCGGACGCATCGTTGCCCGGCGTGCGCCGCGAGGCGATCGCCGGCTTCCACTCCATTTCGTCGATCCGCTCCCATGCAATCGTGGGCAGGTACGCGAGTTGTTCCGCCTGCATCGGGATGGCAAGCTCCGCCGCGTCGCGACGCACATCAAGGTCACCAGCGTACCAACCCTCCTTCTGGAGGTTTACGAACCGCCGCACTTCGATGGTTTTCGAGTCGCCCGCATGGCGGACGATTTCGAAATTGCCCCGTTGGGACAGGTATTCGGGTCCAGCGTCCAAGTCGAACTCGTACTGACCGCGGCGCAGGTCGAGTTTTGCCGAGCCATCGACATAAGCATGGTCGCCCAGCGGCGCGATACCCCACCCGCGCGATCGCACAGGCCGCCCGCGGCTATCGCGGAGATGGATGCGTGCGGGCACGGCCTGTCCGGTTTCACTATCGACCACCGAGATTTCAAGCCGCCCGTCGGTGCGCGCCGCTTCCGCCGCACCACTCAAAAAAGATACCAGAACGGCAGCCCAAACCGGCAGACAGCGGCATGTGGAAATTTCGCTGAAGTTCATGCTATTAGTTTAGCACGCGCACAGTGCTTCGGTCGCCGCCCGCCAGCGACTTGCGCGGCTGAACGGGTAAATGATCAACAACATTTTGATATTCCCTCAGCCGCGGTAGCGGCGGCAGGACTTAGCCGCGGGCGTAAGCCCGCGGAATTATTCAATGGTAACTCGCAAGCCGCGGAGCGGCGACATAAGCTTGATGTCGCCGCTCCGCG
>JBBDYG010000043.1:75913-104020 GCA_040901765.1 Pirellulales bacterium
GGGGGCTTGAGGAGTGTTTAGCGCCACTGTCCGCGGGCTGACGCCCGCGGCTAAGCTATATCGCCGCTCCGCGGCTGACATAGTTCGTCCATTCGAGGGGAAACTGCGCAATGTATTCCTCGGTCGCTCCCAACTTATGATCGCTGCCCGTTCAATTCGGAACTGATCTCGCTAGAATACAAGGCAGCCTTTTCGGCAGTCGGGCGAAAGCGGCTGCATCTCCACTATTTGATGTTCACCCCGTCGCCAATGGCTGACCACTACGCCACCTTGGGTATCAATCGAGACGCATCGGCGGACGATGTCCGCAAGGCCTACCGCAAGCTCGCGCGGAAGCATCATCCCGATCTCAATCCCGACGACGAGTCGGCCAAGAAGAAGTTTCAGGAAGTTCAAACGGCATTCGACACGCTCAACGACCCCAAGAAGCGGGAGATGTACGACCGCTATGGCGATGCCTACGAGCAAATGGGCGCTGGTTCTCGCGGCGGCGGCTATCGACCCACCGGGCCAGGGCCGGGTGGAGGTTCTGAAAGCGTCCAATTTGACTTTGACGAAATGTTCGGCGGCGGCGGTGCCGGCGAGGGAGCAGGCGGGTTTGCCGATCTGTTCCGCCAGTTTTCCCGCGGCGGGCGTGGTGCGCAGGCTCGGCACCAATCCGTCCGCGGGCAAGACATCGAGTACGAGTTGACCGTCCCGTTTAATACTGCCATCAACGGGGGCGAGGCGAATCTGGCCGTGCAGCGCGCCTCGGGCAAAGTCGAAACCATTTCCGTAAAAATCCCGCAAGGCATCGACGATGGCAAGAAAATCCGCCTGCGCGGCCAAGGAGAGGAGTCGCTCGGTGGCGGAACTGCGGGCGATCTGTTGCTCACGATTCGCGTAGCGCCGCACCCGCACTTCGAGCGTCGCGGCAAGCGGCTCGATGTAGCCGTTCCAGTCACGCTCGCCGAAGCGGTGCAGGGGGCCAAAATCGAAGTTCCCACGCCCACGGGTACGATCATGCTTACCATACCACCGGGCACTTCCAGCGGGAAGAAATTGCGCGTCAAAGGCCACGGGGTGCGATCCAAGAACCAAGAACCGGGCGACCTTTACGCGGAGATTCAAGTCGTCATGCCGCCAAACTTGACCGAAGAGGAGCGCGAGCAAATCGCGGCTATCTCCGCACGGCATCCTCAACAACCGCGCGGCGAGTTGCGATGGTGATACATTGCATTCCATGCACTGGCTTTCTGGTGTTGGCCGATTCGTCGACTGCAACTGGGCTGGAACGTCTGGACCCGCCAACGCGGGCGCGCGTCGTGATGGCATTGTTGGGATTAGTGCTACTGGCCGTCACGCTTGTTGCGTGCGTCATGATCGGTGGACGCTGGGTTCGACGACTTGCGCGGCATTCACCACGCTCCGTGGCGCCGAAACGGCAGGCGTCGCGTACCGCCGATTCAAAACTCTCAGTCAAAGGCGCCCTGGGACCGACTTGCGATACTCTCGCTGGCGAGCAGCGGACCGACGAAACTCGTACCGACTAGTGCCCGATTATTCTTTTCCAAAACGGTTCCATATGCTTCGCCCACCCGACTTCGAGCGGGTGCTTGCGGCGCGGCGGAGCGCGACCGACAAACTGGTTACTGTGTTCGGTCTCGCCAACGATTGTGGCCATGCCCGCCTCGGGTTGGTGGCATCGCGGCGGCTCGGCAACGCGGTCGTGCGTAATCGCTGGAAGCGGCTATTGCGCGAATCGTTCAGATTGATGCAGCACGAACTGCCGTCGCTTGATCTTGTTTGCATCCCGCGCGCTGGAAGCGAGCCTGATCTCGCGTCGTTGCAAACCTCGCTAGCGAAGCTTGCCGGTCAGTTGGCGCGTCGCGGGCATCCGAAGGGAGGACCGGAATGAGCCGCGCCTTGCACTTCGTGCTTCAAGTCCCCGCCTGGACGCTGATCGGCATCGTGAAGGTGTATCAGCGCACGCTGAGCTATGTAATCGGCGGCCAGTGCCGGTTTACGCCCACTTGCAGCGCTTACTTTATCGAGGCGGTGCGGAAATACGGGGCCGTTCGCGGAAGCTGGCGCGGCGTGCGGCGGATTGGCCGCTGTCACCCGTTTCATCCCGGCGGTGACGATCCGCCGTAACGAGGTGGCTATCGGCTATCGGCTGCCTGCTATCGGCCCGAATACTGTAGGCATTTCGTCTGGCCGACAGCCAACAGCCGATAGCCAACAGCCGCGACAGCATTGCTATCGCGGCGCGTCTCTTGCTGGCGCGCGCTCAACTCGCTACTCTTCCCCCGCTCAAATGCCTCGGCGGCGCTGTGCGCCTCCGGTGCGACGGTCCTGCCGCGCAAGAAGCGCGGCGACCGAATCTCGTCTTTGCACGGAGCGCCTACGCATGAAGCGTCGCGAGTTTCTTTTGTTGTCGAGTGCCACGATCCAACTGGGCGTATGGGGTTGCACCAGCCCGATTTTGCGTCCGCAAAGTCCGGAAGCATCCCTCGAGGAAGTCACGCAATCGGAAACGGATTACGCCTCGAAGTTCACGCAGCCGCACGGGCTGAACTACGTCCAGATCGAGGCGGTATCACTCGCAACGGGACTGGCTGGTTCAGGCGAGGATCCACCCGCGACGCCCCAGCGCGCCGCGTTGCTGGCGGAAATGGCTAAGAATAATGTTGAGCGACCCAACGAGATTTTGGCCTCGCTCGACACGGCGCTTATACTGGTTCGCGGATATTTACGACCCGGCATCAAGCAGGGTGAACGATTCGACGTCGAAGTGCGCGTTCCAGCCCGCAGCGAGACCACTAGCTTGCGCGGCGGCTGGGTGCTCCCCGCGCGGATGACCGAAATGGCGGTGCTCGATAGCCAGATTCGGCAAGGGCATGTGCTGGGCATGGCGGAAGGGCCGATTCTCGTCGATCCCTCCGCCAAGGGCGAAACCGATACAGCCCTGTCAACCCGCGGCCGAATCTTAGGCGGCGGTGTAGCCACCAAGTCGCGGCCGCTGGGACTGATCATCAGCCGCGAGTACAAGTCAATCCGACTCTCGCAAGATATTGCCAAATGTGTAAACGATCGCTTTCACACGTTCCGCAATGGCCGTAAGGAAGGCGTGGCCGTTCCCAAAACTGACGAGTTTGTGGAACTACAGATCGACGACCGCTATAAGGAAAATGTCGGCCGCTTCATGCGCATCATTCGGCACCTCGCGGTGAATGAGCTACCGGCGAGGCGGCAAGCTCGCATCCAGTTGCTCGGCCAGCAGTTGCTTGATCCGCTCACCGCTGCAACCGCGGCCATGCGGCTCGAAGCTATCGGAGACTCACAGGCGATCGAGGTGCTTAAGACGGGCGTCGCATCATCCGACCCGGAAGTGCGGTTCTATTCGGCCGAGGCGCTCGCGTACCTCGACGAAACCACGGCGGTCAAACCTCTAGCCGAAGCGGCTCGCGACGAACCCGCGTTCCGTGTCAATGCTTTGGCGGCGCTTAGCGTGATGGACGACGTCGTCGCCTACGATGAGTTGCGATCGCTGTTAGAAGTGACCAGCGCCGAGACTCGCTATGGGGCGTTCCGATCATTGTGGTCGATGAACGCGAACGACGCGCTCATTCGTGGCGAGATGCTGGGCGGACAGTTTAGCTACCACATTCTCGATATCGCCGGGCCGCAAATGGTCCACGTCACCCGCAGCTTCCGCCCCGAGATTGTACTTTTTGGTGCCGACCAGCAATTGAAGCTGCCACTGGTGCTCGATGCTGGCAAGAACATCCTTGTCAACGGCATGAGTGGCGAGCAAGTGACGATCAGCCGGTTTATGCCCGGCATGCCGCCCGAGAAACGCGTCGTCTCGACAAGTGTGGATGAGGTCATTCGCACGATCGTTGAGCTTGGCGGCGCTTATCCCGACGTGGTTCAGGCCCTGCAGCAAGCCAAGACGGACGGCGCGCTAACCAGCCGATTCCGAATCGACGCTCTGCCGGACGTCGGCCGCGATTACGACCGGTCCGATTCCACCCTCGCCGATGAGAAGTCGGACGAAGAACCCGAATCCGGCGGAAATTACCGCGTCGGCACCCCGCTCCCCGACCTGTTCTCCGCCAAACGGTAGAAGGTTGCGAACCGCTAATAAACGCTAATGGACGCTAATAAAAACGAATATTAACCACGACGGCACGACGAGCACGACGAAGGTAGAGTGCTCCAATGCAACGTAAAGCTAATGGTTACAATGTTCGCCCATCGCAAGCTGTTCTTTGTGTCCTTTGTGGTTCACTTTTTTCTTCATTAGCGTCTATTAGCGTCCATCAGCGGTTCCTCTTTTCATGCTTAAAGCGCTGGAACTAACGGGATTCAAGAGCTTTGCCGATCGGACGAAGTTTCGGTTTCCGGCTGGGGTGACCGTCGTTGTCGGTCCCAATGGCTCGGGCAAGTCGAATGTTGTCGACGCGATGAAGTGGGTGCTCGGCACTCAAAGTGCGAAGTCGCTCCGTGGCGGCGAGATGCGCGACGTAATCTTCAACGGATCTCGCTCGCGCAAGCCCCTGAACGCCGCCGAAGTCACGCTGACGCTCGACAACAGCGGGGGGCTATTCCCCAACGAAGGAGCCGAGATTCAAGTTACCCGCCGCGTCTATCGCAGTGGGGAAGCGGAGTATCTTTTAAACCGCCAACCCTGCCGGTTGCGCGACATTCGCGATTTGCTTTCGAGCGCTGGAATCGCCAACGAGGCTTATGGCATCATCGAGCAAGGCAAGGTCGATGCGATGCTCCAGTCGGCTCCGCGCGATCGCCGGGCGATTTTCGAAGAGGCCGCTGGAATCACCCGTTTCCGCTCCAAGAAGCTCGAAGCCGCACGTCGCCTGGAGCGCGTTGATCAAAACTTGCTTCGGCTCGCCGACATTGTAAAGGAGGTTGAGTCGCGACTCAAAAGCATTCGCTCCCAAGCCGGCAAAGCACAGAACTATCGGGAACAGGCCGACCGACTCCGACGACTGCGCACCCAAGTGGGATTGGCTGACTGGCACAAGCTCACTGCCGAACTGTCCGCAACCGCTGCAAGCGTGCGGCAGTTGGAATCGGCACATCTTGCCAAACACAACCGTTTTACTGAACTAGAGGCGTCCGCCACGAGGTTAGAGTCGGAGGCGGAAACGATCAGCGCGCGGATCCGATCTTGCGAGTCCGAAATCAGCAAGCTGCGGGAGGCAACTGTCGAGCACAAAACATCGTGCGTCGTGCTCGCGCAACGAGTGGAATCTTTGGCCACGGAAGCGGCCCACGCGCGGCGCCAACTTCTTGCGGTGACCGCCCGTTCGGAAGGCCGCGAGGATGCCAACCGGGATTTCACGCTCCAGCTCCAAATTGCCGCCGACGCACTCGAGTCGGCACAGGCCCAGGTGAATCAGAGCAGGGCGTCGCTCGATCAAGCCCGCTTCGAGTTAGAGGCGGTCAGGGAGCATCGCGAAGTATTTCGGCAAACGCACACACAGGCCTTGAGCCAGGCAGCAGCACTGGCCCAGCGCGAGCAGGTTCTACGAAGCCAGTGCGAATCGGCCCGAGCCGCCGGGCACCTTGCCGACGAAGAAAGCCGCAAGCTTGCCGCGCAACAAGCATCCATTACCGACACACTTCGCGAAGTGCAGGTCCGAGAATCGCAGGCTGTGCAGGAAGCCATCCGTTGCAAATCCGAATTGGGAGCCGCTCAATGCCGATTGGAAGAACGCCGCCGCGATTTAACGGCGAGCCACAAGCAACTAGCGGCGGGTGAAGCCGAGCTTGCGAGGTTGGGGCACCGCAGCGAACTGCTTGAGGAGCAACATCGGCGAGTGGATCGGCTCGAGCAAGACCTGAAGGAGATCGAGTCCCGCGCGAGCGAACCGGCGTTTCATGGATTGGTGGCCGATGTGATGCACGTCGACGTCGACTTGGCGCCGATGATCGAAACTGCCTTGGGCGACCGGGCGCGCGACATTATCTTGGCCGCCGGCGACGAGTTTTTGTCCGCAGTGGCCAATGCGCAACAGTTGACCAGCCGCTTGGTCTTTTCGCGGCTTGATTGGCGCAGCCCGGCAAGCGCCGTCGATCGTGTCGACCTCAATGGCGAGCCTGGCGTGTTGGGTCGCGCCGATCAGTTTGTAGAGACTGACGAAGCTTATCAACCGCTGGTGCGACGCTTGCTGGGGCGCACTTGGCTCGTCGACAGTCTCGAAACCGGATATCGCCTTGCCGAATCGATCGGCAAAGGATTGCACTTCGTCTCCGCCGTTGGCGAGTATGTTTCATCCGACGGGGTGGTCGCGATCGGACCACGCCCCGAGACGGCGGGGCTGCTTACTTGGCGAAAGGAACTCCAAGGTATTCAGCAGCAACTCGCTGCCGAGCAATCGCGCCGATCGCAGTTGCAAACCGCCATTCAAGCGTTGGAATCGTCGGCCGAACGGGATGCTGCGGAAGTGCAGCAAAGGTTGGCCGATTATGCCCCGCTGGCCGATCGCGCCGCGGCCCTCGGACATCAGCGGGCCGCGCTCGCGGAACGAGTACAGCAACTCATTGACCAACAGGAGCAATTTGCGAGTCAACAACAACAACGACTCCGCGAACTACAATCCGGCGAACGAGAGCACGAGAAGGTGACGATCGAGCGCCGCCATCTCGAAGAGCAAACCCAGAAACAAGCGGCTGCCATCGAAAAATCGAACACCAGGGTCCGGGAGCTTGAACTACGTTGTGCGCAATTGCAGGAATTTTCCACGGAACGCCACGTCGCGGTAGCAAAGGCCGAGCAGCGTCTAGAAGCGCTGCGGGGGCAAGCCGCACAATTGCACCGCGACCGGCAAGCGCGCGACCAGGCGCTTGAGGAAGCCCGCGTGCGACTCGAACGAGGCGTCGCCGAACTTCACCGCCAGGAGCTTGCCCTATTGCAGAATAGTTCCGCGGTGGCCGAGTATTCGGTTCGGCAAGATGTCGCCGCGGGGCGGCTTCGCCAGGCGGTGGCGCAAGAAACAGCGGTTCGCTCGCAGCGCAATGAAGTTGCCCACCAGCTACATCGCCTGCGGTGTGAAATGGAGCAGCTTTCCACCAATCGCCAGCAGCTCGAGTTGAAGGAAAGTGAAATCAAACTGCATCGCCAAGCGCTTGCTCAGCGGATGCACGAGGACTTCAGCATAGATCTGGCTGCTGCCGCAGAGTTACCGCCGCCCCCGGCGGTGGAAACTGAAGCCTCGCGTGAGGAGCTAGAGCGGGCGATTGCCGAGTTGCGATCCAGTCTCAACGTAATTGGTCCCGTAAACCTCGACGCGATTGAAGAGCTCGACGAGCTGGAATCGCGGTTCAATGGGCTTTCCGCCCAGCACCGCGATTTGACCGAAGCAAAGGCTGCGATCGAGCAACTCGTCGTGCGGATCAATAACGAGACCCGCCAACTTTTCTTAACGACGATCGAAGTGATTCGCGGGCACTTCCAAGAACTGTTTCGCCGGCTATTCGGCGGCGGCGAGGCCGACCTCGTGCTGGTGGTTGCAAACGACGAAGACGTGTTGGAAGGCGGCGTCGAAATTACCGCCTGCCCTCCCGGCAAAGAGACCCGTACGATTTCGCTTCTGTCGGGAGGCGAGAAGACGCTAACCTGCATCGCGCTGTTGCTAGCGGTCTTTCGCAGTCGGCCTAGTCCGTTCTGTATTCTCGATGAAGTCGATGCTGCGCTCGATGAGGCCAACATCGGCCGGTTCACCACAGTGCTCAGCGAGTTTTTATCTTCGACGCAGTTCGTCGTGGTGACGCACTCAAAACGCACCATGGCCGGGGCGCAGACGCTGCTGGGCGTCACGATGCAAGAGTCGGGCATCTCCAAGCAAATCGCCGTGAAGCTGGAAGATGTAGACGACGAGGGGAATATCCGCCCCTTCGCCGCCCAACGCCGGGCGGCGTAGTAGCTATCACGTTAGCCGCGTCGCGTAGTTCCGACGGAGCGGAGCGCGTTCGGACGTTGCCCGGACGCAAAAACGCTCCGCTGCGAAGACGGAGTTTACCCGCTGCGGTGGGCGTCGCTGCTAACCTGCATCACTTTCCCAATCTCCCGCGTCCGCAATCTCGACGCGAAAGTACAAACCCGCAAGTTGCCCAGACCCGCCGCAGGCCGCACTAGCGTCACGACTGGCGAAACTTCCTCAAGTCAATCACCCGTTCTTAACGAAGTTAGTTATCGGATGGGTTGTTCCGCGAGAGTTCACGCGCCGGCGTGAGATTGCTCTTGCGGAACGCTCGCAGGGGGGAGCCTGCCTGTTTCCGTCCTACCGGAAAGTGGTCGCTGTACGCACCGCGCGTGGAAGCATCTGGCGGTATCGCCGCTAGTTTGCCTTCCAAGCGACCATCTTGCTAGCTCTCCTTTGTCGGCGTATCCGCGCGTGCGGTTCGGTCGTTCGACCCGCACCCTCGGATTCCGCGTAGAAGGATTGTGTCTGTTGGAACGATTCGACGGGGAACCGCTAGTTCCTATCCGCTCCAATCCACCAGCTTTGACCAATCTCTGCTTGCACGGCTAGCCGATGACGAAATGTACGAAGGAGTGGATCAGAAGGACCTGGCCCTACCCCGCAATTAACCAATTTACCGGACGTACCCCGACCCAGACGCAGTTGCTCGCTGTTCCCACAGTCGGCGCCAGGGAAAGTTCGCCAAACACGAGCGGCAAAAGCGAGGGGTGACAACCCCTTCGACAGGGATCCCAGCCCTGACGAAGTTCCAGCGGACAATCAGCACGACGAATTGGAGAGCCCGATGAAGGTCTTTACTACTGGTCAGGTCGCGAAGATCTGTAAGGTGGCCCCGCGCACCGTCAGTAAGTGGTTTGACTCGGGACGACTCAAGGGTTACCGGATCCCCGGTTCCCAAGACCGTCGCATCCCACGCGAGTATTTGATCAAGTTCCTCAAGGAGCACGGCATGCCGCTGGGCGACCTCGAGGACGAGGCGATGGCCAAGGTTCTGATCGTTGCTCAGGACCAAGTGCTCATCGAGAACCTCAAGCGAGAACTCCCCCCGGAACGCGCCTTCCGCACCAGCACCGCGGCGAGCGGATTCGAAGCCGGCATTCAGGCCGAAAGCTTCCACCCCGATTGCATCATTGTCGATTTCTCGATCGGACAGCTCGAAGCCCTGCAGATTTGCCAAAACCTGCGGCGGAATGTCGACTTCACCGAGACGACTTTGATCGCCCTGCTCCCCGACGACGGCTCCTCGATGAGCTTCGATCGTTCGAGCATCAACGAGACGTTCAAGAAACCGTTCGACGCCGCGTTACTAGCCGAGCGTCTACGGACCTTGATCGGTGCTCGCAAAGAATTGGTTTAGATTACAGTTAGCCGGCGAGCCACGCTCGCCATGGACTGCGTAGCAGTCCGGCTAAAGATTGGAAGCAGAGGTCAACCCGCCCCTTTAGGCGGTTCAACATAGCAAAACAGACGGTGATCGAATGAGTCGATCACCCGCCGCCAGGGGCCTCCCGCACCTGACGGCCCCGCCCGAATAAAGACCCCGTTGCCAAACCAGGCCGCGGGGTCTTTTTTTATTGTCCCCCTCCCCCGTCCGCGGGGGAGGGGTTAGGGGAGGGGGAATTCTTATTTTCACCTTCCGCCGTCCGCGGGCAGCTGCCAGGAGGGGGCTTCGCCACTCGGTCTTGTCCCAGTGGAAGTGCGGATTCTGAACCACCTCCCACGACAAAAACCAATTACCGCGAAGCGGTTGTATCCGTCAGCCCGGGCTTGCTCGCGCCAGCGAGCTACCCCGGGTGAACTGTGGCCGCATTTCTCCGAAACGCGATGGACCATGGCAACGGGTGCCTGGGGTCGCAGCGAAGCGAAGCCCCCAGCGGACGGGGCGTGGCATGCCCTCGTCTTCGTGGGCATGTCTTTTCAAGGAGAACGACCACAACACTTCCGCATGCTCGCCCGGACGAGAGCATGCCACCCGACCGACCGACCGACCGTGTAAAGCTTGCGAGCATCCATCCTGTACCGCGAAGCGGTTACATAACATAGCCCGGGGTTGGTCGCGCCGGCGACCTACCCCGGGTGAGCGAGTAGTTGGAATGTTTACGCTGAAGGCGTTAAATCCCGTGGCCGAAGAGTAACAGGTGCCTGGGTCGCAGCGCAACGAAGCCCCCAGCGAACGGTCAAATCGCTGAGTTTCTCATCTCGACGGAAGATGAGATAATGCCCGAACCATTGAACGACAGCAGCTGTCTAAGACACCAAATCTGATCGAAAGGCGAAAAAGCAATGAATATCACTGATACTGTACGAGGCTGGGCGAAGTTCTTGCATCCCGAGTCTCTCAAGTCCAATCTAATCCTCGCGTCACTATTTCTCACGGCATATGAATCGCTTCGCGCATCCATTATAGATCAATGCAAAGGATTTTACTGGACGGGATTCGACGCTTCCGGCGACATCATTTCGCAGAACTACGAGAATCGAGTGTTATGTCGGCACAAGAGCCGGCTTCGAGCATCAATGCTGTGGTTTCTGGAAATGGGCGCTATTGACCAGGACGACCTCGATCTACTAGAGCGGCTACGTGAACATCGCAATGAGATTGCTCACGATCTTCCGAAATTCATTACGTCTGCTGACCATGACGTGAACGTCGAATTACTGCGAGGGCTTGTAGAACTTGTAACTAAAATTGATCGTTGGTGGATTAAAGAGATTGAGATCCCTGCCAATCCGGATTTTGACGAAGCGGATCTCGATGCAATTGCAGATGCCGAAATTCAATCGGGACGCATGGTGTTCTTGTCACTGCTGCTCCAAATCGCGACCCGTGACGATTCGGAATCCGTGCAGTTCTACCAGCAATTCATGGACGGAGTCGAAACTTTGCAAGCGAACGCCCGATAGTCGTGCATCGCATAAACTCACGTCGTGCTAAGCCTGATTCTTCGCCCGCCCCAAATTCAACTCCAACAACCGCCCCAGAATCTCCTCCTCCGCCAAATCCGCCGGCCACCCATACGCTGCTGCTACCGCCGCGTCCAAGCGGCGATGCAAATTGTCGAGCCACGTCGGCCGCTGGTTGTAGAGATTCGTGAGCGTCCGCTTCTTTAACTCCTTCGCGCACTCTTCGTCTTTGGGAACGAGCCGCGGATAGCGGACGGTGGCAATGGTGGGTGAGGGGCTGGGGACTGGGGGCTGGGGGCTAGAAATGTAGCGTCGCCAGGGACCGTCCGTGGAGCCGGGAAATTCGAGGATTTCCTCGCGGGTCCACTCGGGCGGGTTCAGCCAATTGGTGCGCAGCTCATCCAACTCCTTCGCCGCCGCCGCAATCTCCGCCCGCTGCGCGTCGGTCGGTGCGGGGAAGGGGAAGGTCTCGAAGCAGGTGGTTGGCGTGTAGCGGAAACCGCTTTCCTTCTCGCGCAGTTGTGTACCTTGTGACAGCGCCCAGATTTGATGGATGCGAGAGTGCAACAGGGCAAACATGTAATCTTCGGAAGTTGCGAAGACAATTAGTTGATGATCAGGCAGGATCGGCTGTTGAACCCAAATGAACAACCGATGCTTTGAAGTCGTGGTGGTTACGAGAAATCGATTGAGACTCTGAACTGCCTGCCGCATCGCCGGTCGCATCCTTTGTGGTCGCCACCAATTTGTCCGTAGCCATTCGTTCCGATTCTCGTCGCGGCTTGGCTTAACGCGTTCGACGACCAGTTTATGAGGCCTTTCAAACAAACACGCCTCTTTAAGTGTGAGCTCGGCATTGTCTATTATCCATCGGTAAGTTCGAGATTGAAGCAGATCTCTGCTATTTACCGTTGGACGCAATACGTCGCTGTTGGGCTTGCTGTGAGGATTACCGCTGACTCGCAAAAGTTCGAGTGCCTCGTGCTCTGGAATATCGAAACTGCCACCCTTACAGCTACCAAGGAAGGAGATCCCCTGGTTTTCTGGCAATACAAGTGCGTTAGTGATTGCTGCGCCTGCGGTCAAATTTGGGTGGATCTCGGCTACATCGTGGCCGTCGAGCGTTTTGCCAACCTTCTCAATTCCATCGTCGAAACCGACCATACTAACGTGAACCATCGCGCCATCGAGAATCCACTCGCGATCACTTACGGCGAAGAATATGTCCCCTGACTCTTTAATGCTCTCCAATACTACTCGATTCGCTCCACCTCGAATTCCTTGTGTCGCAAGCAATCCGGCTCTGTGAATCCGTTTCCGCTTGATTGCATCTCGCCCCTTTTCAAACCAATAGCAGCACAGATCGGCACCACCTGGCACACGGCCATCATAGTGTCTGCGCAATTTGCTAACATACTCATCGCCCAATCCACCGCGCATGAGCTTATCACCCAAAAACGGCGGATTCCCCACAATGAAATCGGCCTCCGGCCACTCCGGTTCTTTCGGGTGTTCGGGATCGGACAGATCGAGGATCGCGTCCATGAGTTGGATCGTTTCGATTGGCTCCAGGACGGGGTTGCTGTTGGGGGTGAAGCCGTTTTGGATCATCCATTGCAGGTAGCCGATCCAGATGACGACCGACGCCAGTTCTTGGGCGTAGGGGTTGATTTCGATGCCGGCCAGTTGCGTGGGGCGGACTTGCGGGAACAGGCCCAGGTCGCGGGTTTGGGCGTAGCTGATCACTTCTTTGTTGAGATCGAGCAGTAGATTGATGGCGACGTACAAAAAGTTGCCGCTGCCGCACGCCGGGTCGAGGATGCGGACGTGGGCCAACCGCTCGCTGAAGTCGATCAACTTGCGCTGCATTTTTGCGGCGGGGCCGGTAATGCGTTTCGGCGCGCCCTTGGTCATTCCGCCGGGCGCTTTTCCTTTCGTCTTTACCTCCGCCCACAGCTTGTCGCACTCGGCTTTTACTTCCGCCCACTCCCGCCGCAGCGGCGTCATCACCACCGGTTCCAGCAGCGTGAGAATATCTTCGCGGCTCGTGTAGTGCGCGCCGATCTGCGACCGCTTCGCCGGATCGAGCGACCGCTCGAACAGCGTGCCGAAGATCGAAGGCTCGACGCTAGCCCAATCGTAGCCGGTGATAACGAGCAGTTCGTCGATGTCTTCGCGCTTCAGCTCCAGCACGTCGGAGTCGTTGAACAGCCCGCCATTGAAGTAGCGGATTTCATCGGCCCCGAAGTCGCCGCCGCGGGCCATCGCCGTGAACAGCAAGCGCAGGCGGTCGGTAAGTTTGCGCGGGTCGGCCTTGCTCGATTGCAATAGCCGGGTAAAGAGTTTTTCGGGCAGCAGCCGCACGTCCTCGGCGAACATGCAAAACATGAGCTTCATCAGAAAGTGCGCCGCCGCATGGGCTTCCTCCCCGCGCAGACGTAACCGATCGGCGAGCTTGCCGAATAGCTCGGCCGCTTGCTTGGTGATGCTCTCGGTGGTGAGGCCCGGCCGCAACGCATCAGGGTCAGTGAATAGCTTGCGAAGCTTGTCAAAGTTCTCCGGCTCTGCGAGACCTTCCAAATTGAACCGATGCACGACCTTCGCCGTGCGGGTAAAGTTCGTATGAATCTCGAACCGGTCGAGATCGCACACGACCAAGAGCGGCGGGTTCTCCAAATCTTCGCGGTAGCGCAAAAGCTGAGTGTACGCGGCTTCGAGATTCTTGTGCTTGCCTTTGTACTCCCAGCCGAAGTGGTCCTTCATCCAAACGTCGGCCCACCCCTGCGCCCCCGCCGTGTCGCGGACCCCGCGCTCGAAGGTGTACCATGCGCCGTCGGGATCGGCCTCGGCAGGCTTGGGCTGGCCCAAAAGTTCGCACAAGTCGAGAAAATGCTGCTGACAAGCACTCCGCTCCGACAGATCGGCCCGTTGCCATTTGGCGATAAACTGCTGCGGCGTCATGCGCGCCTCGTGGGGAAGAATAGGTTCACCCCATGATGCCACGCCTTGCGGAAACTAGCAACCAGTAGCATGGCTCCTTGAGCCGTGCGTGGTAAGCCTATCAATCTACACGCACGGCTCAAGGAGCCATGCTACGAAACTCTTCCAACTCTCTTGTTGAAAAAAGCCACTCATTATGAAAGTGTACAGGCGACCAATTCTATCCACACGAAAGCAAGTACGCCATGCGATTCCCCGCTCGTCCCCCGCCCTAGTTCGCTCGCCACTCTATATTCCGCATTCCGCACCCGCCGGGGCGGGAACTCCGCATTCAGAAGCCGTTCGCGGTGCGGGCTGCACTCGACGAGGTCATCAAAACCCACGGCGGCTGGCCCGGGGCGTTTCATTCCGAGCCGAAGACCGAGTAACCTCCCGCCGTAGCATGGCTCCTTGAGCCGTGCGAGAGGTCTGTTCCCTATGCCACGCACGGCTCAAGGAGCCATGCTACACCACGTAAGTGGCAATCCGGAACCTCCATCTGCCGCACCCACCCCAACCCGCGTCAATCGGCTTGGCCTTCCGCTGCGCCTATCGATGCCAGACTTGAACCCAATTTGTGCCAGGGCGCGCACGTGGCACAAACGCGGTTTTCCCGAGAGTTTTTCCAAAAACCGAGTGGCGCGTGGCACAAACTTGGCCCCTCGCTCCTCACTCCTCCCCAAACCAAAAGATCTGCCCATTGTTCGTCGTCCAATACACCTCGCCGTTGTCGTCTTCACCGTACGTGATGATCGGCAGACCGTTCGACTTGATGGGGCGGACGGCGGTGGTCTTCTTCGCTTCTTGGTCGTACCACGCGGCCCACATCAGGCCGGAGACGTAGTCGCCGTAGAGATAACCGCCGGTGAGCGACGGCGCCCGCTGGCCGCGATAGACGTTGCCGCCAGTGACGGACTTGCCGACGTCGTGGTGATACTCGACGACCGGCTCGATGAGCCGCGGTTCCGGCTCGACGCCGCCGGGACCAAACTTGTGCTTGCCCTCGCGGAGGTTCCAGCCGTAGTTGCCGCCTTTGACGATGATGTCCACTTCCTCCCACAACTCCTGGCCGACGTCGGCCGCCCAGCACTCACCCGTTTCACGGTCGAACGACATCCGCCAAATGTTGCGAATCCCATACGCCCAAATTTCGGGCCGCGCAAGCTTCGGGAATTCCACAAACGGGTTGTCCTTGGGAATCGCGTAGTTCTGGCCTTCGCTTTTGCCGTTCACATCAATCCGCAAAATTTTTCCCAGCAGCGTCTGCAAGTTCTGGCCGTTCATGTGGGGATCGTTCCCCGAGCCGCCATCTCCGAGGCCCACGTACAGGTAACCATCGGGCCCGAATACAATCGTCCCGCCGTTGTGGTTCCAATACGGCTGGTCGATCGTCATGATCACTTCTTCGCTTTTGGGGTCGGCCTTATTGGGATCGTCCTTTGATACACGGAACCGCGAGATGACCGACAGCATCGGTTTCTCCTCGGTTG
Organism: Pirellulales bacterium; assembly: GCA_040901765.1. Lineage (GTDB taxonomy): Bacteria > Planctomycetota > Planctomycetia > Pirellulales > Lacipirellulaceae > JBBDYG01. Next base: position 91,278 of record JBBDYG010000043.1, read on the forward strand.
GCAGCGCCGTATAGTAAACGAAAAACTCGCCGTTCTGTTTGTACTTGGGGTGAAACGCGAGGCCCAAGAACCCTTCTTCATTGTTCTTCGTGAACGGCGCGACCTGATCGCGAATATCGAGAAACATCGCCGGCTGGCTTACCTGCTGATCGTTGGGAATGACGTGGATCGTCCCCCACTGCGTAGCGATGAACACGCGGTTCGTGCCGTCGCCCGCGCCGGTAATGACAATCGGCCGCACTTCGCGCGTGACGCCTTCGTCGGCGCCGGTCAGATCGTCCGGCCACTGGAGATTGGGAAACGCCCGTTCGATTTTTACGGGCAACGGTTGCTCATTGATTTCGGCTCGCGCTTGCAGGGAATATGCAAGCACCATTGCCACATAAGTTGCGACTTCAAACTTCACGGTGAAACTCCTGATTGATGTTTTTAAGGAAGCCTGTCTTGCGTCTCTGTCGAAACGCAGATTTCGCGGCTGCATTATAACCTCGCTAGCGGCCATAGTGTATTCACCTTTAGCAGCCGAGAATACTTGACTTTCCCCCACGCGAGCATGAAACTGACGCTGCTTACATCCCCTACCGCTTTTTGAGCCAAATGGCTCCGGGGTGGGAAGGGGCATGGGGTGGATTCTTGCGGCGGTTCTCGCCGTTGGGTCGAGCTGACCGGTTCGCTGCCGCAATGCGCATCCATTTCAGCGACAACGCTCACATTGGCAATTCACTGATTCGTCGGCTTGCAACTCGGATTCTGGAGGCTGTGACATGATCCATCGCGTCCATTCGTCGGCCCTTCTTGCGGTTGCGCTCGGTGCAATTGCGATGCTATCTGAACTCGCCAACGCCTTGCCGCGCACTTGGATTGGCGGCAACGTCAATTGGGATGACGGTGGCAGCACCTCCAACTGGACTCCGGCCGACGAGCCGGACTTGGATGACGAGGCAATCTTCAACACGGCCAACACAGTCAATCTGGGCACGAATAATTCGCTGCAAGCGCTCACGATGTCGGCCGGCATTGATCTCATTACCAACGATTTCGACCTGACCGTCGATGGTTTGGTGCAACTGGCTGACGCCAACACAAATCTGATCGTTCGCGGCAGCGCCTCGGTGGTTGCCGCCGACAGCGTCACTATCAATTCCGGCGCCGATCTGGAACTCGACGGAGGGACGATCAGTACGGTGGAGGAAACGGGCAATGGGCTGTTCGAGATCAACGCCGGCGGCCAATTGAGTGGACACGGCTCGGTTGCCCTCTTGGATGGCGTCGCGGCTGGTACGGTGCTGATGATCAACGACGGTACCATCTCGGCGTCGCGAGCGCCGCTTGTCCTCTTTGGCGCTCCGCAGGTGGGAACGCTCTCGATTGACCCTTTCGACTCAACCGACTCTGAATTGGACCTCGACGGGCTGAGCGGCAACGGCATTGTCAACGTGTTCCGCAATCAAACGCTCGATATCAACGTGATGCTCTTCGACGCCTTCAGCGGCGATCTGAATTTGTTCCACAATTCCACTTTTAGTCTTTCGTCGGCGCTTACACTCGATACCGGCACGATCGACGTCGACAATGGATTCATCGACAACGGTTTTCCAGCGCCCGATGTCCCCGCCGGAGTGGCGTTCTTCGACGCGGCGCTAACGCAGACGGGTGGAACAATCACCGTGATTGACGACGATGGCACGCTGCAACTCGACGGCGTGTTCACCATGAACGGCGGCAGCCTCGTGAATAATGGCACCGTAATCTTCAATGCGAACGCGACGATCGCTGCCGCAGCCAGTTTCACGATGCCGACCAGCACCTCGAGCCTCATGGTCAACGCCGGCGTCACGGTCAACGTCGATCAGACGAATTTCAACACCGATGGACTTGGGACAGTAACTAACGTGACCACGATCGAAGCGGGCGGCATTCTGGACATTGACTTGGGAGCCGCAGCAGACGAAGGCCTCTCAGGCACGATCAATCTTAACGGAGGCGAGCTCGACGTCACAACGGACGACACCGACTGGGCGCTTGACGGCTCGGGGAGCGTAAACGTCGGCGCGAGCACCGGCACTTCGCTGATCAATGGCGAACGCGTGGTCGTCAGCAATCCGATTTCCGTGGGCGCTAATTCGACGCTCGAAGTCAATGCTCCAACGACCTGGGAACCCGGCGGCAGCGCCGTCATCAATAGCGGTGCTCTGCTAACGATGGATGGTCTCAACACGATCTTTAGCGGCGGCGGCTCGTTCACCGGCGCGGGCACGCTCCGCACTAATTCCACATCCACCGTCGAGGCGAACACCACTATCGCCGTCAACACGTTCGATTGGGACGGCGTCGGCAGCGGCACCGGTCACACGATCAACGACGGCGTCGTCTTCACGATCAACTCGGCCGTGTTCGACACGGACGGCGATATGGACGACCCAATCGACATCGGCGGCAACGGCGCTCAGCTCATCGTCAGCGGTCCGACTCAATGGATCATGGAAGGCATACTGGATGCTAACATCGCCGCGGCCGGCACGGCCACCATTGGCGGCACCTCGCGAATGGTCCTGCAGAGCACCATGAACGTCGACGGCAATACGGAAATCACCGCGCCGGTTACGTTTGGCACAGGCTCGACCGTCAGCATCGACGCGGGCATGACGCTCGATGCGAACCCGACGGCAACGTACTCCGGCGGAACGATCGGCGGGCTGGGCACCTTCTCGCCGGCCTCCAGCAATACGGTCACGAGCAATTCCACTATCAACGCAACAAATTTCGATTTTGACAACGGAAGTTGGACAATCGATGCGGGTGCTCGATTGATCGTGAACGTCGGCGACTACGATCCAGGGATCGTGCTGAACGGTTTCGATACAACGATCACACTCAATAGCGGCCGAATCAGCGTTGATACGGGTGATGCCAGGTTCGTCATGAATAACGTGCTCAATATGAACAGCACGTTCGGCAATTTTGCCATCTGGGAGGGCGAGCCGCTCGACATTGGCAACGATACGGCGGTCCATGACGCCAAACTAAACGTCGCCGGATCGGGAGTCGCCCAGATCGGCGTTCCGGTCTACTTCCATTCTGACGCCGATGTCGAGGTTGCAAACGGAGCCACGCTTCAATTTCTTACCGCCGCTACCGTGAATTTTGATACGGTCAACGGCGCCAACAACGCCCAGTTCACCGGCGGCGGCTTGATCTCCTTTTCAGGGCAGGTCAACGTCAACGAGGCGGTCACGCTCGACATGGTCGGCGGTATTGTCAGCTTGGACGGACTCGACGGCGTTGGCGAACTCATCAACATCGACGCGCCGCTGATGATCAACGCGGACACGGTGACCAGCTTTGGTCGCAACAACGGCGGCGGCGGCGTCAACACGCTCGACATCGACAACAATGTCGGAACCGGCTCGCTTTCGGTGAATCTTCCGACTGACGCCGAGTGGACCCTCAATGCCCCCGGGGTGATGAACCTCGTCAACGATAACGCGCCCGCGACGCTGCTCGCTGGCAGTGAAATAAACCTCAATGGTACGGTCAACGTCAGCGGTGATGTGAGGACCACGGCTCGTGTCGACATCGGCTCGACGGGCGTTGTCAATGTCAACACGGCCGCCGAACCGCTACGGCTGGCCGGCGGCAACAACACGTTCGCTCCCAACTTGATCGCCGGCGGCGCTATCAACGGACCGGGCCTCCTGGGTGCCGATACCGGAGCGGCGCTGAGCGGCTTCGGCACGATCAATGCATCCATCGATTTCGACGGCGACTCCGAACTAATCGCTTCGGGCGGTTTGCTCGACGTGAACGCCACAATCACCGACGTCGGCAGGCTCCGTGTTGTTGGGCCGGGTGTGCTCGATCTTGCTTTAGCCTTGAACACCAGCGTCACTGACAACGGTATCCGCATGGTGGGAGGCACGATCCAAGGCGCGGCGATAACAACCCAAAATCTCAAGGGAATTACTGGCTTCGGCATCGTGAGCAATCGCATTTTCAATGAAGGCACAATTCAGGCGGCGGGCGGAATTCTCGAGGTCGAAACCGCGGCCAACGACAACGACTGGGACGGTGCGACCAACGCCGGCCGATTGCTCGCCCACGGGCCTGGGAGCCTGCTCGATCTGCGCGACAATGCCCTGTTCAACTTTGCGGGAACCGTTCAAGGCATCCAGGACGGTGTGGTCTTTACCAACGGCTTCCAACTCGACTTCAGCCCCGGATCCACTCTTTTGCTCAGCGAGGCTACTTACAGATCGAATCGCCAAATTCATTTGGGGGGTGCTCTCACCGTCTTCGCAGGTGCCAACTCGCTCATCGACACCGAGTTCCTTGAGGTGGTCGATTTCTTAGCCACCAGCACTACAACGCTTGACGGGAATTTGGAGCTAAGAGCCAATCCCTCAATTGTCCGCTCAGGAGCAACCTTCAGCGGCGGCGGATCGCTAATTGTGCTCGACGGCAGTAGTCTCATTTTGGCCAACACGGCTGTCGTCGATGTGTTTGTTGAAAACCGCGGGGTGTTGAGCATCGCCGTCTCAGGTGTCGGCCGTGCCGACGTGCGCGATTATCAACAGATGGCTACCGGCAGCTTTGATGTCAGATTGGATGGCCCAGCCCTCAACCAATTCGACCGGCTCGTCGTGAGCGGCGCCGCTCAACTTGCCGGTACGATCGATATTCTCCTCGGAGCGGCCGTCAACGTTGGCGACATGTTTACAATCATTGCCGCGCCCGGCGGAGTGAGTGGAATGTTCTCCCACATCGACCAACCCGCGGGATTGGATCCCGGCGAGTTCTTTAACGTGAAATACGATCCCGCGTTCGTGCATCTGGTGGTGGTCGATGCGATCCCCGGCGATTACAACCGAAATGGCGTCGTCGATATGGCTGATTACACGGTCTGGCGAGATTCGCTCGGAGCGTCTGTGGCGGACTTTGCCGGCGCGGACGGCGATGGAAACGGACTGATCAATCAGCTTGACTACAATCTGTGGATCAGTCAGTTTGGCAACACCGCACCCGGCGCCGGCACCGGCGCGGCCGTGCCCGAGCCGGCATCCATTTTCCTGCTGATGGCGTTCGTCGCGGTTGCCGCGAGCGGGCGCTTCAAGGTACGCTCCACTTAGCACGGCTTGATCGCCGCGAGCACCTCGTCCACCGACACGGTCGCAAACGAGCTGGCGTAATCGGCCATCGCATAGGGAATGATTAGCTCCCGGCCATGCAGCACGGCGCCGCAACTGTAGACGACGTTGGGCACGTATCCCTCGCGCTCGTTTTCGTTGGGGGAGAGCAACGGCTCGGCCAAACGGCCGATCACTTTGGCGGGATCTTCCAAATCGAGCAGGAACGCGCCCATCGAGTATTTCCGCATCGGTCCGACGCCGTGGCTTAGCACGAGCCATCCCGCTTCCGTCTCGATTGGCGACCCGCAGTTGCCCAACTGCACAAACTCCCACGGGTAGGTCGGCTTCAGAATCAATTCCTTGGTGTACCAGAAGTGAAGCATGTCGGAGTACATCAAGAAAATATTCTCATTGTCCTGTCGCGAGAGCATCGCGTAGTGGCCGTTGATCTTGCGCGGAAACAGGGCGAAGCCTTTGTTCCGGACTTCTGGACCGTTGAGCGTGCTGAGCTTAAAGTGCAGAAAATCGTCCGTCTCCAGCAACTGCGGCAGGACGACCTTGCCGTCGAACGCGCTATAGGTTGCGTAATAACGGATGCTGCCATCGTCGTCGTAAAACTCGACGAACCGAGCGTCCTCGATGCCGTTGGTCTCCGTCGGCGAATACGGAAAGATGCATCGCTCCGAGAGGCTCTGTTCCGGCTCGTAGTGCGATTCGTAATTCGACTTGGCAAGCGCCATAACTCCCTTGGAGATCGGCTCCCATTCGGCTTGCTTCCCGCGAAATTGACGCAGCACCCGCCGCACGGCGTCTTCAAGTTGGGCGATGCTAAACTGCTCGTCGAGCATGGCGAATACCTGCTCGGTAAACCCGTTCGTTAGTCCCAGCTCAATCAGCTTCCGCATGAACAACGATTTCTCGTACTGCGGACTGGGAATGACATGCGGCGTGGTGACGAATCGGGTGGGATTGTCGACCGTAATCGCGTTATTTGCATCGACCGTGCCTGAGCGAAAGGTGATCGACGAAATGTGTCCTTCGCCGGTGGCCCGTAGACTCAGCACAAAACGCCGCGTCCCTTTGGGCAGTCCGCTTTGGTCGGGATGCCAAACGATCGAGGGGTTGAACAGCGCCGCCGATTCGAGCGAATACTCGTTGGTGAAATAGGCGCCGATCAGCAGCCGACGGTCCTCGCTCAGCGTCTCATCCGTCAACAGGTGACGCCGGACGCTCTCGAATCGCTCGAAGAAAAAGTTCTGTAGCCGCTGATGCCGCCCCTGAAATTCGCGCATCACGTCGGCCAGTAAAACGGAGACCTCCTCGTCGCTGACCGACATCACGCGGGCGATGATCTTGAGGATCCGTTCCTGATTGGTTGGCTCGAAGGGTCGAAAGAGAACCCGCGAGTTATTCGGCTTGAGGACTATGCTAGTCCGCTTAACGTCCATGTCGAGCGATCCAGTTGGATGAGTAATCTAACAGACTGTACTTCGGCGATGTCGAACGAGATCCTCTCGTTCAGGCAGGTTTCCATTCTAACGCCGATTTACGGGCGTGGCACTCCCAATGGGGCAAAATGCGGTGAGCGCTCGGTCCGTCAATTCGAGTTCCGCCAGGGCGAGTTGAAACGCCAGCGTCGATTCCGCACCCTGATTTTGGTTCACGCGGTCTTGATGCAAACCATCGCGGCAACCGCCGGTTCCCGCATCATACACGTCCAATCCCAGATCGTTTCGTCCCAAAAACCATTCAAAAGCCAAACGTGCTTCGGCGAGCCACATCGGGTCGCCCGTCGCATTGCTAGCACTAATACAGGCCGAGACGATCGCTTGAACCTCCACCGGCTGCTGGTCGAATTGGGCGCACTTTTCGCCGCGACGGTAAAACCCATTGCAGCCAATTGGCCGCAAGTGGCCGTGCGGAGACCGCTGCACGTCGAGCAGCCAGCGGAGCGATTTCAATCCGATTTCGAGCGCCTGCTCGTTTCCGGTTCCGACGCCACTGGCGATCAATGCCTGCGAAAGTCTCGCGTTATCATAGCTGGCAACGTCCTCAAACCAATGCCAATTTTCCGCGGCGTATTGTTCATACAAATCGATCAGCCTACCCATCAGCGTCTCGCGCACCTGATCGACCCGGCGATCGCCATTTAATCGGCGGAAATACTCGTGAATTCCAAGCAGGGTGAAAGCCAAGGCGCGGGGCGACGCAAGCTCCACCACCAGGGGGAGCGTCCGGGTGAACATCTCGACCGACCAATACTGGAAGTCGGCCCGCCGACTTCGGCCGACGCACGTCCCTAGCGCCCACAGCGCCCGCCCAAAACAATCGTCCGACCCAGGCTCTTCCACCCAGCGGCGATCCAAAGTCATGAAGTTACGAAAGCGGCCTTGTTTCTCGTTAAAAGCAGCGTTTACGAACGCGGCATAGCTCGTCGCCGCCCGCAGCACCTCGGGCGATTCGCTTCCCAACTCCTCGAGCAAAACCGTCAGGATCAGCGCCCGGGCGTTATCGTCGGTGCAGTAACCATGCTCAAAATTTGGAATCGTGATATTCGCGTGCTGAAAAATTCCCGTCGAGTCGGTCATGTTCAGCAGATGGTCTAACCTTAGGGCGGGGAGTTCGAGCGAGCGGTCGTCGAGCGTCGGGACGACGTATCGCCGACTGGGTTGGTCGACGAGACTCCGCCGCGCTTGCTGAAACTCGTCCATGTAGAGATGGGCTACGTTGCTCCAGATCATTTCACGACCCAACATATAGGCCCGACGGCGCATGGCATGACAGCGATTCGAGTCCGACAGGAGGCCGCAAATTTCGCGCCCAATCGCTTCGGAATCTCCAAAGGGAACGAGCACGCCACGACCATCCGCTAGCAGCTCTTCCGCATGCCAATAGGGAGTGGAAATCACCGCCTTGCCGCAGCCAAATGCATAAGCCAGCGTGCCGGACGTGATCTGTGCCGGATTCAGGTAGGGGGTGACGTAGAGATCAGCCGCCCCCAGAAATTCCGTCAACTCTCGTAGTTCAACAAAGCGGTTATAGAAGATCACGTTCCGCTTGATATCGAGATCGCGGGCCAGCCGCTCCAGACTCAGTCGATAGGCTTCGCCCTGCGACCGAACCAGATTCGGATGCGTTGCCCCGAGCACGATGTACACGAAGTCGGGGAAATCTTGCAGCACTCGCGGAACGGCGCGCAATGCATGTTCGATCCCCTTGTTCGGCGCCAAGAGGCCAAACGTGAGCGCGACCTGCTTGCCCTCGACGCCGAATTTATCCTTGAAGAAGTGTGGGTCGCCGAACGGCATGTCGGGAATGCCGTGAGCTATCACTGCGATCTTGCTCTCTTCGATGCCGTACGCCTGCTGGAGCAGGGATTTGCCCTTTTCGGACATGACGATCAGCCGCGCCGACACGTCGGCTAACTGCCGGGTAACGCGTCGCTGCTCGGCATTTGGCTCGCTGAGAACGGTGTGCAACGTCGTCACAATGGGCATTCGCAGATCGCGCAACAGTCCCAGCACGTGACTGCCGCAAGCGCCGCCATAGATGCCGAATTCGTGCTGCAAGCAGACCACGTCGGCGTTGCTGAAATTCAGAAAGTCGGCCGCCCGCAGGTAGGAGTCGAAGTCCTGTTCGGCGATCTGAAATCGTACCTCGCCTGGGTAATCGTAACCCCCTTCAATATCGTCGACGGGTACGACACAGCTTTCGACTTGCGGATATTGCTCGGCAACGGCGCGATGCAAATCTTGAGTAAACGTGGCGATGCCGCATTTTCGCGGAAAGTAATCGCCCACGAAGGCCACGGTTCTCACTTCGCTCGCTCTTCCCATCGACAATACCCTCCGCTGTCGGCGTCACTACATTCTGTGCGACACAATAGCGAGGTGTCGAGACGGGGGCTTCACGATGGTTCAACCGTGTCCTGGGTGCTTCGACTACGTTGCCATGCTGCGAATTTGGAGGAAGTCCCGGTCGCACCGTTCGCCGGAAGCGGCTCAGATCGCGAAGTGCTGCCCATGCTGCGTCGAGCCGCCGAGCTGGCGAGCGAATCCTGTGCGGTCGCGTTGGCCGATAGTTCTGGTAGTCGGGGCGTATCGTCTTTCCGCTTCAACTTACCCGCCCGCTTCTCTTGGGCCTTGCGTTTCTTGTCCATCTCGCGGCGGAGTTTTTCGTAGGTGTTTTGATTCTTCGCCAAATCGTGACTCCCGTTGTGAAAGGCTGCCTGCGTGGGGAGAAGGATTCAGGATTCAGAATGCAGGGGTCAGGGAAAGACCAGGCGGTGAAGCCGCAGTTGCATTTCTCCGACCCCCGATCCCTGTATCCTCGCCCCTCTCCGGAAAACAAGCCGCCCGGAGAGCCGAAGCTCTCCGAGCGGTCGAGTGGTTCAATTCTTAGCGTGCGTCGTTTTAGGAAATAACTTTTACGCCCTCAGCACACGGTCCCTTGGGGCCGCGACCTTCCGTGAACTCGACCTCCTGACCCTCGCGGAGGCTATCAAAGCCTTCGCCCTGCACGGCCGAACTGTGGAAGAAAATATCTCCCCGTTCGCCCGAAATGAAACCAAAACCTTTGTCCGTCAATTTCTTGATCGTACCCTGCGACATGCGAAAACACTCCTAGCACGCAACATCAAATAAAGCGGCCAACGCGCCGTGCCGTACGCGTGGGCCAATCGACAGTTACCCCGTCGGGGTAGGGGACTTGAGAAGTACTACATGAGCCAAGCGCCGATCAACTACTAGCCAACGGCAACTACTTGCGAACGGTCGGCGATAAGACAAACCGTTCAGTCAGGCCCCGTCGGTGAGGCACGTAAAAAGTTGCATCAGACCCAAAATCGGGTCGCAACCTATCGCGGGCTTTGTGCTACCAGCCAAAGCAGATCGTGCTGACGTTCGCCCTCCCAAATCTGCGACTATCATACGAGATCGAATAACCGAAGTCAATTCGATCCCCACCGCCGGTAGAGGCCCCGCACCGCAAAACTAGCGGCAATATCGTACTTCCCACTGGCCATCGTGGCATATTCCCGCTAAATTCTTACTAGCGAACCACTTTCCGGCGCCAGCCGGCCCAAAATTGCGGAGAATTAATCATGGCCAACAAAGAACAAGGCAATCGCAAAGCGAAGACCAACAAACCCAAGCTGAGCGCTAAAGAGAAGAAAGAACGCAAGGACCGCAAGGAAGCCGCGAGCCGCACCAAGTAGTGGCGGTACCGCGCGTGAATTGGACCGCCAAGCGACCAACGAATATGGGTGGCACGCCCAGAGTCTTCGATGGGCGTGGGGATCAGTCCCCCACTTTGCTCATCGAAGAATCTGCGCATCTAAGCTAGCGCTGTGTGACGGTACAGCGCTATCGCAACTAGCGCACCTGCCACGAGAAGCCCCGCACTCGTCGGCTCGGGGATTGGGATCAGATCGGTGTCATCGCGCCACTTTGCGGTGCCGCCGGGCACGATCGCCGGGACCATGAACCCGCCCCACCCCACGCTCTCGGCGCGAAACATGTCGCCCAGATTGGCGGGGTCGGCCCACGGCGCGAGTTCGCCACTGCTCGCAATCGCCGGTCCTGAGAGGTAACTCGCCCCCGCCACTCCGCCCAAGCTCAACGGCGTCGATGGCAAAGAGCCGTCGTCGAACAGCGACTGCGAGCCCATCAAGTCGATGACGACCGACGTGATCGAGCGGGCGGCCGGTCCGCTGTCGAGATTCGTCAGCGTCCATTCGGCCACGCTCGTTTCACCCGCCACGGTGAACAAGAAGGAACCGGGAAACGTCGCGGTGCCGGTGGTTCCCGATGCCATAATTGTGCCCGTCGCCATCGGTCCGCCGAAGAAGGTCACCGTCACCTTTCCGCCGGCCATGTGCGCGCCAGTTGCCGTTGAGATGATCTGTGCCGAAGAACTGTCGACCAATGGGAACAGGCTGGCGAACATCACGATAAGTCCCGCGCGAAAAGAATCTGTGACAGCCGCACGGATACCGCCACCAATCGCAACATACCGCGAAATCACGACATCGATCATGGCTTTCTCCTAACTGGCGAGAGCGACACCGGTCGATGGTGAGGCTCCCAAGTGAAAGTGTTCAGATCACGAGCAACTCAACTCTGGTCCAAAGAAGTCTCCACTAAAAACCGAGGGTCCGACCTGCGCGAGCCCGCGTTGCGCCGGTTATATTACCACCGCTCTCCGAGGCTGTCCAGCAATTCCCGAACTTTTCCCCAGCTTTCTCCGTCCCCAATTGAGGGGTACGCAGTAATTGAACCAAATGTTGTGCGCGCGTCTCCCGCCCCCGCCCCCGCTCTTGGACTGCCTGCTGCCGCCCGCCTGCTGCCCTCTGCCTACTTCTCCCGCCCGACTCACCCGCACAAGCCGCGCAACACGCCCCCGTACCGCTTCTTTACTGCCGGGCTGCCCTCTGCCTTCTGCCAGCACTCTTCAACGACCTAACTTTGTCCATCGGCTGCGCACGCTGCGCCGCCGGCTGAACCGGTCGGGTTCAGGGCATCACTTTGGGGAGAGACTCAATGTCCACGTATCGCAAGTTGGTTTGGTCCCTCGTCGCCGTCGCGACACTCGCTCTGTTCGCACTCATCACGCCGCGGGTCATGGCCCGCGGTGGCGGTCATGGCGGCGGTGGCCACGGTGGTTTTCATGGCGGTGGGCACGGCGGCGGTCACCACAGCATGCATCCCTACCGTCCCTCGCAGCACCACGCCGACCACCACAACGGCGAGCACCACGTCGCGCATCGCGACGAACATCACAACCACCACCATCACAGTTGGCACCACGGTGGTTGGGGTCCGGGCTATTGGGGCGGCGCCGCTCTCGGCTACGGCCTCGGCGGCTGGGCCTTTGACGGAGGAAACACCTACGTCAACAACACGACCGACGTCGCCGACGATGACTCGAACGACGACGATGCCGCGGACGACGACACCGATTCCAGCGACGATCAAACCACCACGACCAGCACGAATAGCGCCGGTGGCTTCCCCACCGACGATTGGCCCGAGCTGGGCATCAACACCTACGCCGGCCAGTACGGGGGCACCCAGGGCCAAGTCGTCGTGCGCGTCGTTCCGGGCAGCGCCGCCGCAAAGGCCGGCATCGTCGCGGGCGACGTGATTCTCGCCCTCAACGGCCAACCAACCCCCAGCGCCGATGCGATGGAGGCCGTCTTCGAAACCGCCAACCTCAAGTTCACCGCCGAAGTCTGGGACGCCCGCACCGGCCGCAAGAGCACCCTCTCCGGCGCGCTCGACCCGAACACCCCCGCAACCGCTGCCCCGCAGCAATTGTAAACGGCCGGGTCAACAACACGGTGCAAACAAACAGCAGCCCCGACGCGCAGCGCTCGGGGCTGCTTTCTTTCGTCGATTCTCAGCGAATCGTAGCATGGGCAATCTTTCCCGTGCGAGCAATCAAGCGCACCTGGACGACATAGCCGATAGGCTATATCGTAGGAAATGATTCAATACTGACACTCTTGGCCGATCGGCTGTTCGCCGAGCATCTTCAACAAATTGACCGATGAAGCACTAGTGCTTCGTCAAAAATTAATTTTAGGATTAGCCGCAGGGCGCTAGCCCCCGGTTGGAT
>JBBDYG010000043.1:104030-157267 GCA_040901765.1 Pirellulales bacterium
ATCAGCAAAAACCGGGGGCTAGCGCCCTGCGGCTGATCTGCGCAACGCCTAAACGTTCGCTTTGACCGAGCACTAGTGTAATGGCTGGACGACACAGCTTTGCGAAACTCATCGACAAGATGCCTCCCGCGCGTCGGGCCAGGTCGGATGCTCGCGTCAAAGAGTTGATGGCCGAGATGCTCTTGTCCGAATTGCGCAAATTCTCAGACATGACGCAACAGGAAGTCGCCGATATCCTGGGAATCACGCAGCTGATCATATCGAAAATGGACAGCCAAGCGGACATGCAAATCAGCACCCTCAGCCGACTCGTCAAATCACTCGGCGGCAAACTGAAATTAATCGCCCGCATGCCCGGCGGAGAGATTCGGCTGAAGCAGTTTGCGGGTGAGTGACGCGTTATCCAGCGAATTGTATGCGTGGCATGTCTGCGTGGTCCGAAGCGAAATATGCGAGGCCGACAGCGGACAATTTCAGCAATGTCCTTGTTGGTTATGCGAGACGCTCGATCAGGTGCTTCAGTAGTCGGCACCAAGGCCCCATTCATTTCGTACCCATTGAAAGGCGAGACGATCAACTTCTTCATCCCCGAATGCGGAACAAGGCGGCCATTGAAGGCTATCGGCGGTTATCGGCCACAATTGCGTAAGTTTGGCGGACTCACCAATATACCGTCTGTACCGGTCGATCATTTCGGCTTCGGTCGATGTGAAAACGTGGACGAGCAGTTCGCGAAGTGCAAACGTCGTCAATTGCAGTCCGTGACGCAGCGGAGCATCGGGGGACAGTTCACTAGGCAGCGATCCCTTTGAGTACCAAATTGGAATGTGATAGTGACCCATTGGGTACCACACGTGGCCGCCGTATCTCGCAACCCATATAGACCAAGTGTCGGGAGGAGTTTTAGTCGCCATCAAGACGCGCCGGTCTCCGGGTGCGATTTGCTGAGCCCTCGGATTCGCAAATTCCTGCATGATTGTTGTTATCGCGATCCAAGCAGCTAAGTCTGACATCCCCTGCCACTCCAACTGGAACTGATGGCCTAGAATCATGCGCTCTGCATGTGGCTTGGCCCGGTCAACTACTCCGCTCATCCACCCATTATTGCAGTGCCGTTCGCAGACATTACGAATCTTACGTTGCAACAGACATCCTTGGCGAGTTCTCGTTTGAGGCAACTGGGCCCACTGAAAAGTTTGGGAACTACGATCATGATAAAGCCCCGCCCAGTGTTCTCCGTGGTCTTCACGTAAGGGAATCAGATTCTTCAGCCAGTCTGACCAAATGTGCTCCTTACTTAGGCCCACGCCATTGCAGAAAACGCACCTACCCGGAGGCTTGCGCGGTCTTTTCCTCGGCTTGGGCATGGAACCTACTTGTTGCGGGCTATAGTACTCATGCAATTCTTCCGTTCCGGCCGCTCATCACCAGCCCTCCCGAGTGGTTCGCGCTGGTTCGATTCGCGACGTTATCCGCTTCGCCGTCTCAGCGCGGTTGATTCAATCGCTGCATTTCCATAATCATCGGTCTAACGTCATCGTCGCTCCCGAGTTCCAATGCTTGTACAGCAGCAGTCATTGCCTCATCATAACGCTTTTGCGAAGTGAGCGCCCGAGCCAGCCACGAAAAGTTGTCTCCCGACCGGGAATTGAGTTCGATGGCTTTCCGAAAATCGGCCTCTGCAAGTTGATAACTTTCCAGACCCATGTACGTTGCGCCCCTGCTCCAGTAAAGGCGGGTATCATACTTGCAATACTGAATGGCGGAATCGAGCGAGTTCTTTTGATCCAGGTTCTCGCCCGCCTGACCATATTGAAATGCCAGTTGCGCATGCAGGTATCCCGCGTCCGGCAATGCTCGAATCGACCTCCGCAATAATCCAATTGACCGCTCATAACCGTCTTTGAGCTTCAAGAGGCTATGAAAGCGCTCCAAGTCTTCTTTCGTCGAGTTAGGACGGGCAGGTAATACCTCAGACTCGGCCTCGGCGTGAGCTATGGTAAACGAAGCGATAGCGTCAACAATCCATGCGGCCGGCTTGAGGGAGTCGGGAAGTTGTGGCTCGGCCTGGCGAGCATACCTTCTAGCGTCATCCCAATTCGATGCAATTTGCGCCTCGATGGCCTGTGCCAAGTGCTTCTTGGCAGTGCGGACCGATTCATCATCCTCCTTAATCTCAGTTCTTGCGCCCCCAGTCTCGATTACATCCAACTCATTTGTCGTCGCGTTGCATCGTACCTGCTTGTCTATCAGATAGCTCGTTAGCTCCTTTTGAGCACTGCGACCTTTGAACACGCTGCGTTTGCACAACCCTGAGGTGAATGCTCCCTCTATTGCGTCTGCGCAAACCGCTAGATTTAGATTTTGACCCGTGGTGACTACTGCGGTCATCACGCCAATCACTTCCCCATATTTGTCGAGCAACGGCCCACCGCTTGATCCGTGACTGATGGCGGCTGTGGTCTGTATGACGCGGCCCAGGTCATCGAAGTTTCGATAGCCGCTAACGATCCCACTACTTAGCGAACCTTCAAGTCCCTGCGGATTTCCCAAGGCAAAAACGCTTTGACCAATGGGAGGTTCAATATTGGCGAGGTGCAATCCCGGCGGAAATGAATGCGCGAGCACCTTCACCACTGCCACATCGCGATCCTCCAACTCCGCAACGACTTCGATCAGAAAACCACAGTCTCCAGCCGCCTGTCCTTCTGCAAAACTGAATTCGAGAGACACCGCAGCCTCTATGACGTGAAAATTCGTGACGACATACGCGAATCGAAACTTCTTGACTTCCACATCATTCAGTCTATCTGAAATCGCGTCTGACGAAGCAGCGCGGCTGTGGTAGTCATTCGCGGCCGCCTGAAAACCTGCTGAGCTTGGCATTACCTCGTCGATCAAGTATCCGGGATAAAACTGCTTTACTGTGTCCGAGTCCAACACAAAACCACTTCCGCTGGAAATTCGCTCGCCGCTGACGTTCTTCGCGTGAATCGTAACCAAGCACTCCGACGCTTTTGTATAGATTTCTTCAGCGGACAACTCTTTCCGAGTAGGGTTCAGATTCGGCTGCGTTCCATCACCTACATGATCCGTCTCCTTCGCTGCGGTTCCGGAATTGTGCGCTTCTGAAGAGACGTAACCGTTCACACTCTGGAGAGGCCAGAAAACAAGGCTTTTTTCGTGCTTTTGAAACCGCTGATACTACGTTTCGCGCCAACTCTTCCGATTTCAGGCGAAATGCACCACAAGAAAATTGTTCGCATAGCGCAGATCACGGGAAAGTTGGTATTCCACATTTTCCAGGTTCCGTGTATGCCCGCCCTGTGAACGGTTACGAAGAGACTGACTTGCTAACTCCCGCTACTTCTGACAACTCTACTTTCGGCGACGCAGGCACGTCCCTGCCAGTAGCTGTCGATTCGAAAACCTCATAATCTTCGAACCAGTCGTCGCTTGCCGAGGTAGACGCGTTCTTCTCAATGGCCTTCGATGCCGATTTGGAATCCTTCCGCGACGAGCTGGATATTGTGGCGTCAACGCCCGCCGTTGAACCGCGGCGCTTCTCGACAGCGAACACCAGCACCATCGCGATGAGAACTCCCCCTGCAATGCCTGCCGCAATCCACGCGACCCGGTCCATTCGATGTCCACCGAGTTCGGATACTTCGACCGTGGTGCTCGGTGAAAGAGTAGTGGATTGCGTCGCGGATCGCTGCACGCAATATCTTTTACCGCACTTATCACATTGGACGATCCCTTCGCCGGAGGGTGCATATCCTTCGAGCGATTCGCCACATGCACATTTTGAAGCGGTAGTCATGCCACTGTCTCAGGTATGAGTTCGCAGAGACCAACGAAGTTTGTTCCCCACGGCGCAGCATATCGGAACGGGGGGGTAGATGCAACTATTTACGGAGTGAAGCCGTGTCGCTGGCCGTCTAGCAGTCCTATTCCACAGATAATGCGACACAACGCGGAGCGTGCCCGCTAAATTCCGGAGAGTTTCTCGTAGAAAAAGTGCCACCGATCTGCTACGTTACTATACATGTGTATCAATCCCCGAGCACCGCCCGAACGAAGCGATGAACGATCATCGCTCATCGTTTAGCGATTATCGCTCCCCCATCGGAAGTGTCCGTTCACCCCGCCGTACCAAATATGGCGATGGATGACGGTGCGCTCTGACCTTAGCCATCACACACCCGACGAGGGCCACCGATCGGAGTGCGCGCTAAGCGCGCTAACTGACGCAGTCCATCGTGACGAAACTCGCGGCGAGCCATGTCGAAAACTGTCGAAAATGAAAGCCAATTCGACGAGTTCTGTCCATCCGTGGGAACGGTTTTGCCTGCAAAACAAGTCTGCCGCCAGTTTCATGCCGGACAGGACTCCCGGAGTTTTGGTACAGAAATCAAGGTTTGCAAGATGTAGCAAAATCATCGATTTGCCAACCACAGTGGGCGATGAGGGACCAGCACACCCCCACGATTTACCGGAAGATTCTGATTCAGACCACCCGAGCGCTGCATTAGGCGGTGCAGATAGCAGCGAATCGGACGTTTACGATTCATTCGAGAAGTGGTTCGATGGCATCGGCCAATCGCAATTGAGCTATGAAGATCTCGGGGCCGCTCGCATCGGGTTTGCCGCTGGCTGGAGGGCCGCGCGACGATCCGCTGGCGGTGACGAACAGGGGAAGTAGAATTTCATTTGCCGGGTCGCGGCTTGATCACCGCTCAGACTGGCCGGCCGTTCGTGGCAGCACCATCCCCACGGCGGTCGGCCGGTCACTCGGCCTTAAGTAAGGGATGGTGCATCTATGGCCGCAGCCGACATTAATTCGCCCGCAACCGTTGGCAGCGGGCTTTCTCTTCGAGTGAGCAGCCCCGCGGACTTCGTGGCGTGGATAGACGCCATGGTCGCAGAAATCAACAGTCCCGACAGCCGTGAATCGGAATGGTCGGACGCATGGGATTTAGCAGACTATTACGCGCATCAGCTTGGTCTCGTCGAGGCGGTCGGGGCTTTGGGTGTCCGTATGCCGCCGTCCGTTTACGGGCCGGATCAACGCGGCGTGTGGAATGACGAGCTTCGCAAACGGCTAGTTGCGGTGCGAATGACACTAACAGGACAAGGAGAATTGGTGGCTGCCCGACAGCGATTGGCCGCAACGGCATCGCCGAGCGCACTTGCCGAACCGGAAACCGGTGGGACAACCGACAACTACCTCCCTGCCGCCAACCCGTTACTGACACATTTGGAATTGGCGAAGATGTACCGAGTTGAATCGGAAACTGCCCGCAAACGGCTTGACCGTTGGCGCAAAAAACATGCCGCGGGAGATGATTGGAATGAAGTATCCGAACGCCGGCCAAACGAGCCACAATATCTGTACAAACTTTCCGCTGTGAAATCGCTTTTTGAGGGTAATTCCGCGTCCGGCTAACGTCCGGCGGAATAATCTCGACGGGCATTCTGCCCTTAATTTGCCGCCACTTCGCGCGTCCGGCGGCGTCCGCCCAACGTCCGCCAGCAACACAAGATTTTTTTCTTGTGCAAAATCGGCGGCATGACAAAACTTTCTGACTTGGCCCCCGAGACGCTTGCCGCGCGACTGCGCGAAACGGAGCAAGCCGTCGGCGCTGATAGCGTTGCCGCGCGGCTGATCCGTCGCGCGCTTGAGGTAGCGTTAGCCGAGCGGGCGGCCGAGCCGCAGGCCGAGGTGGCCCATGCCTAGCGCCGCGCCGCAACTTGTGCTGATGCCGCCCGAGGCGTTCGTATCGCTGGGGATCTCCAGCGTGCCAAAGCTGCTGCTCACGACCCTTGAAACGTGCGATGCCTTGGGCATATCGCAGCGGCAGCTATTTGATTGCACCGCTCCACGCGGCCCGTTTCGCGCGGTGAAGCTCGGCGATCGAACCTTGCGGTACGCGGTCGAAACTTTGCGGGAAGATATTGCCCGACTGCAACAGGAACAATCGGCCAGCGTCGCCGCGGAGAAGTAAATTAAAGCCCGGCCGGTCGCCGACCAAACGATCCGACCGGGCAAAATCGAAAGGACACAAGAATGGTATCACGGATCGATCCACGGCGGCAACGTCCGCCACGCCCGGCGCCGAACCAGCCTGGGACGTTGCGCCAGCAATTCGACTGCATCGACCTGTTTCTGTCTTTGCCCGAGTATTTCCGTTGCGGCGACATTGAGGGCGCGAAGCATGTCGCCCGCTGGCACGCCTTGCCGCACTATCGAGGGCACGCAGCGTGAAGCGCGAAGCGGCCACCATCGATCCACGACTGCCTGCGGCGCCCGAGGCCGAGATCGGCGTTTGCGGTAGCGTGCTGGTCACTCCGCCATCGATCGTGGAAGCTCGAAACCTTCGGCCGACTGATTTCTCGAGCCAGAACTGCGCCGCGTTCTTCGCCGTCGCCACCGACTTCTACCGGCGCGGGCTGCCGCTCGATCCGCTCGCGCTTGCAACGGAGTTGGCGAGTAAGCCGCCATTTACCAGCAGGATCGACGTCGCCGAGTTCTTTGCGGAACTAACCGAGAAGGTGGTGACCGGCGCCCACGCCGCCTACTGGGTTGGCCTTGTTGCTGAATCTTCGCGCAAGCGGCGATTGCTAGCGATGGGCGAACAAGTTTGTGAGGCGGCCCTTAATGGGCACAGCTCGCGAGAGATTATCAACGATCTCTTTTCCGACGTTGCTGACTTCCAGCGTGAAACAGTGGCCGAGCCGCTGTTATCTGACGCAGTTCCGATGAGCCAGTTCGCCGCGAAAGATCATCAGCTCGAGTATCTCATTCCGGGCGTCATCGTCGCGGGGCAGCCTGGCGTCATCAGCGCGAAGAGCAAAAGCCTGAAGACAACCATCGCGCTGGACGCGGTGATCAGCATGGAGACCGGGTCCGCATTCTTGAATTATTGGCCGGTACCCGCGCCGGTCGCCTGCGGCATCATCAGCGCAGAGAGTGGCGCCGCGACGCTCGCCGAAACGATTCATCGAATCTGCCGTTCCAAGGGCGTCGACCCGAGCGAGCTTAACAATTGCTACATCTCGACACGTTGCCCGCGTCTGCAATCGGTCGAATGGCTCGATGAGATTCGCCGGTTCATTGAGTCGAACGAGCTGCGTTGCCTGTTGCTCGATCCGACTTACCTGATGCTGAGCGGAATGGAGCAAAACAACCTAGCGGCCGTTGCTCAAGCGCTTGGGCCCGTTGGTGAGATCGTTCGGGAAACGGGTTGCAGCATCATCATGGTTCATCACAACCGGAAGGTTACATCCGTTCCCTACGGCTGCCCAACGCTCGAGGAAATCACCGGCAGTGGGTTCGCCGAGTGGGCCCGGTTCTGGTTGCTCTTGAACCGTCGCCGTGAATGGGAGGAAGAGACCGGCCGACATTGGCTGTGGCTCGTTGCGGGTGGTTCAGCGGGCTTCGGTGCTCGGAAGTGGCTCGACGTGCGAGAAGGCCGTCAGGGCGACTTGGGCGGGCGCGCCTGGGACGTGGACATCGTCGCCGCATCGGAAGGCGAATCGCGAGAGCATCAAGAGCGGGAACGTCAACGCGAGCAAGAAAAGCAAGCCAAGGTCGAAGGGGACCAACGAGCGATCATCGAGGCAATGCGAAAGTGCGATCGGCACCAAGCCACGAAGACCGATCTCAAGAGCCGAACGGGGTTGAACACGGACCGGCTGGGCGTCGCCTTGGCCGCGCTTTTGGACCGCGGCGACGTGGAACCGTGCAACCTCCAAAAGGGAAAAGGGCAGAGCTATGCGGGGTTCCAAATCCATGAGTAATCACACCCGGACTCACCCGGACAAAAGCGACTTAAAACACTTGTCCGGGTGTCCCGGTGAACACAGTGGAACACCGGGACAGGAAAGGCCCCCTGTAAGGGGGGCCGTCCGTCCGGTCCGGGTGTTCCCACCAGCCTCACTCGGACAGTCGGACACTCGGACAAATTCAAATCAGTGACACGATGCGAACCACGAAACCAACTCGCGAGCAGCTCACCGACGCCGGCGGCCAGTACGCGCCGTCGATCGGCGACAGCACGGCCGACCACCCGCTCGGCGTTCGCCGTTCGCGCCGGGATGGAGTTCCGCCGAGCCGGTTCGCCGCGATCATCGAGGCTCCGCACCAGGCGGATGATCCGACCGGTGCGCGGCGCGTTCGCATGGCGCTGAAGAGATTACTCCGAACGCACAACTTGCGAGCCGTCGAAATCCGCCGCGCTGCACCTGCTGCCACAGCAAACCCAAACCCCGATCTCGAAACCCCAACACAGGCCGGCAAGTTCGGTTCGGTAGGGGACTAATTTAACCGCCGCGACGCAAGCTCAAGCCATCCCGTTTTGACCGCCCAACCCGAGAGATAAAACCATGCTAACCGCTCACGAAATCGCCACATGCCCCAAGCGTGACTTGCTGCTGAACATCCGTAGCCGCCTACAAGCGATGCTAGACAATTCAGGTAGTTCCGCATCGCTAGAGTGCAGGCAGCAAACCACCGAAGCGTTGGCAAAGCTGGACCGTCAGATTACCGAGCTGCCCGACCTCCGATTGTTCTGACCGCCCAACGAATCTTGCGTCCCAATGTCACCCGCCGAAACCGCCACCCCGTAACGAGTTACAACCCGATTTCCGCCGTCGCGGGAATCTTCAGACCACACCCGCCGGCCAAGCCCGGCCCAACCGGAAGGAACCATCATGCACGTTCTCAAACGCGGTCGCTCGTTGACCGAAATTTTCAGGTCCGCAAGCGTGGATTCAACTCCACCGCCACCTGGACCGGATCGCGGCGAATTGAAACGCGCCGACGAAATGATTTCGATGATCCAAGAAGTGCTCCGCGGGCAGCAATCGCCCGTCGAGCGAATCACGAAAGTCTGCGCGATGCTCGCAGGGAACGGATTCCTGACCAGCGGCGAAACACCCGCTGGCCGCGAATCGAAGGAAGTCGCCAAGGCTTTGCACCCGGCCAAGTTCACCGCGCCGATCGTCGAATCCAAACGCGGCGTCACAGTGAGCGGCAATGCGCTGGAGTCGCAGGCGCAACCCCACAAGCCGCGTGCGGGCAAGTCGCTACGGGCGTTTCTGTTGGGCCGCTAAATCGAACAATGCCAACCACCTCCACACCATCAACCTTTCGCGAAGTGTTCGGCGACGTTCGCCGCAAGCTCGCGCAAATGCCACCCGACAACGCCACCCGCGTCGGCCTGCTGGAAGTTCGGAAATTGCTTCTTGACCTGCTGGCCAACGATCAATTAGGCGTTGTCCCCATCGGAGATTTTGAGATTATGAGCACAGCCACAATGGAATTACCCGCCGATACCATGCAAGCCGTCGGCGCGCTCGCCGTGCAAGCCGAGCGCGACTACCGCGCGATGGTGTTCGCGCTCGCCGCGGGCGAGCAACCCAACCCCTACGAATTGCGGGAGGCCCTGCGCGAAACGGGGCGCTCGCAAGCCGACTTGGAACGGCATGTCGCGATCGCCAAGCAAGTGCTCCAAGCGCGGAGCGACGTGGAACGGGCCGCGCAGTTGCTAGCGCAGTTGCCGTCGCTCGAGGATGCAAGCCGCGTCGCCGCCGAAGCTGTCGCCACCAAAATGGAACAGCAACGAACCGAGTTGCAAGCTTTGCGAGCTACGGCGCACGAGGCGCTCGGACAGCTCACCAGCGCTCGCGACTCGGCCCGGTCGCTCAAGTCGAGTGCCGAGCGAATCTTGGAACGGCTTTGCGTTCGTCACCCGCAATCAGAGTTCGACAGGTTGAGCGATCGTGCTTGTCGACTCGAGCGGCTACTTGCGATGAAATCGAGCAACTTGACAACTGCGAAGACGGCGGTGGACCGATTGGCCGAACTAACTACGTCGCCACAGCTCGGCACTTGGCACGAAAAAAACGAATTGGAGCGGGAGCTGCCGTGCCTGCCAGACGTCGAATTGCTCGCATCCGAAGTGGAACAACTCCGAACCGACGCGACGGAAGCTCGGGCGGCGCTGGACGGCTACACGTTGCCGCCGTTCGATTGCCGTGAAGTGAAGTTTGATTGACCCGCCTCGGCTGCGGCGGCGGGCGTTGGCTGCGGAATGCCTCACGCGGTCTCGCCCGTCGCCCTAAGAGAATTTAGAACCCAAGAATGCCGTCACCTGCGGAATCTAACGGACACCACGGCCGCGATACGTCGGGCCGATTCGCGCCGGGCAACAAAGCCGGCCGAGGCAACCCGCTCGCGCGGAAGGTGCAACAGCTTCGCGCCGCGTTGGTTCAGGCCGTGACTGAAGCCGACGTAAAGAACATCATCGCCGCCTTGGTGAAAGCCGCTAAGGCCGGCGACGTGGTTGCGGCCCGCGAGATACTTGACCGCACGATTGGCAAGCCGGCGCAAACTCACCTGCTGCAGCGCGTCGAGGATCTGGAAACCCTACTAATGGAACGGTCGCACGATGAACCTTGAAAATCGAATCCGACAATTGGAAGCGGCGGCAAGCTCGACTGGCAACAGCGACGTTGCAACGCTTCGACGCTCCTTGAATGCCATCGATGGCGACCGAGCGTGCGAAGAGCTTGCCCGCCGTTGGGTGATTGCAAAGCAGGCCGGCGACGATGACCGGGCGGAGCAGACCGCCGATCAATTCGACCGCTACGTCGCATCAAAGTATGGGCGGGAGTTAATTGCATAATGAACATCGAATCAAGGATCACCGCGTTGGAAGTAGCAGCCGCCAAGTCGGCCGGCGTCGATGGTGGCGCTGTCCGTGAGGAGATATGGCGGTTGCTGACTGAGGAGCCGGAGACAATCGAGGCGCTCCGCACGGCGGCGATGCTCAGGGATTGTGACCTGGCATTGCCATCGGTGATCGATCGTCTTGCTCGAAACTGATTCGCCCCAAGCAGCAAACCCGTTCACCAGTAACCCGAATACCTGAAACCACGCCGAATCCGCAAGTAGTTCGATTCTGCATAGGACCATTCATCGTGGCACAACCCAACCAAACCGAAAGCGCGCTCGATCGACTGTTCAGGTTGCCGGTCGACGTCCGGGACAAAGTGTTCGAGGTAATGGAAGAGCACCCCGAGTTACGGCAGTTGAATCTTGAGGCGGTCGCAGCATCGAAGCGTGGCGACTTTGCCCTCGGCGAGAAGCTGGCCGAGCGAGCCAGCCGTAGATGGTATCCGCATATTTTTCGAGCGTGCGGCCCGAGCGTGGCCGCGCTGTTCGGCGAGCACGATTCATCAACCAACTAAGGAAACAAGCAATGGCGACCATGATTCGCGACGCAGTGATTCGGATCGGGCTGCAACAGATCGATGCCCAACTCAAAGCCCCGGACATCACGCCGATCACCGCGGCGCAGGATGAGATACGCAAGCAGGTCGAGGGGCTCACAGCCGCGCACTCGGAACTGCAACAGAAGCAGCAAGAGCAAGTCAAGGCCGCGCAGCAAGCACTGCAGGCCCAATCTGCCGAGCAGGAGAAGCACACCGCAACCGTCACCGAAGCGAACTTGAGGGCGTTTGAGTCATTCAAAAAAGTAGGTGAAGGCGCGTTCACTGCGGCGCGCGGCATCGCTCTTTTGTCCTCTAACAGCGACGAAGACTTGCAGAAGATGATTCGCTCGATTGCCGCGGTGCAAGGCGCCTTCGACGTTTTCAAGGGAACCACCGACGTCGTTCAAGGTGGTATCCAAGCGTACAAAGAATTTCCCGAAGCAATCCAAGCCGTCACCACCGCGCAAATCGCTCTTAATGTTGCCATGAAAGCCAACCCCGTCGGAATCGCTGTCGGCGCTGTCACCGCCGCAATTGGATTGAGCGTGCTCGCCTGGAGCCAATGGGGAGACGCGGCCGAGGCAGCATCCGCCAAAGCGCAGAAGGCAGCCGAGGCTGAATCAAAAGCCATCGACCGCAACGTGGGGTTGCTGCGCGACCAGCTATCCATCGCGAGCCAGATTGAGCGCGCGAAGCCTGGTGACGCAACTGCCGAGCGAGCCAAGGCGTTGTCGGCCATCGACACCTCGGGACTTGCGGCCAGCATGAGCCAGGCACAGGCTCGGGAAGCGGCGGCCGCGCGCGAGGCGACAAGGATCTCCACGCTGTCGCCGACGGGCGTGTCGCACCTCACGGGAAGTCTTCGCGACATTCCTGGTCAGCAACGTCAGCTTATTGAGGAACAGCGGCGCAAAGAATTGGAGGCCGTGAAAGAGCAGCTCGAAATTGCCGAGGCGTTTCGCGGCAAGAGCAAGGTTGAAACCGAAGTGAAGATCACCGCCGAGCGGCAGCGCGAAGTCCAGGAGCGGGCGAAGCTTGAAGAAAATATTCCCGCGGACGCTGTGGGCCGCGATCTCCGGATACAAGAAGCCCAGCAGAAGAGCGATATAGTCATCGACGCCTGGCTGCAAGCATCGAACAAGCAGCTTGATGCGATCGAGAAACTGCGGATGCGGCAGAATCGGCTTGAGAGTGAGTTGGATAGCGGGGCGTTGTCGCGGTGAAATCAGGCTCTTTGACAATTTAAGAGATTGCGTCCGGTGCGGCTTGCAACCCGCCGGGCGCTATGCCTCGTAGGCGTCCGCACGGCAACGGAGCGGAGCGGTAATGCCGGACGTGTCCAAGGCCAAGCCAAGGCGTCGGCGCTCGTTAGGATGCGATGAAAACGGATTGTGCACCGGCACCGCTCGCAAAGTGCGTCCGGGACCGTTGCGGGGATTGGAGTTGCGGAGACGGCATTGCAGCGGGTGAGGGAGTGGCGAAGCACGGCGACGGCGCGAGCCAACTGTCGCGCCACTTCACGGCGGTATTGCAGCGGGTGAGGGAGTCGAGGTCGATGCTCACCCGGCCAGCGCTTCTACATCCACCATGCGAACGACCGGCACCGCGTACGGTTCGCGTCGGTAGCACGCCGCGGCAGCCCGGTTCCGATTGTCGGCATAGTGGACGGCCCGGCGCTCACGCTCTTCTGCCGACCACGTTCGTTGTATCACTTCGCACCGCTGGCGAATCTCTGCCGGCGATGGATCGGCGGTTGGCGGATGGTAGCGCACAGTGCCATTGTAGGCGGCAGGCGTGCATCGGCTAGTTCCGCAATTCGACGGCTACCAACGGCATTCCCATTGCCGTTGCGCCAGTTCGGTTCCTCCTGCGACTAAAAGCCCGTTGACCCCGCCAGAATTTGCTGGCAAAATGCTCGCGTTGGCAATATCCTGCCAACCGGGCATAGAAACCCGACAGGAAGGACAATCTGATGTTTCGTATCAGGGCCGGTAGGCCCGATAGCTTGTGCGCGTGTTCGAGCCGTGATCCGGGAAGCCGGGGAGCAAGGCACGCGCGGGGGCCTGTCCCCTTTCTAAACGAGTTGTCGGGCCTATCGGCTTTTTGCATGGTACGTCGTCAGGTTGTCCGGAGCGGCCCTGCCCTCGGGGGCCGCTCTTTACTTCTCTGCCGGCGACCATCGGAAAGGACTACTGTCATGGTCCGCACCGATTTGGAGCAATCGCTCCACCGCACGGCCAACTACGTCGAATGTAGGCTGGCCGAAATCTTCCCCGAGTTGCTCGCCGACTCGCGCGTTGAGGCGGTGTCGAGCATCGCTTGGGCTGGCTGCCGTTTCATCGAAGCGCTGCACGACGTTCGTGACGGCAAGGAAGGGGGTGAATCATGAAAGAGCAACGACCCGAAATGACGCTTGAGGCCGTGTATCACCATTATTGCGAAAACAACCCGCGGGTAACTTCCGACCATACCGTGCAACTTGTGCGGCTCGGCGTGACTCACTTTAACGATTTTCTCAAGCGCGGTGGCACGTTAGCCGACCTGACACCCGAAAACCTGAAAGCCTACAAGCATCATCGCGAGATGATGGGTCGCGCCGCTCGCACTATCGAGCGGGAGTTGTGTAAGCTCTCGACTTTGTGGCGATGGGCGGCCGAGCACGGATGGATTGAAGCGCCGCGGCACTCGTTCAGGAAGATACCGCCGCCCACGCCGACCGCCTGGACGCGGAAGGAATTGTTGGCGCTGTTCAAGGAAGCCACGGCTTATAGCGTGATGATCGGCGGAATGCCGGCAGGCGTCGTGATGGTGACTCGCCTAAGAATGCTCTACGAGACGGGCGAACGCATCACCGCTACCGACAAGCTGCTGTGGTCCGAAGTGGACCTTGAAGGGCGCTGGGTGACGTTCAAGGGTGAGAATCGCAAGGGTGGCGGCACGGCTAAGGATAATGTGCAAAGGTTTTCCCGCGCCATGCGGCGGTGCCTACTGGACCTGAAAGCCGAGTACGTGAAGCGCCAGCGATATGCCGACGGCGTGCGAGTATTCCCCGAAGTGGACCGCACGACGATGTACTATCACATGAAGCGGATTCTTAGCCTGGCAGGGCTGCCGACAACCCGCTCTTGCAGTTTTCATAAATTGCGGCGGACTCATGCCACGCACCTGTACGTCGCCGGCGGTGACCCGACGTGGTCCCTTGGTCATGAAAGCGACCAAATGACGCGAGGCTACTATCTGGACCCCAAGTTTATGCGGAGCAACTTCCTGTCGGACTTGCTGGTCGGCAATTTTGCGGTACGGCTATTCAGGCGCGCGTACCGTCGCCTGAAAGTCATTCTCGGACTATGGTAACCCACCCCGCCCGCGGTGAGAGCGCGGGCTTTTACTCACCCCTTAACCGATTGGATGGTGCAATGGCTTCCCTATCGAAAGACAAAACGTCGATTCAGTTTGTCGGCGCCGATCGAAAGCGGCGGACGATTCGACTTAGCAAACTCAAGCTCACCAAGAAAGCCGCGGAGACGATCAAGGGCTACGTCGAAGCGCTCAACTCCGCGGTGATCAGCGGCACAAGCTGGGACCGCGAGACGGCCGAGTGGGTCGGACGAATCGAGCCGCAGCTTTACGACAAGCTCTTTGCCGTCGGGCTGGTGCCCAAGCGGACCGTCCAGGTCGAGGCCGAGACGAAAGCCGCGGCCGACAAGGCCGCTGCGGCGATGCCACGCCTCGGGGCGTTTCTGGACAGCTACATCGTCGGGCGGACCGACGTGAAGGACACCACGGCTACGGTCTACGATCACACCCGCCGTTGCCTGGTCGATTACTTCACGGCCGAGAAGCCCCTCGGGGAAGTCACCCCGGGGGATACGGACGATTGGCGACTGTGGCTGGCCAACCCCGAGAAGGGCGAGGGGCTCGCGCCCAATACGGTCCGCCGACGCTGCGGTATCGCCAAACAGTTCTTTCGCGCCGCCGTGCGCCGCAAACTGATTTCCGAGAATCCGTTCGCCGATATGAAGGGCAACACGATCAAAAGCAATCGGGAGCGGTTCCATTTTGTTAGTCGCGAGGATGCCGACAAGGTACTGGCCGCCTGCCCCGATGCCGAATGGCAGCTAATCTTCGCCTTGAGCCGCTACGGCGGCCTACGCTGCCCCTCAGAACACCTACGGCTGACTTGGGGCGACGTCGACTTTGAACGCGGCAGGATGCACGTACGAAGCCCCAAGACGGAACATCACGAAGGGAAAGAATCTCGCATGGTGCCGGTGTTTCCCGAACTGCGGCCATACCTGCAAGCCGTGCTAGATGAGCTGCTCGAGGATTTCGACCCGAAAGCCGAGCGGCTTAGCGAGCAACCGCTCATTACCCGGTACCGAAACAGTAATGCCAACTTGCGGACGCAATTGCTGCGGATCCTCAAACGGGCCGGGGTGAAGCCGTGGGAGAAGCTATTCCAGAATCTACGCAGCACCCGGCAAACGGAACTTGCCGAGCGGTTCCCGATGCACGTGGTATGCGAGTGGATCGGCAATAGTCAGTTGGTTGCGAAAGAGCACTATCTCCAGGTGACCGATGCTCACTTCGCCGCCGCTTGCCAGTCTGTCGCGGGAGCCATCGATGAAAGCGCTGCACTAGGCGAATCAGCAGGGAGCGGCAGCGAGGCCGTATTAGGCGGCACTAGAAACGAGCTAGCCAAAACCAGCCAACGAGCCTGGCAATCGGCGACGAGCGAAAATGCCCGCATTGCTGGCGATTTCCGCCCATTGCCGCCTAATGCCGGCCATGATGCCAATTACTGTACAGCTAATCAGGTGGGCGATGAGGGACTCGAACCCCCGACATTCGCGGTGTAAACGCGACGCTCTAACCAACTGAGCTAATCGCCCGTATCATGGGATCGTAGTCGGCCGCCGGGGCCACTGTCAACGTAACGAATGCTGTAGTAGGCACACTCCGTGTGCCGTAACTAATTGGCTGTGGGCGACGGCACTCGGAGAGTGCCTGCTACTATGGGAGGTTCGCGATGGGGGCGGAGATTGTAAGGCTGCATGATGAAACCGGCGGAGCCGAGGCTCGGGTACTCGTGAGCCAAGGGTTCAATTTGTTTCAGTGGTCCGTGGCTGAGGGGGCAGGGCGGCGCGAAGTGTTGTGGGCCGAGCCGGGATTTGAGACCGGGGTGAAGCGGGCCTCTGGAAGTGGGATTCCAATCATGTTTCCGTTTCCTGGGCGCATCAGCGACGCGAAGTTCCACTATCGCGGCCGCGACTATGAGCTTGAACCGGGCGACGGCAGCGGGAATGCGATTCACGGTTTCGCTTACACGCGGCCGTGGCGAGTGATCCAGCAAGGCGCCAAGTCGGTGACGGGCGAGTTTCACGCGTCGGTGGACGATGCGACGATTCTAAATTGCTGGCCCGCCGACTTTCGCATTCGCGCGCGATACGAGCTAAGCGGCAACCGCTTGCTGTGCGATCTGACTTACGAGAACACCGGCGATGGCCCGTTGCCTTGCGCGCTGGGCGCTCATGCCTACTTTCGGCTGCCGCTTGCGGAGGGTTCGCCCGTGGGCGAAACCGTGTTGCAAGCGCCGGTTGCCGAGCAGTGGGAGCTAGTGGACATGCATCCGACTGGCCGCCGCTTGCCGCTGGGCGACATGGAACAACTGAGGGAGGGCCTCAAGCTCGGCGATCGGCAGTTCGATACCGTATTCGCCTGCGAGCCGGGCGATTCGCACACGGTCCGCACGACGCGTGTGAGCGACCCGCGCTCGGGCCGAAGCGTGTCGCAGTCATTCACCGGCGACTGCGCGTGCATCGTGATCTACACCCCCGGCCACCGCGAGGCAATCTGTCTCGAACCCTACACCTGCGTCCCGGACCCGTTCCGACTCGAAGCGGAAGGACACACCGTGGGATTACAGCATTTGAACCCGGGCGAAACAGGGCAGATGCGGATTGAGTTCGCAGCAGAATAATATCAAGAAAACAACCGCTGATGAACGCTAATGGGCGCTAATAATTGCGATACATTCTTCATCTATATCAGCGTCTATTAGCGTCCATCAGCGGTGCGCAACGTAAGCAGGGCGATTTCTGGTGGGCAGTTCCAGCGCAGCGGGGAGAGGGAGCCGGTGCCGCGGCTGACGTGGAGCAGGGTGTCGCCCCGTCGAAAGATGCCGCCGGCGTAGCGCGTGCCGCTGACGCTGGGGGCGACGATTGCGCCAATGAGTGGAAAACAAACTTGGCCACCGTGGTTGTGGCCGGCGAGCATCAGATGAAAGCCGCGCTGTTGCGCCCACGCAAACTGATCGGGGCCATGTGCGAGCAGCAGCCGCAGGCCCGCTGCGTCGCCTCCGATTTCCTGATGCATAGGAAACCAGGGCAGTTCGTTCCCCGCGATCAGCACCTGCTCGCCACGCAGGGTGAGTTCCATCGACCGACCACCAACATCGCACTGTCCTTCGGCGATCAACACGCGGCGAATTCCCTCGTGGTCGGTCTTGCGATCGTGATTACCCAGCACAAAATAGACGCCGCTCGCAGCGCGAAGGCGGCCCAGTATTTCGCCGGCCCGATCGATCCACTCAGCGTCCTCAACAATGTCGCCGGTGATTGCAACGAGGTCCGGCTCCCACTCGTTCACACTTTCAACGACGGCTTCGTAGTACTCCGCGGACAGTCGCCCCGACATATGCAAATCGCTCAGGTGCGCGATTCGGAGTCCATCGAGTGCCACGGGCAGGCTCGGCACCACGAGTTGCTTCTCGTGAATGTGGACGCGCAGCACCTCATTGCCCGGCAGGCTGCCCAAGCAGCGAACCACTCCACTGGCCAGAAGTTTCGCGCCGTGCGTCGCCCGCAATTCGAGCACCCGCGTGTGATTGCCGAACAGCAAGCTTTGATTCCGGTCCCCGCGTCGAAGCCACCAGCGATCGACTGCCGACCAAACGACCATCAGCGAGCAGAGTGCGAGATAAGCGACGCTCACGTTGCTGAACTGCCCGCCCGCAGCTATTCGCAAGTCCCAGAACATCGCCGCCGGAATCGCTACCAGCGCAACGCCACAAGTCAGCGTAAGCGCGTCAACTATCCAACGAGTAACGCCCAGCCCGTGAATGCGATTGACTAGCGCGGTCCACAAGATAACGTGGCCCACCAGGCCCACCGAAATCAGAACTATGGCTTGCCAAGCATTCATGCTTGAAATGAAGAATCGCGAATCCACGAATGACGAATGCAAGAAACGTGCGATTACCTTTGACGCCTCCATTTGTCATTCGTGCTTGGTCATTTCGCCTTCACCATCTGTTCGACGGCTTCGAGAAGTTGATCGAGCCGGAAGGGCTTGTAGAGGACGAATTTAAGCCCCGCCTTGCGGGCATTGACGATCGAGTGGCCGGGGTCGTAGCCAAAGCCAGTCATCAGAATGAGCGGAACGGTCGGCATCACTTCCTGCAACCGCAGCATGAGCTGGTACCCGGACATGTCGGGGAGGCGGATGTCGGAAATGATGCAGTCGTAATGCTCGTGCTTGGAAAGATTGCGGACCATGAACACCGCCTCTTTCGCATCGTGGGCGGTTTCCACTACGCAATGATATCGCTCGAGGTGCGCGTGGGCGGCACTTCGCACGGCTTCGTCGGCATCGACCACCAAAATCCGCTTGCCGTGCAACAACGGTCGTGGCTCGATCCGGCTGAACGGTGTTCGCGCCTCGATCGGCGCCATCGTTTGCCCTACTTTATGAATTACCTGCTTGATGTCGCGGGCGTTGCGAAGAATGTGTTGCAGCCGCTCGACGACATCCGGCTCGTGGCCGATGTACCGCTCCATTACATTGACCGCGTCGTTGAGAATATCGTCCACCGGCAGGGCGACCGCACTGTGGATCGCCTCGACGCTGGCTGCGGCGGTGGTGGCTTTTTCCGCCGCCAGCAATTCGAGCGTGTTGAGCGCGACCGCCACGTCGCGCGCAAAAATCTCCACGAACTGCAAATCGCTTTCGGTGAACGCCCGCGACTCGGGGCTTTCGACGTTGAACGTGCCGATCACCTGGTCGTGCAGCATCAGCGGCACCGTGAGCGAGCTGCGAGCCCCCTCGGCACCGCGTAAATAGTGGGGGTCGTTGCTCGTGTCGTCGCACAGGTAGCTCTGGCCGGTGGAGGCGACGTACCCCGTCACGCCGTTGCCAGTAGTTTCCGCATATAGCACGCGGGCGGCGGCTTCGGCGGTCATGCCAACTTCGAGCAACGGCTCGAGGATACCCGTGGCTTGGTCGAGCATTCGAATCTCGACCACGTCGAACTGCAACACGTCCTGCGTGCAATGAAGAATGTTCGATTTGAGCAACTCGATCCGCTCGTCGACATCCAGGTTGGCGACCTCGTCGGTCGAGAGGTCGGCAAGCTCCACTCCCGCTTGATGAATGGCGGCAAGTTTTTGTTGCTGAAGAATCTCGGCTGTGATATCGCGGACGGTGACAATCAGATACTCCGGGTCGCCATGCTCGATCACGGGCGCGGCAGTGACGCGGAAATATTTGCCGTCGCGACAGCGAAGAGTCGAGGAGCTGGCGTGGCACGTGGCGAGCGCCGTGTGGAACGGACAGAAATCCGGTCCCATGATGTCCGGATTGCCAAGCACGTCGTAAAAATTCGATCCGACGACATCGTCGCGGCCGGACCACTCAGCGAGCCTGCCATTGCCCCACAGGATGGTATTGTCCCGGGCGAGAAGTACGACGCCATCGGGCATGCCTTGCAGAATTCGATCGTTCTGCACCAGCCGAACGGTCTGGAACACGTCGGCGAAGTGATCGACGTCGGCGTAGACGCCGGCAAACTCGCCGCGCGATAGACAAGCGAGCGCCCGCACCGGCGAATTCACCGCGACGATCTCGTAGTCATCGCCGAACCGCTGCCGAAGCTCCGCCTCTTCGCCGTGGGCGCCACCGAGACAAAGAATCTTCGGCTGCTCGTCGATCGCGGTAACAGTAACGGGCGGAGTGGCGGGTTGGCTCACAGAGGTACTTCCAGAGCAATCACCAACGCGAACCTTTGCATCGGGCGGGGGGCCGATCACGGCCCTGCTACGGCGGGAGTCCACGCGGTCCAAATTCGTCAGCTAAGTTTCTGCATTATATGAAACCCATGCAAATGCAGCAACTCGCAACGGCGCCCCGGCATTCTGCCGACGCTATCAGTTGCTTCGGCTGGGAAAGAGGGGTGAATTGATCGGGTTTCCCGGCACCGCCGGCAATTTCTCCGTCGCCGCCTCACCCCGGCCATATCGTCGGCAGATTAGGAACTCGAGCGGAAAATGCGGCCACCAAGGGCTTAAACCGTGGCACACCTTCCCACCGAGTCAGCCGCATAACTACGTCAAAACGCCGAATCCGCCCTGCCCCTGACGCGGTCGCATGCGTAGAATCTTCGTTCCCTCCACTTTCTCTCCTTTTCGACGCCGGGCTTGCTGCTCGGTGCCTCCTATGTCGCTTCCTGTCGCTCCGATTCGCAACGTCGCCATCATTGCCCACGTTGACCACGGCAAAACCACGCTCGTCGATCAGCTCCTCTACCAATCCGGTCAGTACCGCGAGGAAGAGCTGGACAAGCTCGCCGGCGGTCAGCATGGACTTGTCTTCGACTCCAATGATCTGGAGCGCGAGCGCGGCATTACCATCTTCAGTAAGAATTGCGCGGTCACTTACGAGGCCAGCGATGGCGTAAGTTATCGAATCAACCTGATCGACACTCCAGGCCACGCCGATTTCGGCGGTGAGGTCGAGCGCGTGCTCAAAATGGCCGACGGGGTGCTGCTGCTAGTCGACGCCTACGAAGGCCCCATGCCGCAGACAAGGTTTGTGTTGCAAAAAGCGCTCGGCCACGGCCTGCGACCGGTGGTGGTCGTCAACAAGGTCGACCGCCCAGACTGTCGCCCGCGGGAAGTCGTCGACGAAGTCTTCGATCTGCTAGTGGACCTTGGTGCTGACGACCACGCGCTGGAGTTCCCGGTTATCTTTTCGTCTGCCAAGCAAGGTTGGGCGACACGCGATCTGGCGGAACCGTCGAAGAACATGCGGCCGTTGTTCGAGGCGATCATCAGCGAAGTTCCACCGCCGGAAGAATCCGACGCCTCGCTTCCCTTGCAGATGCTGGTCACCACGCTCGATTATTCCGACTTTGTCGGACGCATCGCCATCGGCCGGGTGTTCGCCGGTCGGCTGTGTAATCGGCAGCGCGTGGCGGTCATCGATCGCGAACTTAAGCGGACCGATCAACTAGTCGCTCAACTGTTTACGTTCGACGGGCTGGGCCGCCGCGAAACGAACGAAGTCCCCGCCGGAGACATCTGCGCGGTGGTGGGCCTCGATCCGATTAACATCGGCGATACGATTGCGACGATCGACGCTCCGCGCGCGTTGCCAACCATTGCCATCGACGAGCCGACGCTCCACATGACGTTCCGCGTGAACGACGGCCCGTTCGTGGGGCGCGATGGCCGCTATCTCACGAGTCGCCAAATTGGCGAGCGGCTCCAGCGGGAACTGCGATCGAACGTCGCGCTTCGTGTCGAGCCAGGCGAAACGCGCGAGCAATTCCGCGTTTCCGGTCGTGGCCTTATGCACTTGGGCATCCTGATCGAGAACATGCGCCGCGAAGGCTTCGAGCTGTGCGTCGGCAAACCCCAGGTCGTGCAGCATGTTCGCGACGGGCAAACCGAGGAGCCCATTGAGCAATTGGTGGTCGATGTGCCCGAGGAGCATCAAAACTCCGTTATGGCCCTGCTTGGCGACCGGCGTGCGACGCTCGTGAAGATGGGCCGCCGGTCGGGAACCACCGGCTTTGTGCATCTCGAATTCTCGATTCCGGCTCGTTCGCTCATCGGCCTCCGCAGCCGACTGCTAACAGCCACCCAGGGCAACGCAATCATGCATCACACGTTCCTCGGATTCGAGCCGGTCCGCGGTGCCATCACGCAGCGCGCTGTCGGCGTGCTGCTTGCCCACGAACCGGGCCAAGTCACCGCCTATGCGCTTGACGCCCTGTACGACCGCGGCGTGTTCTTCATCAAGCCGGGCGACGACGTTTACGAAGGTCAGGTCGTCGGCGAAAACTGCAAAGCGGGTGACTTGATCGTTAACGTCGTTCGCGGCAAGAAGTTGACCAACATGCGCGCCAGCGGCAAAGACGAAAACGCTCAAGTCCGCCCCCCGCGCGACATGTCGCTCGAGGTCTGCCTCGAATACATCGCCGACGACGAGCTTGTCGAAGTCACACCAAAAGCCGTGCGGCTACGCAAGATCATGCTCAAGGAAGCCGACCGGCGGCGGGCGTCGCGGAAGCTGGCTGGGGCGGTGTGAGCACGCGGTGAAGTTCAGGCCGCTAGCCTGCACTGCGACGGTCACGACAATGCTATAATTGGCACATGAGCCACACACTAGAAATAGCCATTGAGCGATTGAGGGAGATGCCCGACGATCGGCAAGAGCAATTCGCTCAATTATTGCTGCATGAAATCGAGGAAGACCAGCGGTGGGAACGTTCCACCGAATTGCACGCTGACAAGCTGCCTGGGCTGATGAGCGAGGTACTGCAGGCTGATGATCGCGGCGAGTGCGAATCACTTGACCCTGATACACTGTGATCTCTCGCCTTCATCCGTCGTTCCGTCGCGATTTCGCAAAGCTCCCACTCGAAGTTCAGCGTCGGGCACGAGCCGCTTATCGACGCTTCGAAGCCGACCCCAGCCATCCCGGGTTGCAATTCAAACCTTTGCATACGACGCTGCCGCTCTGGTCGGTTCGAGTTAGTGGCTCCTACCGAGCCGTTGGTGCCCGCGACGGCGATCGAATCGTGTGGTTCTTTATCGGAACTCATGCCGAATACGATCTGCTTCTCGCGAGCTTATAGAAAGCGGCGATGGAGAATTGCTGATTCGTAACGGCCCGAGCGCGCACCGACCTCAATATCCAAAATGCGCCGCCCCGTGCAGCTTCCCCAGCTCTTCGTCGGTTAGCCCCTCGATCTTTTCCGGATCGAACGAGTGATCGCGGGTCAGATGCTCGAAGAAAGTCATCCCACTCACGTCCGCTTCGTGCGTTTCGATGGTGGTGAGCCAAATGCTTAGCTCGTCCGCCTTCAAGCGGCGCAGCCACTTGCTCGGCGGGCGGCCGTGCCGACTGCGGCGAGTTGCCGTGGGAAGCTGCTGAGGTGGCTTCGCTGTCGCTTCTGTGAGAACCTTCGCGTCGGCGGGCCGCGTGTCGGCACGCATCTCGGCCGGCAGCAGGCTGACGTCGAGGTAGCCTCGATTCGCTGCCTTTCGCTCGCCTGTCTGCTTGTGGATCGGCGTGGTCATGCCGGTCTGCGTCCACTCGCCGTCGATCCAGCTTTCGCGTTCGTACCACCGCCAGGTGTCGTCCTCGTCAGCGGTCCAGTGAACTGCGGGCTTGGGCTGCTCAATTGCGCCAGCCTTCGGCGGTGCCGCGCCGGCAACGCGCATGGCTTCAGCGGCCAGTTTATCGAGTCCTTCGGCGCGCAGCCGTTCGCCCAGACTAAACAGTCCAAAGCCGAGCCAAAATGCAAAGCGACGGCGGGTCATGCGAAATCAGCGAGGCAACTACCGTACCGGTCGGTCACTTCTTGTAACTCACCGTCTTGCACAACGGTGCGTGATCTAACCCATTCTCGCGTTCGAGAAACGAATTCAGCTCGATCTGCAACGAGTCGGATACGCGATGATGGTCGAGAATCTCCGTGAATCGGCAAGCAATGCAGTAACCGTCGCCGTCGGGAAGTCTTGCGCGGGTCGTACGCACGACCTTGCCCGCGACAAACTTCGATTGCGTGGCATTCCCTAGTCGCACGATGACGAACTCGCTGGCCATCCGCTGATCGGAGAAAAAAGACATGCCCCGCGTCGAAACATCGCGACACTTGTGCAACCGAAACGCCCAAGCTTTTGGGATCCGTCGGCCATTGTATTGTGCGATCAACTGTTCCGATTCGAACGGTCGGCGATCGGCGCCCCGTTTATCGCGAGGCGCCGGCGGCGGCGCGGTCTTGGCTTCCGCAGTCGCCACGTTCGCGGGCTTCGGCGAAGCGTGCGACGGTCGGCTGTTCAGTTTTGCAGCCACTCCGGTGACGAGGCACGTCGCGACCGAGCGCAAGTCATCAGCCAATTCCTGAATTTCCGCTTGCCCGCCCGTTTCGGTACCCGCCGCGAGCTGCTCGGCCCGGCCGACCAGCTCCGCCAACTGCGCCTGGAACTGCTTCAGTTGGGGCGATACAGGCTTGGGCAGCGGCTTATGCGACGCGGCGGTGAAGAGCCGGCCAATCGCCAGCCCCACCGCAAAGGCCAAAGCAGCGGCCGTCAGCCATATCAGGACTGTTCCAACCATCGCGCACTCCGGTTGCCCACGCGCCGAGACGTTTTGCAAGCATACCTTCTCGATGGCCGATCGTGATCGAGCGCCCTAGTTAAACCGGAGCGCGCTAGGGCATTATGCAATCGTCGCGATCGACACAACCCCACCGCCACAACATGCACCCGCTAATCGCGCTCCTCCCCATGCCCAATTGCCGGCGGCCGAACGACGTACACTTTTCTGTCGGTGTTGGTCGGGCGGCCGATGTCATTTTGCATGGGAGATTGTTCATGAAATTTGCGTTTCAACCGATCCGGAAATCTCGCGGGGGCTGGTCTTACACCCAAGTCATCGCCGGCTTCGTGGCCGCCGCCGTAGGGGTCTGGCTTGGAGCCTACTACTTAAATGTCCGCGTCGAGGATTTGGCGTATACCGCGCTCGATGAGTCGCAGTTGCTCAAGAAGCTGCCCGACCGCTGGCGACCCGAACCGCCGCCCACTTTAGTCCGGGATGCCGAAGTGGACGCTGAACAGCTTGCGGATGAACTTCGGCAAGACTTGAAAGGACTGGAGCAAGAGGTCGCCACTCTGCTGGCCGAAGCGACATCGACCACAGCCGACGCCGCTGGTACAGGCGTCGGCGACGCGGTGCGGAAGGCTATCGATGCAAGATCGCGAACCTATTGGACCCGGCTTCAAGAGATTTCGACCGAAGTGGCGCGATTAGGCTCTGCTTCGGAACACGCAATCGATGAGAAAAACGCCAGCCGGACATTACAGGTGCGAGTGCGCGTCTACCGGTATGGTGCGAAAGCAATCAACGCGCTTGACACAACGGAAGTCGATCCGCAGGCGCTGGAACTTGCAGAGTCGCTGCGAGGCTGGTACGAGCACGGCGCCGAGCTTAACGAGAAAACTCTGGCGGTGTGGCAGGGAGCGCAACCGTCGGGGCTTGGCGGACCCACTGATCTGACTCCGATTCAGCAACAGTTCGAGCAGGAATCGAGCCTGCTGCGGACGAAGTCTGTTGATGTTCGCCAGCAACTTGTCCGGCGATATGGAACCGAATTCCCGCCGATTGAGCTATAGCTGACGGCCATCGTCAACAGTTCTTTCAGGCCCAAAGCCTGCCCGCTCAGGTCGCGTCGTATCAATGAACGGGGTCGTCCGGGCAAGCTTTCGGCCGTTCTGGGTCGTTTCCCGCCGGTTCGTTGCGTTTTTATTCGGGTCGGATTAGGATAAAAACCCAGGCGTCGGGCTTATTTCTGGCCCGCCATCTGCTGTTACCGCAGTAATTGCGAACCTCTTTCGACCTCGCGGAGAAATACCATGTGGAAGTCGCTACGCACCCTAGTAGTGGCGTTGACCGTCAGCACTCTGATCATCAGCCCCGCCGCGGCATGTCGGTGGCTGCGCCACCGCTCGCATTGTTATCAGCCTTGCATGCCGGCTTATTCTTCTCCCGTCGTCTATCACTGCCAGCCGGTTAGCGATCCTTGCGGCTACGCAACGTCGGGCTGCGGCGAAACGGTGATGAGGCATGAGTCATCGCCGCACATCGCGCCGAGCGAGCCGATGGCTCCCCGCGAACCCACACCACTCCAAGAAGAATCGACGGTGAATCGTCCCGCGGACGAAGCGCCGATGCTTCCGTTTGAAACGCGAGATACGTTCGCTCCCCCGACGCCAGTGCCCCCCGCGCGCCCCATGCCTCCCGTACCGACCGTTACTCTGCCGGAACTTCCCGAAGAGCCGGAAGACGCCGCGGCCGCCGTCGGCACTGCTGTTGGTGAAGCCGTCGGCGAAGCGAGCAACGAAGCGGCCGAAGCCGCCGCCGATGCAGGCGAAGCGGCGGGTGACCTGTTCGCCGATCCGCCCACGGAAATTCCCCCTGGCGAGACGCCGGTAACACCGTTGCCCGAAGCGGAGCCCATGCCCCCGGCCGACACCGGCGACGACCTGTTCGATCTCGTTCCAACCGAACCCGCGCCCAGCGATCCGGCACCCGTCGAACCAGCGCCTGCCGATCCTGCGGACGACCTCTTCGGCGAGCCTGCCGCGCCGGCCGACCCCACACCCGGCACGCCGCCGGGAACTGAGGCACCCGCCGAGCCTACCGAAACTGGCGACCTGTTCGGCGAGTCGGCGGAACCGGCACCGCCCGCTACAGAGGAACCCGCGGCAGCGGTCGAGGATTCAGCCGACCTGTTCGGCGAAACGGCCGAGCCATTGCCCACGACCGAGCCTGCTAGCGAGGCCCCGGCCACCGTCGAAGAGCTGGCCCCGCCCGCCGACGATGCCGCGGACTTGTTCGGCGATCCTGCTATGCCCGCCGACCCTGCTGAGGAACTCACTGAGGAGCCTGCCACAGAGACCGAAACACCAGTTACCGACCCGGCAACTGACGATCTGTTCGGCGGTCCCGCCGAGCCGGCCGACGCCCCTGCGATCGACGCCCCCCCGGTAGACCCGGCCGAGGCCGATCTGTTCGGCACTCCAGCCACCGACGAAACTGCCACCCCGCCTGCTGAGGAAACCCCCGCGCCGGAAAGCGATGAACTCGGCAATCTCGACGCCGTCCTGCAAGAGCCAGGTGGCCTCGCGAGCAGCGAGTTGCGAAGCTGGAATGACAACACCGGTCGTTATTCTTGCCGTGGCCGCATGGTCGAAATGCTCGACGGCAAGGTCCGGCTCCTCAAGGAAACCGGCCGCACAGCCACGGTGGCCATCCACCGCCTGAGCGACCGCGACC
This sequence comes from Pirellulales bacterium, assembly GCA_040901765.1. GTDB lineage: Bacteria > Planctomycetota > Planctomycetia > Pirellulales > Lacipirellulaceae > JBBDYG01. The sequence continues at coordinate 131,433 of JBBDYG010000043.1, forward strand.
TAGAGTTCGTCAACCGCCAAGCCGCCGCCGAACGCGGAACGCCAACCATCCACCAAACCGCACAGCGGTAACTTGCGGAAGTCTAAAACCAACCCTTGCAGCCCCGGTCTCGCATGAGACCGGGGCTTCTTCGTTTGCTCGTAGCTGAACTCGCAAGAGTTCAGCTATGGGCGAGATATTTGACCATCCCTTCCGCCGCCGCCTCGCCGCTCTGTACGCACTGCGGAATGCCCACGCCGCGATACGCATTGCCTGCCAGCGCGAGGCCTGGTAGTTGGGCGACGCGGGCCTCGATCTGGCTGACCCGTTCCAGGTGCCCCAGATGATATTGCGGCATGCTCGCGGGCCAGCGGGCAATCTCTACGCTCTCAGCCTCGCCTTTCAAGCCGATCAATTGCCGCAGCTCGTCGGTCGCGACCTCGACCAGTTCTTGGTCCGAAAGCGCATTCATCCGCGGCTGAAGCGCGCCGCCCAAGAACACCCGCACCAAAACGTGTCCCTGCGGCGCGCGGCCGGGGAACTTCGCGCTGGCGAAGCTGCCCGCGATGATCCTCCGTTTTTCGATCGCTGGTACTACAAACCCGAACGCGTCGACCGGCCGCGAGATTTGGTCGGCACGAAATCCCAGGCAGACCACCGACGCGCCGGCGTACTCAATATCGCTTAATTGTTCCGCGAGCCGCGCGTCAACACCTTGCACGGCTTCCGCAACATGCGGGGCCGGCGAGGCGAAGATGACTCCATCGAAGTGGTGAACTTCGCCGCCGCGCAGTTGTAGCTCCCACTCGCCGCCGCTCGTCCGCGTCACGCGCTCGACCGGCGAGTTCACGCGACAACTGCCGGCGGGAAGCTTCGCCGCAAGCGCCGAGATGAGGCTGCCCATTCCGCCGCGCGGCGCGACGAACTTGCTGTACCGAGCGCCGCTCTCCGTTGCCGACTCGTCGGTCCGTACCCGTCGGCTCGCTCGCCACAGGCTGCCGTGTTTTTGTTCCTGTTCGATGAACTGCGGCATGGTCGCAGCCAGGCTGAGTTTTTCGGGATCGGCAGTGTAGATTCCCGACAGCAAAGGTTGCACCAGCCGCTCGAAGCATTCGCGTCCCAACCGGCGCCGCGCGAAGGAGGCAACGCTTTCGTCGCCGCCGCCCTTGTGTTTGGGGATGAATGGCTCGCAGGCCAGTCGCAGTTTGCCGCGCCAACTCAGCACGGGCGAGCGCAGGATCGGCCGCCACTTCGTCGGCGCCATGACGACAAATCCTTCGGGGATCGGCAAGAGCTTGCCGTCGCGGACCACTAGCGCCCGCCGCCGGGTCGCTTCGGTCGGCACGAGCTGGTCGGCAATCTCGAGCCGCTCGCACAACCGGAGGGCGGCGGGAATTTGCGTGATGAAACTATCGGCACTGCGCTCGATCAGGAATCCGTCGCGCGCCACCGTTTCGATGATGCCGCCGACCCGCGGCGCGGCTTCGAAAACGGTGGCCTGTACGGCCGGCGCGAGTTCGATCAGCCGGTTCGCGGCAGCCAGCCCGCTGATCCCGGCTCCGACGATAGCAACACGAGCGGTCGGGCGTGGCATGGCGGCGAGCGTGGCGAAGCAGATAGCGACCGAAACTGGGCTGGCCGACAGCCGATAGCCGAGAGCCGACAGCCCGTCCTCAGCCTCCATGCTAACTGGCGGTTTAGTAGGGCCGCCACCCCCAATAGGTCGGTGGCTGTCCCCCGAACCGCCACTCGACGCCGAACGTGAGCGTGAAATTGTTGAGCGTGCCAACGTCGTTTTGACCGAACGCCAGGTTGTCGACAATCTCGCCGCGAAAGACCATCGTGCGATGGATTTGGTATTTCACTCCCACGCCGAAAGGGATGGTGAACAGCGATTCATTTTGCTTACTGCCGAGGTCGTTAATGAGATTCACGTTGGTAAGCCCGAACCCGGCGCGATAGTAGGGCCGAACGCGCGAGTCGCCCCACGGGTAGTACATCAAGCTAAGATCGTAGATGTAGAAGTTGTTGCTAGGAATGACGTTCCCCACGCCAGTGGCCAGGTCGGGCGTGGACCACGCAAAGCGGAACTGCGATCCCCAATAGTGGTCCCAGTCCCAACCCAGATGAAGCGCCCCGAGAATATCGTTGTTACGGCGAGAGTTCGGCGCGAACGCCTTCGTTGTGACGAGCGCACCAAAATCGACGCCCACTTCGAAAGGTCGGTTGAGCCAACTCGTTCCGCGCAGCGGCTGGCCCCGGCCGACCGAGCGGCCATCAATCGAGGAATGGTGCAGCCGTAGTGGCGAGTCCCAAAAGCCACCGGCGCCCTCCCACTCCTCCGACGGACCATATCCGCCGTCGTCCCCATAATCAGGAACTGGTTCGTATTCGTTCCACGGGCCAACGACCGGTCCATCGGGGACCATGTAGGCAGGGGCTTCCATTGGTGCAGGCGTTGGCACGTCCTCCTGTCCGGTCGCGAGTTCCGCAAATGCGCATACCGATGCAGCAATGCAAAAGCACGCAACTCGATGGATGTTCAATAGAACGCGCACCATGACGCCGCTGGCGCGGGACTGCCCGCGCGAGATCCCAAGGATGCCCGGCCGACGGGCACGACGAGAAAAGTGCGGGATTATGCCAACGAACCCGCGGCGGCGTCAATGCGAGCTATCGCGGTGAGGAATTCGTTGGGTGCAAGTCGCTAGATATGCGGGTTTCCGCGGTTGTGCCACTGTGCCACGCTGCGCACACACACGTAGCTGGCAAACAATAGCCACCTCTCGCATTTGCGCAACGCGAAGTTGGGCATCCGTCACCAGGGCCGCGGAAAAGCTCAAAGTGCGACTTACGCTAGCGGTCTTGCGCGAGATCCTCACCGGGAGTGCTAGCGGATGCCGAGCTATTGGGCGTCTGCTCGGCCACGCGTGCGGCATCGTTTTCATCCTTGGGCGGCTCGGCCGACTCTTCGGCCTTCGGTGGCACCACGTTCGCGTACGCCGTGCAAACCGCTGCGAAGCTGTCGCCAAGATCGGTCGAAATGTGGATCGGCAGCTTGAGCTTGCTCGGTTCGCTTTTCGCCACAAATACCACCTCGACAATGTGCATTGCCTTCGACTCGGTGCTGTCATTGGTAAAGGTGAACTGCTGATCCGCGCAATTGATGTCGGTGATCTTGAATGGCTTTTTCCCGCGAACGATCAACTTCTTGCTGACAGTTTGACCCGTCGGCACGTCGCCAAGCACCAGATTCTCCGGTGAGACGGCAAGCTCCGGAACGATTTGGCCCTGCACGTCGAGTGGTATGCGCAGCTTGTTTCCATCATTGGTGACGATCACAAGTTGCTCATTCAAATATCCCGCGGGCGCGGTCGGCTTGAGCCGCACGAGCAAATCGTACGCGACCCTGCCAGCTTGACGCCCCGTCTCGGTCAATTCGACCTCGAATTGGCTGCTCGAATCGGAGGGCGCGACCACGTCGGTGATTTTCCAGTCGGCCCGGCCGGCGTAGGTGACCGACACCTTCTTTTCGTTTTCCGAGCCTTGATCGATCTTGCCGAACTCCACCGACCCGGGTTGGAATACTACGTCGCCGCGAATGTTGCCATGCACGCGCAACTGCACCTGCGTGGGAAACGGTTTGTCGATAATCACGGTCAGGGTGGCACTATGCAAACCCGTGAAGGTGCGGGTGTTGAACTTGGCAACGATGTACCCGGTCTCATGCGATTTCAGGTTGGGGTTTTCAATCGAGGGGTCCGTGCAGCCGCAACTCGAACGGACGCTTGCCAGGTGTACTTCCTCTTTCCAAATATTCTTGACGGGGAACTTGAAGACCGTGTCGGAGCCGCGCGCGACGGTACCAAAATCGTGATCGCGCGTTTCGAACATTTTCGGCGCCCACGGCTCCGAGCAAACGCAGCGAGGCACGAGAACCGCGAGAATGAACAGACTCCAGGTGCTAGCGGCGCGACACATCGCGAAGTTCCTCTTGGTAGGCAGCCCACGCAACTCCGGCAACTGGGCTGCAATCAGCGGTGAGCATGTCGGCTGCGGAAACCCCACCGCAATACCCGTGCCGGCATCTCTTGTCCAATATACATCTCAATTCCATGCGGGAGAGCGCGTTATCAAGATTTCGGCATTGTGCATCAAACGGTCGAAAAATAGGAAGATCAATTAGGAAAGGCGGACTAGAGAAGCCTTGCGGCGCGGCTGCGGTTGCCAGCCAACCAGGTAGCCCGCACAATAAACAGGGAGAAGCCATTCCCGTCCTGAGACGTTTGTCTCAGTCTGGTTCCCGCAATGCACCATGAATGATCGGCCCCAGCACGGCAAACTCTAAAGCGACCAAAGGAAAACCAGTGGCCCGGATACTCGAATTGACGGCTGTACTAATTGCGCTGGCTGGCGCGAACTCCGTGGCGGGCGAGCCTGCGGAAGCGAATCCCGCCACCCCCGCTGCGGTTGGCGCCGCGGCTGTGGATCATCCTTTTCCCCGTCGAGTGCCCGCCCCCGAGCTGACGGGAGGCACCGGCTGGGTCAACGCGGCCGAACCCCTGTCGCTGGCCCAGCTTCGCGGCAAGTTCGTCCTCCTCGACTTCTGGACCTATTGCTGCATTAACTGCATCCACCAGATACCCGAGCTTGAAAAACTCGAACGGGCGTATCCCCATCAGTTGGTCGTGGTCGGCGTTCATTCGGCGAAGTTCGACGGCGAGCAGGACATCCAGAATATCCGCGATGCGGTGCTTCGTTACGAAATCGAGCACCCCGTGGTGAACGACCCCGAAATGGCGATCTGGCACCGCTACGGCGTGCGAAGTTGGCCGACGATGGTGCTGATTGACCCCAATGGCGAAGCCGTGTGGATCGCTAGCGGCGAGAAAACCTTTGAAGAACTTCGGCAACCACTCGAACTCGGCATCGCTTACTATCGACAACAGGGGCAGCTTAACGAGCAACCGCGACGGTTCGAGACCGAAGCCAGCAAAGCCCAGCCATCGCCGTTAAAATTTCCCGGCAAAGTGCTGGCCGACGAGGCCTCGGACCGGCTGTTTATTGCCGACAGCAACCACAACCGAATTGTCGTCGCGACGCTCGAAGGCGAATTGATAACGACGATCGGCTCGGGCTTGGAAGGGCGCGCCGACGGCACCTTTCAGACCTGCCAGTTCCACCATCCCCAAGGAATGGCACTCGATGGCGACAAGCTTTATGTGGCCGATACGGAAAACCATCTGTTGCGCGAGGTGGACCTCACCAACGGCAGCGTGACCACCATCGCCGGCACGGGACAGCAGGCCCGCGGCTTTGCCGGGCTTGACCCAACCGCGGCACCGACCAACACTTCGCTGGCCAGCCCCTGGGCGTTGTGGATTCACGAAGGACAGTTGTACGTCGCCATGGCCGGAACGCATCAAATCTGGATCATGCCGCTCGATAAGTCCTCGATCAGTCCCTACGCCGGCAATGGCCGTGAGGATGTTGTCGATGGCCGGCTACTGCCGAGAACCCCCTACCGGTTGGGTTTTTCCTCGTTTGCCCAGCCGAGTGGACTGGCCTCCGACGGCGAGCGGCTGTTCGTAGCCGACAGCGAAGGGAGTACCATTCGTGCCGTGCCGTTCGATCGCAAGGGAAAGGTGGAGACGCTGGTTGGGCTGACCAACACGCTCTTCGATTTTGGCGACGTGGATGGCGTCGGCGACGATGTCCGTTTGCAGCACGCGTTAGGCGTGGCGTGGCACGGTGAGAACCTTTACGTGGCGGACACATATAACAATAAGATAAAAGTGCTCGATGTAGAAGAACGAAGCTGCAAGACATTCGCGGGAAACGGCGAGTCGGGCCATGCCGACGCCGAGTCGCCCCTGGCCGCCACCTTCGACGAACCGGCCGGCCTGACGGCGGCGGCGGGCAAATTGTACGTGGCCGACACGAACAATCACCTGATTCGCGTGATCGACCTCGAGCACGGCAATCGAGTGAGCACACTCGCGATCGAAGGTCTCGCTCCGCTACCGGCCGCCGAAAAACCGTAGCGCCTGCGCGCAATGGATGGATCCTTGATGCGCCAATTCGGCGGTTTAGCACGGATGCTCGCGTTCGCGATGGCGGCCTTTATGGCGGTCCTGCTGTCGGCTGTTACTGCGCCCGCGCGGACCATCGCCCTGTACGAAGCCGGCACCGGGGCGACCGTTTGGGATCCCTATCGACACTGGCTTTGGTGGCCGGAGGATATTCCGCAGTCGGCCAATCCGCTCGCCGTACCCATTGTGAACGATCAAGGAAGCGGGCTGAATTCCTGGTCAATCACTGACAACGCGGTGGGAGTTCCCAACCCGGCTTATGTGACTGCGATCGGGCCGGCGTCGGCCAGCGAACTGCTAACCGACGGTTGGCGTTTCACGGCCCGCGCTCGCCTCGTGAGCGACTTCGGCGGCGGACCCAGCATGGGGTTGAGCGTCTATCTTGGCGGGAAGGTGTTCGTTGCGCAATTAGACTTTGGTTCGACCGGCGGTCTCCAGGCAACGCTGTTTGATATCCCGAGTCGCGTGATTCCGCTTACTTCGGCGGGATCTGCCGCTTCGGCGTTCCACACTTTCGAGTTGCGCTCCGAGGGCGGATCTCAGCAAACCGCATTTCTTTTCGACGGGCAAGAAGTCGCCCGATGGTCGGGATTTCTCGCCGCGCACCCGAACATCGTTCGCTGGGGAACTAGTTCGGCGATCCACCGCGGCCAGATGAATTTCCACCGGGTCGAGCTCGCCACGCTCGATACGTTCGTACCCTTAACCGGCGACTATAACGGCGACGGCGTTGTGGACGCCGCGGACTACACCGTCTGGCGGGACCACCGCGGCTCGAACTACGCCGCCGCCGATGGCAATGGCAATGGCACGGTAGACACGGGGGATTACACCGTGTGGAAGGCAAACTTCAGTGATGCACAAGGATCGGCGAGTGCCGTGCCCGAGCCGGCCTTGGGACCGGTGCTGTTTTTGCTTGCCGTCACGCTCGTTTCGCGGGCGAGAGTGGCACGAGTCTCCGACTCGTGAATTCACGAGTCGGAGACTCGTGCTACAATAATCTCGCCATGCAGCCGCTTAATTTCATCGCGATCATCGGCGTCGGCCTCATCGGCGGCTCGATCGGTCTTGCGGTACGCAAACGGGGGCTGGCGAAACAGGTGGTTGGCATCGGACGAAGCCCGGAGCGGCTTGCAAAAGCCCGCGAGTTGGCGGCCATCGACCGGGGCACCGTGAATATCGCCGAAGGAGTTCACGATGCGGACTTGGTTGTGGTTTGTACGCCCGTGGCGTCGATTGTCCAGCGAGTTCAAGAGGCGGCTAGCGCCGCGCCACCCCATGCCGTGTTGACCGATGCAGGCAGCACGAAGCGCGAGCTTGTCGCGGAACTCGACAACACCGTGAATGCCAACCGGAGTGGACCACGTTTCGTGGGAAGCCATCCCTTGGCGGGGGATCACCGCACCGGATGCGAGTTTGCCCGAGCAGACCTGTTTGAGAATCGCGTGACGGTAATAACGCCAACTTCCCATACCTCGCGCGCCGCGACGACAACCGTCACGGAATTTTGGCAGGCGCTCGGCAGCCGGGTGGTGGAAATGTCGCCCGAGGCGCACGACCAAGCGCTCGCCATCACTAGCCATCTGCCTCATCTCGTGGCCAGTGCGATGTCGGCCACGACGCCGGAGGAGTACCTTCCCTTAACGGCGGGCGGATGGCAAGATACAACTCGCTTGGCCGCCGCCGACCCCGAGCTTTGGCGGCAGATCTTCGCTGCCAATCGAGCCGCGGTCGTCGAAGCCGTCGAGCGGTTCGACGTGTCGCTTGCCGCCCTGCGCGAGGCCTTACGAACGGGCGACGACCGGCGGTTGCTCCAGTTGCTTCAGGAGGCAAAGCAAGTTCGCGATGCTCTGGGAAATTGACATTCTGCCGCGACAGGGCCAGCCCGACCGGGCTGCCCAGCGTCTTGCCCATGCCGCTCGTCAATTGCAACTTGCCGATTCTTTGGAGGTCGCTTCCGCGCGTGGCTTTTTACTACAGAGCGAGGACTTAAGTTCCGAGCACCTGAAAATCCTCGCACGCGAGTTGCTGGCTGATCCGGTCGTTGAAACGGCGCGGTTCGCTCGTTTGGGAGACGAAGCCCTGTCGGCTCCCCCGCCGACTTGGACTGATAAAAACGGCAGCACCGTTGAGTTGCTGCACGTGCTGCTAAAGCCCGGGGTCATGGACCCCGTGGCGCCGAGCACCGAGCAAGCAATTGCCGACTTCGGGTTGCCGCGGCCAATCGTCCGAACCCTGCGAAAATACTGGTTGCGGGGGCTTCAGACGCAGGATCTCGAGCAACTCCGCCGCCGGCTGCTTGCGAACGATGCAATCGAACAGGTGGTGCAGGGACCGCTCGCGCTCGATCGAATCGACTTGGGACGCCCCTACCACTTCGAGCTGCGCACCGTCGATCTAGCGGGACTCGACGACGCGGGGCTGATGGCGCTAAGCCGCAAGCGGCAGTTGTACATGCAACTTGCTGAGTTGCAGACGATACAAAAACACTTCGCGGGGCTGGACAGGCAGCCAACCGACATCGAGTTGGAAACATTGGCTCAGACTTGGAGCGAGCATTGCAGCCACAAGACGCTGGCCGGTAGGATCGCCTATCAAGATGAGCGCGGAGAGCGGCGATTCGAGAACATGCTCCATGAAACGATCTTTGCCGCGACCAAGCAGCTCCGCGAGCGGTGGGGCAAGCAGGACTGGTGCGTGAGCGTGTTTCGAGACAATGCCGGCGTCGTGCGGTTCGACGACAAGTTTAACGTCTGCTTTAAGGTCGAAACGCACAACCATCCCTCGGCGCTGGAGCCTTACGGCGGAGCGAACACTGGCCTGGGCGGCGTGATCCGCGACACCCTCGGCACCGGAATGGGCGCAAAGCCCATCTGCAGCACCGACGTCTTTTGCTTCGCACCTCCCGACTTTGAATCGCGAATTGAAGATCGAGTTCTTAGTTCTCAAATCCCAAATCCCAAATCCCAAATCCCAAATCTCCCCCCCGGCGTTCTTCACCCGCGGCGCGTCATGCAAGGTGTCGTCGAAGGCGTGCGCGACTATGGCAACCGGATGGGCATCCCCACGGTCAACGGCGCGGTCTTTTTCGACGAGCGCTATCTGGGAAACCCGCTGGTGTTCTGCGGCAACGTGGGGCTTTTGCCACGCGATAAATCGTTCAAGGAGCCGCTGGCGAACGACTTGATTGTCGCGATCGGCGGCCGCACGGGGCGCGACGGCATACACGGAGCGACCTTTTCCAGCGCCGAGTTAACGCATGAGAGCGAAGAACTATCGGGCGGGGCGGTGCAAATTGGCAACGCAATTGAAGAAAAAAAAGTGGCCGACGTGCTGCTGACGGCCCGCGACCGGGGCCTGTTCACCGCCGTGACCGATTGCGGCGCCGGCGGGTTCAGCAGCGCCGTGGGCGAAATGGGCGAAGATATCGGCGCGGAAGTGTGGCTCGAACGAGCGCCGCTCAAGTACGAAGGGCTGTCGTACACCGAGATCTGGATTTCCGAGTCGCAGGAGCGAATGGTCCTCGCGGTATCGGAGGAAAAATGGTCCGAGCTTGAAAAACTGTGCCATTCCGAAGGCGTTGAGGCGACGATCATCGGCCGCTTCATGCCATCGGGCAGGCTGGTGCTAAAGTACCATGGCGAATCGGTTGGCGACCTGGAGATGAAGTATCTTCACAAAGGCCGACCGCCCGTCGTGCGCGAAGCGCGCTACGCTCCGCCGCCGACCGCGCCGCTGGTGCTCCCCGATCGGATCGACTACGGCAACACCCTGCTGCGAATCTTGGGTTCGCTCAACGTAGCCAGCAAGGAGTGGGTGATCCGCCAGTACGATCATGAAGTACAGGGCGGCAGCGTGATTAAGCCGCTCGTCGGCGTGACCAACGACGGCCCAAGCGACGCCGCGGTCGTCCGGCCGGTGCTTCGCTCGCAGCGCGGCATCGTGATTGCGTGCGGCATGAATCCACGCTACGGCGACTTCGATACCTATCACATGGCCGCGAGCGCGATCGACGAAGCGATCCGCAATTGCGTTGCGGTTGGGGCCGATCCCAGCCGCATTGCGCTGCTCGACAATTTCTGTTGGGGCGATTGCCAGCGGCCGGAAACACTTGGCTCGCTGGTCCGCGCCGCCCTAGCCTGCCGCGATTTGTCGCTGGTGCTCGAAACGCCGTTTATCAGTGGCAAGGATAGCCTCAACAACGAATTCAGTTACGTCGACGCAAAGAGGAATCGAGTAACGATCGCAATCCCCTCGACGCTACTAATCAGCGCGCTGGGGCAGGTGGGAAACGTTTCCCGTTGTGTGACTATGGACTTCAAACAACCTGGCAGCAAGTTATTTATCATCGGACAAACCAAGGCCGAACTGGGTGGCTCGCATTTCGGGCTCGTCCAGAACCTAAGCGGCGGTCAAGTGCCGACCGTCGATCCGCTAGCGGCTCGGGCTACGTTTGCCGCTGTTCACTCCGCGATCCATGCTGGTCTCGTCGCGGCCTGCCACGACCTGAGCGAAGGCGGGCTAGCCGTCGCCGCTGCCGAGATGGCCTTTGCAGGCGGGTTCGGTGCCGAGATCGAAGTGGCGAACATGCCCGTTGACCGCGAGGCGAATCATCCAGCGATTCGTTTATTCAGCGAGTCAAATACCCGCTTTTTATGCGAAGTACCGAGTGAGAAGTCGCGTGAGTTCGGCAAACTCCTTGCCGACATTCCGCACGCCGAAATCGGTCGCGTCACCGACACGGCCCGGTTGGTGGTTGGTGACGCCGGAATCGCGATCATCAATGCAGGTATCGACGTATTGAAGAAGGCTTGGAAAGCACCGCTCGATTGGTAAGCGCCGCGGTCGAGGACGACGCGGCTCACACTTTCAAATCCCAAATCTGAAATCTGAAATCTGAAATCCCCACCATGTCTCCCCGCGTTCTCATTCTGCGAGCTCCCGGCACGAACTGCGACGAAGAATCGGCGTACGCGTTCGAGCGCGCGGGCGGCGTCGCGGAGCGGATGCACATCGCGCGGTTGCTCGAATCGCCGCGGGTGCTCGGTGATTTTCAGATTCTCTGCCTGCCAGGCGGCTTCAGCTACGGCGACGACATCGCCGCGGGAAGGATTCTGGGCAACCAGATTCGCCACCACCTGGCGGACGCTTGCCGCGAGTTCCGCGATGCCGGCAAGTTGGTGCTGGGCATCTGCAATGGATTTCAAATTCTGCTCAAAACGGGCTTACTCGACCTGGACGATGAGGGCGGTTCGCGGGCCACGCTCACCTGGAACGACTCCGCCAAGTTCGAGGCCCGCTGGGTGCAACTGGCGGTCGCGCCGGGCAACAGTGTGTTTCTGCAAGGAATCGAGGAAATGGAGCTTCCCGTGGCCCACGCCGAAGGCAAGTTTGTCGCCCGCGACGAAGCCACGCTCGCTGAACTCCATAACGCTGGCCGCTTAGTCCTCCGATATACCGCGACCAACGGCGCGCCGTCGTATCCCGCCAATCCGAACGGCGCAATGGGCGACGTGGCTGGTGTCTGCGACCGCAGCGGCCGAGTCCTGGGTTTAATGCCCCACCCCGAGCGGTTCATCGATCGCACCCAACATCCGCGGTGGACGCGAGAACCAAATCGCACCACCGGCGACGGCCTACGCCTCTTCGAAAACGCCATCCGCTATTTTTCCTAAGCGCTTGCGGCTTAGCGGCTACACTTTTTCGCGTTCGTCTTCGTCTTCCGCCACCGGCGTCGATTCCTCAATCACCCACGCCAGCCGGCCCATGATTCGGAAGTAGTAGAACACTCCCGTAATCGCCAAAGGAATAAGCAGCAGCGTGATCGATAAGGTTATCGTCAGCGCTGCGTAACCCGTCACCCCGACGGCGGCCAGCAGCAAGGCACTCTGCAAATAGAATCCGAACCAACTCAACGGACAGCGGAACCAACTCATCACGACCGTGGGCGATAGGATCGCCCAAACCGAGCTCTCGGCAAGCTGCGACAGCAGGGCGATCGGCAGGAACAAGAGAACGCTCGCCACCATCAGTAGCAATCCGATTTGCGTCAACTCGGGCGACAACTTGGCGACCAACCAGCCCGGGAACGCGCTGACCATGAGCGCGACCAACAGGGTGCCTAACTCCGGAAGCCAGTCCATGAACGCGGATGAAGGCCAAGCATAGACTTGATCGTTCCCCTCGGACGCTTCCGTCACAATCGCCATTGATGCTGCCGCGGTAGCTGCGATCCAAACTAGGGTTAACACGATCAAGAGCGGAAGCAATATCACCCCCAAAATGGCGCTGCCCACCGAACTAATAATTGCCAAGATGATTCCTGGAACCAACAAAGAACCAGACATCACGAAAATTCTGCTTGGCACACCGGACGAGCGCAGGAATGGAAAGTTTCCCGAGAGCAGCGGCCAACGCGGCAACTTCGGTCGCTTCCTAAACTCCGCATCGAGTGGTTCGTCGCGTGCCACTTTCTTTGACGTCGGCCGTTGCACGGCATCGGCGGTTTTTTCAGTCTTCTCCACGCTGGGGGAGTAGAACGATGGTGGCACGACGGGCGGAACGCTGTCGTCCACCTCATACTCGTCGACCACCGTCGCGGGTTGGGGCTTGGGACGGCTGCCGGTAGCTGGCAACTTCACGACGGTCTCTGCCCCGCAGTCGTGACAGCGGATTTTCTTGCCGGCTTGGTCGACGGTTGTTTGCAGATGCGTTTGGCACAGCCGGCACTCCACCGCGATATACCGCGGCCCCTCGGCAGACAACGTCACGCCCCAAGGCTGCTCATCTCCCTCCCACAAGTCGTACTGCTCGCCGTCGAGCGCAGCGGGGATCTGCTTTTTCTTAACCTCGGGCGGGGGCAGTTTCGTCCGCCGACCGCAATCGGGGCATTTTAATTCCTTCCCCACGTCGGCCAGCGTGCCGTACATCCGCGTCCCGCACAGCAAACAATTCACCCCCACGTACTGCGGCTGCGGGATCTCGGCGGGGCGCTCGGGCGGTTTCACCACTTCGCCGGGTATCACGATCGTCCCGTCGCAATGCGAGCACTTGGCCCGCCGACCCGCGTGCTCCGGCAGCGCACGGAACGCCGTCTTGCAGTGGGGGCAGCGAACGTTAAGCGTCGTTTCGGTCGTCATGTCGCAAATCGTCGTTAACGCCGAGGCTACCCGGAACCTCCCCAAGACCAGCGCTCTCCGCTACTCTTACAATCTACACCAATCGCACTCGACACGCCGCTCAGGATTTTACCCTAAAACTGCCTTCCCCACGGACGACTGGCCACTGACCCCTGGCCACTTCCCCTCCATGTGGCTCGACGTTCGCGGACACGATCCAGTTGTCAACCGATTCCGCCGCACGCTGGCGCGTGGCCGGCTGGCTAGCACCTATCTGTTCGTTGGACCGAGCGGCGTGGGGAAGCGAACGTTTGCGCTCCGGTTAGCCCAATCGCTGATGTGTGTAAAGTCGGCCGACGCCGACCTGGCCCCCTGCGGTGAGTGTGCATCCTGCGTGTTGTTCGCCGCGGGCAATCATCCAGACCTCCTGCTCGTTCGCAAACCGGCCGACAAAAGCTCGCTGCCGATCGAGCTATTCATTGGCAAAGGTGACAAACGGAACCAAGAGGGGCTATGCCATGATCTCTCCCTGCGGCCAATGGTTAGCCGGCGGCGGGTTGCAATCATCGACGCCGCGGACGATTTCAACGAAGCCAGCGCTAACTGCCTGCTCAAGACGCTCGAAGAGCCGCCGCCGCATTCAATGATAATTCTCTTGGGCACTTCGCTTGCGAAACAGCTTCCGACAATCCGGTCGCGAGCCCAAGTGGTTCGATTTGCAACACTATCGAACGACGACGTGGCCGCGATTCTCCAAGACCGCCAATTATTGACCAACGGCGCAGTGGCCCAGGATCTTGCGCGCCGCAGCGGCGGCAGCGTTGCGGCGGCGATTGCAGCGCAGGACGACGCAGTGTGGCAGTTTCGCGCGGATTTGCTGAAGCAGCTTGCAGCGCCGCGGTTTAACAGCGTTAGGCTTGCCAAATCCGTTGAAGAGTTTGTCAAAGAAGCCGGTAAAGATGCCCCCCCACGGCGAGCACGCTTACGCCAGATAATCAGCTTTGCCGCCGACCTCTATCGAGAGGTGCTGCACATGGTTCTCGGTGCCCCGGAACTCGCCGGGAATAGCGATCCATCGCTCACGCAGGCCCGGGACCAACTCATCGCTCAGCGCGCGACCGCGAACCAAGCCATCCAGGCCTTGCAATCGTGCCTAGCCGCAGAAGAGCACGTGTCTCGCAACGCCAATCAATCAACTCTCATCCAGTCGTGGCTAGCAGAGTTAGCGTCGAAGCTGGGACGTTAAGGCGTGCATAGCGGCGGATTCCAGCCACCGAACAATTCGGCGAATATCGCCGTTTGCGACGGCTGGAAGCCGCCAATACGGTGGTTCCCAAGTTCACGCAGGCCGGTCCGTTGACACTCCGAATCTGCCAGTTTAGACTCGCATTCTAACGTAAAGCGAAATGGAATCAGGCTTTGCGTCGCGTTCTGGCCAAGTGACGAGACGGGTACACAATGGTGGTGGCGGTTGATCGTCTGCTCTTGCTAACTCTAAAAAGGGAAAGCACTTACGATCATAGCGAGCGGCTGCGCGATAACCTCTCGGCCCGATCGGGGCTGTGCCCGCTCAAGCGTGGTCGCCAATACCGGTCAACCCTCCGTCGCGGTGCAGGGCGGCATTAGCCGATCGGCACGCTTGGCGACCTAAACTCCACCGTCTACGCGGCTCGCGGAACAAGTCTTTTTCATACAATCCCAAGTCCGGAATCTTCCATGCCATCCGTGTTATCGTCCGTCCTCTCCGCGCTGCTCGTCCTGGTGCTCTCGTCCGTCGCGTCGGCCAGCGAGGCGGACCTGGTTCTGCCGGATATCGGCAGCGAAACCTTTCACGGAATTAGCGGCCGCGCATTGCTGCATGCAGGTCTGGTCGTTTGCGGTCTCGGCGCCGCGTTCGGTTTGGCGATGTTTTATCGCCTACGCAGCATGCCGGTCCACCAGTCGATGCGCGAAATTTCCGAACTCATTTACGACACCTGCAAGACGTATCTCCTTACCCAGGGTAAATTCCTACTGGTTCTCGAGTTGTTCATCGGCGCCGTCATGGTGTTTTACTTTGGCTGGCTGCGCGGGATGGAGGCCCAGCGAGTTGCCATCATCGTTGGCTTTAGCGTGATCGGCATCTTGGGGAGCTATGGCGTTGCGTGGTTCGGCATCCGCATTAACACCTACGCCAATTCGCGGGCGGCGTTTGCGAGTCTGGACGGCAAACCCTACCCGATTTACGCCATTCCTTTGCAGGCCGGCATCAGCATCGGAACGCTGCTCATCAGCGTCGAACTGGCGATCATGCTCGCCATCTTGCTGTTTGTTCCGCCCGACTTGGCCGGGGCGTGCTTCATCGGTTTTGCCATCGGCGAATCCTTGGGCGCAGCCGCTTTGCGAATCGCGGGTGGCATCTTCACGAAAATCGCCGACATCGGCGCCGATCTCATGAAGATCACTTTCAATATCAAGGAAGACGACGCGCGGAATCCTGGCGTAATCGCCGACTGCACCGGCGACAACGCGGGCGATTCCGTCGGCCCCACGGCCGATGGCTTCGAGACCTACGGTGTCACCGGCGTGGCACTTATCGTCTTCATTATGTTGGCCATTACTCCCAAGTTTCTGCCGGCAGGGGTTAGTCTCGAATCGGCCACGGTCGAACAGCTCGCCACGGCGAATGCAACCGCCGCCCCGATCCAGGTGCAACTGCTGGTCTGGATCTTCATCATGCGCGTGATGATGATCATCACCAGCGTGCTGGCATATGCTGTGAACCAAGTGCGGGCCAGGAGCAAGTACCTGAACGCCACGGTGATGAACTTCGAAAGCCCGCTCACGTGGCTCGTCTGGATCACGTCGCTGATCTCCGTCGCCGTGACGTATGTAACTTCATATGTGCTGATCAGCGACATCGGCGGGGATTTGAGCGATGGCTCGTTGTGGTGGAAGCTTTCCACGATCATCTCCTGCGGAACTCTGGCCGGCGCCATCATTCCCGAGTTGGTGCGAATCTTCACCTCCACCCATTCCGCCCATGTCGAAGAAGTCGTAACGGCCTCTCGCGAGGGCGGGGCATCGCTCAATATTCTTTCCGGCCTCACGGCAGGTAACTTCAGCGCGTTCTGGATGGGCCTCACGATTGTCGGCCTGATGGGCATTGCCTATGGCGTCAGTGAGTTGGGCCTCGGCAACCTAATGATCGCCCCCTCGGTGTTTGCATTCGGCCTGGTGGCGTTTGGCTTCCTGGGCATGGGGCCGGTGACCATTGCTGTCGATTCGTATGGGCCAGTTGCCGATAACGCGCAGTCCATTTACGAATTGTCCGAAATTGCCACGCTCCCCGGAGCTCCGCAAGAGATCGAGCGCGACTTCGGCTTCACACCAAGATTCGATCAAGCCAAGCATCTGCTCGAAGAAAACGACGGGGCGGGAAATACTTTCAAGGCTACGGCGAAGCCGGTGCTGATTGGCACAGCCGTAGTGGGTGCTACGACGCTCATCTTCTCGATCATCATGGTCCTGACCGACGGCCTGACCGATTCGGTCGCCCTGCAGGGCCTGTCGATGCTTCACCCACCTTTTTTGCTCGGTCTGATAACCGGCGGCGCAATCATCTATTGGTTCACGGGCGCCTCGACTCAAGCCGTGGTCACTGGCGCCTACCGCGCGGTTGAGTTCATTAAAGCCAATATTCATCTTGAAGAGGGCGCCAAAAGCGCCTCGCGCGAAGACAGCAAGCGGGTCGTGGAAATCTGCACCCAATATGCCCAGAGCGGAATGATCAATATCTTCCTGGCCGTGTTCCTGACGACGCTCGCCTTTGCCTGTTTGGATTCCTACTTTTTTATCGGGTATCTCGTGTCGATCGCCATTACCGGCCTCTACCAGGCGATCTTCATGGCCAACGCGGGTGGCGCGTGGGACAACGCCAAAAAGATTGTCGAAGTCAATCTACGCGAAGCGGGAACGCCGCTACACGAGGCGACAATCGTGGGCGATACGGTCGGCGATCCGTTTAAAGACACTTCGTCGGTGGCGATTAACCCGATCATCAAGTTCACAACGCTGTTCGGCCTGCTGGCCGTCGAGCTCGCAATCGAGATGCCGACGCAAACACGGCTCATCTGTGGGGCCGTTTTGTTTGCCGCTGCGCTGGTCTTCGTTTGGCGATCGTTCTACAAGATGCGAATCAAGCAATAAAGTGGAACGCAACCCTCCGCGGCTGTGATTCATTCGTAGCGGCGGATTGCAGCCGCCACTACGGCTGTCAGTTGCCTCGCCTTGCAGCCACTGCATTTAGACGTAAAATAAGATGCGACTTCCCCGCGCTTGGCCAATGGGTTGAGGGCGTGAGGGTCCACCAGGAGAGGTGGCAGAGTGGTCGAATGCGCCGGTTTGCTAAATCGGTGTAGGGGCAACCCTACCGCAGGTTCGAATCCTGTCCTCTCCGCTATCGCTAAACACCTGTTTTCCGCCAAAATTGGGATTTGCGAAAAGCACTGACATTGCCAAGCTGACTCGCGCATCGCCCGAGGTGGTGTGGCGATACGCGAGTTTCATCGTGGTATCGACGGGCGATTTTCTCCCAGCACTTCGCTCATCGAAACGGGCTGTCCGGTCTGTACGGATTTTTGCGCACCCAAGCACAGCGCGACAGACGCCAGGCCGTCTTCGCCACGCACGGCCAATGGCTGGCCGTCGCGAACGGCGCGCATGATGTCGGCAATCTGCTCCCGCAGCTCGAAGACCTCGCCGGTGGACTTCGTGATGGGCACCTCCATCACCTCTCCGCCGTTGAAAGCTCGCAGGGAAAACGTCGGGTGGAGCGTGCGATCCAAGGCCCCACTCCAACGCGCCCACAAAGCGCCGTGGGTGCCCGTAACTTTCACCGTTTGGTGGTGCTCGAACGCACTGAGGGTTTGTGCGATGACGGCGATCCCACCACCGGAAAATTTTACTGTGGCGCCGAAATTATCCTGCAACTCCGGATGTGCCGGATCGCGCGCGTTGGCGACGGCGTAAACGGTCTCCGGCTCACCCGTCCCGGACAAATACCAGCGCGCTAAGTCGAAGAAGGGAATCGGCTCTTCGAGAATCCAATTACCAACCCGGTCGATGTCGAATCGCCAACCTTCGGCGCCAAGTCGGTACGGGCGGCGCGAAAGTTCCACCAGGACATACTGCGGAGTACCGACGAAACCATCGTCCACAAGCTCCTTCAGC
Organism: Pirellulales bacterium; assembly: GCA_040901765.1. Classification (GTDB taxonomy): domain Bacteria; phylum Planctomycetota; class Planctomycetia; order Pirellulales; family Lacipirellulaceae; genus JBBDYG01. Next base: position 149,833 of record JBBDYG010000043.1, read on the forward strand.
TTGCCCCAGAGTGAGGAAACGCGAAATTCGTGGCCGATTGCCAGCAACCGACCACGATCGCGGGCCAGGCGTATCAAATCGTTACAGTCGGCGATCGAAAGCGCCATCGGTTTTTCGAGCAGCAAGTGCTTTCCCGACGTAAGCACCGCCGATGCAACCTCGTGGTGCAAGAAACTCGGCAGCACCACGTCGACGATGTCGATGTCGTCGCGACGAACAAGCTCACGGTAGTTCGAGTAAACCTCCGCGTGCGGGAACTTTTCGCGGGCCGCTGCGCACGTCGCCTCCGACTTGGCCGCAACGGCGACTAGCTCGGCGCCCTCGGTTTCGGCAATGGCATGCGCATGGAAATTGCCCCAAGCGCCAAAACCAATCAGGCCAAATCGAACCGCTGTATTTGCCATGATGATTGGTTCCTGCGTGAAGGCTGTCGGCTATCGGCTGTCGGCTGTCGGCCTGAAGTTGGCGGGCGTTTTTTCTGGCCGATAGCTGAAAGCCGACAGCCGATAGCCCGACATTATGAATTCGTTGTCTTCACCGGGTCGACACGTCGATGGGCGTCGATGGGCGGCGATGACGGCCCGCTCTCCCCCGGCCGCCGCACCCGACCAGGGCGACTCGAAGTGTCTGATCCTCAGCGGCGTGAACGGCAGGAACCACCAATCCGGCCAACGCCGCCCCGTCCAACACCGCGGTGGTGGTCTTCAAGAAGTCTCGACGAGTCGCGGGCGGTTGTTGCTGCTTCAGTCTCGACATAAGAGAATAGGGCCAGAGGTGCAGTGTTTTGAGATCGAAACAATAGTTTAACCATGCTCGCCGTTGGTTACCAAGAACTGTGACCGGCCGGACGATTTGTCAGATTAATCTCATGCTGAATCCCGAGCAAGTCATCATTGGCGGTCCGCTGGCCGAACTCGGCAACACGTTCCTGGAACCGATTCGCCAGGTTGTCAAAGGGCTGACGCCGCAATTGCATGCCCGAGTGCCTCGGATCGTAGCTTCGGAGTTTGGCGAGTTTGGAGGCGCGCTTGGAGCCGCCGCACTGGCCGTGCATCAATGGACGCCCACCCGGTAGGAGCATTGGTCCACGATGAATATTCCAACGAAGACACTACGCGGCGGCGACCAGATGCCGCTTGTCGGGCTCGGCTTTTGGAAAGTCGAGCCGCCTCAACTACCGCCGTTGATTGAAGAAGCCATTCGCTGCGGATACCGGCACTTCGATTCCGCTTGCGATTACGGCAACGAGGTGGAAGTTGGCGTAGAACTCCAGCGCGCTCTGAAAGCCAATCGATGTCGGCGCGAGGAACTGTGGATCACCTCCAAGCTCTGGAACACGTATCATGCCGCGGACCAGGTGCGACCGGCGGTCGAGCGTTCGTTACTCGACCTGCGGATGGACTATCTCGACCTGTTCTTGGTCCATTTTCCGATTGCGCTCCGCTACGTGCCTTTCGAGACTCGGTATCCGCCCGGTTGGGTCCACGATCCCCACGCGGCGGCGCCGCACATGGAACCCTCTCGCATCCCGATTTTCGAAACCTGGCGAGCGATGCAGGAATTAGTTCGCGCGGGGCTGGTCCGGAACATCGGCGTCTCCAACTTCAATGTATCGCTGCTGCGCGATTTGCTGTCGTATGCCGAAATTCCACCGGCGGTTTTACAGGTCGAGCTTCATCCCTATTTGACGCAGGAGAAGCTGCTGCGATTCTGCCGGACCGAAGAGATTGGCGTGACCGCTTTCTCGCCATTGGGGGCCGCATCTTACGTCTCCCTCAACATGGCGGAGCCGGACGAGTCTCCGCTCGAGCAACGAGTCGTCCTCGATATCGCTCGTCGTCACGACAAGACGCCGGCGCAGGTCGTGCTCCGCTGGGGCGTGCAGCGCGGAACGTCCGTGATCTCGAAAACGAGCCGTCCCGGTCGGCTGCGCGAAAACTTAGCGCTGTTCAATTTCGAGCTATCGGTCGACGAGATGGACGACATCGGCGCGCTGAATCGCAACCGGCGATTCAACGATCCCGGCGTCTTTTGCGATGAAGCATTCGATACGTTTTTCCCCATCTATGACTGATTATCTAGTTTTGGAGAGCCTCATGCCCGGCACATCTACGATTGAGGTTTCGCCCGTTGCCGTCCCCGGACAACAAACGGTCTACGGCCAGGTCTTCCCACTGGTGCTTCAATGCCGCACATCGGAAGCGACGCTGGAAATGAGCGGCGATTGGATTGGGCAACATCGCGCCGAATTGGAGCGGCAAGTTGGCGTGCATGGGGCGATTCTATTTCGCGGTTTTCCTTTAGGTTCGGCCGCCGATTTCGACGCCTTCGTTGCGGCCTTCGACCTGCCGAATTTCCCTTACAATCAGTCGCTTTCGAACGCGGTGCGAGTGAATTGGACCGAGCGCGTGTTCTCGGCCAATGAAGCCCCGGCGGAGGTCACCATTTATCTGCATCACGAAATGGCGCAGACGCCAATCTTTCCCAGTAAACTTTTCTTCTTCTGCGAACAGCCGGCCGAAGAAGGAGGCGAAACGCCCATTTGCCGCTCGGACATCTTTTATCAGCGGTTGTCCGAAGAACTTCCCGATTTCGCCCGCAAGTGCGATGAGAAAGGGCTTCAATATACGAACGTGATGCCATCGGAAAACGATCCGCTATCGGGAATGGGGCGAAGCTGGCAGAGTACGCTCGGCGCGCCGAACCGCGAGCAGGCCGAAGCGAGGTTAGAGGGGCTCGGTTACTCGTGGGAGTGGCTTCCCGATGGATGTCTGCGTGTCGTGACCCCGGTGTTGCCAGCGGTTCGCGAGATTTCGCCGGGTCGCAAAACGTTCTTCAACCAACTCATCGCAGCGTTTCGCGGCTGGAAAGATCCTCGGAACGATCCATCCAAGTCGATTCGCCTTGGCGATGGTGAGCCGCTGGATACCGCCGCAATGAAATTGGCGACCGAACTGGCTGAAGAGCTCACATTCGATCTGCCCTGGCAGCGCGGTGACGTCGTCATGTTGGACAACCTCGTTGTCATGCACGGGCGGCGCACTTTTCGAGGGAAGCGTAAAGTACTCGCCTCGCTATGTGCGGCCCAGTCACATCTCCCATTGAACTCCAGCGCAATCAAGTCCGGACCGCATGGGGCAACGCCGCACCAGAATCGCGCGCTCGCCGACGGGGCGTCCTAAACCGCAATCGAGCCGGGAAAAGACCTTCCGCATGACTAAGCCTTCCATCGGTCCGACCATGCCGGATTCCGAACGCTGGTACACTGGCATCACGCGATACCAGTGGACAGTGCTCCTCATCGCGTCGCTGGGCTGGATTTTCGACGTGTTCGAAGGCCAGATCTTTGTGGCCAGCATGCAGGAGGCGATGCCTTCACTAGCGCCACCCGGCGCGACCGAGGGGCGGATCGCACTCTACAACAACGTTGCCCTAGCAGCGTTTCTGATGGGCGGAGCGATCGGTGGTATCGCGTTCGGCATGCTCAGCGATCGGCTGGGGCGGAAACGCGTTCTCTCGCTGACGATCTTGTTCTACTCGGTTTTCACCTGCCTTTCGGCGTTCTCTCAGCAGTGGTGGCACCTGGCCGGATTTCGGTTCTTGGTCGCGTTGGGCGTCGGGGGCGAGTGGGCGGTCGCCAGCTCTTTGGTCGCGGAAGTGTTTCCCAAGAAGGCTCGAGCTCATGTCGGCGGGATTTTTCATGCCTCGAGCGTGCTAGGAACCTATCTGGCCGTGGCAGCCGGTACGTTCCTAATTGGCAACGCAGCGCTCCTTCAGTGGTCGAAAAGCGCCCAGCTCGATTGGTTAGGCCAGTTCATTGACCCGACGTCGCTGCCTTGGCGACTGGGATTCGCGATCGGCGTTTTTCCAGCGCTATTGATCATTTGGATTCGTCGCTCGCTCAAAGAACCGGAAAGCTGGCAGACCGCACGAGAGCGTGCCGCTTCGCGTCCTGACGAGCCGATGGGCGCGATAAACGAGCTATTCCGCGGTCGACTGCTACAGCGAACTTTGGTCGGCGTCACTTTGGCGGCGGTGGGACTGGCTACCTTTTGGGGAGCGCACATCTACGGCAAGGACATGCTACAAACCGCGGTCGAGCAGCGTTACCTTGCAGCAGAGACCCCTTCGGGACAGATACTCAATGAAGCTCAGCAGGCGGCGGTCATCGAGCGGCATTCGGTGGCGCTGAAGCGTTGGGAAATGCTCGGCATGTTTCTCGTGACAACCGGCGGCGGAATGGGGCTTCTGACGTTCGGGCCGCTCTGTCAGCGGATCGGCCGACGCGGCGCATTTCTGATCTTCCAAATCGGCGGCTTGGTCAGTGCGCTCTTGGTATTCCAGGTTTTTCGGACCGTGAATGTGCTCTTGATCGCGCTGCCCATCTTCGGTTTTCTCACGCTTGGGATGCACGCCGGCTACGCAATTTATTTTCCGGAACTCTATCCGACCCGACTTCGCGGCACGGGCACCGGTCTCTGCTTTAACGCGGGCCGCATCTTGGCAGCTCCGATTCTTTTCGTCGTCGGCTGGGTCCGCAGCGAATGGGGATACTCGTTGCCGGACGTGGCGTCGGCCCTGAGCTTCCTATTCCTGATCGGCATCGCCACGTTGTGGTTTGCGCCCGAAACCCGAGGACGGGAGCTACCTGCTTAGAACGGACACGGCGACGCTGTGATTCGTATCTGGGAGATACCCAGCGGTCGTCAATTGCGATGGTTCGAGGCCTTGATCGCACGCGTTGGTTGGTCTCGGCCAGACGTTCCCCTACCGCGCGGGCGCACCTTTTCTTCGAGCAGCGCGCGAATCGAGCGCGGGATGCGCTGGTACTCGTCCGAGTCGAGATGGACGTGACCGCCCACCGCAAGCTGCGCGAGAATGATCGGGCTGAGTCGGTCCCGTTCGCGGCGTGTGAGCGTAATCGTTCGGCTGATTGCGAGCTGCACCAAGGTCGATTTCGGCAAGCGAAACCGGTCCCGCATCGACAGCTCGAAGTGGCCGCGAAGTGCCAGGAACGCGAGCAAGTGAGGCGGCAGCCGCTGCCGCTCCTCCTCGGGAACGTGCTGTCCATTGAGTATCTTCCGGGCAATGCCGGTCGGCGTTGATGGGGCTTCCTGGTTGGTAACTGCAGGCATGGATATGATCCTTTATTAAGTTTGTGAAGTTCTTTACTTTCCTGGCTTCTGAATCCTCTTTAGCGCTGTGCCGCGACTGCGCTGACGGTTTGTCGTGGCAATTGCGTCACGCGAGGCGGGAGATCGACGAGCCAGACCGTCATCCGTGGCCCCGACCCCGCTCCCACGACCCGACTTCCATCGGCGGATACGTCTATGGCTCGCGTGAGCTTTGCGTCGGCCACATCGTATCCGCCCTGCAGCATCACCTCGCGGATTGCGCGCATACCGTGCTGACGAGTCCAGACGAAGGCTATAGTATCCACGTCGGAACTGCTCCATCCGACAATTACATTTCCATCGGCCGATATACCCATCGCGGCACTTGACGTGTGACTTGGCAAAAACCCGAGACCCACCAAGCCGTGCTGGGCGGTCCAGATAAAGGCCTCTTTGCCGGTTGCCGACTCGCCCATGCCAACGACGACTGACCCAGCCGCCGAAGCGTCCAGCGCGACACTCTCGCATTTACCCTCTGGCAAGTCTCCGAGGCCGATCATTCCCGTGCCAGCAACCCAGCGGAACGCCTCCAGACCGCGGTACGATTCGCTCTGGCCGACGACAACGGCGCCGTCTGCGGAGACTCCGTGAGCGCCGCTGACGTGCTCGCCGCCGGGCAGGTCGCCCAGGCCGACCATTTCACTCTCTTCGGTCCAGCGAAAGGCTTCGGTTCCGTACGGAGAGAGGCTATCTCCCACGACGACCGACCCATCGGCGGAGAGGCCTTTGGCCCGACTTTCGAAGTTTTTGCCGCCCAGGCTTCCCAATCCCCGCATGCCCACACCGGACATCCAGCGAAACGCTTCGACGCCCGAGGCGGAATGGCCCTCGCCGACAACAATCAATCCGTCGGCCGAGGCAGCATACGCTACGCTACCGAAATCTCCGCTGGGCAAGTCGCCCATGCTGGCCATCCCGCTTCGCTGCGTCCAGCGGAAAGCGTGGCCACCGGAGGCCAGAATGCTCCGCCCCACGACGACCGAACCATCGGCAGAGATGCCCAATGGAAGGCTGCGGGAGCCGCCTGGTGGCTGCTTTAAATATCGTAAGCTCTGGGCATCGCTGGCCGCGGTGCCAATTAGGAGAAAACAGGCAGTCCACAACTGCACTGGCGCGCGCATGAGTTGACCCCCCATCGACGAATTCGCGGAAATCACAGGGCGGAGATTTCGAAACGGCTCGCTTCCGAAACCTGCCCTCATTAATAGGAGCCGACTTGTCGGCCCATCGGTCACCAGAAATCTGGAAAAATTCACGAAATTACGCAATCGAACCGCGAAACTGCGCAGTCTGCAGTAGAATTTACGCTGAATGGTGGGAATAACGGTGACCGGGCAGACTGGAGCACGGCTAGTTACAAGGGGATTCGATTCGTGTCGCATAATCTTGGCGAGCCATTGGATTCGCTGTTGCAACGCGCTGGCAAAGGCGACCAGCAGGCGCAAGCCGAGCTCCTCGACCGCTATCGCGAACGCCTCAAGCGGATGGTCGCGATTCGCCTCGACAAGCGAGTCGCCGTGCGGGTCGACGCTTCCGATATCGTGCAGGAAACCATGCACGACGCCCATCAACGCTTGCCCGAGTACCTTTCCGACCCCCAGATCCCCTTCTTCCCCTGGCTTCGGCGAATTGCTTGGGACCGGCTCACCGACTTGCACCGAATGCACATCGACGCCGCACGCCGCAGCGTACTGCGCGAACATACGTGGGCGGCGGGTTTGAGCGACGAGTCGCTGGTCGAATTGGCGCACGGCATCGTCACTAGCAGCATCGTTCCGAGTCGCAGGGCGGAAAAGGCGGAAGTGGAGGCTCGAATCCAAGCGTCGCTGCTGGAACTCAATCCCCCCGATCGTGAAATCCTCATCCTGCGATACCTGGAGCAAATGAGCGTCGCAGAAATTGCCACGGAGCTTGGCGTCAGCCAAACTGTAGTTACCTCCCGGCACCTGCGTGCCTTGCAGCGGCTTCGTCGGCTGCTGGGCTCGGACCTCTAACGAACTTAACAGTTTAGCCGTCTGAAGTTCATCGGTCGTTAGTGAGTAAGTGAGTAAGTGAGTAAGTGAGTAAGTGAGTAAGTGAGTCTGGAGAAGCGATCGCACCGCTGCCAAACTCCCCGCCTACTCACCTACTCACCTACTCACCTACTCACCTACTCGCCTACTCACCTACTCACCTACTCGCCTACTCACCTACTCACCTACTCACCTACTCACTTACTCACTTACTCACTTACTCACTTACTCACTTACTCACTTACTCAC
>JBBDYG010000043.1:157367-176109 GCA_040901765.1 Pirellulales bacterium
TACTCACTTACTCACTTACTCACTTACTCACTTACTCACTTACTCACTTACTCACACTTGACACCCCTGTTACTTCATACGGCAAAATAGTTACCAACGAATCAATATGCAGTCGCGCACTTCATCGCCGGATACGGAACAAGCGCTCGATGCCGAGCTGGAACGGATCATCGAGGCGGCGTTTGGCGGCTTGCGGAACGGCGAGCCGATCGACGTGGAGGCTCTCGCCGCAGCGCATCCCGAGTACGCAATGGAACTGCGCGACCTGCTGCCGATGATGGCTTCCTTGCTGCGCCTCAGCGAGCGCTCCGGTTCCATCGCTACCTCCGGAGAGTCGGGTGTGGCGGTTCGCCAGCAGCTTGGCGACTTCCGCTTGATCCGCGAGATTGGCCGCGGGGGGATGGGGGTCGTTTACGAAGCCGAGCAGCTTTCGATGGGCCGGCAGGTGGCGCTCAAGGTGCTCCCCTTCGCGGCACTCGTGGATCACAAATCCTTGCAAAGATTCCGCAACGAAGTCCGCGCCGCCGCCGCGCTGGATCACCCCCACATCGTCTCCGTTTACTCGATTGGCGAGGATCGCGGCGTCCACTTCTATGCCATGCAACTCATTCGCGGCCAAACATTGGCGGAAGTGATTGAAGGGGTCAGGAGACAGGGGACAGGAAACAGGGGACAGGAAGCAGGAGACAGGAGACAGCGCATAGAATGTTTTCATTCCGCAATCCGAAATCCGAAATCCGCAATTGAAGAGGCGCCTGCAACACAGCCCGTCACCCAGGGGCGCAGCAGCACCGCCCTCGAATCGCGACGTGCGACCGAGCGATTTCGGTCCGCGGCTCGCATTGGAATTCAGGCGGCCGAGGCCTTGCAGCACGCCCACGATCAAGGGGTGGTTCATCGCGACGTTAAGCCGAGCAACTTGCTGCTCGACGCCACGGCGAAGGTCTACGTCACCGACTTCGGCCTCGCGCGAATTGAAGCCGACGCCGGCCTCACGATGACCGGCGACGTTCTCGGTACGCTCCGCTACATGGCCCCCGAGCAAGCGCAGGGAACGCGGGTGGTCATCGATCACCGGGCCGATATTTACTCGCTGGGCGCCACGCTCTACGAACTCATCGCACTTCAACCGGCGTATGGGGAGACCGATCGCACGCAACTTCTTCAGCAGATTGCCTTTCAGGAACCGCGCGCCCTGACGAAGATCGATGGCCACCTACCCGTCGATCTGGAAACTATCGTCGCCAAAGCGATGTCGAAACAACCGGAGGACCGATACCAGACCGCCCAGCGGCTGGCGGACGACCTGCGAGCTTTTCTGGAAGACCGACCGATCAAAGCCAAGCCGCCGACGGTCGTGGAGCGCGTCGCGAAGTGGTCGCGGCGGCATCAGAAGCTGGTGGCTTCCGCGGCGCTCGCCTGCGTGCTGCTGACGGCGATTCTGGCGGTGTCCGTCATCCTGGTGAATCGCGCGCGGACCAGTGCGCTCGCCGCCCTAGATCGAACGAACGATTTGCTCTACACCGCCGACATGGCCGACGCCTGCCAGGCATGGGAGCAAGGCTGGGCGGACGAAGTGCGGCGGATTCTCGATCGCCAACTGCCCACGCCAGGTGCAACCGACCGTCGCGGATTCGATTGGTACTTGTTGCATGGCCGCGTGATGCCGCCCACGTCGGTCACCTTGGCGGGCCACGAAGGACCGGTCTACGAACTGGCGGTCTTCCCCGATCACCGCCGGCTGGCGAGTGTCGGTGAAGACGCGACGTTGCGGATTTGGAATGTTCCATCGGGCCGCCTACATAAATCAATCGAGCTTGGCAACCAACCACTTTATTCCGTCGCCATCTCGCCCGATGGACGGTATGTGGCCGCCGGCGCAACAGGGCAACCCGGGCCGGGCCGGATTTGCGCAATCTATTTGTGCGACCTGCATGACGGATTCGCCAGCCGGGAGATCTTTCGCGGCGATCACACAGTCGAATCACTCGCTTTTAGCCCCGATGGCCAGCGGCTCGCCGCCGGCTTCCGTTACCACGAGGTTTGCCTGCTCTCGCTTAGCGGCGACGTCGTCCAACGAATCCCCTGCACCTCGTGCGTCGAATCGCTCCAGTTCACGCGGCAAAGCCCCTTTCTGTTGGTGCCGAATCGCCGTGCAGACAGCGGGGCCGGAATCTTGCAAGTCTGGCGAGATGGACTATCGGCGGTGGAACGAGAATTCGTTAGTCCCTCGGTGCCGGATCGGTCGAACATTACCGTCGCAAGGTTGTCCCCGGACGAGCGGTTCCTATTGGCTGGTGAACGCTACCATTCCAGGACACTGATCTTCGATTTTTCGACCGGAAAAGAGCTCGCCGAGACGCCCGTTTCGCGCGATCACCTCACCGATGTCGCTTACGCGCCCGATGGCAAGAGCATCGGGGTCGGATATGCCAACGGCACGGTCGAGGTTTTCGACTTGCAGGCGGTTGATAAGGATGCCCTCGCGATTCGCGATCGGCCCAAGGTGTTCACCGCTCATAGCGGGGAGGTCCGCAGCATGCGTTTTATCGATGCTCACTCACTCGCCACCGCCGGAGCGGACGGAGGAATCAAAATCTGGAAGCTGGCGGAGGACGCGGATCGCGTGTTGCAGCCCGATGTTAACAACTTGCAAGGGATTCAACTCTCGCCCGATGGATCGCAACTCCTTTGCATGGGTTCACGAATGCTCGTCGCCGATGCGAACACTGGCCGCAGGCAGTTTCATGCAAGCAGTATCAGCAGCGCTGAAGGCGGCGGCTCCGCGTGGTCGCCCAACGGAGACAAACTCGCCTACTGCCCACTCAACACTGGAAATGTGACGGTGGACGATCGAGACGGCAATACTCTATTTACGATTCGTCACGGGCTTTCCCCGAATGGGGTGGTGTTTTCGCCTGACGAACGAATCGTTGCCGTAATTAGCGACCGCTATCTGCAGTTCTGCGATGCCGGCAACGGCAGTCAGCTTTCTCGCATCTCGCTTCCACGCCAAGGGGGCTGCGCGGCGTTTAATCACAGCGGCAGCCAACTGGCCTACGCGGGCCACTGGGGGAAAATCGTTATGATGAACGTGCCACAACAGCAGCCCCGCGACGAATGGGACTGCGCTAGCAATACGAATTGCCTGGCATTCAGCCGCGACGATTCGCTGCTGGCCACGGGGCATGGCGACGCCGTCATTCGCATCTGGGATGTAGAGAGCGGTCGCTTGCAGGCCGAGCTGGTCGGTCACGAGCGGGGCGTCCGCGACGTAGCATTTTCACCCGACGGCCGCACTCTGCTTTCCGCCAGCGCGGACGGCACCGTCCGGCTGTGGTCCGTAATTCACAGCCGAACTTGCGGCGTGCTCCATCGAAGTTCTGATACATTCTGCCGCATGAGTCTTTCCGCCGACGGTCGTAGGCTGGCAATCGCATACAAAGACGAACTGAGGCGCGCCGAGGTGTTGATTTGGGATATCGACTTCGGCGGCAAAGAGTGAACGCACCGACGTTCGTTAGCCGCGACGCGGAGTTCCTACGGAGCGGAGCGCGCGAGCCGCGCCTTCTCTGCCTACCGCCCGCTACTTGCCCCTCCTCCGTAGGAGGAGTCGCAACCGTTATGACGCGCCCAACAACGAACTACCTTGAAAGAAATGCTGCAACACGGGCTTCCAGCCGAGGCCGCCTTGCTGGCGCAGTCTGGCACTCCCAGACCGTTAGCACTTGCCAACCCGCCCGCCGCAACGCTTGGGCAGTCCGTTTGTCCCGCGCGGCGTTCCGCTTGAGCTTTGCCAGCCAATACCGCCGGCGGGAGGTGGGAATCCGGCACCGCCCGCAACTGTGCATGTGCCAAAAGCAACCGCTGACGTTGATGATTTTCCGCAGACGCGGGAACACGAGGTCTGGCGTGCCGGGGAGTGAGCGAACGTGGAGCCGGTAGCGGTAGCCGAGCGAATGGACCAGCCGACGGACGACTAGCTCCGGTGAAGTGTCTTTGGACTTCACCGCTGCCATGATGCGGGAACGTTCCGCCTTAGTGAACGTATCAGTCATGCTTCGATTTTGGGAGCATCGCCGATGCGAAGTACAATGCGACCGTATTGAGAACTCTTTGACGCTCACACTTGGAGTGAACTATGGAAGCTTTCGACAAACATGCATTGGTCAAGGACTTCCTTGCCTGGAGCGGCGGCTTTCAGCCGGAGTCGATATACCAGATTACTGTCTATCTCGACTACGCTTGCGACGCCATGTTATACGACGACGAGGTACGCAACTTCCTAGTCACCTGGATGAACCATCCTGACTCGATCGAATGTTCTCTAGAGTTTTAATGAGCAGCCCTCGTAATAGAGTTGGAAGCCATTTTTCGACACATGTCCGCCATCGCGTTACGCGAGGCCGTTCACGTCGAGGAACGTGCGGTAATAGCGGGTGAGCCTGTCATAGTAAACCTGAAGCGCACGACGGAGGTGCGGCTTGTTTTGCGTGTTCAAGATGTAATCGACGAGTTGATTGAAATGCTGGATCTGCCGGGGAAAACGCAACGTTGGATCGCGCCGGGCGATGATCAGGTCATCCGACATAACCTGCACGCGCACTTTCTCAGGAACAGGAATCTGCATTGGCCCTGGGTCCGGAAGAACCCGTCCATTTACTAACGGGCTCTCGGCGTTGAATTTGTTGAAAAGATGTTGCTCGAGCAGGTCCATCTGAGGATGATCTATGACCGGCCACGCCCACACATATGCGATTTCCCATACGTCGACTTGCCGGTTCGCAATGACATCGCTCCGAGCACTGGTAAGGTGCCGCCGCACGCGCGCCGAAATGGCGTCTTCGGACTGGCCGACATAGATCGGGATTTCGTCCAAATCGCACAGCGCATATATGCCGACCGTTTTAGGAAGGTGGCGCAGCTGCTGCTCCTTGAAGATCTGCGCCTGTGATTTTGCCATCTATCTATTTAGCCTTTTCCAAAGGGTGAACCTTCCATAGAGCCTTGGCGCACCGGTTCAGGTAGTTCTTCGCTATCCACTCGACGGCAGGAACACAAACCGCGTCGCCAAATCCAAAGAGGGCTTTGTTCAGCGGAACGCCGATGCGGTAGCTATCCGGCACTCCTTGCAAACGCGCGCATTCTCGGGGAGTCAAAAGACGAACTTGATACTTTCCTCGCCCTGCCTTGAATAGAATCTGACGTCCGCTCCCGCCACGCGGTGTTCGTAGGCAGCCCGCAATGCCATCCGAGCGTAGCTCCGCCATGCTTCGTCCGTTGCGTACGCGGCGAAACGCGGTGGCATACGTGATCTTGCGCGCGGCAATCATTCGCTGTGCGACTTCATTGTGCTTTTCGCTCAACTGATTCATAAAATAGGCCGCACGCTCTCCGTTCCACCACTGTCTGTCGTTTGACGGCAAATCCTCAACGATATCCGCAAGTCGTGTCCGTGGCTGTGGCAGTGACGGCAGCTTCTTCAGATTCCAGTGGATGTGCGGATTCAAATTGATGAATGTTACGAGTGGTTCCGGACGAGCCCCGCTTGGTGATGCCACTGTTCGACGCGATTGCCCTTGGTCTAGGGTTGCTACAACGAAAAGCCGCACTCGGCTCTGAGGAACCCAATGTTTGGCGTTAAGAATAAACGCATCAACGCAGTAGCCGAGGTCATTGAGGGCAAGCAGCGCTTTCTCAAAGTCACGCCCTCCGTCGCTCATAAAAAACCCGAGTACATTTTCCAGTAAGACTGTGGGCGGCTTTCGATCACCCATTTCACGCAGAATGCGAATCAGCCCCCAGAATGCGGACGACTCTTTGCCATCAAGCCCTTCCCAACGACCGGCAATCGACAAATCGTTGCATGGAAATGAAGCCGTGAATAAATCACAAGTCGGAATGGTGTCCGCGTCTATCTTGTGAATGTCGTCCACAATCAAATGATCATTGCTGGGCCAGTTGTGCCGGTACATCTCGGCTTTATCCGGATCAATGTCATTTGCGAACACGACTTGCCAGCCATGACGCTCAAGAGCAAGACGAACCAATCCAATTCCAGCAAAGAATTCCGCGGCGGTGAACGATTCGCCATTTGCCGAAGCCCGGCGACCGACCGACAGGCGATACCGGCGTTCCTCGATCCGATCAATCGCTAGTAGGTCGCCGGCGTTCACTTCGTGCCGTTTGAAGAATCGCCGGACCCATTGGCGGCCGCGAAAGAAGCCGCGTGGCTTGCCGTTCGCAGCGCTTTTGCCAATGTCGGTCGTCACGACCTCATCAAGACCGTCGAGTTCCAGTTCGATGCAGTGGCCATTGCCGTTGCCATTCCGGCGCGAGGGACCAATGCAATCGGGCGGGAAAAAGTCGAGGTGTTCGCGGACGTAAATATGGTGCTGTCGGACGTTGCCGGGGGTAATGCGGACAAGTCGTCGTTGGCTGCCGTTGCCCACGAAGTTGATCTCCCTATCCCATGTTGTCTATTAACTCTGATCTGCGCATGATTGCCTAGATTCCGAGCTTTTCTCAAGTCTAGCGAACTTACTAAATTCGGCAATCCAGCACGCCACCCAGGGTTCCGCTGCTGATCGAGGTCTCTGAACCGGCCGTAGCGGGCCAGCGGCGTCAGCCATCCGTTCCCGTTCTTCTCAACTTCCCGCTTGCAAAAGTGCCACCAATCGTATAGTGTACATGCGAACAAATCTACCACCCCTCTCGAGAGCATGTACGCAAATGCAATTCCACAACCGCCCGCCGCCTTTGAGGAGCGAGAGGTGAGGAGCGAGGAGCGAGGATAGCCTAGCAATTCTCCGCCTTCCTCCACCGCTCGCTGGTGCCACTGCTGGCTCGCCCAGCAGTGCGAAGTGAGTACCAGGACTCCACTGCTGGACAAGCCAGCAGTGCCACCCAAGGTGCGCACCACCTACCACCTAGCCGCCCGCCGAGCGGCCTGCGCTCGCAGTGCGCGCCGCAGGCGCGCCGTCGCCCAACTTGCTCGCCAGATGACTCTTCCGTTTATCGACGAAAACTCCCCCACGCCAACCAGGCAACTAACCGCGTAACCGTTTGCAGCTTAACACGTTACCGCCATCCGCGCTCCACGCCCCAACCCGAATAGATGTCGCAAAAATCAAATGTGTGTCCCCACCGCCACCCCCCTGTCCGCAACCCCCAATCCCAAATCCCAAATCATCAATCAGCCCCCCCTCCACCACCCTTCGACAATCGGGCAACGACTCTTACCATCCAGCTTGCCGCAACTTCAAGCACACGCCTGCCGCCGCCAGTAGTAGCAGTTGCAGGGCGGATGGCTCGGGCACCGCGTCAGGGCCGTTGGAGCCGGTACCGGCATTTTGACCGAAGTGCATGTTCCAGCGGTCGTAGTCGTCCGGTCCAACGCCCGCCGTGTCGTCATTCGGGAGCGACGTTCCGCCCCCCAATTGATCCCGCCATACGGTGTAGTCGGCGGCATTTACGGCGCCGTCCTCGTTGTAGTCGCCTGGCAGAGCCTGAACCACGGATAGTTGGACATTGGTGGGGTTGTAGCTGATGGACCAGGAGAGACCTGCGGCCAAGTCCGGCAAGCTGGTTGTTTGGAACGTGCCCGCGACCCCGCCGACCGCCGAGAGAAAACCAAACACGTTGCCTAGCACGGGGGTAAAGCCATCCAACAGAGATACGTTCAATTCGCCTGCTATCTGCGCCTGTCCGGTCAGTGTCAGCCGGTCGAAGTCGTTCAGACCGATGCCTGCTATTTCGATCTCGAATGCCCCGGAGGAATCCTGCTGGAAATCGATGCCCAGCACTTGACCGGGAGACGCGCCTAATTCGAGAGTCCCTTGGTTCTGGATCAGCACGCCGACATTTGCGCCGTCCAAAAGCCGCAGCGTTCGATTCGCGGCGTTGATCAGTGTTCCACCACCGGCAAACATTGCGCCGGCTTGCACTACCGTAACAGGATTTTCCAAACGCAGATTGCCCGTCAACATGGTCGCACTGCCGTTCTCAAGGACTGTCGTACCGTCGATTTCCAGCGATGCCGTGCCGCCCGTGACCGTGACCGCGCCGCCGATGTCCGTTCCATTGGTCGACCGGTAGCGGGCGCCATCGGCCAGGGTCAATGTAGACCCCGGTTCAAATTCCAGTTCAAAATCGTTGGCGAACACCGTTCGGTTGGCGCTCGCGCTCGCCGTGCCTGTGAACAGGAACGTGGCGTCGTCGCGGACTTCGAGATCTCCGCTGACGGCGTTCAGCGAGCCGGTGCCGGTCGCGCCATCCCAATCGTTGTCGTTATTGGCCGTTTCGACGACCAGCGTGCCGCCCTCCGCGTCGATGCGAGTGCTGTTGATCACGCGTGACGAAATTAAACCAAAGCCGTTAAGGCCGTTGGCGCCGTCGTTGGCAACCGTGCCGCCGCGCAGCTCGCCGCCGTTGAGCTGGACAAGGTCCGTAACATTGGTGTTCCAGAGATTCACAACATCGAGGATGCCGCTCCCATCGGCGGTGCCAAGCGTGCCCACGTCCACGATCGCGCCTCCGAGGATCAGCGATCCGCCCTGAGCCAGAACGTGCGCCGCGCCATCGAAGTCGACGTCGGCCATGATCTGGCCGAAGCCGTGTAATGCACGACCATCGCTCGCGGCCAAGACGCCGGGGCCCAAGATGAAAGCACCCGCGATCGTATTTGGATCGTCGGTATTGTTGCCGCCATTGAGGTGAAACGGCTCGCCGGCCGTGGCGATGGGGACCTCGGCGCTCGCGCCGAAATCGAGGCGGGCATTGGTCTGCACTTCACCGCCAACGAGCAGTCTGCCGTTGATATTAACGTCTGAACCCGCGAGCAGGACCGCGTTGGTATTGTCATTCACCAGAATCATCGAGCCGTGGGCACTTAGCGTCCACTCGGCATTGGGGTCGTCGAGGTTGACCGTCAGCGAACCGGCGCCGAGTTGGTTGTCGATGTCCAGTGTGTCGGAGCCCGTCATTTTGGTTTCGCCGAAGTCCTCCAAAATCGCGGCATTGATGACGAGCGGCGCGTCGACATCGATCCGGTTTCCGGTGGAGTCGGACGTTTCGCCATCGAAGTCGACTGTGCCACCAACCATATTGAGCGTCGTCGCCTCAGCGAAGTTGACCGTGTCGTTGGTCACCAAGGCGCCTGCGCCGGTAAACTCGGCATTGTCAGCCCCGTTGACCGGGTAAAAGGAAGCCGAATTGCCAAGTACGAGCGTTGTTCCGGCTTCAATTGCGACTTTGGCGTCGGACCTGAAGGTGATGACCGAGTTGATCCGCGAAATGCCGGTACCGCCGACGCGCACAAACCCGTGGATCCCACCTGCATCGACTCCGATCGACAGGGGCTCGCCCGTCCACGTGGCCGCGGTTCCGGTCGTGTTATTCAAATCCATCAGCCCGACCAAAACGAACTCGGCGTCCCCCGTGTTGACGTTGACCGTTCCGCTGTTGATGGCGATCCACGCGCTGAAACCGTTGGTACCGCTACCTAAGATCTGGTAGTCGTCGACGTCGACAGTGAGCGTTGCTCCCGGCTCGATCCACCAGCCACCGTACCCGAATTGAAATGTATCCGTGCTGATCGTCGAATTGGACTGCACGAAATTCTGATACTCGGCCGAGTTCGAGCCGAGGCCGCCGGCGGGGAAGAACGTGCCTGCGCCTGTAATCAGGCCGCCGTCGTAAGTCGCTTGGTTGCTGGCGAATCCCTGGAGTTTCAGCGTCGTTCCGGCCTGAACAAAGGTTGTCGAACCGCCGTCGAAGGTAATCTTGGCGCCGATGTCGGTATCGCCGTTCACGTCCAGGATGCCGGCCAGAACCATCCGCGTTCCACCAATGCTGGCCGTACCGGCGCCGGCGGTGTTGGCAGTGAGCGTATCGTTCATGATCCACTGCGCTGGCCCGCTGATTACCAAGCTGGCCCCGTTGCCACCCAGGTTGATCGGGTCGTCCATGTCGTCATCGTCAGCGTCGAAATTCGACGCGTTGATTCTGAACTGCACGCCATCGTTGATGGTATGGAGAAAGCCCCCATTGCCGAATCCAAAAGTACCATCCCAGTCAAACGTGTTGACAGTGATCGTGGTGTCGGCTGCAACGGCGGAGCTGTCGTGGGTGTAAATTGTCCCACTGCCGGTGACAGCGATTCCGCCGTTCCAAGTGACCGGCCTGAAATGGTGCAAATGGCCATCGACATTGAGGGTGCCTCCGCTCCAGACGCTTTCGGGGTGCATGCTCAGAACAGCGGCCGGCTCGACGTTAAAGTCCCCGCCCGTCTTGGAAAACTTGCCGCCGGCAATCAGGCTCGACGCCGTGCCGCCAACAACATTGATCAAGCCTCCGGACTGCCCCCACTCATTGTCGACCTGCGACACAAAGAGACGTCCGCCGCTGATGTACATGGCGCCGTCCCAAATGTCATCGGCCTGGAAGTTGGCCCGGAGGGTGCCAAATTCATTGATGGTAATCCTGTTGTCGAGGCCGCCGTCGCCGTCCCAATCCCAACCCTGATCGTGTATTTCCACTTCTCCGTTGACTTCGATGCTGCCCTGGGAACCAGTTTGAAATTGCACGGCATTTTGGATCGTTGCCGTGTTGTTGAAGATGATCAACCCATTGTTAACGATCGTGCCGTCGAGGGCATCAAACACACTCGAAAGGCGGAGCGATTCGCCGGCGTCGACGTTGATCGACCCGCCCAACTGCGTGAAGAAGGTGCCGGCAATCGTTGCTGCCGTGCTACCTCCCGTGTTTGCATTGAGTGTCCCGTCCAGCGACCAGGAGCGGTTTCTGCTAAACGTGGCGCCAGCCGAAAGATTGATCGTGCCGCTGTAGGCGCCGTCGAGCACGCCGCCGTTGATCGCCAGCGTGTCGTTACGCGATACGTTGATCGTGCTGGCGCCGCTGTTGCCGTCGAGGTCAATCACACCATCGATATCCGAGACGGTAATCGTCAGCGTGGCGAAGGCGAGACTCAAGATATCGCCGGCGGCGGTCGAGTGGGCCGTGAGCGTGCCGTCGAGGTCCAACAGTTGGACCCCGGCTGAGACGGAGTCCGCTAATAGGATTAAGCCGTTGCCGGATAGCTCGCCACCGGCGTTGACGTCGAGCAACCCAACGCCAGACTGACCGTAAACCCCCATTTGCCCGCCAGCCACGGTGAGCTCCGCGCCGCTGTTGATCGTAATCGCGTGCAAGGCGGTCAAGATCGCGTTGCTGCCGCCGACCACCAGGTCGGTACTGGCGCCAGTCAGTTGGATCGGGCCATTGACCGACATCCCGTTGTCGTTCAATGAGAGGCTGATGCCGCCGGACATCGTCAACCCGAGAATCTGTTCGAAGGCGTTCGCCAGATCGACTGAATTGGATGTGTTGAAGATGGCTACGTCGTCAGGGTCCGGCTCGTCGGCGGGATTCCAATTTGCGTTGCTACTGGTCCAGTCGGCATTGCCACCGATCCAAGTGCGGTCCGCAGCCGTGGCGACGGCCGCCATTCCCAGGCAGAGGAGTAGTGCGACGAAATGGCGCGGCAACTTCTTGGAAGTAGACATCAGATTATGGCCTTTCGATGTTTCGCCGAAAAAAGTCAATCCGATCGCCGGCTGCCATGCCGGCGGCTCAGCAAAAAGATCGAGCCCGCGACCAGCAACGCCAGCGACGCCGGCTCGGGCACGACAGGGGCCGAAGAAGCCTCCGCCGCGCCAGTGGCCGCTGCCCCGAAGTTCGTCTTCCACACGTCGTAGTCCGCCGTGTCCACGACTCCACTGCCATCGCCGTCCGCACTAATGCCTTGCATGACGCTTTGCCCGAGCGTGTCGCGCCACACGGTGTAGTCGGCGGCGTCGACAGTGCCGTCGCGGTTGTAGTCGCCGGGTGGGAAGAGTTCGACAGTCGCTGCGGCGTCAAGCCGAAAGATTGTGGCAAGTTGACTTCCGATCGATGCCATTCCTGTCATTCGCGCTCGATCGCCGGTGGACTGGTCCAGGTCAATGCCATAGACGTTAATGGCAAACGGACCATCTGCGGTACCGATCATCTCGATGCTCCAATCGCCAGGCACCGAGTCGCGAATGCCGAAGAACCGCGGTTCGGCGGGACCGCTGTCAAAGCCGTTCTCGCCGAAATCGTTAACCGGCAGTCCGGTCTCCGGATCGACCCCAATCTGGCGACCATCCGGCGCTGTCAGCAGCACGTCGACCGGCGAGTCCACGCGGATGATCACGGATAGTCCGGTCGAAGGCGATGAGTAGGTTGGATAGGAACCCAAGCCACTCGGACCAATCAGACCGGTGGCGAGCAGCTCGGCACTGCCGTTTTCCATGACCCGCACAACCGTGCCCGAACCCGATTGCACTGCTACGAGTCCTCCGCCGCCAGGCGCGCCCATCACGGACGAGTTGAGGGGATATGCGATGCCGGTGTCGGGATCACCGAATTGACGGTTCGCGGGCATCCGCGTGACTTGCAAGGATGGATAGGCAATATCATTGAATGGGTTATAAAAGTAGGCGTTAATATCGTCCGATGGGTCGTCGTTGAGCAACGGCCCGCCGATACGGGTAAGGTAGGGGCCAACGGGCCCAGCGTTGCTGCTGATCACCAGTCCAAGTCCCGGATCGTAAGCCAGACTTGAAAAACCGCTCATTGTAGCAAAATTCGGGTCCCACGGCATGAGATGGCTTGGCGGGTCGGGTGCTCCGACGGCGCAGTTGCAAGGAACATTTGGGATGTTCGTGTCGTCGAGGGCTACGGCGCGAACCTCTTGTTCGCCCCCGAAAAGCCGCAGGCCGAGGCTGAACTCGATCTCTCCCGCGGAGCCCAAGTCGATGCTCCCGCTCGCGTCCACGCGCAGCGGCGTTGAAGACCGCCGCAATCCGTTGTTATCAATTGAGTAGATCGCGCCCGCGTGACTTACCATGTCGGCTGGAGGATAACGTTGCGGTGAATCGTGAATCGGGTCCGGCAGACTGTCGTCCCAAACGCCCGTGGTCGCGCCATACGACACGGTTTTTGCATCAGAGAAACTACCGATGTTCCCGCTGCCGAGGATCAGGCCCATCACATACGCTTCTTCCGTCACCACTCGGGGCTGTCCGCCGTTGACGTCATCGTCGATCTCAATCCGCCGATTCGACGTCAGATGGAGCCCAATCACAGGCGGTCCGCCGCCATACTGTGAGATGCGAAGATCGGGGAAGGGATTCGGATAGCCTTCGTCCAATGCGTGATCGCCCACTCGGAAGATCGCCAGCCTTTCAGGCGTCGCTCCCTCACCTGTTGCGCGGAACAAACCGACGTGATCTGCCAAACGGTCGAAACCGAGCTGCGCCAGCCACACCACACGGCCCTGAGAGTCGACGATCACGCCGTGCGGTGTCTCGAAGAACCCGGGGTCGTGTTGGTCGGCCGAGCCGAGTGAGAATGGCGTCACAACTCCGTCGCGTACGCGAAAGATGCCACGTACTCCGGCAGGCGACGCGGCGCCGACAAACAAATCGCCCTCCTGGACTCCTGACGCCAGTTGTCCCAAGACATGATGACTCATCAGCGATAGCGCAAGGATGACGCCCAGCACGCAGGAGCAGCAATTGTTGATTGATTGATTTCCAATTTGACTGTTCTGTGCGAACATGTGCAGATTTCCTTTGCGGCAGCCAGGAGACGCGCTCGCGACTGCCGCGACGGTTCGGTCTGCGATATAATGACAACGGCCGTTCTCGCGGCGCGCAGACCGAGCGCTCGGGTGGCCGCGTCTCTCCGAGACTCGATTGCGAGTTTCGGAGAAACTCGCCTACGTGATTCTGGGCCCCTTTCCGACTGATCGCCGGCGACGACAACCGGTCACCGCGGCGAGTGGCAACTCTGACGCCGCTTGAATGGCGAAAGCGTCACGGGTACAGTCTCTAAGCCCGTTACCAATGCCCCGTCCGAAAGGAAAGAGCGCCACTTCGGGCTTACGATTCCGAGATTTTTTTCGCCCGGCGGGGAATTATCCCTACCAAATGCCGGAAAAATGCGTAAGCAAATCGCGGACGCGCGGGCAAGCCAGCGGAACTGAAGCGGCCGCGCACGGCAGAGTCACGGCACTTCCTGCTCTGTCGGCACGTCCCGGCCGGCCGCAATAATTGGCGGGGTGATCTTGATACCCAACAATTCGGCGGCTTCGGCACGCAAACGCCGGAGCTCGCTATTGTTTGGACCGTTCTTCTCGATCCACTCGACGGCCTGCCCATAGCAGCTTTCTGCTGCGATGCGATCACCCAACTGAAATTGCGTCATTGCCAAGAGGAACAAAACGGAGCCGCCGCCTTCCGGCTGGATGTCGAGTGACTTCTCCAGCGACACACGGGCTTCGTCCCACCGTCCCGCGGCGTAATGAACGACGCCGAGCGTGTACCACGAAGCTGCGTCGCCGGGCGCCAGTTCAGTTCCCCGCGTCGCCAACTCCGTCGCTTGCTCCAAATTGCGCAAACGGCCGACGGAAGTTTGTGCCAAAAACCGTGCTAACTCTCGGTGGTTCAAAGGCACGTCGGGGAATGCGTCCACCAACTGTTCCCACGTCTCGATGGCACGCTGATATGCCTGTTCCGCGTCAGCAAGACGGCCCGCTTGGTGCATGAGGTCACCGGCCGCGACATATTGGCGGGCCAGTCGCCGCCGAAAATTCGGCTGATTCGGCGCGTCGGCAACGACTCGTTCCATCGCTTCTAGCGCCGTCTGCAACAACTGCTCGGCTTCGTCCGCGCGGTTCGATTTGAGCAAAAACTGGCCCAAGCGCCACGCCGAATCGGCTACGTGTTCGCGATATTGAGGCCAACTCGCAAAATCGGTTGCCAGGTCCTCCTGAATCGCCAATTCTTGGCGATACGCGGCCTCGGCTTCGGCCAGCCGATTGGTGCGGACGAACAACTCGGCTCGACGGCGATGGTTCGTGGCCATGACTTCACGAAAACTCGGAACCGCAGGAAACTCGGCTACGAGCTTTTCCAGCAGGCGGTGAGCGCGCCATAAGTACTCTTCCGCCTCCACGCTGTCGGGAGTCGACGAGATCCGCGACATTTGGCCGCAACTACGTGCTAATTCCAATTGGTAGTCGGGCTTGTCGGGGAAATCAGCGACGAGCGTCTCGCGCAACTCCATGGCAGCGCGGCACGCCGCTCGCGATTCCGGCAATTGACCGTATCGCTCCAATACGACCCCCAACTCGTCCTCAGTCCGGGCTAGGTTCACGCGATAATCGGGCACGCCGGGGTGCTGTTGGTGCAGCAACTGCCAGGCGTCGCGCGCCGTTTGATAGGCCCGCAGCGCCTCGTGTCGGCGTCCCAAAGCCAACTCCATGCTGCCGACTAGCAACTGCAACTCCGCAAGGTCGTTCCTAAACTCCGGGACGGCCGGATCGTTCGCTACGAAGCGTTTCCAGAGTCGTGTCGCCCGGCTCAGGTTCTGAAGTACTGCGTCGGGATTGACTGGCATCGCCGTCCCGTGATGCAAGCCTGGGTTGCCGACGAAGACGCCAGCCAGCCGACGGTGCAATTCGTGGTCTTCGGGGCGCTGGTCGAACAGCTTTTCGACCAGCTCGATGCCGGACGCCAGCGCCGCAACCGCCTCGTCATTGGCGTTGAGCGCGTGGTGGATGTGGGCTGCCCGAAAAAAGCTGGCCGCTAGGTCCGCCTCAAGCAGGCGATTGTCCGGGTATTGAAGGAGAAACTCCTGGTGATAGCGCAGCGCCGCTTCCAGCAGTTGCCGGCGCAAGGGTTGCAGGCCAGGTACGTCGAGCAAGGGACTTTGGCTGACGAGCGTGAAATAGTCGTCGACCGCTCGACGCGCCTGACGCAGATTCGTCTGGGCCTGGACCTCGGCGTGAAGTGCCCTATCGCGCTGGCGCTCGGCGTCTTGACGCGCGTCATCGGCCTTGGCGCGGGCTGCGTCCATCTGGTGATGCGCTTGGCGCTCGGCCAGCAGATGGCTGTTCGCTGTTTGTTCTGCCCGACCGGCGCGAAGCGCCTGCCAGACGCTAACTGCCGAACCCAACACCAATGCAGCACCGACGGCCGCAATCACCGCCATCGAAGTTCGGTTGCGGCGGGCGAATTTCTGCAGCCGGTACGCCGCCGACGGCGGGCAAGCCTCGACCGGCTTATCGTCGAGATAATGTTGCAGCTCCCGCGCCAACGCCCCGGCCGTCTGGTAGCGCCGGCCGCGATCCTTGTCGAGCGCCTTCATCACGATCCAATCCAACTCGCCCCGAACAAGTTTTTCCAGCCGGGCCGGCTCGGTGCCCCGGTTGGCGGCGATGGCCGGCAACGTGCCGCTCGTACTGAGCCGCGTGCTTGGCTTAGGTGGCTCCTCCTCGCGGATAATTTGCAGCATTTCATCGAATGCCGCGCTCCGCAGCCGTTGCTGGTCAAACGGAGTGCTGCCCGTCAGCAACTCGTACAGCAACACACCCAAGGAATAGATGTCGCTGCGCGTATCGATGTCCAGTTGGTTGAGCTTGGCTTGCTCGGGACTCATGTAATCGATCGTCCCCACGACCTGACCGAACTCCGTAAACATGGTCTTTTCGGTGAGCTGCTGGCCGATTGCCTTGACGACGCCAAAGTCGATGATCTTGACCACCGGCCGCTCGTCGTAATCGGCCACCAGCACATTCGTGGGCTTCAGATCCCGATGAATGATCCCTTTCTGGTGTGCGTGCTGCACGGCCTCGCATACCGGAATGAACAGTTCCAACCGCTGGCGCGGCGTAAAACGATGCTCATCGCAGTACTGCGTGATCGGCACTCCTTTGACCAACTCCATGACGAAGTAGGGCCGGCCCCAGTGAGGGGCTGGGGACTGGCGGCTGGGGGCTGGGGCGGAGGCAAGATTGTTTTCTTCCCCAATCCCCAGCCCCCAGTCCCTAGCCCCCGCTCCCGTTGTCCCGGCGTCCAGCACCTTGGCGATATTCGGGTGGTCCATGAGCGCCAGTGCCTGCCGCTCCGCCTCGAATCGCGCAATTACCTTCCTCGTGTCCATGCCCGGCTTTATGATTTTGAGCGCGACCCGGCGAAGAACGGGGGTCTGCTGATCGGCCATGTAGACGACGCCCATCCCCCCTTCTCCGATTTGCTCCAACAGCTTGTACGGCCCGATCAGTCTGCCGGCAGTTTCGATCTTTGCTTCGTCGATGGCAGAGGCGAAATCAGCAGTCGAGTCACGTCCATTGAGAAAATCGCCGGCTTCGTGGTGGGCGTTGAGCAAGGCCTCGATTTGGGCTCGCAGAACGGCATCTTCGCCGCAAACGCGATCCACGTGCGCACTTCGCGATTCGGGCGAATCGCACGCCAGTGCGTCCGCGAAAATCGACATGAGTTGAGAGTCCGGATGGTTCATCGTCTCTCCGTGCGTACTGGGCTATCGCTCCCCAGGGCTTCTGGTCACTTATTCATGCCCCCTTGCCGGGAGAAAAGCGCCATCTCCCCGCCGATTTTCAAATTTACTTGCGGGCCGGATCGCCGGCGCCACGAAGTTCCTGATAAAGCCAAGCCCTCGCAAACGACCAATAGCGATCCGCAGAACGTTGGCCAATTCCCAAGCACTCCGCCGCTTGGTCGAGAGTAAGTCCAGCGAAAAAGCGAAGTTTCACTAACTCGCCACAAACCGGGTATTCTGCCGTAAGCCCTTGCAAGGCCTCGTCGATCGCGATTAGATCATCGTCCGATGCGTCGTCGGCAACTTCCAGCCGGTTCCAATCGAGACGCTTTTGCCCACCGCCACGCTTGAGTCGCTTCTTGTCGCGCGCCCGATTAACGAGGATTCGCCGCATAGCCTCGGCCGCGGCTGCAAAGAAATGGCCGCGGCCATTCCACAACTGCGGCGCGTCCACATCGACGAGCCGTAAATATGCCTCATGCACCAAGGCGGTGGCCTGCAGCGTGTTCCCCGGCGATTCCTGGGCCAATTTGTGCGCTGCCAGCCGACGTAGCTCATCGTAAATCAATGGCAGGAGTTGATCGGCGGCAGTGGAATCGCCAGATTTCATCCGCGACAAGATCTGCGTCACGTCGTTCATGGCCGTCGCTCGAAAGAAAACGACAATGTCCATGATTGTAGCAGCTACGGTAGCGGTCTGCCGGTTTTATTCTTTGGGTTGTAGAAGCAGCTAAACTGCCACAATTCGACGTAGATCTACGGCGATTTAGTTCGTTGGATTGCCGGAACACTTTGATGTAAACCGTCCTGCAGCCGAATCTTGGGTCTACGGTGTGTCTAAACTCCAGGAACACCCCCATCGACGGGTGCCCGGGGCGAGGAGCTTTAAGCTCATCAATCACGACGGACCCCGGACCGTTCGATCCGAAGGCTGATTCGCGACGTGCAAAGCAAGCTCATGGATCGGTATTGATAATCAACCGCCCAGCCACTCGATACGCGAGTTGCGACGGTGGGCCTCGATAGACGGGCGGAGAGATTAACGGCTGTTAGGCGCTAAAATAAGCGCCCCCGGCAGGAATCGAACCTGCGACACACGGTTTAGGAAACCGCTGCTCTATCCCCTGAGCTACGAGGGCTGTTTGCAATTTGACTCTTATTTTTCCGGTGATTATGCTGAGTCTAGCAAGGGCTGGCACTAAACTTGGCACTAAAAGTCTTGACCTACACTTGTCGGTCTGGATTCTACACCGGAAGGGTATCGCGTGGCAAAGCGGATCGGGCGACAGTCTGGCAGCCGAAACCGTGGTTACTT
>JBBDYG010000044.1:0-40055 GCA_040901765.1 Pirellulales bacterium
CCGTTTTACCCATCTTGGCCTGCCAAAGTTCGAGTGGAGTTAGTCAACAAGGCCATTTGCAATGTCCATTTTGCAATTTGCAATCGTGCGTCTGCTTTGCTGCAACCCCGCTGGGGTCGTGTAGCACGGAGATTCGCGTACCGGTGGTGCGCTTCGCGACCACCGGCTAATCGCTGCTATCCCTCCCGGGATAAAGACGGCACTCGTGTTGGCGTCCAAAAGCTAACAGTGTAGGGTGCCACCCGGTCCGTTTATCGCAGCAGGCGATCGCCCACCGGCATGACGCGCCCCGCGGTGACGTGGCGATGATTGAACTCGGCCATGTAGCCGCGCGTGCCGGTCACGCCGATTCGCCGCCCCACGTAGGGCTGCAAGTTCACGTCGGGCGCGGGAGTTACAAACGTGATGATTTGCCCCGCATCGTTCACCAACGCGAATTTTGGTGCATCGGCCCGCTTCGATGCGACCGGTCGCAACAGCCCCATCGCGTCGAACCGCGAGTCAACCGGCTGGGTCGCCCCGGCATCGCTGACCGATTGTGCAACGGTGTTCGGTACCGCGGTCGCTTGTGGCATCGCACTTACACCTGCGGTTGGCATCCGAGTTGCCAGCAAGCCGTCGACCGGCGACACTAGTTCATGACGCCGTCGAATTGAGGAAAACCGTTCGAGCCGGGCCGCGAATTGCCGCACGCTATCTCGCTCCTGCTCGGTCTTGGCGCTCGACAGCAGCTTGGCCGCGTCTTGTTCCAAGCCGCCCAAGTTCCACAGCGTTGGCGGTTCGGCAACCGTCCGGCCAAGCTCGACTTCCATGACGAACATCTGCTGCGCGAACTCGTCACCGGCCGCTGGGTTTGGTTGAGCGGCTGGTTTGGAGTTTGGCTTAAGCGACTCGGGCGCGATCGTCTCGACGCTCCCCTCCGCTTGCGTCATCGCGTCCGGTGGCGGCAACGGCCGCGGAGCATCCGCCCCCGCCGCCCCATTGGGATCGGCCTCGCTCGCCAGCAGCGGAGCGCCATACCGGTCGGTGCCCTGCGCAAGCGCTAACACGTCAGATGCTCTAGGTTCAGTTACTTCCACCGGCGGCGCTTCGTCTGGTGGCGATGTGGTGACATCCCCGCGGTGAACCCAGCGAAACTCGCCGTGCGGTGGTTCTATTCGCAACCACTTCACGCCATCGCGCATCTGCGCGCCGAGAATCTGGATCCGTTCACCTTTTTCAAGTCGGACGTGAACCGTGTCTTGCAGATCCGTGATCGAGCTACCCACCCGGGATGCGGCGCCGCTGCGGACCACCTCACCGGTGCCATCGCCGTGATCGGCTACGGCGGTTGCCGAGACGAGACTGAAACTTCCGCGCGGCGGGCGGACTGCGTACCAATCCTCGTCTTCAATGCGATAAACCGTCAATTCCTCGCCGTGCTTCAAATCTTGCGTCGCATAGTACGCCTCACCCGGTCCGCCACGCACGACGATGCCGTGCTCGGCCGCATACACTTGAAACGGGAGTTGCTGTGCGAGCAGGCTTGGGCATTCGCCCAGCGCGAGAACTACCGCAAGCAGTAGCAAGCCGACGCGAAGCAGACGATGATCCATGGCACCTCGCCGGAGAGAGTCCGACGCAATTCGTGGAAGAGGGAGAATCGGTTGCGCGCTTGTAGCCAATCCGCAGACGACCCTCAAGGCCAAGCCCCCGCTAGCAGCGCTTCCGCGCAGCATCGCCTATGTCGATGCTAGCTGCCTAACATGGCTGAAGCTAAAATAAAAACGAGGCTTCTCATCCTCCGCAATCCCCAATCCCAAATCCCCAATCCCAAATTCTTCCGCATGTCTCCCACCCGCCTCGGCCCCTACGAAATCGGCGACGCCCTCGGCAAGGGCGGCATGGGGTGCGTCTACAAAGCGGTGAACATCGAGACCGGCGAGCGGGCGGCGGTAAAAGTGCTGTCACCCCAACTGGCCCTCGCCGACGGCTTCCGTGAGCGATTTGAAGCGGAGATCGATTCTCTCAAAACCTTGCGGCACGACGGCATCGTGCGACTTTTCGGCTGGGGCGAGCAGGATGGCGTGCTCTTCTATTCAATGGAGTTGGTCGAAGGAACCAGCCTTGAAGAAGAACTCAAGGCCGGGAGGCGATTTACCTGGCGCGAAGTCGCTAGCATCGCGATTCAGCTCTGCAAAGCGCTCAAACATGCCCACGACCACGGCATCATCCACCGCGACATCAAACCGGCCAACATCTTGCTCGACGAGAACGAGCGGGTGAAGTTGGCCGACTTTGGCATCGCCCGGCTGTTTGGCAGCACGCAGCTCACCAGTGCCGGCGGCGTGCTGGGCACCGCGGATTACATGTCGCCCGAGCAGGCCGACGGTCGACCCGTGACCGCCCGCTGCGATCAATACAGCCTGGGCGGAGTCATGTATTCGTTACTCGCGGGCCGGCCGCCGTTCCGCGCCCGCAGCCTGCCCGAGATGCTTCAGCTTCAACGGTTCGCGGCGCCCGATCCCGTGCGGCGTTACGCGCCGCAAACGCCCGAGCAG
Organism: Pirellulales bacterium; assembly: GCA_040901765.1. Taxonomy (GTDB): domain Bacteria; phylum Planctomycetota; class Planctomycetia; order Pirellulales; family Lacipirellulaceae; genus JBBDYG01. Next base: position 2,541 of record JBBDYG010000044.1, read on the forward strand.
CTTGAGCAAGCGATCTTGCAATTGCTCTCGAAAGAGCCTGCCGACAGATTCCCGAACACGACGGTCGTAGCGCGGCATTTGGAGGCGATGACGATCGCCCTGTCCCGGCCCACCAACGACGATTTCGACATGGCCGAAGAACAGGTCGAACGGCCGCCCGTGCCAAGTGAACCGGGGCTGTCGATGGCGGTCACGCAGGCCGACCCACAGATTATGACGGAGTCCGGCTCGGTGCCCACTCATCGCGGAACCATGCCACCGGCCGATGGTACAGACGGATCGGTCTCGTTGCTGCTTGCCAATGATCCACCGGCAATAGCGCGGTCCGGCAAGCGAGTCGAGTCGAAATCGCAGTCCGCCACGCGATTCATGACGGTCGAGGAAGAAGCGGCACAGCGCGAGGCAGCTCTCCACGAATCGCCCTGGTCGATGATTCTTCAATGGGGCGGACTGCTGGCTGGGTTGGTCGCTGTCATCGGTGCGGCATGGTACGCGAGCCGACCGCCATCCGCCGACAAGTTGTACGGCACCATTCAATCGGCCATCGAGCGTAAGGAGCCGCTTAGCAGCGTGGGTCGCGAAATCGATCAGTTTCTCCTGCGATTCCCGGGCGACGACCGTGTGCCGGACGTCACCGCGATCAAGCGGCAACGCGATCTCGACCAAACTGCCCGCCGATTGGACCTCGACGGGCGACCGAATGCACCCAACGCACAATCGCTCTTGTCGATCGAGCGAATTTATTTGCAGGCGATGGAGTTGGCCGTTCTCGACCCCGAGCAAGCTGCCGCCCGGCTCAAGCAATTGATCGCGCTGTTCGGCGCCGATGGCGAAATGACACCTCGAACAGAAACAACCGACCTCAAGCAAGCCGAGCGAATCGCCAATTGTCTCGCGCTCGCCCGATGGCAACTTGCCGAGCTGGAGCAGCAGACCAATCAGATTGCTGCCAGCGATCTCGATGACCTCCGCGCCCGCCTCGCCGCCGCAAAAGCCATGGCCAAGGAGCAACCGCAACGGGCGCAAGAAATCTGCACCGCAATCGTCGAACTATACGGCCGCCATTCCTGGTCCGCTCCCGTCGTCAATGAAGCACAATCACTGCTTGAAGAACTTAAAAAGTAGCCGCGGATGAAACACGGATTGATCACGGAAGAAAGAGAACCGCTAATGGACGCTAATTGACGCTAATAATGCATTGTACTGTTCATTTACGACCGATCAGCGATGATCTAATTCGCATTCATTAGCGTCAATTAGCGTCCATTAGCGGTTAGTGTTCTCTTCATTTGTGCGTACCCGTGGCTGCTAGCGCGGTTACGTTCTCTCAAAGGATTAGTCATGCAATTGGATCGCAGTCACGCCGCGTTTGCCCGTGCTTGCCAGCTAATGCCGGGCGGGGTGAATAGCCCGGCGCGGGCGTTTGGCGCCGTCGGCGGCGAGCCGGTGTTCATGGCGCGCGCCCAAGGCGCGTATCTTTACGACATCGATGGCAACCGCTACATCGATTACATCGGCTCGTGGGGGCCGATGATCCTCGGTCACGCCTATCCGCCGGTCGTCGAAGCGCTTCGCGCCGCGGCCACTCGCGGCACAAGTTACGGTGCGCCAACCGAGGCCGAAAGCGAACTGGCCGAGCTGATCGTCGAAATGGTCCCCAGCGTCGAGAAAGTGCGGCTCGTAAACTCGGGCACCGAAGCCACGATGAGCGCGATTCGCCTGGCGCGGGGCTTCACCGGACGCGACCGCATCGTCAAGTTTGCGGGCAATTACCACGGCCACGTCGATAGCCTGCTAGTGGCTGCCGGCAGCTCCGCGGCGACGCTCGCCGTGCCCAATTCACCGGGCGTCACCGCCGGCACAACCCGCGACACGATCGTGCTCGATTACAACGACGCAGCGGGAGTCGAGCGTGCGTTCGAGGAGCACGGGTCAACGATCGCCGGTGTGATTTTCGAGCCGGTCTGCGGCAACATGGGTGTCGTGGTGCCGACCGAAGAGTTCCTCGCCGCCCTGCGAAAGCTCACTCGTGAACACGGAACGCTGCTGATTGCCGACGAAGTCATGACCGGCTTTCGACTTGCCCCCGGCGGAGCGCAGCAGCGGCTTGGCGTCGAGCCAGACCTCACGACGCTGGGAAAAATCGTCGGCGGCGGATTGCCGGTCGGCGCCTATGGTGGCCGGGCCGACGTGATGAGCCACATCCTGCCCGAAGGCCCGGTGTTCCAAGCCGGCACGCTGAGCGGCAACCCCCTGGCCACCGCCGCCGGCATCGCCACCCTCCGCGCCTTGCGCGACGACCCGCCCTACGAACGTCTGGAAACACTCAGCGCGAAACTCGAAGCGGGCCTCCGCGCCGCCGCCGAATCGGCCGGCGTGCCCTGCACCATCGCCCGCGTCGGCAGCATGATGACGCTGTTCTTCTCACCCGAACCGGTCACCGACTGGCCCACTGCGAGCCACTGCGACACGAAGCGTTTCGCCAAATACTTCTGGGGCCTGCTGAAGCGCGGCGTCTACATGCCGTGCAGCCAATACGAGGCGCTATTCGTTTCCGCGGCGCATACGGAGGCGGATGTGGAGGAGACGATTGGCGCTGCGCGTGCGTCGCTCGCATGACTCGCTGTAAATGAATGCATGTATAGTACATTATCCGCCTTGCCTGGATGCTGGTCGCGACTCGGCGTCGTGTAGCTATCGCGGAAGAGAGGCGAGCCAGCACAGACCCCATTGGCCTGCAGACTTCTTTTCGGGGCTTATTGACAGCCGTCGGGGAGGCTGGTACACTGCCCTCGGGTCACAACGACGGCCGACTGCTACGCTGAGGGAGGAGCGTCTTCCAGAACTGGTAAAAACAATGGCCAAGCAATTTTCGGAATACAATTCAACTATCTGGAATTAAACTGGGAGAATATTGGAGAGAATAAACGCGGAAAATAATGCGCGTTAATGGAATGAAATAACTTCGCTTCAGATTAGTTGCGAAACAAAATAGTCGCCGATCGACATTAAATCTTTCTGAATTAGCCGCTCATTTGAGCGGCTTTTGTCGTTTCTGCCTCGAAAAAAGCCAATTGGCGTTCATCGAATAGCCGTTTTGCAAGGGCTGCTTTCTATAGAAAGGCAGCCCTATTTGCTTTTAGGCGTCAAATTGTGGATCAGGTTTTCTTACTCTCTCGTTAAACCAAAGGAGGTCGCGATGTTCATTTTCGAAGAAGTTTTGATTGTCGATGAGTGCCAAGGGCAAGTGCTTCATCTCGGCAAGTCACGAGGCTTTTTAACCACGCTAAACAGAGGCGATAAGTTTCTCGCAACGAACGTTCATGATGAAGGCGACTCGACGCTTTTTCAAGACGCAGAGACCGGGATGCTGTATTCGTGCCCGAAGGATTGCAATTTGGTAATGTCGAGAAGATTTGGTTCGGATCAATCGTGAGCGTGACTTGATTGTAACTTCACTCAAACGAACGGGTAATTCAAATGAAGGACAAGGACTATCGCTGGCTGTTGAGTAAGCAAAAGAATTTCACAGGAATGAGCAGACGTGATTGCCATCGCGCGTTGATGCTCCTGGATGGCGCTTGGCAATACATTCACGGAACTGGACATAGCCGATATCTACATCCTCTTTTTGCACGGCCAATAACAGTTGGAAGAGGCAAGGACGGAACTAGAAAGCTAACCTGCGAGATCGGAAAGCTGTTTGCGTTGCTTGACGCCGCTTCAGATCGAGCGGATCAGCATAGAACGCGCGATCGCCGCTGGACTATACGCTGCAAACGCAATTAAAGACATCAGCAATGTTGAAATTTGTTTGTGAAAGCCGCCCAAATTGGGCGGCTTTTCGCATTAACACTTTGAAAGTGTCCGATTAGTCGCCGTCTCGATAGCGAGACGGCCTTTTATTTAACCGTTCAGATGATCTCGCAAAAACGGAGAAATAGATTATGTGCGATTGGCGATTTATAATATCTATACATGTGTTCATTAAATTCAGCGGCTCTTCCCACGAGCAACGGTGGAAGTTTTATTCTGCCGAACTATTGGAGGGCGTGCGGGACTTTCGTTTGGATGAGGGTTGGGCAATCGGCCGACTATATCGATGGAATGCAGTAATTCGAGTGCCGTCCAAGACTATCAGTGTGAATTGGCACTATTCAATTTGCATGGGATCTCTTGATCGCGTAACAGGATACCCAGGATGGGAATTCAAAAGGCACTATATCTGATCGTGAATCAGCATCAATGTTGGCCGATACTACGTACGATCAGTCAGTTGTGGAACAAAAACAGGGCCGGCCTCCACTCATATCTGTCGAACTTGAGATTCTCGTCGAATACCCAACCAGCAAACTCCGTTGTCGAATTGCCTGGGAAGCCGCGCGGCGGATCACGTCGGCGGAATTGCGACAGGCAAGAGTTTTCGCTCCGACAACAACGTCGGTTGGTAGCACCGATGAGAATGAACGTACTCGCAAGAAACTGCGGCGCTGCCAATACATCCCCGCCGGCAAATTAACCGGCGGCGGCCGCCGGGCTGGCTGTGGCCGGGGCGGCGACGGGGGCGTCCGCGGTTACTGGCGGGGTGCCTTGCTCGAGAATCTTGTTTGCCACCGGCAAGAATTCCTCGGCGAATCGCACGCAAACGCTTTCCTCGGGCTTTTCATTCTCCTTCACACCGGAAGTGAAGTACAGCTTGTAGAGCGCTCGCATGTTGCCGAAGTGGCCGCGTGCATTCTCGGGCGCGATCCACTCCACCGGCTGACCCGGTTCGGTGACCGGCGTGCTCCAGGTCCAAAAGACACGCTCGGCATAGGGGCCTTTATTGAACGTGCTGGTGAAGAAATTGGCTGGCTCTTGTCCTTTCACTTGAATCTCATAGTTGTCCTGCGGCGACTGCTGCGTAAAGCCTTGGGCCTTGTAGCAGATGTTGGGCGTGTGCCGCCAAATATTGAACGAATGGCCGACAATGAACCAAACGTCCACGGTCTCCTTCGTGCGCGAATTCTTGTAAGTCCGCGAAACGTATCCCTTTGCACCGGCCGTATCGAGAATGAAATCTGGGACCTCCTTGTCCTCACCGACCCAATCGGCGCCGATCTGCTTGGGAACCATTTCCAGCAGCTCTGCGCAGGCCTCGGCCTCGACGTTGTCGCGCCAGCGGTCGGTGACCACGCCTTGATACGCAGTGAAACCAACGAGTGCCACAACGGCCAAGATGTACGGTAAGTAGCGCATACGGTTATCGAAGGGCTAAGGGCGGAGCGGGGGCGGCGCGCAGAAATTCGGCCGCAGGCATAGTTTCACGGTAGGCGTGCACGCCCAAAGTGTCAAGCAACTGCCGATGCGCAGGCGATAAGACGCCGCCAAATCGCCATAACCCTCAACACCCCAACGGTGGAGCTCAGAGGTCGGAGGTCGGACGTCAGACGTCGGTCTTCTCCGACCTCTGGCCTCCGACCTCCGGCCTCTCTTGCCCTACCTGAACGCGGGCAATGCAGGGGGGCGGTCTTCCGCGGGCGTGTAGATCGCGGGAAGCACTCGCGGTTGAACGCCCGGCGTCGTCGCGGTTCCAGCGGGCAGTATGCCGCGATCTGTCGTCTGTGGCAAATTGGGCAATCGTCGGAGCGTCGTGGCAGACTGGGCCGAGGGCAATCGCCGGGGCGTCGAATCCGGTCGGACCGCCTGAAAGGGAGTGGTCGAGCGCTGAGTGAGCTGGAGCGGCAGCACCGGCGGCGCGTCTTCCGCGCCAGCCGTGGCGGGTTGACCCGGGGGAACCTGCGGCAATCGACGCGCACCGGGCGGACTGAGTGGCACTTCCGTCGGCCGGGGCGGCGAACCAGGTGCAGGCACCGGCTCGGTGCCCGGCAGCGGGCGGAACGTGGGCGGAGTCGACGGCGCTGGAGTCGGCGGCGTCGGCTGCCCAAACGGCAACGTCGGCGGCGGAGTCTGGCCGTTTTCCTGCGGCGGTGTCGACGGGGTTCGGAAAGGCAGCGGCGGTAAGTTCAGCGGCGGAGTGTCAGCCGGAGGCGCAGTACCCTCTTCTTCTTCGTCGGCCGGCTGGCTCGTTTCGAGCGGGGGTGGCGCCTGCCGTTCCTCTTCTTCGGGATCCGGAGTTTCGTATCCGCGACCACCCAGCACGCTGGTCCCAGGAGTGCCGTCCGGCTCGGCGCTCGTGAACTCAACGCCGGGCCACGGGCGCCAGCGCTGGCCGTAATGGCCCCAGGTATTGTGTTTGGGATGGCACGTTCCATCCGCACTACACCGCGGAGGGCTGGGGGGCGCAACGTGCGCGCCGGCACCCAACGCATCGACGCACAGTGCAGCCGACAAGCCCAGGGCCACGATCTTTTGGGTCGCTTTCATCCGTCCAGTCCTTTGTTGTCACACTGCGGGTTTATTGGGAAAGGCTTTCGGCTTTCGGCTGTCGGCCAGAAGTAGCAGGCCGGCGGGGAATAATCCTCTCACGAAGTCACGCTTACAATTGGCCCAATCCGAACCGCTCGATGCGGTTCAACATGGCCGTCCCAAGGGAGACGAAGCCGAAGATACGTTCAAACGGCCGAGTCACCTTGGCAACAAACGCGTCGAACCGAACCATCGGGTCGTCGGCGATCACCAAGCGGTCGTTAGGCAGAAGTTGATAATTGGTGGCCGTGCTGCCCGCGATGATCCCTTCGTAGTGGACCGGCAAAATTTGCTCGCAGCCAGGGCCGTTGGGCGCGGGGCGGGCGATCCACATTTTGGTGGACGAGACCTGACTGATGCCGCCGATGCTGCCGATCGCGTCAAGCACCGTTTCGTTGCCCGTGATGGGTAACGGAACGATGTTGTCCCCGAATCCGCCGCCCTTGGTGATGACGTAGAATTTTTTGCTGTTGTAGGCGAATACGTCGACGACCACCTCCGGGTCTTCCAAAAAGTTCGCCAGCCGGCGCTCGATCTCTATCTTAGCCTGCGCAAGGGTCAATCCCGCCACATAGACCGAGCCGTAAGTGCCGAGATTCACTTGGCCGTCAGGCCCGACAAGGTGTTCGCCCATGATCTGCTGGGCACCCGAGGAGAAAACCAGCGAAAGGGAGACATCAATGTCTTCGTACATGGTCGTTAGGTGCCGCCGAATCGTATCGCGAGCTTCCTCGATCGTGAGACCAGCAACCAAGACGCGGCCATACGACGGTCCCAAATCGACATTGCCCTCGGGGTCAACGGCAAAGGCGTCGGCAATTGGCTCTGTCGGGAGGACACCCACGACGCGGATCAAGAGTCCGTCGAACGGCTCGATGACGTGGGGCTGTTTGGGAACGATCTTGATGGCGTTGATCATGAGGATATCTGGCGGCTCAACCACATAGGGTGGTAGCGAGACCATGTCCAGTTCCCGTGGCACGGGGCTCGTCGGGGGAGCGTCCGGCGGCGTCGCCGGGTAAGGCGTGCGAGGCGCCATAAACGGCGTGCAGCCGCTAGCGGCGAAAAACAGGCCCAGGCACAGCACCTTGCCGAGCGAATTTCGTTTGGTCTGCATCATGGCAGGAAGGCCCAACTCTCGTGAAAGGCGGTGGCATCATTGCCGACCGGGCGGCGGGCGCGCGGGGCGCGTCACGACCGATACTTACGGCACACTCGTAGTAATCGGAAAAGCTCCCCGGCAACTTTGCCCCAGCCGGCAAATTTTCTCAATTCATGTACAAAGTTCAGTTTCAGCGGCGGGGGATGGGAAAGCTGGGAGTCCTCACCGCTGCTAGCGGCGTGCGGTGATGGGAGAGGGGAACAGGATTCAGGAGTCGGGGGTCAGGGGAAATGCAATTGCGGTTTCGCCGCCAGTTCTTTCCCCGACCCCTGAATCCTCTCCAGAAGCTTTCGCCGCCCCCCAATACCGTGCCCGGTCTTACATTACCGCTAGAGGCCGAATTTTCGGCACGGCCGCCGAACCCGCCCTGAATAAAGAAACGGAAGCGAGGGAACGCGAATACCATCGAGAAAGCCCGAGGATATACCGCGTTTTCGGTTCGATCGGGTACCGTGTTACCGACATCAAGGCGTCCGCCTTTTGTTTGACAGAATTTCACAACACGCTTATCCTCGAAGGTAAGCAATGCCTGGCATCACCTCGCGGTGCGAGTGTCTCTTCAGGACCGGGGGTAATGCGGCGACCTGCATCCGATGCGGCAGGGGCAATTGTCTGCTAGTTCATCGAAGGGAAGCGTTGGACGCGTTGAGAAAGTAAATTGCGGGAAGCGTGGATTGCTTGCCGTAGCCGACACGATTCCATAGAGTTCCTTTCGAGAACGGTGCCTTATCGCTCAGTTTCTTCCAGCAACGGGTGGCCAAGGGGTTCCATCGCGTTGAGCCGAACCGGTTGCGGCTTCGCTTCCATAGTCTGACCTTCTTGAGATCAACTTCTCCGATGGCCGAAAAGTTTTCGACAGTCCCACTGATTCCCGCCGCTCCCGGAATGCCGCTCATGTCCCGCGGCGCGGTCGAGAACGCGAAATTTTCGTGGGATGATCCCGCCCAGCGGAACCCGGCGATTCTGCTGATCGTCCTTACGCTGCTGACGATTTACGCCTACTGGGAAACTCTGGTAGTGACCAGCGTCGCCTGGGAGCAAGACCTCTATTCGCATGGCTATGTGGTGCCGTTCATGGCGCTGGGCATCATGTGGGTTCGCCGCAAGGCGTTTGAGTCGGTGCCGGCGCTGGAGCGGTGGATTGGCTTGGCGATTCTCGTCGTCTCCCAAGCGGCCCGCGTCTTGTACGCCTCGCAATACGATGTGGCGCCGATTGACCGGCTCAGCTTCGTCGGATCGCTGTTCGGTCTGTTCTTATTGGTGGGCGGGTGGCACCTGATTAAATGGGCGGGACCGGCGGTCGTGTTCCTGGTGTTCATGTTTCCCTTGCCGTCGAGGGTCGAACAAACGCTGCTGGCAAGCCTGCAACGAATGGCCGCCGCGGCGAGCACCGTGGTTCTGCAGACAATCGGCGTCGCGGCGTTCCGCGACGGCAACGTGATTGAGATACCGGGGATCGAGGCGCTGGAAGTGGCGGAAGCGTGCAGCGGGATGCGGATGCTGACGATTTTTTGTGCCATGTCGGTCGCGATGGTGTTTTTCATCGATCGGCCCTGGTGGGACAAACTGGTGATCTTGCTCAGCGCGGTACCGATCGCGCTGATCGCGAACATCAGTCGGATCACGCTCACGGGCCTGCTCTTCTTGGCCACGCCGGGCAACGAGTATGTGCATGCATGGATACACGACCTTGCTGGCTATTTCATGATGTTCATTGGCTTAGGAATCCTGTGGCTGGAAATGCAGATATTGGGTCGCCTCTCCGTGCCGGAGGAGGAAGGACACCTGGCTCCTGCCGACATGCTGACCGGACGCGGGAGGGGCGTTGTGCCGTCGCGGTGAGGTGTGAACCGCCGTGGACGGTCGTGGGTACGGGGGAAGCGGTTGGTGGAGTGTGGTAATTTCTGCACGCGGGTTGCAAAAACGCTTCCGCGACAGCGGAACGGACCGGGTGATCGTCAATCGCTAAAGTGTTTTCCCCTATCAACTTCCGTTCGACCGACCGGGCCGTTAAGTGGATTGGCGTTTCAATTGCGGACAAATAAAAAACCGGTCGACTCGATTCCGATTCTCGACTGGAATGACTTTTCGCTCGTGCCTATTGGGCCGCTTCGGCGGCTCGACGGCGCGTTTCCCTGGGCTGCCTCGTAAGGAGAGAGATGCTCGATGACCGAACACGAACAATCGCAGGTGCCTGAAACCAATCAGGCCATGGTCCAAGTGCCGCCGTCGGGTCATTCGCTGACGGCGAGCTCCAATGGCTTCGCCGGCGCGCACCCCCTGGGGGCCTCTTTCGCTCGCGCGCCCGAAGTGGTGAGCGGGGGCATGGACCGAAGCTGGTTCATCCACTCCCTGCGGCGACGCTGGCTCTTGGCCCTGCTGATGGGCCTGCTCATGGGAAGTTTTGCTGCCGCCGCCTTGTTCTGGGTGTTCCCCGTCTCGTCCTCCGCCGTCGCCCTGTATCAGGTGGATTCCACGGAACCGTTTGTGATCGATCCGTCTCGGTCATCGACTCACTTCGACACGTTCAAAGCGACACAACTCGCGGCTCTCCGCAGTTATTTCGTGCTCAACACAGCGCTTGCTGAGCCTGGAGTACAGGATCTCCGCGCCGTGGATGCAGTGGACGAGAAAGATCAAGTCCAATGGCTGTCGGATCGGCTGGTTGCTTCCTTCCCGCAGAATGCCGAATACCTGCAAATCATGATCTCTGGCTCCGAACCACCGGAGGAACTTCGTAAACTCGTCGAGGCCGTCACGAAGGCGTATGAGTTCGAAGTGGTTCAAGCGGAGCGGCGTAAGAAGGGGGCGACTCAGGAAGTGCTCCAAGAGGCCCATCGAACAATCAGTGAAAAGATCACGGGCCTAACGGACCGCTACATTCAGTTGGCCAAAGATCTCAAAGCGCCGGTTGCCGACACGCTCGACTCGCAAACGAAGCTAATGATGAACGATGTGTTGGAACTCGCGAAACGTAAAGCCACGGCTGAAGCGGAATTGCTCGCGGTCCAAACCGATTTTGCCGTGATGCAGCAGATGTCTAAGAACCCGGCGATTATCGAAGCGCAGATCGAAGAGGCCATGAAGTCCGATCCAAAGATCGCGATGCTGCAACAAGAAATCAACACCCGCGACTACTGGATCATGACTTTGGGGTCGGCCACGAAGCGGGCTAGCTCGCCTCAAATTAAAGCCTACGAGCGCGAAAAAGCCAGCATGCAGCAGCAGGTGGCTCAGTACCGGCAGGAAATGAAACAGAGCATGATGAACCAGCAGAAGTCGGCCCCCAATCCGCAAATGCAGGTGGCCACGACCAATTTTCAGACGCGGGCCACGATTCTCACCCAACAACTTAAGGCGCTGGAGCAAGAATTGGAGAAACAGAAGGAAGAGTTGGCGACGCGGGGTGAGATATCCGTCGACTTGATGGTTCGAGAAGCGGAGTTGGATCAGCTAAAGGACGTGCAGCGCGACATCCAGTCAAGGCGTGAGGCGTTGGCCGTGGAATTGTCCTCGAAGCAAGAGCGAGTCACATTAGCCCAGCCGGCCCAATCTCGAGAGTACATCAACGCCTATCAGCGATATGGCATTGCTTCGGTGGGCGGCATCGGCGGATTCGCGCTGACCTGCCTGGCAATCGCCTACATGGAGTTTCGCGGGCGTCGGCTCAATGGACCGAAACAAGTTGACGAGGGACTCGGAATTCGCGTGATTGGCACGTTGCCCGGCCTTTCGTCGCGGCGGGGCCTGAGTCAATCAAGCCCGGTGGTGGCTCAGCTCATGGAGTCCATCGATAGTGTCCGCACCGCGATCATGCACGACTCGACGGCGAAGCGACGACAAGTGGTGCTGGTTACCAGTGCCGCCACAATGGAAGGCCGCACCACCGTGGCCAGCCAGCTTGCGGCGAGCCTTGCCCGCGCCGGTCGGCGAACCCTGTTGATCGACGGCGATGTCCGTCGCCCCGCGCTTCACGCGCTGTTCGACGTACCGCTGGAAGATGGTTTGTGCGAAGTGCTGCGTGCGGAAGTGGACGTCGCCGACGTAATCCGCCCGACACACGCGGAAGGCCTGTGGCTGCTGACGGCCGGTTATTGCGATGCCGATGCCGTGCGTGCTCTGGCCACGGAGCAGATCCAGCCCATCTTCGATAAGCTTCGGGCCGACTATGATTTCATTATCATCGACGGCGCACCGGTGCTGGGCATGCCCGACTCGCTCCTGTTCGGCCAGTACTGCGACGGAGCGATCCTGTCCGTGCTGCGAGATCATACTTCGGTGCCGAAGGTTTACCAGGCGTCGGAGTTGCTCAAGAGCGTCGGCATTCGACTGATTGGCGCGGTGGTGAACGGCGTTTCGGAAAAGGCCGACAATCGGATCATGCACCTGCAAATGGCCGGTCCGAAGTCCGAGCGAAAGCAACTGGAGTCCGCCGAGGTTTAACCGCCGTTTTATAAATCAATTTTCGAGCGAGGGCGAGTCCACCGGGACTCGCCCTTTTTGCTGCGCAGCGACATACTGCGCAACGCAGCTCGGCCTGTGTTTAGGCCATTGGTTCGTTCATTATTTTAAGGCCTCATAGCGTCCGAGATAATTGCCTCGCCGAACACGGAGCCCATTATGTCCCACCCGCCCATTTCCGCTGGTCTTTCGCGGCGTCAGTTTCTGCGCCGCTCGGCGGCTGCCGCGTCAGCCGTCATCGCCGCTCCGGCAATCGTGAGCGGAACGAACCTCAATGAAAAGCTTAACATCGCAATCATCGGCTGCGGCGGTCGCGGAGCGGCGAACCTGCAAGGAGTCAGCGGTGAGAACATCGTCGCGCTGTGCGATGTCAACGACGCGGCGGTCGGAGCGGTTGCACAAAGCTATCCTCAGGCGCGGAGGGTTTCCGATTTTCGGCGGCTGTTCGACCACGCCGGCGAATTCGACGCCGTGGTCGTCAGCACCTGCGAGCACACGCACGCTTTCGCCAGCCTTCCCGCATTGCAGCTTGGGAAGCACGTGTATTGCGAGAAACCGCTCACGCACAACGTGTATGAAGCAAGAGTGATTCGCGAAGCTGCAGCACAGTCAAATGTCGCGACGCAGATGGGCACTCAAATCCATGCCGCGGACAATTACCGGCGGGTCGTGGAGCTTATTCGAGCGGGAGCGATCGGGCCTGTGCGCGAGGTACACGTGTGGGTCTCGCGAGCATGGGGCTGGCATGCCAATACGAAGGATGCGGAGAGATACGGAGACATTGTCTCCGTTCAAGATCGCCCAGCGGAGACGCAGTCCGTTCCCGTCGGCTTGGATTGGGAGCTTTGGCTCGGACCGGCGCCCGCGCGGCCCTTCCACAGCACCTACGTCCCGGGACCGAAATGGTACCGCTGGTGGGATTTCGGCAACGGGACGATGTCGGACTTAGGGAGCCATTGGATCGACCTGCCCTTCTGGGCGCTGGAGTTGCAGGCGCCGCTGACGATCGCAGCGCAAGGCCCGCCGCCCCATCCCGAGATCGCGCCCGCCTCGATGCGGGTGACTTACGAATACCCTGCGCGCGGCTCCATGCCGGCGGTGACGCTCGACTGGTATCAGGGAACCTACAAACCCGCCCGGTGGACGGCCAACGAGATTCCCCAGTGGAACGACGGGGTCTTGTTCGTCGGCGACGAAGGGATGCTGCTGTCGGACTACTCGCAGCACGCGTTGCTGCCCGAACAGAAGTTTGTCGATTTTCAGCCACCGGCGCCGACCATCGCCAAATCGCTCGGCCATTACGCCGAGTGGATCCACGCTTGCAAAACCGGCGCGCCCACGACTTGCAATTTCGAGTATGCCGGTTGGCTGACCGAAGCAAATCACTTGGGAAACGTCGCGTACCGGACGGGAAAAAAGCTGGAGTGGGATTTCCAGCAGCTCCAGGCCCGCAATGCCCCCGAGGCGGATCAGTTTCTAAAGCGCGAACCACGCCGCGGCTGGTCGCTAGCGTAGCCGGTTGCTCCGACGAGACGATTTCGTCACTCTCCGAGCCGCCAAAGATGCGACTCCGAGCGAACGAACAGGGCGTTGTCTGAGAGGGCCGGCGAGGCGAAAGTGCGTTCCGCTAAATCGTTGCTGGCCAGCAATTCAAACGACTTGCTCGCCTTCACAACGAACGTCACGCCGGCTTCGTTCTGAAAGTAAATTCGACCTTCCGCCAACACCGGCGACGCGGAGAAATCGCCCCCCAGGCGTTCGGTCCAGTGAACATCCCCGGTGCGAGCGTCGAGGCACGACGCGATTCCATTGTCCGATACGAAATACAACTCGTCGCCCGCAATGAGCGCCGACGGCGTCAGCGATACGCCTTTCTCACGCGACCAGACAACGTGCGTTTCCGTTACATCGCCGGCGGCTTTCTCGGGATTGATGGCTAGCAGGCGCGGACGGTCGTAGCCAGAGATCACGAATACCAACCCGTGAGCGAATACCGGGCGAGGCACGACGGAGTACCCATCTCCGTAATTCACGCGCCAAATCTCACGACCGTCTTCCGGAATGTACGCGCCCACGTAGCCGCTGCCGGGGCTGATGATCTGCGTTTTCCCGTCCACTTCAATTACGATGGGCGTGCTGAACGAAAACTTTTTCACCGTGGGCGTATCGCGTTTTGACTTCCATCGAACGTCACCCGTCGAGCGGTCGAGCGCGATTACGAACGGGTCGGCCTCGCCGTCGCAACTGAAGACGAGCAGATCGTCGACCAGCACCGGCGAACCGCCACTTCCGTGGCGTGGCGCGTAATTGACGGTTGTTTGCCGCCACACGATGTTGCCGTCCAAATCGAGGGCAGCGGTGCCCAAGTGCCCGAAATGGACGTATAGCCGCTCGTCGTCGATGATTGGCGTCGGGCTGGCGAGACCATTCTTGCTGTGGACCCGCTCTGCAGCTTCTCGGTCGGGACGCAGCGCTTCGACATCCCACAAGATTTCACCATCGCTCGCATCGAGGCCCAAAACGCGCAGCGAGACTTCGCCCGTGCTTGCGTCGGTGACCGCCGTCGTCAGGTACAGCCTTCCATCCCACAGAACTGGCGAAGACCAGCCACTTCCCGGGATCGGCTGTTTCCAAATCACATGACTCGTGGCCGTCCAATGAATCGGTAGGCCCGCCGCATCGGAGACCCCGTCCGCACTCGGGCCGCGAAACTGCGGCCAATCCTTCGCTACCAAGGTTTCACACACCAGGAGCGCAATCGACATACTTCGGAACCAGTTCGGCATATCTGAACCTCACGGTGCTGTGACTCGATACAATGTAATCGAGCGCCACCAATCTTGTCGACCGGTGCGCAAGCGGGCCACAAAGTTTTCGCGTTCCCGCCGGCGTGCTACGATAGAACGTACCGTTCGACTAGACCCGCGCGATCGAGTTGTCGAACCCTTACCCTTTCCCTGCCGCTTCAACTGTTCGCGGAGTTTTCGCCATGCGTGCGTCGTCGTGGACCTTGGCGCTGTTCGCCTGGGTTGTCGCGGTCTCGACCGTTAGGGCCGATACGATGGACCGAATTCGGCCGGAGAATCTGCGGGCCGTACACGAGGCGATTGACGCCCTCAAATTGCAGCGCCGCGAAGTGAGCCTGTCGAGTGGTTTCGACGACGTGCGCTCGTTGTTGCACGTACACTCCGCTTTCTCGCACGATAGCCGTGGCACGATCGAGGAAATTGTTGCGGCAGCCAATGAGGCCGGCGTCCGCGTGATTCTGTTCAGCGAGCACCCGGCTAGCAACTACGATTATTTCCTGGACGGCCATCGCGGGATCAAAGAGGGGGTGCTGTTAATCCCAGGCGCTGAAACCGGCGGCTTTTTGGCGTATCCCCGTCAAAGTGTACAAGACCAGAAGACCGACACGCCCCAGGCCTTTGCCGATCTCGTGCGCGGAACCGGGGGCCTGGTCTTCCTGTGCCATCTCGAGGAGCGAATGGACTGGCAGATTAACAATCTAACCGGCACGGAGATTTACAACACCCACGCCGACTTTAAAGAGGAAACCCGTTTCATCGAGGCGCTCCGCTCGCCGCTAACCATGTTCAGCTTGGCCGGCGCCGTGAAGCAGTACCCTCAAGAGGTGTTTGGCGCGCTGCTCGACTATCCGGCCGATTATCTAAGGCGCTACGACGAATTGTGTCAGCAGGCTCCGTACACGGGCGTCTCGGCCAACGACGCCCATCATAACCAAGCCTATCGGGCGAAGATCCTCGACGACGGCCAGGTGCTGCTCGAAGATGCGCTCGGGACGAAGATCGCCACGCTCGATCCCGAAAAGCTCGTTCCCCTCAAGCTGCTCACCGCCGGCAAGAAGCCGGGCGACTTGATTTTTGAACTCGACCTCGATCCGTATGCCCGGAGCTTCCGCCACGTCAGCACGCATTTGTTGCTCACGGAGATCAACGAAACCGAGGTCCGGCACGCGCTGGCCGTCGGTCGGGCCTATGTCGCGTTCGATTGGATCGCCGATCCGACGGGCTTTGTCTATCGCGCCGATCGGGGTGCCGACAATTGGCCGATCGGCAGCGAAATATCCTTCGCCGAAGGCTTGCGATTGCGGGCCGAGGCGCCGCTCGAAGGCCGCTTCAAGCTCGTACGCAACGGCGAGGTGGTGCTCGACCACGCGGGTTCGGCGCTCGATTTTGTGGTCGACAAGCCGGGCGTGTACCGCGTCGAGGTCTGGCTGAATCTGGCAGGGGAAGAGCGTCCGTGGATCCTTACTAACCCGATTTACGTGCGCGAGAAAGAGTAGACGCGCACATGGTGGTTGGGAACAGGGCATGGCCACCTTCTGCAAACCGTTCACCACCGCCAAGTTTAAATACTTCGACCACACCCAGCTCACCGACGCCACGCAGTGGCTCGCGGAGTAAATGCGCTCGCAAATCCCTGGTTGGCCGCGACGCAAAGCCGAGTCTGCGAGGCGCTGCGGAGCGCATTTCACGTTGTGCCCGATTTCCTGCTACATCTTCGCCGAAGTTGGTGTAAACTGTAGAGCAGCAAAATCGCCTACGCCTGCCATGCACCTCGTTGAAGTTACTGCCATGATCCTACACGGACTTATTCACAACGGAATGATCGTGCTAGATGAGCACATGCTCTTGTCGGAAGGAACGACAGTTGAGGTCCAAGTCATTGCGTCGCGGCCGCCCGTTCCGCCGGCAGGCGATACTGGCAAGGACGATATTCCGACACTCGCCGAGCGGCTCAAAGATGTTATCGGCATTCTGGAAGATCTGCCGGTAGACGCCGCTCGCAATCACGATCACTATCTAAACGCGCGCTTCTAGCGATTCGGCGGATTACACCATCCGGGGCAGCGACTAGTGATTCCACCTACGACAATGTCCCTGCGACAATCGCTTATCCTGTCGTCCGCGTTCGTGGCGACGATGGTGCACAATTCCTTGTCGGTCAGCGCCGCTCCGGTCATCACCAGCCCAGCGATCGTGCTGCAGAATACTTTAGGTTCGAGCCCATTACATCCCATCGCTCGAATTATAGACCACTCGGGGTTGTCCGTTCCTTTTGTAAGCGGAGTCACCGATTTCGACAATTACTTAGCGCAAGCACCATTGCATTCCCGCTTTCCAAGCCATGAATGGTCTGCGTCTGGCGCGACGACGACAGGAATTATTGATTTCGACATGGGTCGCGCTATGCTAATCGACCGTACCGCGATCTGGAACGAAGAAGTGACTGGCGTTTCATCACTTAATGTGTTCACTTCCGACGACCCTTCCTTCGGGACAAGCTCCCTTGTGGGCAGCTTTGCAGTATTGGATACGACACGCGACTTAGACTATGTTGCAGATGTGCATTTGCTGGTCCCTACTGCGGTACGGTACGTACGATTTGAGGTGTTGGGAGCCTATGCCGATCCACTGAATAAGTTTGTAACGAAAGCGTCACTGGGCGAAGTCGCGTTTTCAACGACAACTGTGCCTGAACAGTCGACATTCGTCTACATGAGCACGGGAGTACTTTTCGCAGCCGGATGCGTGTTACGACGGCGTTCGCACTGAGTGCGCGAAGTCAGCACGACGGCAATCACAATTGTGGGGCACTGCCATCGCGACGACTGCGGAACCGCTCGCTAGCCCAGCAATTCCTTCACCGGCTCGCCGCCGTCGACCAGTTTGATGGGCCGGCCGATCTTGCTCATGTTTTCGTGCATCGGATCGATGCCAAGCGTGGTGTAAATCGTTTGGAATAGGTCGTTCACAGTGACGGGGCGGTCGGAGACTTCGGTTCCGCTGGCATCGGTTTCGCCAATCACCTGCCCGCCGCGGATGCCGCCGCCGGCCAGGGCGACGTTAAACGCCCGCGGATAGTGATCGCGGCCACTACGGGCGTTAATCTTCGGGGTGCGGCCGAACTCGCCCATCCAGATGACCAGCGTCTTGTCGAGCATCCCGCGCTCGCGCAGGTCGGTAATAAGCTGCGCCATTGGTTGATCGACCTGCCCCGCAAGCTGCGTGGTGCGCTCGAAGTTGTTGTCGTGGGTGTCCCAATTGCCCGACATGACTTCGACAAATGTCACGCCCGCTTCGAGCAGGCGCCGCGCGAGAAGACAGCCAGAGCCGAACGGCGTTTGGCCATAGGCATCGCGCATCTTGTCGGATTCGCCTTCGAGGTCGAACGCCTCCATCTTGGGACTGAGAATCATTTGCGAGGCGTTATCGATAAGCTGGCGATGGTTGGCAACGATGTCCGCTCCTTCCACTCCGCCGAAATCGACCTCCATTCCGCGAAGGAGATCGAGCCGCCGGTTGTAGCGATCGGCGGTTGACAGGGGCCGCGAGTTCTCAGGCAGTCGCTCGGGGTTGCGGATTTCGAGCGGATCGAACTCGACTCCCAACAGCCCGCCGCTGCCGGCGTTTTGCCCTCGAGCGCCGACGCGGACGAAACTGGGTAATTCGCACGCTGCATCGCCGATCTGGTGCGACACATTCGCGCCAAGCGTGGGGAACTTAACGCCCCCCATCGGCAAGTAACCGTGATGGAGCAAGAAACTCGCTCGCGGGTGGCTTCCTTCCTTGCTCGTCATCGAGCGGATGATGGCCACGTCGTCCATCACCTTCGCGACTTCCGGGAAGTTGTCGGCAATCTCAATGCCCGGCACGCTGGTGCTGATCGTCTTGGTGTCGCCGCCGTTGGCATGGTCCGGCTTGGGACTGAACGTCTCGAACTGACTCGGGCCGCCCTGCATCCACAGCAAGATGCAGGCCATGCCACGGTCGCGCAGGTCGTTCGACGCAAGGCTGATTCGCTCCGTCCAATTCATCGCCCCCGCGGCGACGGTGGTTCCACCGACAAAGCGGAGAAAGTCGCGCCGCGAAGTCACTTGGTTGCGATTAGTTTTAACGCGGATGTGGTGTTGCAGGCGTGGGAACATGGGAGGGACTGGGGGCTGGGGGCTAGGGGTTGGGGGCTGGGGAGAAGCCGTCAGCTTTCAGCCAGAATGTAGAGAACGCTTACTCTGGCCGACAGCCGATAGCTAATAGCCGAGAGCCTCCTCATCTTCGATGCGTGAACTCCGACGAATTTAACAATGCCCAGAACAAGTCTTCGACGGCTTCTGGCCGGCTGTCGATCGATTCGCGATACGCCAGCGCGGCGGCAAGTTCTTTCTCGGTTGGTTCGCGCGACAGGCAGCGCAGGTATAACTCGGTCACCAGTTCTTCTTCGTCGTCAATTTCCGCCGCGAGCTTTCCGAGCGACGTGCGGCGGTTGGCGACGGTCGCCAAATTGATCTGGGGTGTATTCATCATCGCCAGCGCCTGCGTGATCGAGGGCGTGATTGAGTCGCGCGGCTCGCTCGGGTCGTAACCGAACACCGTGTTGAACACAGTCCGCGGCGTGGCGCGAAATCCGTATCCGCCACCCATCGGGCGACCGCGCCCTGCGGAACCTTCGCTCTCGGGTGCGTCGAGCGCGGTGAGCAGTGCGTTAAACAATTGATCGCCACGCAGTCGCTGGGCCACGTTCGCCGCGAAGGCCGTTCCCTCCGCTTCGCGCCTCGGACGGCTTTCGCGTTGGTAGGCTTCGGTCGAGCAAATCACCCGCATCAGCCACTTTACGTCGTATCCGCTCGTGGCGAACTGCTTCGACAGATAATCAACCGCCTTGGGCGCGCTCGGTGTGCGATCGGGGCCGAGATCGTCGATCGGTTCGTAGAACCCTTCGCCGACCAACTCGCCCCACATTCGATTGACGTAGGCCGTGGCAAACCACGGGTTATCCGTTAGCCACTCGGCAAGCTGCCCGCGGCGGTCGGCGTCGGGCGTGCCGTAAGAAAGCTCCGCACCGGTCAGAAAGAACTTCGGCTGCATCCGCGTCCCCTGTGCGGCGGGGTCGTCGAGATCGGACATGAAATGTTCCGGCTCGGGAATCGGCCGATCGTTGCCCGGTCGCCGTCGACCGGTCGGTCGATCATTGGTCACGACCTCAAACGACCGGCGGGTGGGTGTTAGAACCTGTCGCAGGCCAATCCGCGGAAAGAACGCCGCCAGCTCGTGGAACTCCTCGCGCTTCCAGCGGTCGTAGGGGTGGTCGTGACACTGCGCGCACTGAATCTGCATTCCCAACAGGATGCGGGCCATTTCGGCAGTCGTTTCTTCCGTGCGACCTTCCTGAGCCACGATCACTGCCGTCGCGCCGTCCTCTTTCACGTCACCGCGGGCGGTGATGAACTGAGCGGCAATTTCGTCCCACGGCCGATCCTGGTTGAATTGCTCCGTGAGTTTCACCACGAGTGGATTGGCGACGATCAGCGACCGCTCTTCGATCCGCCGGTAGAGAATCACATCCCGCCAGTAGCGGGCCCAGTGCTGGCCGAATTGCGGGTTCTTGAGCAACTCGCGAACGACCCGCTCACGTTTTGTGGGGTCGGGGTCCAGAACAAAGGCGGTGACATGCTCGGGCGTGGGAATATCGCCGACCAGATCGAGCCAAACTCGCCGCAGATAGGTGGCATCATTGGTCGGCGGCGCGAGCTTGGTTGAGTCGCTGAACAGTTCTTCGGCAATCAGCTTATCGACCTGAGTCGCCACGTGCTGAGCGTCGGGCTTAGCGGCGTACGCTTGGACCGGCCAAGTCGACAGAATCACGAGACCCAGCAGATGAACTGGATTTCGGGTGCCACTGGCTCTGCCAGTGAGTGTGTGGAGACTGCAAAAGCACTGGCAGAGCCAGTGGCACCCGAGCGAGGCACGCATAGGAAGTCCTCCAGCACGGCCGACAGACATCGGCCAAAATGGCCGACGCACGGAAAAGCGTCTACCCCAATATAACCCCGCCGCGCGGATTCGGGTTCCGGCACGTTTTCCTCCTCCATCCGCGGGGGAGGGGGGAAACGCCGGTAGGACATTCAATCAACTGGCTGCGACCCCTGCCGGGGTCGTGCGGGAGGTTGGGCGCTGTCCGGCGGTGTGCTGCGCGACCGCCGGCTAATGGCTGTCATTCCTCCGGGATGAAGTAAGACAGTTCGTCAGGCACAGCCTGACCTACGGGATTGCCGCGCAGCGAATCAGCTTTGTCACCGGTTTGCCGCAAAGGGTCGATTTTCCCGACGAAAACTCAGCTTTGTCAGCTCCATTTTTAGAGACAAAGCTGACAATGCTGATCGCGATACGCGGCAAGGCGAGGGTTCCGGTCGTTGGGTATCCCGGCCGGCAATGCTCGTCAGGATTGCCACGCGACGAATCAACTCGGCCACCGGTTTTCCGCAAATGGTTGAATTTCTCGAAGAAAAGCCAGGTCGGCCAGCTCCATTTTTACAGGCCGAGGTGGCCGAGCAGGGTTCCTTGCAGCTTGGCGGGAGCCAGAAAGTCCTCGAAAAGAATGAAAATCTCTTGGCATCAAGTTGCCAGCCCGCCACGGCAATGGTTAGCATACGATTTCCTGCTACGAAGTACGACTTTTCCACTCGGCATTTTGCCACCCACTTTTCCCGCCTCACTCCCTCCGCGCGAGGGGTGTCCTTGCCTCCTCGTAAATTTCACTTCCTACCGTAGTGTCTAATGAAATTACCTGAACGTGGTGCGCGCAGCTTTGCTTATGTCTCTTCTTGCTTCGGGGTTGATGCTGGGCCTGGCCGCCTCACCGGCCGGCGCGGCGATCATTCTCACCGGGGCTAACTCACCTAACAGCACCGGTGGGGCCGATCCCTGGAGCGTCGGTAGTGATTTGATCATTGGAGCGTCCGCGACGGGCGGTATGACCGTCAACGGCGGCAGCGATGTCTCCAATTCCGGCGGCTCGCTCGCCGGAGGCACAGCGGACAGCGTCGGCACCGTCACGGTCGATGGCGCCGGCTCCACATGGACGGGTAACGGCACCCTTGTAGTGGGCTCTAATGGCTCGGGCATGCTGAACATTCAGAATGGCGGTACGGTCTCCAATTCTGGCTGCACCATTGGGAACACTGCGGCCGCCGTAGGCACCGTCACGGTTGACGGCGTCGGCAGCATGTGGAGTAACGGCGGCGGCCTTGCTGTCGGCAGTCTTGGCAAGGGAACGCTGAACATCAACAACAGCGGGCTGGTGATCGCCACCGGGCTCAACGGCGGTAACGTCAACAGCTCCGTCAACTTCGACGGCGGAACCCTGCGGGTCCTCAATACCGATTCGGCCACCAACATCATCACGTTGGGTGCCGGCGGCGGCACGCTGGACATCCTCACCGCGGCCAACACGTTCACCATCAACTCCGGAATCAGCGGCGCGGGCGGGCTGTCCAAGACGGCCGCCGGCACGCTGGCCCTGACCGCGGCCAACACGTACCAGGGCAACACGCTCGTCAGCGAAGGCAAGCTCACGCTCTCGGGCGCCGGATCGTTCGCCTCTTCGCCGACGATCACCGTCCAAAACGGCACGACGCTGGTCGTGAGCAACGTCACGAGTGGTTTGAACCACGACGGCACGCGCTTCACGCTTGCCAGCGGCCAGACGCTGAAAGGCAACGGCACCGTGACCGGCGCGATGGACATCGCCGCTGGCGCGACGATCGCCCCCGGCGAGAGCATCGGCACGCTCAGCACCGCGAGCCTGTTCCTCACCGACATCAACAGCGACTTCAACCCCGAGATCGACCTCGGCCCGACGCTGGCGGCCGACCTGCTCAACGTCACCGGCACGGTGTCGCTGAACAATTCGACGCTCGACCTGTCGCTGCTCAATCCTTCGCTTATCGGCCTGCCCAAGACGTTCTTACTTGTCAACAACGACGGTGGACTGCTGGATCCGGTAGTTGGAGTTTTCGGCACGGTGCATGTACCCGCCGGCTACCTCGCGGTGGCGAACACCGCGTTCTTGGGCATAGACGCTCTGGGCCGAGTCGGCGACGGCAACGACATCGCGGTGACGATCAGCACCCTTGTTCCCGAACCGGCTTCGCTGACGCTCCTGGCCGTGATAGCCGTCACATTCGCACTCGCGGCGTTCCGACGTCGCCGAGTTGCGCTGTAAAGTTGTCTCGTCAACCTCGACAATGCGGTTCGGCGAAATCAGCGATTGCAAGAGAACATTGCAATCGAAGACAACTCGGGAGGGAGAGTTCATTCCTGGGCCGCTCGGCACTCTCTCCTCAAGGCGTGCTTCTCCGCTTCCAAGAAGTCGAACGATTCGTCTTCGGTCATCCCCGTTTCTTCATAAGCTTTGCGGACCGGAGCTAGAAAATCGCCGAGGTAGGACGAGGATTTCAACTCGCGCTCGATGACCGACAGCGCGACCTGCTCCGCGGTACTACCTTCGGCCTCGGCTCGCGCTTCGAGACCTTTGGCCAGGGGATCGGGAATGATTAAATGCAAGGACATTGTCGGCTCCTCTGTCTAAGGTTACGACAGCCCGCAAAGCCAGTCAATTGTACCGGAAAAAGCCGAATAGTCGCTTGGCGGCGCGGGTTTCCGTTGTCGCAATGCCGCTACGCGCTACGCTACGAAGACTGCGCGTCATTGGGGCGGGAGAGAAACTACCGCTTGGAGAACTGCGTGCCCCGGCGGGCACCGCGGAGGCCTGGCTTCTTGCGTTCCTTCATGCGGGCGTCGCGAGAAAGGAAGTTCTTCTCCCGAAGCTTCTCGTGCAGGTCGCTGTCATACTTCAACAGCGCCCGGGCGATCCCCTGCATGCAGGCGCCTGCCTGGCCGGTCGTCCCGCCGCCGTGGACCAGGATCACCACGTCGACCTTGCCGAACACCTCGCAGTGCTCGAGCGGAAACAGCACGGCGCGCCGGTCTTGTTCAATCTTGAAGAACTCGTCGAGCTCGCGCTTGTTGATCGTGATCTTCCCTTTCCCGGGACGAATCCGCACGCGGGCGACGGAGGTCTTGCGACGGCCAGTTCCTAAGGCATCGACGGCGCGTTCGGCGGTGGCGGGCATAAGGTGTCCTGAATGCGTAGGTCAGGCTGTGCCTGACGAATTGAGGATGATTTGTCGTACGGTTTGTCAGGCACAGCCTGAATCTACGTGAGTTGTCAGGCACAGCCTGACCTACGTAAGTTCAATCGCCTCGGGATTCTGTGCTTGGTGCGGGTGCTCCGGTCCAACGTATACCTTCAGCCGGGCAAGCATTTTCGAAGCAAGCTTGTTCTTGGGAAGCATCCGCCGCACGGCCTCGCTGAGAATCTTTTCCGGCTGATTCTCCAGCCGGGTGCCGGCCGTCTCGCTCTTTTGGCCGGGATAGCCGGTGTACCAGCGGTACTCTTTATGTTCCCACTTTTTGCCTGTGAAGCGAATCTTCTCGGCATTCACCACGACGACCACGTCGCCGGTCTCGACGTGCGGCGTGTAGGTGGGACGGTGCTTGCCCATCAGGCGGACGGCGATTTTATTGGCCAAACGGCCCACAATCTTGTCGGTGGCATCCACGAGCAACCATTGCGGCTCGATCTCGCCGGGTTTGGCCTGGTAGGTTTTGGTAGTCGTCAGCATGAAATCCTCGAGCCAGCCCCGGCCTCCCAAGTCGAGAGACAGGACGCGAAGCGACCGCCCTGCCGGCGGTCGTGAGAATGAGAGAATTCAGTAATTTACCGCCTCACGCCGATCGCGACAAGGGCTGCGGAACCGCCCGCCAACTTGCCTGCACTCGCGAAACCGCTGGAATTCGCCCACACCAACCCGACTTGCAGCCGATTGGCTACAATCGGGGAAACAGTTCCAACCTCCCAGGCGGCAATCCAATGTTTCATGAATTCTCCCTGGGCTGGCGGGCCGAAAGTGAGCAGCACGGGAATTGGCACGTGCTGACTCTTCATCCGCCAGGCGATGTGTTCTCCGAGGCGCCCAATCTGGCCGATGAGTTGTGGACCGTGCTGAAGAACCACGACGTGCAACTGGTGGCCCTCGACATGCACCACCTGGCGCTGTTGCCCAGCAGTTTAATGGGCGTGCTGGTCCGCATTCATAAGCGGCTCGCACAGACCGGTGGCGTGCTCCATCTGTGTTCTCTGAATAATCACTGCCACGAGGCGCTGCGCGTTTGCCATCTCGACCGCGTGCTGCCCGTGTTTGCCGATCGTGCGGCAGCTATCCGAGGCGGCGTCGAAGCCGAGTTCCCTGCCTGAAGTCATTCCTCCGATTCGACGCATGTCCAACCCCAACGATCCGCAGCGCATTTCTCCTGAGGCGAAGGCCGCAGTCGATGCCGTTAATGTGCGGCGCCCGCGGCGCAAGCCAACTTTCTTGCAGCGGCTAGGGTTGCAACTTCCCGTTACGGAGAAGGACGTCAAGCAAGCATTCTATGCCCGCGTGAAGCAGGTTCATCCCGACGTTCACGGCGACACAGGCGAGTTTATGCAGGTGCAGCAGGCGTTCGACGAAGCGATCGAGTTCGCCAAACGCAACGGCAAGCGGTTGCCATGGTTGGGCACGTTGATGCCGTATTACGTCGCGCAACGACAAGTCGCGGATTGGGTTCGCGAGTGGGGCGGCCACGTACAAATGAAAGAGCTCGAATGGCTGGAGGATACTGTCGGCGAGGACTTCGCGCATCTCGCCGACCGACTCGTGGAGATCGATCTGGCTGGCCGCGATGTCGGAGATGCGGAATTGGAGCAACTCACGTCGGACCCCCACGGTGTCGAGTTTCTCGAAGTGCTTCGACTTACGGACACGCAGGTTACCGACGCGGGGGCTATGCAGCTAACGCGCGCCCGCCAATTGAAACACCTCGAACTGCGCGGCACGGCCGTGTCGCCGCGAATGCAGGACCGGCTGGCGCAACTACCCAACATGGTCAGCGTCGCCGGCAGCAGCCTGTGGCAGCACCTGTGGCGAAAGCTCTCTGGTCGCTGAGTCGCCGCTGGCGGCTTAGCGGTTCGAGTCCAAGGCGTATTCCTGAAGCTCTTCGAGCGTCGCAAACTCCAGCGCAGAGATGTGTGTCGCCGCCAGCTTGACTCGCGGCGCCATCCCCGCGTCATAGGCCTGCTTCCAGCGGGGCGCGCACAGGCACCAGCAGTCGCCCGGCTCCAGACCCGGAAAACCAAACTCGGGGATCGGCGTCGAAAGGTCGTTGCCCACTTCGCTGCTGAATTCGAGAAACTCCGCCGTCATTTCGGCGCAGATCAAGTGGAGGCCGTCATCGCCCAGGCCCGTATTGCATTTGCCGTCACGGTAGAAGCCAGTCATGGGCGACCGGCAACAGAATTGAAGTTCCTCACCGAGAACATTCTTGGCACCGGTTCGGCGAGGACGATTCGTTTCGGGAGCCATGGGGGAAATGGCGAATGGCGAATGGGCGAATGACGGAACTTAGTATGGCACGGTCTAGCAAGAAGGGCGAGTCCCGGTGGACTCGCCCTCGATTGAAATCGCGTCATGACAGTGAGTTTAATCCCGTCGCCGCGGTAGCAAGCGGCGATCTCGGTCAATCGCTCGACCATCGCCGTCTTGATCGCCGGGACGTAGGATCGACCTGCCGTCGCGCGGTTCGGGAACGGGTGCCACGCGGCCATCGAAGTCGCCCGGCGCTCTGCGGAATCGATCTTCCGGATCGGCATAGTTCGCCTCGCGACGGATGCCAGGCTCCTCGAGTCGGCGCGCCTGCTCCACCCGTCGCGCTCCGATCACGGCTTGAGTGGTGTCCGCCACCCGTCGAGAGAATTCGATGTCGATCGGGTCGCCCGGCTGCATCGACCTGACCGTTTCGACCACGTCCTGCGGTGACGTAACCTCGCGCCCGTTGAGCGCCAACAGCACGTCGCCGGCCCTTAAACCCGCCTGCTCCGCGGGGCTTCCTGACATTACGGAGCCTACCATCACCATGCCCCGCGTCCCCGGTTCAAACGTCACGCCCAGGTACGGGGGACCGCCTGTGGGTTGCTGGTCAACGTAAGGCTCCACCACTAACGATTGATCCGTCTCATAAGTGAAGTAAATCGTTTCCTCTCGCCCGTCGCGAAGCACTACAATCGGGATTCTTCGATCGGGATAGCGGGAGACGAACCGAACGAATTCGGCTTCGCTCTGCAGGGGCTGGCCTTGGACGGAAATTAGTACGTCACCTTGGCGCAAGCCATTGCGGTAAAAGACACTGTTTCGGCGCACGGTGTCGATGGTCAAGCCGCGATCGCCCGACCGACCAAAGCGGATGCCAAAGTCTTGCTGTTGAAAGTTGCGCGACCGGCGATCACTGCGGTCAAACTCTCGGTCGGTGTCAGGTTCCGCATCGGTCGAACGGCGAATACCTTGCTCCTGCGGAAGTTCTTCGTCTCGTCGATCATCGGCGCGACGATCTTCGCTTTGCAGATCGCGACGCTCCTGGTCCGGCGAAGCGGCATCCTCGTCGGGTTGCGGCTGCCGCGGTGGATCCGATGGTGGATCAGCTTGCGGCTCTTCGTCGGGAGAAGGCAATTCATCTGTAGAAACCGGCTCGTCCTGGGTGGCGGTCTCCGCTTCCACCTCCACATCGGTTGTTTCTTGGGCGTATGCACCGCCCGCACCCCACCCCATTACGGCCACGGAGAGAAAGGCCACAAGGGGCCACGCAAAAGTCCTCGACATGTTTCGTACCTCCCAAAAGAAAGAACCCGCGCACCCCCACACAGCCACGAATTGCGGTTTGAGTGCATAAGTTGTGCCGATTGATCTCGTTGGGAGTCCCCGCAATGAAGTTCCAGATTAGCTGCGCAAATCCGTAGATGTACGACCGGACCGATTTACAGCGAGAAGCAACGACACGACAAGGAGTAGCAGCGCTAGGGTCGCCGGCTCCGGCACTGCCGAAGCCTCGTTCGCGCCACTGCCGAGCGCACGTCCGAAGTTCGCTTGCCACGTGTCGTAGCCGGTCTGCGTGCCGCCGGAATCCCGCCACACGGTATAGTCAGCGGCATTGACGACGCCGTCTTGGTTGTAATCGCCGGCTAGACCAGGCGCAACGACGGCCAGTACGCCGGTGGTGTAGAGCTGCGATGTATCCCAAGTGAGCGATTCGTCCAGCATGGGGAGATTGATCGCTTCAAATATGCCGGAGAGGGCGACCCAGTCGAGGATGTCGAATGAGTTGCCGGCTTGGGGTGCAAACGTGCCCGTGCCCAGGTCGATCAAGTTGACATCCAAAGTGCCCCCCAGTGTCATGCTGCTGGCGACATGGACCTGATCGTATCCGCTGCCCGGTGTTGTTCCTCCGAGCTCAATCTCGAGCGTGGTCGTAGGCCCAAAACCAATGTTGTTGCCGAAGTTGACAATCGCCGGGCTGTTGCCGGGCCGCAAGTCGCCGAGAAAGAAGATGTCGCCGCCGCCGCTGCTTCCGCCGCTGCCGGTGAACGCGCCGGCGAAAACGGCGGTGCTGTTAGTGGAACCGACCTTGATGACCTGGAGCGTGCCGTTCTGCGTCACATCGTCGTAAAAGGTGGCGGCCGCGCCGCCGGCGACGATGATTTTTCCCGTGGCGCTATTGGTGATGTCGCCGCTCACGTCGCTCGTGCCGAAGCTGACCATCAGCGAGCCGTTGTTGGTCAACCCGTTTTGAAAGCGGAGCGTGGCGTTACGACTGGTGATCAGGCCGGTGCCGACGGTGTTCGTCAAGCCGCCGATGAACTCGAGCGAGCCGTTGATGACTTCGAGCTTGCCGTCGTTCGAGTGGCCGTTGCCACTAATGACGAGCGATTCGCCCTCGGCCACGCGGACTTCTCCGCTTGTGTAGTTAATCAGATCAGTGCTAACGGTGCCCGTCCCACGGACTAACCCAGAATTATATAGCACTGGCGTTGTAAAGGTGCGTCCGTTGACCAGCATTAGCTCTCCGTCGGCGAACAATTGTGCGTACGAAGTGGCAGTCACGTCTCCGTCGGACACAGCGTCGAGGCGCAAGGTGGCGCGGCCGACGCCGCTGCCGCCGATGGTGAGCGAATTGACTGTGCGAGCCGCGTTCGGCCCAGACACAGTGACCGCCGCGAGGGGATCGATGATCACGTTGTCGGCCGAATCAGGCGTGAACGGCCCGACCCAGCTTGTCCCGGAGTCCCATGCGCCGCTTGCCTCGGGCAACCAGTAGATTTCATCCGGCAAGTAAGCGACCCACGCTTCGGTCTGGCCAGAAGGATTTAAGCCGGTGCCCACGATCGTCCGCCCGTCGGCGGAGATGGCATTGGCAGTGTTCAATCTCCATTCCGCGAGCGCGCCGGCGCCGACGCTTGGCAACAGGACGTCGGCCAGGCTGCGCATCCCATTGATTTCATCCCAGACGAACGCTTCGTCTCCCGCGGTCGAGTTCGCTCGACCAACGATGGTCGATCCGTCTGCCGACACGCCTCTGGAATCGCTGGAAAACGTTCCGCCAACCAGATCGCCCAGCGCGAGTATGCCTTCAACGCTGGTCCAACGAAACGCTTCGGGGCCGGACGCGGAACTTCCCTGTCCGACGATGACCGTGCCATCAGCCGAGACCGCATTAGCAACGCTGGAGAACACGCCGCCAGCGAGATCTCCCAAACCGACCGTGCCGTCGACGCTGGTCCAGCGAAATGCCTCCTGTCCGGATGTGGAGGAGCCGAATCCAACGATGACCAATCCATCGGATGAAATGCCCTTCGCCTCGCTCGCAGGCCCTCCACCGGGCAGGTCCATGATTGGAACCATCCCCGCGCCGCTCGTCCATCGAAACGCTTCATGCATTTCTGTGTTTGCGCTGTGCGAGTATCCAACGATCACGGATCCGTCACCCGAGACGCCGCTGGCCTGGCTGGCTGCATAATTGCCGACCGGAAGGCCAAGACCCACCATGCCGTTGTTGCCCGTCCAGCGAAATGCCTCCCTCCAACTAAACGTACTTGGGGACATACCCTTGCCGACGACAACCGATCCATTCGCGGAGATCCCGTAGGCCTGGCTGTCGAATGCCACGCCGGGCAAATCACCGATACCGGCCATTCCGCCGCCGCTCGTCCATCGAAAGGCCTCCGGCCCCGATGCGGAAACGGCGTCTCCGGCGATCACCGAACCGTCCGCGGAGACGGCGTTGGCAGCGCTGGAGAACGTCCCGCCGGTCAGATCGCCAAGACCTTGAAACTTGGCCGCTCCCGCCGGCTCGGTGAACTCCAAGATCAGCAGCAATATCGCGCCGGCCAGGCCGGCTCTCAGTCGATCAATCGTAAGTGAGTGCATCAGGTTGTCTTCCGGTTGTGAGGAACAGAAATAAAAGTCGCGAACATGGCACCGAGGGCCAGCAGCACCAGCGACGCAGGCTCGGGGACGGCAGCGGCTTCGTTCGCACTGCTGCCCAGCGTCGCGCCGAAATTCGCTTGCCAAGTGTCGTATTCGGTGGGCGTGCCGCCGGTGTCGCGCCAGACGGTGTAGTCGGCGGCATCGACGATGCCGTTTTGGTTGTAATCGCCGGTAGGAAAAAGCGCTTCGATGACGTGCAGCGTCACTTGATTGGTGCCATAAACCAGGTCCAGTGTATGGCCGTTGAAGTGGGGCGCGTTCACTGCCGAGAACGTGCCGGTAATGCTTCCGATGGCGCCTTCGAATAGCTCGAAGATCTGCCCGGGCGCGGGGTCAAAGCCATCGAGAATCGAAAGATCAAGCAGCCCGGCTAACGTCACATTGCCGTTGTTCGTCAGAACAATGCGATCGCGGGTGGCGCCAAGCTCGTACTCGAGCGTCGAGCCGCTCATGAGATTCAGCCCGCCAACGGTGATCGTGCCTGGCGATTCACCTGGTGAGAAAATGCCGCCCTGTTCGACAATGACGTTGCCCATCGAGCCGATCCCCCTGAGAATGCCCCCCTCCTTGACGAGGGCACCGGCGGCGATCGTGCCGTGGATGGCGAGCGTGCCCTCATCGACGGTCGTGAGACCGGTATAGGTGTTCGCTCCGCTTAGAGTCAGCGTTCCGGTCCCGACTTTGGTGAGCTTTCCACCGATTCCGGCACTGTGGCCGCCACTGTCGGTGATATTCCCGCTGACGGTGGTGCTGGTGTTGAGATTCCCGACCGTGACCAGCGATGCGCCGAGGGAAAACCTGCCCGCGCCCTCGATTGATCCGACGACCCCGAGGAAGGCGGGGTGGCTGAAGTCCGCCGAAGCGCCGGCATTCACTACGATGCGCGGGGAATCGCCGGGGTTGCCAGAAGCAAGAAAAATACGCCCTCCGTTGACGGGGGTCGCGCCCCCGTTGGCGATGAGGGTGGCGGCGCCGGCGCGGCCGCCGTTATGGAATTGGATCAAGCCGCCAGGGGCGCCTGCGACGGTTGAGGCCTCGGCGGTGATGGTGGCGTTGCCCGCGGTGCTAAAGGAATCGAAGATAACGTGGCCGGGCACCGTGCCGCCGATATTACCAGGCCTGGCGCTGCCCAGGGCGACGATGGATGCATTGCCCGCCGTCGAATTGCCGGAGAAGATTACCCGACCGCCGTCGCCGCGAATGGTGATGGTCGAGTTGGCGGCAGTGGAGTTTTGATAAAACTGCGCGTCGTTAAATTGGTTGACCGGCGTGAGTGTCAAAAGGCCAATGTCGATGCTCGCGGCACCGGCACTGGAATCGTCCCAGAATTGCACGCGGGAGTTTTCCCTCCCCCGCAGGACGATGTTGGCCTGCCCGGCGGTTGAGGTATCGTTGAAAATCACGTAGCCGCCCCGGGCTTCGTTGGTGATTGTTGCCTGCCCGGCGGTCGAGGAGTTGTTGAAGAGGAACTGTCCGGCAGTGGCTTGGGGGCCATCTTGGTTGATGAGCGTGGCGCTCCCGGCGTTGGAAGAGTTGTGGAAGGTGGTGATGCCCGCCACCGGAACCCCCGGGATTCCCGTCCCCGGCCGGTTGATGATCGTGGCGCTCGCCGCCGTGGAGTTGCCGTAGAAGTCGGTCGTAGTAGCCCCGTAGTTGGATGGCAGGTTCGCGATGTTCGCATTGCCGGCCGAAGCGGAGTCGTTAAATATCGTTTTTCCTGCGAAGTTATAGACTCCGGTCGGGCCGGCGTTCGTAATGGTGGCGAACCCCGCCGTCGACGCGCCGTCGAATCTGGTCTGACCGCCGTATCCAAAAAGCCCCGTGGCGCCGTTGTTGGTGAAAGTGCCGAATCCGGCCGTGGCATTGTCGGTGAATTGCGTCACCCCTCCGAGGGTGTAGGTATCGGCGTTTCCAAGATTCGTGAAAACTTCGTTGTCCGCCGTCGTGTCATTGCCATAGGTTACCTTGCCATACGGGCCAACAGTGACTTGGCCATCGACGTCCAGGCTCCCCCCCGACTCGACGGTGACTTGGCTGCCGTTCTCGATGGTGCCGTGAACATTAAGGATGCCGGTGACCGTCATCTGGCCGCCGTTTTGGATGGTGAGTCTCCCATAACCGAAGCCGGTGGGCGTCGGCGGACCCACCTCGATGCTCCCGTTGACATTCCAGTTCGCGTTATTGACGGCGGCGGACATTTGGCCGACGTTGGCGCCTAGCTCGACGGGCCCGGTGGTCAGCAAGCCCCGGTCGACGACGTTGAGCGATCCGTGACGGGCATCGAGCGCGCCGCCAATCGTCCACGACGAGCCGGCGCCGCTGATATTGACATTGCCGATACCGCCGCCGCCAAGGAAGTCGGTGCCGATTCGTCCGGTGGCACTGGTAAAACGCACCCCATCGTTGATTGCGAGCGTGGAGACGGTATCCACCGCCCCGATGGCCAATTGCTCGGCGATGTTCCATGCGAAGATCGAACTTGGCTCGAACGGCACAGCCGGAGTGGAGTCGAGTGTGGCGTGCCCGATCGAGACGCTGCCGTTGAAGCTAGCCGACGACGCCGTCGAGGAAGTAAAGCTATTGAACCGAACCAGCGAACCGGCCGTTGTAGTGAGCGCGCCGGGGTCGCTGCTGCTGATGCTGTCGGCCGCGATCGTTCCTCCGGCACCGACGGAAATTGAACCGCCGTCAAACGCCAATGCGCCATCGACCGTGAGTCGATGGTGCTGGACAACGAGGCTGCTGCCGCTGGCGACGAGCAGATTTCGAGCCTGCTGATCGGCGTTAAGCGTGACCGCCCCGCCGTGGCGGATGTACGCGTCCTGGGTAATGTCCGGCACGTTGGCGCCGATCCACTTGCTTGCATCGTTCCAAAAACCGCTGGAAATGCTGCCCACGCGCTGGAGGCGCACGCTGGTGATGCCCTGGTCCTCGGCGATGACGAGCACATCCGTCGCGGTGGGAAACCGGCGCACGCCCGCGGCTCCGCAAGACTCGCACATCAGAAACGGCACGACACCATGGCCGGCCAGATGTCCACCACCTTCGTCTTCCTGCACCAACACGTCGACAAGCCCGCCGACATGGTGCGGATAAATGTTGAACTCACCGGGTTCCCCTAGGATGTCTGCGCCGATTCCGAGAACGTGGCCGATCTCGTGAACGACGGTGCTCAACAGATCGTACCCGTTGCTCGCGTTAACTCCCGCAACTCCCGAGTCACTATCGGTTGCAATTGCACTATTAGGATAAATGGCCAATCCAGTGCCCCGGAAACCTACCTCCAAGGCGCCCGGAGGCGCGGTCCCCGGGAAGTAGGACTGATTGGCTAGCGAAAGGTCACCAAAGAGCGTCTGACCGTTCGTGACGTCAAACTCGTCGTCGTTCTCCGGCGTGGGATCGGCAAACCAGTTGTAGTTGGGATTGATCTCGATGAAGGTGTCAAACGCACTGTCGGTGGTCAGACCCAAGCCGTCGATGTCGTCGTCCCAGTGGAAGTCGAATGTGTACTCTTCGTTACCCAGCAACAGGCTTTCCCAGATTTGCTTGGCCCGTTGAAAATGCGCTTTCAGGATCACGCCGCTTGGATCCCAACTGGGGTTCTCATCGTGCGGCGGCTCATCGCCCTCATCGGTGTACTCGATGTTGATCGTGATCGCGTGGGCCGTCCCATTTAGCAGCACCCCCGCCGTCAGGCAAACAGCCACCCGACCACAACACTTCGCAAACGCCGCAAAAAGTTGCGCAGCACGGTCGCCCAACGAAAAAAAACGCATGACAAATCTCCTTCTTAGGTTCAGCAGTGAACCGACAGTTTTGACTTGGTTAGACTACCAGGGCAGCTCTCGTGCGATGAACCGCAAGACGTGGCTCGTTGCGCTGCAGGAAAACGAATGCTGCGAACAGGCCGCCGAGCGCAAGTAGCACCAGCGGCGCCGGCTCGGGCACGGCGGCATCTGCACTGCTGGACAAGCCAGCAGTGGCACCCGAGCCGGTGCCGAGCGTCGCGCCGAAGTTAGCCCGCCACGTCTCGTAACCGGTCTGCGTTCCGCCGGTATCGCGCCAGACGGTGTAATCGGCGGCATTGACGATGCCGTCTTGGTTGTAGTCGCCGGGCAAGCCGGTGACCGCCACGCTTATCACGCCCGTCGAGAGCTGCGATGTGTCCCACACGACTCCCTCCTGAGTCGGCACGATGACGGATGAAAAAGCGCCGGCCAGGCTGCCCCAACTCAGAATGTCGAACGATTGGTCGGCGGTCGGCATAAAGCCATCGATGAGCGATATCTCGAGCGTGCCACCCAGCGCCATGTTGCCGGTGACGGCGAGCCGATCGAAGCCGTCAGGCGACTCGATCTCGATTTTCAGCGTGCCTCCGGCGTTCTGCGTGTAGTTGCCTGTGATGTGAAGCGTGCCGGGCGAATTGCCAGGCGCTACGATGCCGTTATTCGTCACGTTGGCGGCGATCGTGCCGGAGCCGCCGAGCGTCGCGCCGGCGTTGACCGTGGTGGCGCTGGTGATGCTGCCGTCGACCAGCAGTGTACCGGCGTTGATCGTGGTGGGACCGGTGTAAGTGTTGGCGGCGGTTAGGGCGAGCGTGCCCTTGCCAGTGATGCCGAAGATGGTGCGCTTGGTAAGCCCGCCGGGGCCGTCGATGTTGCCGCTGAACACCGCGCTCCCATTCTGATTATTGGTCTCGACGGATACGCTGGCCTCGTTGAGGTGGACGGCGTTGGCGAGCGTCGTGTCGCCGCTGGTGCGGATCAAACCACCGAAAGCGTTGATGTCGCCGGTGAACGTGGTCGCGTTAACCAGGTCGAGCGTACCAGTGCTGTAGAGATTCGTCGCGGAGCCGACATTCACGGTGCCGCCGTCGGCGATACGCACCGAGCCGGCGCCTTGGGCGACGTTGCTGTCGCCGCCGATGTTGAGCAGGACGGCGGTGTTCCAGGTGGAGCCGGCACCGCTGACGTTCACGTCGCCGGTCGCGCCGACGGTGATGCCGAGGTGGCTATTGCCGGCGGTGCTAGCAACGCCGCCGTTGAGGACCTCCAGGAGGCCGCTGCCCGAGTTGCCAATGAAAAACGATCCCGAGGCGGTCCAGGTCGAGCCGGGGTCGCTGACGGTGATCAAGCCGGTCGAGAACGCGCCGGCGCCGGCGAAGCCCCGGACGCTGGAGAGCGTGCCGCCGCCGCGGACTTCGAGCGTACCCGTGCCGCCGCCGCCGTGGCCGACGGAGACCTGGTCAGTGTTGGTCCACGTCGAGCCCGCGCCTTCGACCAGCACTGAGCCGAACGTGCTGCTGGTGGCACCGATTGTACCGAGGCTGTTCGAGATCGTGCCGCCATTCTGGACGACCATCCGCCCGGACGCGGTATTGCCGACGGTGAGCGGGCCCAGCGGGCTTGCAACGGCCGGTGCCGCCACCCCGCCGGAGACGGTGAGCCCCGAGACAGTCGACGACCCGTTGTTGACTTGGGCCGAGCCGGTGTCGAAAACTTGTAGATGAGCGGCTTGAACGCGCCCGCCGCTGGAGATTTGCAGTGTCCCAGCGCCGTTCTCGAAGTTGGCGGCGGTCCCCGTGCCGCCGACGAAAAGGGGGCCGTCGATATTCCAGAGTGAGTTCGCTCCCGTCACGTTCACCGAACCGGTGGAACCGTTGAAGAGGCCGATGCGGCTATAACCACTGCCGACGTCGACGGTCCCGCCGCTGGAAACGGTCAGCAACCCCGCACCCTCGCGACCGACGATAAACGAATTCAAGCCGTCAGCTCCGGTCACCGTCCACGTGGAGCCGGGGCCTGTGACAGTCGCCGATCCGCTAGAGCCGCCGGTACCGTCGGCCTGCCCCCCAAAGCTCTGGGCATCTGCTCCATTCTCGATTCTGAATGTTCCGTTGGTTCCGACCGAGATCGTATCCGACACATCCCAACGACTACCGTTGCCACTGACGGTTGCCGAAGCGGTGGCGCCTCCCGAAGTGCTGATATGGGAGCTGTCGTTAAGCGTTAACGTTCCCCCGCTGGAAATCGTCAGGCCGCCGCCGACAAACGGGCGGCCGATATCCAAGTTGCGGCCCACCGCGCCGGGGGAATTGATGAATGCGATTCCACCATTATCGATGCGGGCATCATCGTTCCCTACGGGCACGCCACTACTCCAATTGCCGTTAATGAACCAGTTGCCGAGTGTGAGATTGGTCCAAACCGTGTCTTGTGCAGACGCGCTGCTTGCCGCCGCTCCGCCGACGATCACTAGAACACTCGAGCACAGCGCCTGGCGCCAGCCGAAAAACAGGTGACTGAGCTGAAGTTCTGTTTGATGTAGGTGGTGAATCGTGGATGAGCTACGCATTACGGGCCGTCCTTTCGCTTGCATTCCAGACCTGCGATATAATTAAAAAGTCATCGCCCCCGGCGCGCAGTTTGAGCCCCGAGGAGATGCTAGGCCGGTGAGGAACTTGCTTGGCGGTAAGCCTCACCGGCCGCTTTTCACTCTTCCATAGGATGGGCGTTGTTGCTGTCTCGCTTCGTGTCGGCCAAGAGTAGTTCCGCCTCTTGCCGCAGAAGTTGTAGCGGCAAAAGACTATGCCAACTCTCGGGACGGCCTTGTTGGGCCAGTAACCCCGGGTTGTCGATGGCCTGCACCGCCAGATTCAGCCATTGCCGCGCCGCATCCGGTTGCCCCAGTCGTTGGTGAATCATGGCGAGGAACAGTTGACCGTAAGTGGCAACGCGCGGGTCGCTCGATCCGCTGAGCGTGGCCTCGATGGCTCCCTCGAATTGCTTCCTGGCCTCGTCGAATCGTCCGGCGCGATACAAGGCTGCCCCGAGCGTCCCCAAATACTGTGGCTCCAGTGAATTGCCTTCGCCGGCGCGCTCGACCATGGCCACCACTTTGTTGGGATCGCCAAGAGCATCGGGCCCCAGCACACAAGCCCACACGGCCATATATGGCGAAGTGGACTCCGTCGACTGTGCCGCTCGCTTGACGAGCGCACTGCATGCTTCGCGGTACCCGGCCTCGTCGTTTCGCGCCAAGCGGACCAAGGCGAGGTAATATAAATAACGCGTCTGGTCCGGATCCGATTCCCGTACCGCCGCCTTCGTGAACGCCGCGTCGGCCTGCTCCCAATCGCGTAGTGCCGCGAAAAAGCTTCCGCGATAGTGCCAGCCTTCCCACCCCTGTGGTTTCGAAGTGTCGAGGTCGATCGTAGCCCGCAGTGCGTCGAGTGCCGTTTGATCGCCTTGGGCTCTCAAGGTTTGCGCCA
>JBBDYG010000045.1:0-21728 GCA_040901765.1 Pirellulales bacterium
TGAACGACTGCCAAGAGCATACCATCCATCAGAATAAGAGTGACAGAGCACTAGGTCAATCATCAGTCCGCGCCGTTGAACTCGGGTCACCGCTCCACCTCAAGCCCGTCGCGGTCTTCCCGCCGAATCAACTCATTCGCTCGCTCCACGCCAATGCCGGTGAAGCTGGCTGAGGAAATTGGGATGCACCTGGCAGACCGGTGCCTTACTCCAGTTTTGCTTTCAGCACCAATTCGCGCTCTTCGGCTGAGCGTGCCCATACTTCCGTTGGCAGGAACAATTGGCTACCGAAGTCTCGCATCGGCATCGAAAAGCAAAAGTGGTAGTGCGACTTTACTAGATCGACAATTGATAGTTTTTTCTCTCTTGCGGGGGAGATCACTATTAAACTAAACCGACGAGAGCGAATTGCATCTTCGATTTCTTTCTCGGCCATGCTGAAGCCTACCGGCGACAGCGGGGCAAAGACGGGATGTTTTGCCCACAAATCGATGTGCGTCCAGGTAGTCACCCAGGTCTCGCCGGGAACGCTTCGCACCACCTCAAGCAGTGCCGCCTGTTGTTCCCGGTCAAGTCGGCGCGGTCGTACACGCTGACCGTAGTCGTGTACTTCGGTAATCAGAATCGAGTACGCAAGCACTATGCAGACAGCGATCCCAAATCGCGTGCTTGCGCGGTCAAAGCCGCGAACACCGAGTCGTAACCATTCTGCAGCCGGAATTGCAGCGACTAATAACATGATGACATACTGGGTTAAGGAGCCGCCTGCCTTGCCGGCGCCCATGGCCGAGATCAAAAAAGTCAGCGTGGAGACAAGCAAAAGTTTTCCGTGCGAAGACCCCAGATCGAATCCACGAATAATCGTAATCAGCGGACCAAAAAGGATGAGAGGCGCGAGGGCAACTATATCCTGCAAGTATTCAACAGCCTGGCCAATCGATAGGGGATGTCTACTCGGCTCAGTGAACGCGAAATAAAGGTAAGGCTCGCCGAACCAGAGCACCATCGCGGCAACAAATGCTGCGATCCCTCCGATGGCCGTCGCCACCGAAATCAGGTACCGACGATCGACTATTGCAAGCATCAATGGCGCCGCGACAAACAGCGCGCCCGGCTGTTTGACGGCAAACGAGAATGCCACGGCCAGCCCAACCAGCACCCATTTGGGCCTCCAGTTGTCATCCAGACACAGGGTATACCACACGAGCACGATCGACAGCAGCAGCATCGCCTCCAGCCGCGCCAGGTCAATCCACGTGACCAGCGGATAGAGGGCGAGCGATACGAAGGCCCAAGCCACGCCAAGCCATCGCAGATGCATCTGTTTTCGGCCGATGATTTCGATCAGCACGGCGCATAACAAGAGCGGCGGCACAACCGAGGCGATGCGAATCGGCACCGCATGGTCACCGATAATCGGATGAAGCGCCCACAAGTAGAAGAAGTACGCCGGATTGTAGATCACGCTCCCCGTGTGGAGCGACGGCATCTGATAGAGATTGCCGACTCCCTGCGACATACGATGGAGCAGGAAGATCGTCATGCTTTCCTGGTGTTCCAAAACGCCAGGAAACGTCAGCCGCCTGTAGAACACCGGCAGCACGAAGACAACGACATACGCGCCGAGGCAGATGCTCAGTACGGCGAGAACCGCAGCGGTGCAGCGGCGACCCCAGTCGCTCTCGGCTTTGATATCCACGTCCGTGTGGCCTTGGGGGGTTTCAACGATCGTCCGGCTAGATTGTGCTGCCGACGAGAGATCGCGGTCAAGACGAATCGCACCGCTTTGACGCGAATTCCACACACCGTGCAGGACCCAATGCCCCTCAAGTGCGGATTGGAGCGAATGTGCCGGAAAGTGGGGTAGGCTTCCAGCCTGCCAACCGTGCGAGGCAGGCTGGAAGCCTACCCCACGGGGAATACGGGTTCCCGGTGTCGGCATGTTGAATCCAGCCGCAGCCTATATTTGCTGCGCGTTCATGGCTAACGTATCGGCGACTCGCGCCAATCGCCACCGTGTGAGTACGTGACACTATGCCGACAGGACGATCGAACGAACAGGCGGGAACATCGTCCCCGGGGCCTTCGTGGGTCCGGTCCTGCTTCAATCACTTGCGCGAGAAGGCCGTCACGTGGATGCTGCTGATAGTATTTACGACGGGAACCGTCAGCAGCTTCTGGAATCTGTACTCCTGGGAACAACAGCTCTCCCACGCCTACCCGCTCCAGGGGACGGCGCTACAGATGCTAACTTTGCAGGAGTTTCGAAGTCTCTATTCGAGCGAGGTCGTCAGCAGACTTCAACCGCTGGGTATCGAGGCCCGGCATGACTACCGAAGCAGCGATCACGCGATCCCCCTGCCGGCAACACTCACCATCGAGTTGGGCGAACGGCTGAGCAAAGCTCGGCCTGGAGCGCACATCCGGCTCTACAGCGACTCCCCTTTCCCTTGGCGTCGGGATGGTGGCCCGCGCGACGACTTCGAGCGCGAAGCGCTCGCCGCGGTGCGGCAAAAGCCGGATCAGCCGTTCTATCGCTTCGAGGAGTTCGAAGGTCGTTCGTCGCTGCGGTACGCGATGGCCGACCGCATGCAGGCCAGTTGCGTAGCCTGTCACAATAGCCATCCCAGCAGCTCGAAGACCGACTGGCAGGTGGGCGACGTGCGTGGCGTGCTGGAGTTCATTCGACCGCTCGACAACGAAGTGGCGGCGGGCCAATCGGCCCGGCAGCTCGGCCTGTTGGTCACGCTGACGATGGCGAGCCTGGGGTTGGCCGGGCTCGGATTGCTCTACCTCCGTTTGCAGCGGAGCGCCGCCTCCCTGGGCGCGAGCGAATCGCGGACGCGAGCCGTGTTAGAGGTCGCACTCGACTGCATCGTTATGATGGACCAAGAAGGCCAGATTCTGGAATTCAACCCAGCGGCCGAGAGAGCTTTC
Source organism: Pirellulales bacterium (assembly GCA_040901765.1). Taxonomy (GTDB): domain Bacteria; phylum Planctomycetota; class Planctomycetia; order Pirellulales; family Lacipirellulaceae; genus JBBDYG01. Next base: position 2,938 of record JBBDYG010000045.1, read on the forward strand.
GGATACTCGCGCAAGGAAATTGTCGGGAAGCGGCTGAGCGAGGTCCTGATCCCTCTTGGGGCCCGCCAAGCCCACGAGCGCGGCCTGCGGCATTATCTGGAGACAGGAGAGATCGGGATCTTGGGCAAGCGGATCGAGGTCACGGCATATCGCGCCAATGGCACGGAGTTCCCGGTCGAACTAGCCGTCGGCGTGAGTCAGCAGGAAGGGCAGCCGGTGTTCACCGCCTATCTTCGCGACCTGACCGATCGAAAGCAGGCGGACGAGGCCCTTGCCGAGAGCCTTGCGATGTCGGCCCTCAAGGCGGACGTGGCCCACACGCTTATTAGCAGCGATAACCACCGCGAAATTCTACAGTGCTGTTGCGAGGCGCTGGTTCGCCATCTCGGCGCTGCATTCGCCCGCATCTGGACGCTCAACGAAAAAGAGCAAATGCTCGAATTGCAGACCAGCGCGGGAATCTATACGCACATCGATGGCGACCACAGTCGCGTGCCGGTGGGCAAATTCAAGATTGGTAAGATTGCCGAGGAGCGCAAGCCGCATCTGACCAATCACGTGGTGGGCGATCCCCGCGTCGGGAACCAAGAATGGGCACGGCAGATGGGGATGGTTGCGTTCGCCGGCTATCCGTTGATTGTGGGAGACCGGCTGGTGGGGGTGATGGCGATGTTTGCCCGCCACACGCTGGCGCCAACCACTCTCGAAGCGTTGGGCGTGGTCGCCGACAGCATCGCCCTGGGGATTGAGCGGTTTGACGCGGAGCGCGGACGGATTCAGGCCACGGCGGCAAAGGCGATTGCCGAGGACGCCAGTCGGGCGAAGAGCGAATTCTTGGCCCACATGAGCCATGAAATACGGACCCCCTTAAACGGCATCTTAGGCTTTACAGAATTGCTCCGCCGCGGCGTCGGCTCTGAGGTACAAAGAGACGAGTACTTAGAGACGATCAACTCCAGCGGACGGCACTTGTCGTCCCTGATCGACGACATTCTCGATCTCTCGAAGATCGAGGCCGGCCGCATGGAATTTGAGCGAATCCGCTGTTCGCCCCACCAGGTCATTACCGAAGTTCTTTCCGTGCTCCGCGTGCGGGCCCAGGAAAAGGGTCTCAGTTTGGAATGTCGTTGGACCAGCGGCATTCCGGAGACGATTCTGACCGACCCCGCCCGGTTGAGACAATTGCTGATGAACCTGGTGGGAAACGCGATCAAGTTCACCGAACGCGGCGGCGTCAAATTGCTGGCGACGGTCACGTTGGATTCGCTCGAGCCACGGTTCCTGATCGAAGTGCATGATACGGGGGTCGGGATCCCAGCAGAACGGATCGACATCATCTTTGCACCCTTCGAGCAGGCGGACAGCTCCATTACCCGCCGGTTCGGCGGCACCGGCTTGGGATTGGCCATCAGCCGATGCATCGCTCGCAGCCTGGGCGGCGAAATCACGGTCGAAAGCCGGCCCGGTCGCGGGAGCATCTTTCGGGCCACGTTGGAGACCGGTTCGCTCGACGACGTCCCGATCCTCGATCAACCGCCGACCGAAGCCCTGCTGGCGGCTCGTTCGTCGGACGCGGGCATCGCCAGAAGGCTTGCTTCCTCGCGCGTCCTCCTGGTCGAGGACGGCGAAAGCAACCGGCAGTTGATCCGCGTCGTTCTGCAAGAGGCCGGGGCCAAAGTCGTCTGTGCGGAAAACGGCCAAGAAGGACTGGAAGCGGAGTGCCGTGACAGTTTTGACTTGATCCTGATGGACATGCAGATGCCGGTGATGGATGGATACACGGCCGCGGAGCGCCTGCGCGATCGCGGATGCACGATACCGATACTCGCACTGACCGCCCACGCGATGCGCGGCGACAAAGAGAAGTGCTTCGCCGCGGGCTGCAGCGGCTATCTGACCAAGCCGATTAACATCGACAAGCTCGTGCAAGCCGTGGCCGATGCCCTGGAAAAATCAGCGGCGGGAGCCCTAGAAGCGCAAATCGACGTCGCCGGCGATGAAACCGCGAATGAGGGGCCGCAAACCTCACCGGCAATCGCTTCGACCTTGCCGGTCGAGCGCGCCCCGTTCCGGCAAATCGTGACGACCTTTATCGAGCGATTGGACGGACAACTCGATGAAATGCAATCCGCCTACGATCGGGCCGACTGGGACAAATTGGCGGAGCTCGCCCATTGGCTCAAGGGGACGGGCGGGACCGTCGGATTCAATTGCTTCACCGAACCGGCGCGCCGCTTGGAACAGCTTGCACGACAGCGACGCATCGCGGAAATCAAATCTTGCGTGCAGGTCCTTGTATCGCTGGCCGGCAATCTTGCCGTGCCGACATAAATTCAACGGAGAGACGCATTTTTCCGATCGACCAATGATGAGCAGAAATCTTCAATCGCTGACAGCGCAACCTGAGAATCCGCCCGTTTCTACCGGAATGCGCGAATCGCAGATGTGTGATCTCCTGTCGAGTATCGAACAGGCCGTCAATTTCGACGCGGCCTCCGACCAAGGAATCTCCCCGGCCAGCGCTGATCTACCGGCTCGATCGAAGATCATGATGGTGGACGATGAGCAGCTCAACATCTTAGTCGTCGCCGAGTACTTGAAAGCGGGTGGCTATCACGACCTCGTCTTTACAGACGACCCCTTGCAGGCGTTGTCGTTGGCGGTCCGCGAGCAGCCCGATGCCATTTTGCTCGACCTCCACATGTCGCGTCTTTCCGGATTCGACGTTCTCCAACTGATTCGCGCCGACCACGTGTTGGCTTGGGTTCCCGTTATCATCCTCACGTCGTCAACGGACGGCGAGGAAAAGTTGCGGGCATTGGAGCTGGGCGCGACCGACTTCTTGCAAAAGCCGCTGAACAGCGGCGAATTGCTCGTGCGCTTGCGGAATATCTTGATGGCGAAAGCTTATCAGAATCAGTGGCGAGATTATTCGAGGACGCTCGCCGACGCCGTGAGGCAACGGACGGCCGATCTCGAAGCCTCGCGGCTGGAAGTGATTCATTGTCTGGCCCGAGCCGGAGAATTTCGCGACGACGACACCGGCCACCACGTGATCCGCGTCGGCCGCTATGCGCGCCTCATCGGCCAGCAACTCGGCATGGACGAGCGATGCCTCGACGTGCTGGAACAGGCCGCCAAATTGCATGATATTGGCAAGATCGGCATCCCCGATTCAATTCTGCGCAAAGACGGCGCGCTCACGCCGCAAGAATTCGACTCCATGCAAAGGCACAGTAATTACGGCAAGAACATCATTGAGGGTATGCAGCAAAACGAGGCCCCCCAATTGCGACAACACACCGAATTGGGCGCCAAGATCCTCGACGCGGCACGCTCGCCGATCCTGACGCTCGCGATGAGAATTGCCTTGACGCATCATGAACGCTGGGACGGCACGGGCTATCCGCTCGGTTTAGCGGGAGAGGATATCCCCCTCGAAGGTCGGATCACCGCGGTAGCCGACGTCTTCGACGCACTCAGCACGAAGCGTTGCTACAAACCGGCATTCTCCCTGGAACGATGTTTCGCCATTATGCGCGACGGCAGAGGAACGCACTTCGATCCACGGGTCCTGGATGCGTTCCTGGAACGGCGCGACGACATCGTGCAAACCCAAATTTCCGACGCGGATGTCAGGTGACCTTCCGGCAAATAACCATCCTCATGCGGAGCACGAGAACCACAATGAATATGGTTCCGCGCTGGTGAGTATAATGGGATCGCGCAATTGATCGGTGCGAAAGTCCTGAGCTATCGCATCGGAGCTTGTATCGATCCGATAGACGAGGCCGGTGCGATGAACAAGGCGTTTGTGCGTGAGCCGGATATGGACGGGCGAGCGTACTGCCCGCGGTGCGGGACGCTCGGCGTGGCGGTGGGGGCGGGGCCGCTGGATATGCATATCCGCGACGAGTCGCGGGCCAAGATGCACGATGCCGCGTGGTTCTGCAATTTTGCGCAGTGCGACGTGGCGTACTTCAATCAACTCGAAGCGGTTGTTCTCACCGATGAACTCAAAGCGCCGGTCTATCCCAAAGACTTCGACGCCCCAATCTGCGCGTGCTTCGGTTTTACCTACGACGACGTGGCCGCCGATGCGCAGGAAGGAAAGCCGACTCGGATTCGCAAGCTCCTGGCAAAGTCGCAGTCGCCCGACGCCCATTGCAAGCTTCTCGCCGCCGACGGCCGGTGCTGCATGACGGCGGTGACCGAGCTTTACACGCGGCTTAGTGCAAAAGAGTGAAAGCGCGGTCGCCAGCCGAGGGATCGGAACCGCAGCGCGAGCGGTTTCCCACTCAGGACTGTGGTAGTGTCTCAAAAAAGCCATGCCAGGATGGACGCTCGGCATCCGCTGCCGGGCGAACAACCGTTCCGTGGTGACTTGCATTCCCGCGCCGGGTGACAACGGACGGGTAAAACGGCCATTCACGTCCATCCTGGGCATGGCAGGGCGGGGGGGAGAAGCGATGAACGATAAGCGATGAGTGATGAACGGAAATACAATAGTTCATCGCTCATCGCTTATCGATTCTTTCTACCCGACAAGCTGCTCGAACATCGTACGGAACTCGGGCATGGTCTCGCCCACTTGTTCGTTCCAGTTCTGCGGATGCCAGATTTCTACACAAACCGCGGCTCCTACCACCGTCACGGAACCTCCCGGTTCCACACCGAGAAACTCGCGAAAGCTTTCGGGTACCACGAGCCGGCCTCGGCCGGCAAGCTGCACCGGTTGCTGGCGGGTCGATAGCAAGCGACCGACGGTCTGCACCTCCGCGAGTTGACCCTCCAGCCGACCGGTGCGGAGCTTTTGCCAAAGTAGTTCGATGTCCTCCTGATGTTTTTGCTGCCAGCGGGCGGCACTCCACAAGCTGAGGCAGCCGGGGCGCTCCTTTGCTAGCAGACAGTTCGCGCCTTCTTCGGCTAGCCGATCGGCGAATTCGGGCGGGAGCGACAGCCGATAGCGGTCGTCGATTGCCCGCACGAACTCACCGAGCAGCAGCTCTGGGTAGTCGGCCATTCGGGGATGCCAAATAGGGGGCCTGCCGTGGCCGACGGCTAATTCAATAAATTGGGGATAGGTGCCTAAATCATGGTCAACATCAGTAATTTGGTGGGTTTTTAACCCGAAATAAGATTGTATCCGTTTTCCGATTACTCACAAGCGGGTCCGCAAAGATTTCTTTTTGCCGCTACACGGCGGGAACGTATCGGGCGTCTTTGCGACAAATCGGCGTGGCACGTTTGCGGTTTTTTTCCTATGGATACGCCTTCCCACCGGCGTCCTTGCCATCACGGCCTCCCCTGCCGGGGGATTGCTATCGAATCGGGAGAATTGCCCACGTGCCACGCGCCCCGTTTAAGTCCGACCGAGTGGTGATTACCGGCGTCGGTTTGCTTACCTCGACGGGTCGCGACCGGGAATCCGTGTGGCAAGCGGTGCGCGAGGGTCGAAGCGGCCTGCGGCACGTCGACCGGCCCGATATGATCCCCGGCGGAAAGATGGTCGCCGCCCCGGTTGATATCGAAAGCGACATTGTCGGCCAAGTGCGCAATATCCCCATGTGCCGGCTCGTGGTTGCCGAAGCGCTGCGCGACAGCCGGCTCAACTTCGCGAGAGTCGAAGGCCACCGCGTGGGCTGCTCGATCACGGCCCACATGACCGACCACGAGTTCCTGGCCCGTGCGGCGGGGCGTGAAGATTTAATTCCGGCCGGGAAAATTCCCTGGTGGCAGCAATGGCTGCCCAACACCGCGTGCTCGCTCATCGGCAATGAGTTTGGATTATTCGGCCCGCGGATCAGCATCGCCACCGCCTGCGCCAGCAGCACGATCGGCGTTCACGGCGGCGTCCGCGCGATTCAAGACGGACAGTGCGACGTGATGGTCGTCGGCGGATCGGAAGTCATTTTCCCTATGGTCGCCGCAGCCTTCCACAACATGCGCGTGTTGGCCTATCACGACGACCCGCAGCAGGCCTGCCGACCATTTGACGCCGATCGCTCGGGCTTCGTGATGGGCGAAGGCGCCGCAATGCTGGTGCTCGAGCGACTCGATCACGCCCTCGCCCGCGGCGCGGCGATCTACGCCGAGGTCGCTGCCTCGCAGCTCATGTCCGACGCCCGACATGTAACCAGCCTCGACGCCGATAGCGAAGTGCTCACGCACCTCATCCGCACGTCGCTGCGCCGGGCGAAGCTCTCGCCACACGATATCGACTACGTCAACGCCCACGGCACCGGCACGCAGCAAAACGACGCGATGGAAGCGCAAGCGATCCATACGGCCTTCGGCCGGGCGGCGCAATCGACCTGCGTCAGCGCAAACAAATCGATGCTGGGCCATTTGGTGACCGCGTCGGGCGCGGTCGAGTTGGGCATCACGGCCCTCGCGCTCCGCGACGGTTACGCTCCGCCGACCTTGAATCTCACGAACCCCGACCCACGATGCGACCTCGACTGCGTTCCGCTGGTAGGCCGCCAGCGGCCGCTGGAACACGCGCTAAAACTCTCGGTCGCCTTCGGTGGTCACATGGCCGCGGTGGTGCTGCGCCGCTGGCGCGGCGCGGGTGAGAGACGCTCGATCCTGCCATTGCCGTACCGGCAGGCGGCGTAGAAATTGCAACACGCAGAGGTTGATTTCTGCACTAGAGCATCGTATGATTAAGACGGAGGTTCGGCTGAGGGGCTGCTTTCGGGTGGCTCCAAAGGCGTTACCTCCTTTTTCATGCGCTTACTTGCCAGCGGCATAGGGGTTGGGAACAAACACAATTCCGTACGATTCGAACACATTGCCATCACGATAGCCCTGACCCCGAAATTGCAATCTCGCTAGCCAGGGTCCAAACTCCGTGGCAATTTCTGTACGCGTTGTTGAATCCATTCCTTGCGACGGGATTCGGAAGCCCCAGTTTACACAATAGATGCATAGATCGGCGGCTTGAAGCGGATAGGTCATATCAGAAGCAACAAAAAGTGGGGAGGGAACGATCCAGGCTGTTCGGTACCGACCGGTTTGCGTCCTTCGAAAATAGGCCTCCAGGCGATGCACAAATTTTCGATCAAGTTGTTTTTCCACTTCATCCATAACCAGCAAGCCATGGTCCTGCTGTTGCTCTAGGAAGTAGAAGAAGCGCTCAAAGAGAAAGACTTGATCTTTTCGCAAAAATTCTTCGGCCGCAAACGTATCTGGTCTACGCACGTTACGTGGGATCGCGGAAGCGAATAGTCGAGCATCGTGGTCGCGAAGCAATTGGACGATTCCGCGCGCCATTTCCAAACACGCTTGCCCGTAAGCGGTAAAGTCGTCACGTCTAGGTGGGCGCTTTTCGAGGCCAGCAGTGAAGAACGCTCGCGCATGTTTTTGACGAAGTTCGGCCTCCATTGGCTCAGCTTGCTCTGCAAATCGAAACCGTTTCTTGTCTAGCAAAGTGCTTCCCTTAAGTTCTGCGGCAAACTTGTGAAGCTCGCAACCAAAGCACTCGAGTTCAAGTCGTTGCATCGCTTGCACGAACGGCCACACTTTGCCCGCGTGAATCGCGACGCCTCCGCGCACTTCGTAGGGCATGTTTCGGTGATCATGCCCACTCTCATCAAGAAACAATAACCAACTCATTAGGATTCTTTCCGAACTCCGCGGTTCACTCTCCCAACGTCCGCTTCTTTCGCAACAGGTGGTGATAATGCTGCGCGAAGCGGTGGGCCTCGTCGCGGACGTATTGCAGCAGCCGCAGGGCGTAGGAATGGCGGCTGAGTCGCAGGGGCTCGTCGCGGCCGGGGATGTAGAGTAGCTCCTCTTGCTTGGCGATTGAGACCACCACGGGCGGGTCGATGCCGAGCGCCTCGAATGCCTGCATGCCGCGACTAAGTTGGCCCTTGCCGCCGTCGATCAGCAGGATGTCGGGAAACACGTCGCCATCGTCTTGCATCTTGCGGTAGCGGCGGGCGATCACTTCGCGAATGCTGGCGAAATCATCGACTCCTTCCACCTCGCGGATGCGGTAGCGGCGATAGCCCGGCTTGAATGGCAGGCCATCCACAAACTGCACGAGGCTCGCCACCGTTTCGGTGCCGCCGAGGTGGGCGATGTCGACTCCCTCAATCGTTCGCGGCTGCTTCGGCAGACCCAGAACCTTTCGCAAGCCGGTGAGGCCTTTCTTCGGATCGACGTAGAATACTTCCGGCTGAACGTGCTTCGATAGCTCGCCGCGCTCGTCGAGTGACTCGAGCATCTTGATTTCATCGCGCAGCCGAGCGGCTTTTTCGTAGCGCAGATTCGTTGCCGCCTCCTGCATCTCGGCGTTCATTTCCTTGAGCAGCGACTTGCGGTTGCCGTCGAGAAACATCCGCAGCCGGTGGATGTCGCGGCGGTAATCTTCCTTCGAGATCCGCAAATTACACGGCGCGGTGCATTGATTGATCGACGCCAACAGGCAGGGCCGAAACCACCGCCACCGCTCATCCTCCGCTTCGATATCGAGCGGACAGGTGCGGAACTTGAACACCTTTTGCAGCGCTTGAAGCGCGCCGCGCAGGGCGCTCACTCGCGTGAACGGGCCGTAGAGTTTTACGCCGCTGGTGCGCGGGGTGCGGGTGATCTCGACCCGCGGGAAATCTTCGTGTGTCGTGATTTGTAGGTAGGGAAACGTCTTGTCGTCGCGAAGCTCTTTGTTGAACTTGGGCTGGATGTCCTTGACCAGCCGCGCTTCCATGAGCAGTGCATCGACTTCGCTCTCCGTCTCGACGAAGTCAACGTCGTGCATTTCGCCGACGAGCAGGTTCGTGCGATGATCCTGGGCGGCTGCTTTAAGGAAGTAAGAGCCAACCCGCGCCCGCAGGTTCTTCGCCTTACCGACGTAAATCACGCGGCCGGCTTTGTCCTGAAATAGATACACACCCGGCGACCGGGGAAACTTCGCGCGGACCTTTTCCCATGCCCGATCGAAGTACTCGGTCTGCGTCTTGGGGAGCGGCTTGTCGTCGGCGGATTCGGGCGAGGAGTCGGACATCGCTCAATTGTAGCGAGTCGGCGCGTGTAGTCCTGCCTTCAGGCAGCGTTTGATTAGTTTTACTGTCCCAAGCCGCATAGCGGCCCGTAAGTGGTTTTGGTATTTAGCTTTCTGAACACGGACCCGTTCAGGAGGAATAGTCATGGAACGACGGTTTGAATTGCGTAAAGCGGCGATGCTTGCAGAGTGCGAGGTAACTCCCGAAGTCTTTCGTGGCGTGGTGGAACGCCTCGGCAAGTTCGTGGAGCCGTTCGCGGACTTGCTCAGCCAGCAAGCGCAACGACAGCACGCGAAAGAGTGTTTGGCGGGCTTGATTTCGGACCTGGAGCGAAAGAACGTGGAATCGATCGCTGATCGTCACGATCAAGACCGGCGGAACTTGCAACACTTTGTTGGCGGCGCCGAGTGGGATCATCAGCCTTTGATGAGGGAGCTTGCCCGGCAGGTCGGCCAGGAGTTGGGCAAGGGGGACGGGGTGCTCGTGTTCGATCCTTCGGCGTATCCCAAGCAAGGCAAGCAGTCGGTGGGCGTGGCCCGGCAGTGGTGTGGTCGGCTGGGCAAAGTCGATAACTGCCAAGTGGCCGTCTACCTGGCGTATGTTTCGCGAAAGGGCCATGCGGTGGTGAATGCACGGTTGTACTTGCCGAAAGACTGGGCCGGTGATCGCAAGCGTCGGAAAGCGGCCGGCGTTCCGAAGGAAGTGCGTTTCCAAACTCGTCACGAACAAGCCCTGGAGATGCTCGCCGAGCAAGGCCACCTGCTGCCGCACGCCTGGATCGCCGGCGATGACGAAATGGGGAAAAACGCCTGTTTCCGTCGGGATTTGCACGATCGCGGCGAGCGGTATCTGCTGGCCGTGCCCAGCAACCTGCTCGTTCGCGATCTGGACGCGAAGCCTCCCGAATACCAAGGCCGCGGGGCCGTTCCCAAGCGGTCGTTTGAGCGCGTGGACCGGTGGCGCGACTCCCTGTCCGACGACGCCTGGACCCGGATCAAGGTCCGCGACGGAGAAAAGGGACCGCTCTGGGTCGAAGTAGTAACGTGCCGGGTCCAGACCAAGATCGGTCAGCGAGCGATGAAATACGAGGAGACGCTGGTGGTCATTCGCTGCTTGGACGAAGAGGGCGTAACCAAATACGACTTCTATTTCTCGAACGCTCCCCGCGATATTCCCGCCAAGGAATTCGCACGTGTGGCTCTGTCTGCCCATCGCATTGAAGAGGCCATCAAGCGCAGCAAGGGCGAAGCGGGCTTGGCGCATTACGAGGTTCGGAATTGGCGTGGTTGGCATCACCATCAGGTGCTCTCGTTGATCGCTACTTGGTTCCTGGTGGGCGAATCGCAGCGGGGGGAAAAAATGGACTCCAGCAATCACCTTGCCGCAGATTCGCGATGGCATCGCCATGCTGCTGCGAGCGGCCTACGACTGCGACACGCCGACCAAGATCGCCCACAACAAAACGCGTCGCTTGATACGAAACGAAGAAGCACGGTTCTATCACTACAAAGCGCGTAACTGCTTACCGCCGTTAAGGATAAATCAACGCCGATAACTTGGGACAGTAAAATTAGTACGACAGCGCTATGTTTCACCACGGAGTCACGGAGCACACGGAGGATGATCCATATTTCTGTGCCGTTTTGGGATGACCGTCTGAATATTTTAACGGTATCGGAATCATCATTCTGTGGTGCCCACGATCGATAGTAGACGTCCCTTTATTTGCGAACTTCCGTGCCCTCCGTGACTCTGTGGTGAAAAGCAACCCAGCGCAGTAGTATTAGCAGTTATCCGCCTAAAGGCGGGACTACGAGCACTCACACTCCCGCGAACTTCCACAAATCGGCCTCCATCCGATCGAGCCGTTGTTCCAATGCCGCTCTGGTCGCGTCGAGATTCGCCAATTGCTCGGCTGGCTCGAAGGTGAACATGTAGAACTTGATCTTTGGCTCCGTGCCGCTGGGGCGGCAGGCGACATAGTTACCGTCCACCGCAAGGTCGAGAATCACCAGATCGCCGTTCGGTCCGGCGAGCGGTTCTCCCAACCCGCCGCGAGGCGTGATGGTTAGCTGTTCGTAATCGCGAATCTGCCGGACAGCCATGCCGCCGATTTCATCGGGCGGTGCGGCGCGAAACATGGCCATCACCTCCATCATCTGCATCATTCCCTCGCTGCCGGGCATCAGCACGGAAACCGTCCGCTCGGCGTGCGCGCCATGTTGCCAGAACAGGGCGTCGAGTTTTTCGTGCAGCGTCTGGCCCGAGGCCTTTAGCTTAGCGGCCAACTCGCCGGCAAGCATCGCCGCCACCGCGCCATCCTTGTCGCGGGCATACGTCCCCGCCATGTAGCCGTGCGATTCTTCCGTGCCGAACAGAAAATGATCGGGTCCGAACTCGTCGATCGCGCCGGCGATCCACTTGAAACCGACCAGCAGGTCGCCGATCGTCCGCACCCCGTAACTATCGGCGATCCGCCGCACGAGCTGCGTGGTTACTAGCGTTTGCACGACAAAACTTTGCGGCGTGAGCCGGCCCGCGGCCTTCGCATTCTCCAGCACAAAATCGACCAGCAGCGCGCCAATCTGATTGCCAGAGAGCGTTGCCCACGCAGCACCCGGTTTGAACGAGAGAGGCGCTGCCAATCCCAGTCGGTCGCAGTCGGGGTCAGTTGCGATGCATAGGTCTCCGCCAATTTCTTTCGCGCGGGCGATGATTGAATCGAACACTCGAGGGTTTTCGGGGTTCGACACATGCCCCGGCACGTTGGGAAAGTCGCCATTCGGCTCGGCATGGAGCGCAAACAGTTCCACATCCTCGAACCCATCGCGCTCGAGCACCGGCATCACCGCGGAGGCACCGACCCCATGCAGCGGCGAGTAGATCATCTTAATTTTTCGCGGTCCCGGCCACGCCTGCGTCAACACCGCGTCGATGAACGCCGCATCGACTTCCTCCTCGCACGGCACGATTTTTCCAGCCGCGAGCGCTTCGTCGAAATTGGCACGCACGATCTCCTGACAGTTCATCACGCGCTCGATAATCCCGGCATCGTGCGGCGGCAGCACCTGCCCGCCAGTGGACCAATAGACTTTGACCGCATTGTCGCTCGGCGGATTGTGGCTGGCCGTGACCATGATGCCGCACGAGCAATGCTTATATCGCACCAAGAACGAAAGTTCCGGCGTGCTGCGATATCCGCGCAGGAAGTAAACCTTGAATCCACTGGCAACCATGATCTCCGCACACAGCCGGGCGAAGTGCTCCGAGCGATGCCGCGTATCGTAGGCGATGGCACACGATAGCAAGTTTCCACCGACCGTTTCCTTCACGTAGTTGGCCAGTCCCTGCGCGCTCTCGCCAATGGTGCGGTCGTTGATGGCATTGGAGCCGATGGGGTACATTTTCCCGCGGCGCCCGCCGGTGCCGAAGGGTATCACCGTCCAGAACACGTCATCGAGCACCTGCCATTTTTCGTCGGCAATATGCTCGATCACCTGGGGCGCGTATTCGTCATACCGCGGCTCGGTAAGCCAGTCGGTAATATTCTCCGCAGCGCTCGCGGTAACTTTCCCCGCCGCCACGGCCGCGGCGAGTTGCAGTAGGGCGTCGGATACGTTCATGGCCTCTCGTACCGCAACGCGGTTCCGTCCCTAAGCCCAGGGTTGCGCAGCTACCCTGGGTAACGGTCCACAAATGCCTACATACCCCGAAGGGGTTACGCCAAACAGTTGAGCGCAACCCCGTTGGGGTAGATCGGTGGACGTTGATTTGTACCCAGGGTAGCTGCGCAACCCTGGGCTGGAAGACGCAACGCCTTTGGCGTAAAGACTCCCGCGCTGTACGATTTTCGCAGCACGGGCATAGCCTAGCAGAACTGCGAAGGATTGTGACAGGGGCGGGAGCAACCGATAATACGGCGGACGAAGCAATTTATCACCAAACTCTCAGATGCCCGATGCGACAATCCATTCGATTGACAATGCTTTTGAGTGTGTCCGTAATTGGGATGGAATTAACCACCCGCGCCGCCGAGCCGCCCAAGCATGCCAAGCCGCCGGTGTGGTCGAAGGACGTGCTCGACGTTTTCTTCCCCGATGCCCGCGAAGCGCTCGTCGGCCCGCGGCCCGCATTTGCGGCGAGCGAAACCGCCGTCGTCAGTAGCACGCCATCAGCCGTTCCGCCTGCCGGTGCCGACGCAACGTCGGGCTGGTCAAAGTGGATTGCGCCCGAGATTCTGGAAGCCGAAATTAAACGGCAATCGCCCGAACTGGAAAAGCTCGTTGGATCGGCCAGCGTATTCAAGGGCGGCGGCTACGAGAACGCGCGTGACGTCTTTAGCTTGCTCGCGGTGCTGTTCGCCATTTCCGCCGAGCACGATCAGGAAGCCCGCTGGCAAGACTCTGCCGCGGGGCTGCGCGATCTCTTCGGCCGCGCGGGGTTCAATGCCAAAGTCGGCACCGACCAAACCTTCCGCGAGGCGGCGAGCCGATCGGCGGACTTGGCGGAACTGATCCGGGGCGGCCGGCCGAGCACGCCGACCGCCATCGCCGAGGCGAGCTGGTCGACCGTAGCCGACCGCCCCCCGCTCATGCGCCGCATGGAGCTTGCCCAGCAAGAACGGCTGTCGAAATGGCTCGCCAACGAGAACCTCTTCGTCGACCACGCGGAAGATGTGTCGCATGAAGCACAGATTCTGGCCGCGCTGGCGGATGTAATTACCCGCGAAGGTTACGAATACACCGACGACGACACATTCGTCGGCTACGCTAAGGAACTACGCGAAGCGGCCAGCGAACTGCACCAAGTCACCGAACAAGAAAACTACGAGCAAGCCCGCGCCGCTCTCGGCCGAGCCACCAAGGCGTGCAGCACGTGCCATGAGGGATACCGGGGGTGATTTGGATTGCTGATTTATGATTGATGATTGATGAGGTTGCCGCGGTCGAGGACGACGCGGCTCTCACTGTTTTTCTCGTACTTCTGCCTTCTCACATCGAACATCTAACTTTCCCCATGTCCGACTCCCTCCGCTCCTACCTGTTCGAGCAGCTTGATGCGATCCCGCTGATTGATCCCCATTCGCACATCAATCCTCATGCGGCGGCGTCCAAGACACTGGCCGACATTCTGGGGTACCACTACTACACTGAACTGGCGCATTCGGCCGGCATGTCCCGCGAACGGATCGAGGAGCCGGGGTTAGACCCTCGCGAAAAAGTACGGCGGCTGGTGGAGAACCTCGCGCCCCTTACTAACACGGTGCAGTACAGTTGGCTGCTTGAACTGGCCAGCACTTTCTTCGACTTGCCGCCGGGCGAAGATTTGACGCTACAGAATTGGGAACGACTCTACGATAACGCGCTCGCCAAAATGGCGATGCCCGACTGGGAACAACAGGTCATTGACCGCACGAAGCTCGAGGGCGTATTTCTTACGAACGACTTCGACGATCCACTCACGGGTTTCGATACGCGCTTTTACATTCCGTGCCTGCGGACTGATGATCTCGTCTTCAACCTTCGCAACGCCGAAATATTCAACCGGCTTGAAAAGGCGACCGGCTTGTCGCTTAGCGACGTCGCTTCTTTCCGCCAAGCCATCGGCAAGTTGTTCGATCATTTCGTGTCGCACGGCGCGCGAGCCTGTGCTATCTCGCTGCCACCACACTTCACGCCCCGCAAGCCGGACGGCGTCCACCGTGCATGGGAAGCTGTTTTGAGCGACGGTCCGCGGGCCTCGGACGACCACGCGGCCGAGGTCGCCAACTTCGTGTTCTGGACCCTCGCGGAATTCTGCGCCGAGTACCGCTTGCCGTTCGACCTGATGATCGGGGTCAATCGGGCGGTCTACGAGTCGGGCGTCTACCAAGGCCGCGATTTGTATGACTCGCGGGTTTCGCTGATTCAATACCGCGAGCTGTTCAACAGCTTCCCGCAGGTGACGTTTCCCATTTCGGTGTTAGCGAGCGTCACCAACCAAGAACTGGTGAGCTATGCGTGGATTTTCCCCAACGTCGTAACCAACGGACATTGGTGGTACTCCAACACTCCCGTTTACATCGAGTCGGACGCGGCGGCCCGGCTGGAAGCGGTTCCCCGCACGAAGCAGATCGCCTACTACAGCGACATGTACAAGTTGGAGTTCGCGCTCCCCAAATTCGCGATGTATAAGCGGATTCTTGCGAAAATCCTGGCCGAGCGGTTCGTGCTGGACCGGGGCTGGACCGAAGAACAAGCCGTCGATCTGGGGCGGCAGGTGTTGCGTGGCAACGTCGAGCGGATTTTTCCGCCGCGGGAGTAATTTAGCAGGCCTCTCCGAGTGCCGTAGCTGCCCCGCCAGTCGTTTCGGTACTTCCGGAGGCTCCTTTACGGCACATGGAGTGTGCCTACTTTTCTCGCCGCAAAGTGCTGGCGAACCTCATTCCTCCTGGTTAAACTAGCAGCATGGGGTGCTGGCTGCTGGGTGGCGGTCGGCTTGCTGCAGAGATTTCTCTGCGCCAGGGCGTCACTGGGGCGACGCCCTGGCGTTTTTCAGCCGGAACACCTCTTCACCCGGCCAAGCCGCCGACTTGTCGGCGAATAGTCTCTACCGAGGCGCGCCTAATGAGCCGAACAACCCGGCGCTGCTCCCTTTGCGGAGTCGTTGCGCGCGCCAGCGTCCTTTTGCTTGCTGCTCTCGCCGGCAATTCCTGCCGCGCACAAGATGAATTGATTGCAGGCGAAGCCGGCTTCTACGGCGGCGCCGGTCCCCCTCAAACGCATCTGCAAGGCCCTTTTGTCGGCACCATCGAAGTCCCTTCGTTTCTCGGCGCCGACCGCTTCTACAACGCCGGCTACACCGGCTCCCGTGCCGTAATGGCCAACATTGAAGCCGGGCGAGTTTGGAATGGCCACGAGACGCTCGCGCACGTACAGCTCATTCCCACCAGCGGTTCGGTCCTGGGCGAGTTCGATCGACACGCCACTTGGGTTGGATTCGTGATGGGTGGCCGACCGACCGATCCCAACAATCTGTATCAGCACGGCATGGCACCCGACGCGCAGTTCTTTTCGGGCGCTATAGCCACGAATTGGGTCCAGCCACCCTCGCCTGCGCTTCCGCGTTTTTCGGGGAGCTTTTCGGCCGGGCTCTCAAGTTCTGGAACGTTTAATCCCTATCGGCGGGCGTTTCTCACCGGCCTGGACGGCACGCGAACGACCGATGTCGTGAACTCCAGCTTCGCATTCACCATCGGCGGCGGAATCGTGGGGACTGACAACATTTCGGGCACCCTCGACGCCTTGGCCGCCAGCAATACCCGCGTGTTGCACGCGATCGCCGCCGGCAACACGTTGCCCAGCGGTGCCGGCCCGAACCGCGTCTCCAGTCCGGCCAGCGGTTACAACAACATCAGCGTCGCCGCGCTCAGCACGGCCGGCACCCTCTACGACGCCGTTAGCTTCTTCTCTAATGGCGGTCCAAATGATTACTCCGATCCAACGCAATATGTCTCCGCTGTACGGCAGGTCGTTGACATCGCTGCGCCGGGCGAAAACTATGCGACGGCGTACTACGGCGGTCAGACGGGCGGCAATCGGCCGCAACTCGGCGGCAGTGCGGACGGACCCGCCGGCGGACCCGATTATTACACCCGTTCGGTGCGGGGCACGAGCTTCTCATCGCCCACGGTCGCCGGCGGAGCAGCACTGCTCTACGACGCGGCTTACGATGTGTTCGCCGATAATCCCGATGCCCGCGATGCCCGAGTGATTAAGTCGGTTCTGATGAACTCCGCCGACAAGCTCGTCGGCTGGAACAACGGCCAGACCGCGCACGCCAACGGCAACGGCGGCATACATACCACGCAGGGGCTGGATAACCGCATCGGCACGGGCCGACTCAACCTCGACTCAGCGTTCGACCAGTACCTCGGCGGCACCGCCGACGTGGCCGGGCTTACCCAGGGCGTCATGGGCGGTGTGGCCGCCAGCGGTTGGGATTTCGGCCAAGTGATGGAAAACCTGACCAACGATTACTTGCTGGCCGGACACCTGGGAGAGAACTCGCTCTTTACCGCGACGCTCACTTGGTTCCGCGATCGCCGCCAGAACGGACTCACCGGCTTCATCGACGACAGCTACGACAACCTCGACCTGGAGCTTTGGTCGGCCAGCGGCGGCGCGGCCGTCGCCTTAATCTCCGAGTCGGCCAGCCTTTACAACAGCTCCGAGCACTTTCAGTTTGCGATTCCCGAGACCGGCGAGTACTTGCTGCGAGTCCGGTGGTCTGGAGAATTGTTTGACCAGTTAAACGATGAAAACCGAGCGACATACGGCTTGGCGTGGTCGGGAACGACCGTTCCTGAGCCGGCAACCTGGGTGCTAGCCCTGGTGGCGACGGGGGTATTTTACCGCCTTTTCGTCCCGAAGCGCTTCGCTCCGAAGACTCCGCGTCGCGGCTAACGGGGAAGTTCCGATTTTTTCGCGCCGGGCGCGAACCTGTTAGCCGAACCACATGTCTAAGGGGCGTCCGTAGGGCAGGCTGTGCCTGCCAAACTGCAAGGCGACTGCCAAATCATTCGATGGCAGGCACAGCCTGCCCTACGAACCGCTTGACTGCGGCTCGTTGCCGTGGGATGCTTAAACTGTAGCGGCTGGTGCGTACCAGCCCTGTTTTCCGAAAGTGTTCTCTTTAGCCGCGCAAACGCGCAGCGAGTGCAAGATGCGTACGAACAACCGCCAGATCGCCGCCAATGCTACGACCCGCCAGGGCCTGCAGGTGATCGTTCGTACGATTGACGCCACGCTGCGCCATCTCAAAGGCCTATGTATGGGCCTTAAGCGCGGCGGCATGCGTTGCGCCAACCCTTGGTACGCCCTCGTACCAGCGGCGCCGGTCGTACGACCGGTGGTAGCCGTGGAACAACTGTGTTCCCAGCGCCACCAGACGTGGCGACCCGACCGCCGGAGCTGTTCGACATTGTCGAGCACCGTGTCAGCAAGCTGAATTCCCTAAGTAGCTCAGCTTAACGACACGCCTCTCCGACCGGTCGAAGCCCCCGCCGAACCGCTGCGGCTCCGCCGCGCGTTTTCCCGGGTGCTTGGTTCTGGCCTTCTTCCTGTCACGAATGATCGTGACCGTGCTTGCGAGAGAACAATGACCATCACCGAAGAAATCCTGTACACCGAAGCGAGCGTCACCGAATTGGTCGAACTGTCGCAGGACGGCGACCGCGAAGCCTTCGGCGAGTTGGCGTCCCGGTACGAGAACCTCGTGCGGTCGATCGCCCTGCGCCGGCTCGGCGACTGGGCCGAGGCCCAGGAACTGTGCCAGGAAGTGTTGATCAAGGCCATGCAGCGGATACACCAGTTACACGAACCGGCCGCGTTCGGCGGTTGGCTGCGGTCGATCACGGTCCGCATGGCCATCAACCGACAGGTCCGCCGGTCTCCGGCCATTGCCACCGAGCCACAGACGCTGGCTGCCATTCACTCCGATGGTTTCACGCCGCTCGATTCGCTACTGGTGAGCGAGCGGGCGTCGCAGGTGCGCGACGGTTTGAGCCGACTGGCCGATCTCGATCGTTCAACGCTTGAAGCGTTTTACGTTCGGGGCCAGTCGCTCAACGAAATGAGCCAGTCGTTCGACGCACCGGTCGGCACGATCAAGCGCCGGCTCCACGTCGCACGGAAGCGGCTCGCCCGAGAACTGGAACCTATGCAGGCCGTGTGACTAGCTCCCCCCGCGGAACGCCGATAGCCGGATCGCCACGCGATCCGGCGTGGGGGGGGGGGGGGGGGG
>JBBDYG010000045.1:21738-39929 GCA_040901765.1 Pirellulales bacterium
ACCCGGCGTCGGCGACCGTAGGTCGCCGGCTATTCGGTTTTGCGAGTTGCCGTCATTGCACCAACTGCAATACCGAGCCAGCCCAAGATCATCAGCACCCCGCCGATCGGCACTACCGCACCCAGCCACTTCAGTTCCGGTCCGCTAAAGACCAGCACGTAGAGCAGCCCGCTGAAGACGAGCGTCCCCACGAACGTCGCCATCGCCGCCAAGTTCCACACCCGCGATTGCTGCCGGTCGAGCAGTAGCCCGACCAGCACCAGCGCCACCGCTCCATACATTTGGTAGCGCGCCGCGGTCTCAAAATTCGCCGTCCGCTTGGGCAGATCGGCATCGAAGCCTAACTCGATGAGCTGCTTCTCCAACACATGCGCTCCGAAGGCGCCGAACACAATGCCCAAGGCGCCAAGTAGGGAGCCGGTGACGATCCAACGGATGGCGGTGCGAGGCATGGGCAATGGTAGGTGATGAGTGGTGAGTGGTGAGTAAGTGAGTAGGTGAGTAGGTGAGTAGGTGAGTGGTTTCTCTCATCTAAGTAACAGGTCCAGAATAACTTCGGTATTTTGGCCAACGGCCTTTTTCACCGTAGCCTGGGGCAACGCCCCAGGCAGGCGGCACATCCCCGCGCATTGGCCAAAGGCCATAATCAGTGCTTAGTGACGTAACACAGCCTGCAGACGGTGAATATGGCCTTCGGCCAATCATCTGTTTCGACTTCCATTCCTGAGGCGTTGCCCCAGGCTACGATGAATCATGGCCTTCGGCCAAAATGTCGATCGTTTAACTGAACCGCCGGAGTTATTCTTGAGCTATTCCTAACCTACTCACTTACTCACTTACTCACCACTCACTCCCACAAAAAAGCCGCCGCGGGCAAACGGCGCCCGCGACGGCTCAGGGGGGAATTCGCGTTATGTCGTGCTGTTAAAGGTTCGGCGGCGTTATGCCCAGGCGCTCTTCTTCTTCCTCCTGGATAATGATCCGGGGCGTGACCATCATCATCAGGCTATCGGTTTCGCGGCCGATGCCGATGTTCTTGAATAGTCGGTTCACATACGGCACTTTCGATAGGAGCGGGACGCCGACCTCGTTGCGTGACTCCCGTAACCGTTTGATGCCGCCCAAGAGCACCGTTCCGCCGTCGGGCACGCTGACCGTCGTGGTCACCGACACGAATATGAACTGGGGCAACTGCACCGTCGTGCCAGCCCGTTCCGTAATTTCCTCGGTTTCGTCCTCGCTGTCTCCATCGTCAGATTCCGACGTGCTGGAGCTAGAACTCGCCGTGGACTCGCGTCCTTCGAACGTGAATTCCGTCACGTCGCCAATCTGACTGAAGAATGGCACCACCGTCAGTCGCACGTAACGCCGGTCGTCCGAAATGACCGCCTGAATCGTCATCATGGTTCCTTCGGACAGCACCACGATCACCGGTTGCTGCGCCGCGGCAAACTCGCCGACCACGGGGATCACGCTGATCACGAAGGGGGTCTGCGACGTGTCGGAGACAAACGCCTGCTGCCCGTTGAACAGGGTCACCTTGGGAGCGTTGAGCACGTTCGAGCGGCTGTCTCCCTGGGCGGCCTGCACGAGGAAGTACGCCTCGATGTCGCTCAGAATCGCAAAGCCAAACGTGGCCGCTCCCGCGGGATCAAACCCACCAAAGGCCGGTGCCGTGACGCCGAAGCTGTTTTGCCGGAAGGGGATGTCCAGGTCCGCCGTGAAGCGTGGGAAGTCGGTCAAGCTGGTCGATTCGTTCATACCCACAATGACGCTCGGGCCGCCTTCGTAGGCCGTGCCCGGCGGCAACCCCGGCGGAACCGCGATCGGCGTCCGGTCGGCGATGTTCATGTCGAAGTCAATGCCGATCCGCTCGAAGAAGTTATCATTGAGTCGGATGAATCGCACTTCGATGGTCACTTGCAAGTCTTGCAGACGCCGCAACTGCTCGAGCAGATCGGCGATCTCTTCATGAACGGCTTGCGTTTGGCTGATGACTAGGCTCAAGTTGGTGGGGAAAGGCCGAATCTCCGCCTCGCCACCGCCATTCTCCGCCCAAGTGTCGGAAGCGACGGTCGAGATAATCAGGTCGATCAGCGAATCGAAGTCGGCCTGCGCTCCGCCGCCCAAGCCACCCGGACCACTCGCCATGGGCATGGTGCTCGGCAAGCCGCCGATCATTGGCCCGCTCGAACCGCCCATTTGCTGGGCCATGACCGCCTCGTTCGGCATGCCATCGGCGCCTCGCGGACCCCGGCTGGCAGCCAACGCAATCGGCCCCGGTACGCCCAGCCCGCCGCCGCCGTAGCCCATCGCTGCATACGCGTCGTTGAGCATCCCTTGCAGGCCGATGTTGTTGCTCGGCACAAAGTTCGGAATCGGCATCACCAAGTCGGCGACATAGTAAACTTCATTCTTGATGTCGCCATCGCGGAGCTGCTCGCTCGTAATCTTCAGCACTTCATCCTTCACCATGTAGCTCAGGTGCAGCGGCTCCAGGATCAGGTTCAACGCGCTTTTTAGCGAAATCTCGCCCGTCAGATTGATCGTCACCGGCGTGTCGGTTGACACCCCTTCCTGAGTCAAGCCGCGGGGGTCGATATGGATGTTAATACCCGACATCTGTGACAAACCGTCGATCACTTCCGTCAGCGGCCGGTCGGTATACTTCAACAGTACCGGCATGCGTAGCTTGCGCTCGATCTCAAGCTCTCGCTCCGATCGGCGGGCATCACGGTCGGTCAATTTGCTGCGATTGTTGATATCCTCCCAATCCTTGATGTCTGGAAACACCATTTCGTTTCCATCGCCCACGTTGGCGACCGACGACTGGTTAACGTCGTTGAAGCTCTTCCAATTGGCCATCTCCTTGCGGTCCATCAGGTCTTGATTCATGATGTTCCGCCGAATGAACTTCGCGTTCTCCCACACCTGCTGCGCGACCGGTTCATCGGGCGCGAGGTCGTACAGGCGGCGGGCGACGATCTCCATCTCCTCATACCGCTGCTCGTCCCGAAGTTTGTTGAATTGATCGACCAACTCGGCGACTTGTTCCTGCACCTTCACCTCGACCGCCCGGCGGCGATCAAGCTCGCCCAGCACGGCGGCGTTCTGCTCGTCGAGTTCAATTTGCGCTCGGTTGTCCTCGATATACCGCTCCGTCTCGGCGAGTGTCACATCGATGCGCGCCAAAAGCTGGCGGCGCACTTCCTCGGCGGCTTGCGATTGTTCGACCTGCTGTCGGACTTGCTGTAGGATTTCGAGCGCCCGCTTGGGATCTTCTTCCCGGATGCCGCGAGCTTCCAACTGCTGTTTTCCGACGTCGGCCGAGAGCTGCCGGGCGATCACCTGCTGATCGCCGTCGAGCGCTTCGAGCGTGCCCCCTTCGCTGGCAATGGGGCCGGGAGCCAGCGGCTCCGCGTCGGCGGCCACGGCCGCCGGTGGAGCCGGGGGCGCGGGCGGTGTGGTCGCAACTGGAGACAGCATCCGCAAGTGTTCTTGCAAGCGCCCTCGACTGGACGGTTCGAGTTGATCTTGTTGTCTGCCGGCCTGTTGAAACAACGATAGCGCTTCGGCTCGATTCTGATCGCGCAGAGCTTGTTCTCCACGCTCCAGTAACTGGGCTGCGGTGGCGGGCAATTCGGGGGTTAGCGGTTGCAATCGCTCGGCAAACGGAGGCGTTGTTTGCGCCAGCCGCAGCGAATTGGGCGGTTCCGTGGGAGCGGTTGGCTCCGGTGGATTTAGGTCATAGCGCGCGGGGTCCGCATAGCGGGGTGCGCCGACGGGTTCGACAGCTTCGGCCGAGGTGACAGGGTAGCGTGTAGGCGGAGTTTGCAGGACCGGCTCGGTAGCTTCCGCGGTCACCACCGCCGATCCGCTTGGGGCACCCAATCCGTCGAACGCTTGCGATACTTGCGGCGTCATGCCGATCCGCGGCCGGCTCGGCATTGCCGCGTCACCCGGGGAAGGCAACGCGCGTGGCGCGTCGCCTTGCGCAAATGGATTGTTCGGAGATTGGCCAGGGCTCAATTGCGGCAGGGCCATCGGTTCGGCGCCCGGAAGTCCCTGCGCGGGAAACTGCGGTGCGAACGGAGTCGTTTTCGGGGCGCTCGGAAGTGGCGCGAGGCGCTCCCGAAATGGATCGGGCGTCGTCGACAGCGGCACCTCTGGTGATGCGAGTGCCGCAGACCCAGCTTCGGAAGCCGCTTGCGGCCGGGCTGCTCGCAGCTTGGCCAAGTCACGCCGCAACTTGGTCGGGTTGTCGCCGAAATACAATAACGGGTAACTGGCGCCGGACGACTCGGCGCGACGCGACAGCGATTCTGCGCCGTCGAGATCACCGTCCTTCATCGCCTGCCGAGCCTGAGCGACCAGTCGATCAACGTCCTGCCGCGAGAGCCGCGGCCGCGCCGGCGCCGTTGCGGACTGCGCTGTCACGGATTGGGCGGCTGCTTCCGGGGCGTGACTCAGGCTGCCGCCAATCACGCAGCAGACCAAGATAGCTGCTCCACGCATTTTGTACTTCCCTGTAGCGTTCAACTCGACACTCCTTGTGGCAATGCAGCGCGACGTAGCGCGTGCTCTTTCCGAAGCTTCCATGCTTCGGACGCCGAGCGGGTTAGGACTCGGCCAATTCAATTTATAGGCCCTGTGACAAACGGCGAATCGGTCGCAAAAAGTGCAATGCCCTTTCCGATACCGGTGTTCCCGTTCGCCGAGAGTGAGTGATAAGTGCAAGTAGACGAGCGGCGGGATAAATACCGCTGCCCCGAATGACGGTCAAGGCCACTTCCGCCGAAAGCGCCTTATTTCTCGTGCTAGCGGCACTTTTTAGGCTCGCATGGTAGAATAAGAAGAGACAAGATCGACAAGTCATTGCCAGCGCAAAGGCGGTATTCTAGTATTCACGACCAAACCCCCAAGCGTTGAGAGCAAACAATGGCACCGATCACGATTCCTCCCGAAATTGAGATTCCGCTTGCGGACGAAGCTCGGTTGCGGGGCACGACGCCGGAACTTTTGGCGATCGATTGCCTGCGTCGGCAGTTCGTCGCTCCCAAGGCAAACGGCACCAAAAACGACTCCTCCAATCTTGCGGAACATTTGCGCGATTTCGTCGGCGTTATTCAGAGTGGAGACCGCATCCCCGGGGGAGCGCAAATGTCAAAGAATCCCGGAGCGAAATTTACGGAGTTGCTTTATGAGCAAGAACGTGGTCGACGCGCATGATTTTAGGGGTGACCGATAAATAGCTTGGCGATTTTCGGGGAAGAAACAAAGGTAGTGCCTCGCCGTTTCGGATCGCTAAAGCTTGTCGTACCGCGAAGCGGTTCCGCCCTTCAGCCCAGGGTTGTCCGCCGCGGCGGACTACCCTGGGTTCACGTCCGATACCAGATTGTCTACCCCAACGAGGTTGCGCCGACCGGCGTGCAAGGGACGGAACCCCGTTGGGATACAGGAAGCAATTTGCGCGACCACCCAGGGTAGGTCGCCAGAGCGACCAACCCTGGGCTGGAAGACGTAACGCCTTCGGCGTAATGCGTTACGAGAAAATTGAAGCTCCAAACCTGGAAGTTATTCTTCGACCATCTATCAGTTTCCGCGGTAGCCGCGGCCGCCCTCCCCGCCATATTCACCGCCATATCCCATATTCTGCTGGTTCGGGTCGGGCGGGGCGAAGATCGCGCGGTGCTGTTCCACCTCGCCGATGTCCGTCAGTTCATCGCGCACCGACAGACGGCCGCCGGCGTCCATGATCAGCACCTTCGAGGGGGCGGTGAGATCGCCGGTTGTTTTTTCGCCGCCTTGGATATCTAAGAGGGTTGCGCCGGTGCGGAAATCGAAGTTCTCGATCTTATCGATGTACGGTCCCACCACCGTCTCCGCGTCCCGGGTCAAGTTCATCACGCTGCCGCGGCGGAATTCTTCCTCAATCGCCGCTTGAATCGCTTTGCCTGCTTCGTCCAAATCGAACGACTTCACCAACAGCCGCACACTAGGCTCGCTGTTCGACTGCCGATCCGAAGCGGGCGTGGTTTGCGCGATCCGCACTTCGCCAGCCATCGGAATCGAGACTGCGGGGCTTGGATCGCTCCACTCGGTCCTGCGTAGGAGTGGGGGCGCCTTGCTTGCTGCCGCAACCGTTGTCGGGGGCGCCGGCAGACGGGCGATCACTTCCCGATCCAAGAAGCTGCGTTGAATGTAGCCATTCACGTCGGTCAGCGCGAGTTGCACGCGATATTTGTATCGTTTTCCTGGCTCGACGCTCGTATCGAAAAAGCGAAACATCCAGAAGGGCTGCTGGTTGAGCGGCTCTTCCGCGTCGAAGCTACGGGTAACGCCCATGCCGCCGCCCATGCCCATGCCGCCTTCGCCGCCGTACCCTCCGCCATATCCCATGCGTCCCTCGCCGCCGTATTCACTGCCACCACCATAGGGCATGCGCATGCCACCTTCACCGCCATAGCCCATGCGCCCCTCGCCGCCGCCATAGGGCATCCTGGGTCCTCCGCGGCCCATTCCGCCGGCGCCATATTCACCGCCGAGTGCCGGGGCCGGGCGGCCGAATAAGTTCTCTTCATCGCCCTCCTCGGCTGGCGCTTGCTCTTCCATCTGCTTCTTCATTTCTTCTTCAGCATTGTAGTCCGCTTGCAGCGGCACGTCGGCGAGCTTTGCGCGGTCGCCCCAATTCTGTCCCACCAAGGGCGGCAGCGGGAACGTTAACAGCGGATGCACGTACCGCGTATCGGCAACCTCTTCCATTTCCATGGGCCAATCGGCCACCGCGTCGGCTAAAGAATTCGAGCTTACGCCCGACCAGGGACGTTTGCCGGTGCCGCTGCGAATCTTCACCAGCGTCCACTGCAGCTCTTTACCACTGTCGGTCACTTCCGCTCTTTCGACGAAGGCGGCCAAATATTTGGGCCGATCGCGCTCGGGCATGAAGCCGCCCTTGGCGTTCTCCAGCGCGTCGCGATAAAGCTTTTTCTGGTCATCGACGGGAACCTTGGCCAGAATCGTCGCACCGTAAACGATCTTCACCAACTCATCGCCCTGCACGGGAACCCCTTCGGGTCGAACCATCGCGGTCATCATCCGGCGATTGGGGTTATTCGGATCGATCATTCCGTCCGGCCCGTAGCCCATCTCGGCGCCTGGGCCCGCGTATTCGCCGCCACGCCCTCGACCACCGCGCTCGTTCTCGCGGGCCATGTCCTCGGCCATTTTATCGGCCTTCTTCTTTTGTTCCGCAGCCAGCCTTGTCGCTTCCAATCTCCGTTTACGGATCGTCGCCGCGTCGGTAAACGGCATTAACGCCGACCAGCCATGTACTTCAATGTCGGTCACGCTCAGCAGAACCGGGTCGGTCCGCAGCACGGTGGGCGGTACGACTGGCCGGTCCCAGCCTGTGCCCGCAATCGCGTACTTATCGTCCGGAACGGGCGCCACCGCCGACCCGTCGAACTCCTGAGCAAAAACCGCATTTGGTTCCTCGCCCTCGACGTTCGACTCGACGGCCTGCTGCCAGGTGTAGTTTTTGATGTTCCGCTCGGAGGCATCCACCTTCTCCAACAGCACGTCGTGCTGCTTATCGGCCGGCAGTCGCTCGCGTCCCATGGCGGTGTAGAGGAACACGGCGACGCAGACGCCGACCACGGCCATGCCGATTTTCTCGCCATGCTTCAGCAACAGCGCCTTGAAACCGCCGCCCGCTTTGCCGCCGCCACTTCCTTTGCCTTTGAAACTGAGCTTCATCGAACGACTCCTAATTAACTGATGCTGGGGACGGCAATCGATCTCTTTTTAACCACGGATTTCACGGATGGCACGGATAGAAAATATGGCGTTGGCCACGAAACCGATCCAAAGGGCTCGATTTACATGTACCGTAGATGGCTTCGACGTTTTTGTTTTTCGTGTCTTTTTGTGGCTGTCTTGATCCGCGAAATCCGTGTTATCTGTGGTTTACTAAGGACTTATATTCGTGGCGGTTGAAAGCGTTGCGTCTTCCGTCCCGCCTTCGGGTTCGAGTTGGGTCGGGTCGGGCTTGTTGAAAATGTAAACGGTGCCTTGGATCACCACCGGGGCAACGGTTGGTTGTCGCTCGAAGATGGCCACTTCCTCCGCGCCGCCGACTCCTAATCCGCCGTACTCGCCTCCGCCCATGCCGCCGGGAGGCCCATAACCGCCGCTGCGGCCGTATTCTCCGCCGCTCATTCCTCCACCGGCACCGGCTGAATCGACGCTCTGGGGGTTGATCCGCACCTCTTGCACTTCAATCTGTAGCGATGCATTGGCAAGCTGGGCGATTAGGAAGGACAGCCAACGCTGATCCATCTTGAGAACCATTCGCACCGGCAGCCGTTTGTATTCCACCCCGATGGTAAGTGCTCCCGGGTCGGCCGTCATCACGATCGGCTTGCCCTCGGCGTCAATATATCGGCCGGTGAGCAGTATTTGACGCTCTTGCTCCTCGGTGAGCGGACCTTGGCCCATCCCCGACTCGCCCATGGCGTAGGGGTCCATCTCACCTGGGGGGCCGTCGATGGGCGGTGGTTCACCCACCATGCCCTCCTCGGTCGTGGGCATGGCGGCTTGCGGCATCTGAATGCGTCCCTTCGTGCGGCTCTCTTTCGCCGCTGCCTTGCCGACTTGCAAGCCGAAAATGTCGCGCACCGCAGCATTGCTGTAGCGGTCGGCGCCCGCTTCCTTGTTCGTCGCGGCAATGGCTTGCAGTAACGTCTGGTAAACCCACAAATCTTCTTGAGTGACCCAAATCCGAATCGCCGAGGGCCGCTCGAGAAAATTAAGCTGCTGCTTAATCATGATCTGGTCGTGCCAGCGGACCAGCGAGCCGTCGTCCAGGGTGGGGTCGTCCACGGCACCCATCGATACGCCCATTCCTCCGTAGCCACTTTCGCCGCCGTAACGGCTGCCGCCGCCTTCGCCCCCGTATCCGCCGAAACCGCCGCCAAAGCCCCCGCCGACGCCCGCGGTGCCGTCATCTTGCACTTCCTTGGCGCCAACGATTTTGGGAAGCGCGCTAAACGTGCCCTTGGCGTAGTTCATGTAGATGTCGCGCATCGTATCGCGGATCGGATCGCCAAAATTTTTGTCCCGCATGTACTCGGTAAAGTTCTGCTCCAGTTCCGGCCACTTGAGCACTTGCTCGCGCTGGCGATCGTAAAGCTGCTGCCAGGTCTGGCTCACCCACTCGGCTTGCTCGACGATTTCCGCTTTCTGATTCTTGTTTACGTCGTCGTTGGGGTAAAACGACTTGGTAATGATGGATTCCTGCAGGCTGAAGGCGCCGTTGATCGTTTTCTTGCCTTCTTCGGTTTTGGCCTGCAAGGTACCAGCTCCCATGTACCAAGCGCCGAACGCAAGCAGCGGCACCAACATCCCGAGCAACCAGAAGTGATGGCGCTTGAGCCAAACGAGGGCCGCGCGAACTTTATCCATGATCGTTAATACTCCTGAAGGCGAACGAGTTCGCCGAATTCAACTATTGCTTCAAATGCACCTACAGCCCAGCAGTCCCTTCCAAGGCGGGATCGGCGGCGGGTTTGCCGTTCTTGCGCACCGTCTTGGGCGTGGGAACCCACACAAATTGGACGATAAAATCGTAACGCCTTAGCTTCCAGGGCGGATCGGGCAGCGGCGGGACTTCCTCACCGGGTCGCGCCCGACCCGGGACTTGGGCCACGCGGTTCCCGAATCCTGTCAGGCCTTCCGCTTCGGAGCGCAGCAGGTTGGCATTGGTCGACGCTTCCTCCACAGTTGAGGCATTCGGATCGTAGCTCACCGTTCGGATCGGGTAACTTGTAATTACCACCGGATAGCTGATGCCGAGCTTTGACAAAGGAACTTCAACAAGCTCGCCGTTATCGCCATCGGGAAGCATCACGCTTCCCTCTTCCAACTCCGTCAGCAAGGTGTTGCGCAGGAACCGCTCGCCCTCTTCGCTGATGGGAATGTTGGCGTCACCGCCGCTGTTGTGGAAATGGTAGCCGACGATCTGGACCACGTATCCCGGCCCCGTGGGGCCGACGGGCGCTCCGTCGGTGCCCGTCGCATTCGGGTCCGCATTGGGGTCGGCTAACGGTTCGACGGCCTCGTCGGCCGGCACTTCGTCAACCGGCGCTTCGTCGGCAATCACTTCCGCGGGCGGTTCCGCCTCCGGTTCACTTGGAACTTCTGGTTCGACCGGCGTCGGCGTGTCCGCGGCATCGGCGAGCGGCGCCGAGTCAACTGCGGCCGCCTGATCAACCGGCGGTGCTGATTCGGCTGGCGCGGCGTCGTCGCCAGGCGGGGCCTCGACGACGGGCGCTGGCGCTGCCGCCCTTGCCGCCGCACGCTCGGCCTCCGACTGCTTCATTTCGTTGTATCGCGGCGCGACGCCGGTGAACCACGGCGTGCCCAGATTGTCGAACCACTCGCAATCGATCCGAACGACGTGCAGTTCTGGCCGCATGGTCACGTCCTTGGCGGTCTGTTCCCGTTCGCCGTTGGCGCGTGGATCCTTCGGCAGTGCCGCGTCGATCGCTTTGAGCAACTCCAGCCACAGGAGCCGGCCGTCCACGTTGCTGCGGAGATTGTTGCCGATCGTTTGAATCGCGGTGAGCCGCGTTTTCAGTTCTTGATTGGCCGATTCGAACGATGAACTTGTCGTTGCAATCTGCTCAGCCTGCTGCAAGGCGGCGGCCATTTGGGGTGCATTCTCGTCGTCGGTCGCGGCGCTGCGCCACGCGGCATAATGGCTGAAGTAATTGAGCGTCATGCCGAGTAGCAAGGCGGCCGCCGCCGCGACAGCCCATGGCTTCTTCGAGCGCACCAGCCGCTGCGTGGTGATCTCCGGCGGTAGCAAGTTGGTCCGCAGTTGGGCCTGGTCGAGACCTTGTACGCAAAGTCCGTAAGCCACCGCGAAACTTAGGATATTGTCCTTAAACTGCGGAACCGCCGTCGCGCTGCCCCCTACCAGGCCGGAGTAGTCGTCCACCGACTTCACCGGCTGGTCGATGTTTTGGGCCAAGTAGCGCTGTAGCCCCGGCAGCTTCATCACGTTGCCCAGCGCAATCACTTCGCCCAGCTTCGCATGGCGATTGTTGCTCATGAAGAAGCCGAGCGACCGCTGAATTTCCGCCACCAGATCGCTAAACACCGGCCGCATCGCCTGGAACACGGCCTTGGGGTCGTGGTCCTTCGACTTCGTGGCGTGCCGCTTCAGGTGCTCGGCGTTGGAGAAGGTGAGCCGCAACTCCTTGCTTAAAGCCTTCGTAAAGTGGTTGCCGCCAATCGGGATATTCCGCTGCCAGACGCGGAAGCCATTGGTAATCACCAGGTCGGTGGTGTCGGTGCCGAACGAAATGACGACCGTCGAAGCGGGCGGTTTTTCCGGCGTATAGCTGCCGGCGTTGACAAGATTATTGAGCCGATCGAAGCAGACATAGTTGTAGAGCGCCAGGGGCGTGAGCTGGATCATGTCCACCTCGACCCCAGCGTCTTCCAGCGGCTTGAGAATCCGCGCCACCTGATCGCGCTTCATCGCAAACAGGCCAACTTCTGTCTCCAGCGCGTAACCCTCGTCCTGGCTGCCACCGATCAGCGGCTGGTAATCCCAGACCACGTCTTCGAGGGCAAAAGGAATCTGCTGCCGGGCTTCGTAGCGGACGATGTCGGGAATCTTCTTGGCTTCAACCGGCGGAAGCTTGATGAACCGCGCCAATCCGCTCTGGCCCGGCACCGAGATCGCTACCCGGTCGCCCTTTACGTCGTTGCGCGATAGGAACGTCTCCAGCGCCTCGCGAATCAACTCCTCGCGATTCGCTTCCGGCTGGGAGAGAATCTTGGGGTACTCAATAAAATCGAACGCCTCGACGACAATCTTGTTGTCGTCCTTCTCGTGGGCGCGACACCTGAGCGCCTTGAGAGCGCATTGCCCAATATCAATACCCCAAACTGCGCCCGACTTTGCCATGGCGTGAAGACCTCTACTCGTTTACCGCGAGGGGGCCGATGGCCCCAGTGTTCCGTTTGATTAGGCTCAATTGTTGTTCCCGGTTGGATCGCCTCAATGGTTTGGGTCAGCCGGCTATTCCGCCGTCACGCGGAAACCGTCTCGTCCGACCCTCTACCCGTGCATCGTTGATGAATTCTCGTTACCTTCTCGGCGAGTGTCAATCAAACGCTCTAGCAAACGTGCAGCGGATAGTTGGTCACCATCGCGAACTGAAGCCAAACCGGTACAATTGATTGCGACATCCGCCGCCCTCGGAGCCTCTTTCCGCTGGTGGGCGCATTTGTCGCAACTTCTATTGTAATCCCACTTTCCGAACTGAGTAGCTACCGCCGTCGGCCAAACCGAGGGAAACCTCAACCGGCCCGGCAGCGGTGAGTAAATTCCGGCATGAGCCAGTTGCAACGCCTCACTTTGGTGACCTCCGCCGGCGAATTGGCCGATTTTCCGACCCATTTCGGGGGCCGCGACGCCGAGGAGCTACTCGCCGGCTGGACCGCCCTTTGGCATCCCAGCCTGTTGGCGGCTGCCGGATCGCTGCCCACCGTTCGGGCCGACCACGACCTGCCCGACCCCGCCAGCCTCGAGGGCGAACTGGCCGTCGTGCCAACCATGTTTGATCGGGGCGACGTGACCACCTGGCGCGAGCAGCTTCGGCTTCGGCCTGACCGACACTTATTCTCTATAGAAGGAGTCGCCGACCGGGGCCAAATTATTGCCGCCGCGCTGGCCGCACTGGGGAAACCGACCGACCCGGTGGACCCCGACCTCACGGCCGATTTCTTCGCCCTTGGCTATGCCTTCCTGCAGGTGGAAATGCTCACCCGGCTGATGCGCTACAGCCATCTGATTGAGCCGGAGAAATTACTTGGTGCGGTGCTTGCCGCCGCGGCCGCCGCCATTGCCGGCCAAGCCGAACCGGCCCGCGAATCGATCGCCGCGGCGTGCGACATGCTCACCCAGGCCAGGAATCACTATTACCCCGTCGATGTTCACTTTATCGATGTCGCCCTATTGGCCGAGTCGGTGTGGGGCGCACCGCTGCGCGAAGAACTTGCGGCGGCGCCGTGGCTGAACGTGCTGGCCACGGGCGAACAGTTGCGGCAGTTGTCGCAAGACGAACCGGAAACCGTTGCCGTACTGCGTGCCGCACTGGTCGCTAAGCCGCAAGCGGCGTGCTTGATTGGAGGCGCGATGTCGGGTGGGCCGCTGTGCGACAGGTCGCCCGAAGCCATGCTCGCCAACTTCACTCACGGCCGTCAGATTGCGGTGGACAATTTCGAATACGCGCCAAAAGTGTTCGCCCATTTCGATTCGGGCTTGGCACCCCTCTTGCCGCGCGTGCTGAGCGACCTAGGTTTTCGCGGGGCATTGCTTGCCGCCTTTGATGGCGGACAAATGCCCCGCGCCGATCAATGCCGTACCACTTGGACTGGTCCCGATGGCGCGACCATCGCTACGCTCGCTACCACTCCGCTCGATGCCGGCAAGGCGGGAACCTTCCTGACGATGGCCGAGGCGATCAGCCGCTCGATGGACCGCGACCACGTTGCCACGATCCTGCTCGCCGGTTGGCCCGGCCACCGCAGCCCCTACATGGAAGACCTTCGCCGCATCACTCGTTTCGGCCCGGTGCTGGGCCGTTTCCATACGCTGGACGACTACTTCGACACCACCGTCGCCAGCGACTACGGCTTCACCGCCAAACTCGAAGACTTCGCTTCAACCCTGCGCGTTGCCAACGACTCAACCCTTTTTGAAATCACTGATACCAGCGAGCAACTCCTTGCTGGGCTGGCCGACATCGCCTCCGCCAGCGCATCATCCCCAGCCCCCAGTCCCCAGCCCCCAGCCCCCGCCGACACCATCGCCCAAATCCTCGGCGCAAACACCGCCGCCTCCACCGCCACTCTCGCCGTCAACGCCTGGAACTTCGAACGCACCGTTCAAGACGGCGAATCTGCCGCCGTCCCTCACGTACCGGGTTTCGGCTTCTCCATCGCCGAGCGCAGCCATGTGCCGCCCCCCGTTCCGCTCGTCGAAGGCGTTCGCGTGCGGAACGAATTTCTTGAAGTGCTGCTCGACAAGAGCACCGGCGGGATCCAATCGGTTCACCTTCACGGCCAGCGCGGCAATCTGCTCTCGCAACAACTCGTCTACCGCGGCGTTTATCGCCATCCCGACGAGTACGTCAGCGATCTGCACGCGAAGCTCGTCGATCTGTCGCAAATGAAGGTCGATCGGTTCGTGCCGACTGATTCAATCCACGAGGCGACGCTTACCACCGTCGGCCGGCTCGTGACCGCGAGCGATGAGTCGCTGGCCACGTTTCGGCAAACCATTCACTTACCGCGACATACCCGCGTGATTCGTTTTGACATCGAGCTGACGCCCGACGGGCCAACAACGGAAACCGCGCTCGATGGCCACTTCGCCAGCCGCATTGCCTGGCGCGATGAGGAAGCCGAAATCGCTCGGTGCGTGCAGTGGCTCAACCTGCCGACCACGCGGCGCAAGTTTTCCGTCGCACCGTGGGCACGCATCGGAACCTCGACGCCCCTCACAATCATCCCCGCAGGCTCGGGCAACTTCGAACGCATCACCCCCCGCATGCTCGATGCGGTTCTCCCATCAGGTTCCCATTCCCTGACGATCGTCGTAGGCGAGCAGTTCCCGGCTCCCGCGGCGTTAGGTCTGTTGACGGCCAGCGCGCCGTCCAGTACCACGGGCATCGGCTCCGAGGCTGCTCGCAACGGCTGGTGGCTCCACCTCGCCGCGGAGAATCTGGTTGTCACGCACCTGTCGCTTGTCCGGGACGAGGCGCGCGCGATCCAACTACGCGTGTTAGAAACAATGGGCATCGCCACCCGCACGACGCTCCGCCTCTGGCGACCGATCGCCGAAGCCCACCGCACGAACTTTACCGGCGAGCTACAGGAACCCTTGGTTATTACGGACGGCCACGCCGAGCTAGAAATCGCCCCCTACGAGTGGTTTGGAGTACGTGTGACGTGGAGTGGAAATGAAGAAGCACAAGAGATTCCATGATCGATCGGCCAACGGCCGCTCAGTTCCCCTCCCCTTGACGGGGAGGGGTTAGGGGAGGGGTGATGCCGTTTCAAATCGCAATGGGCCCCCCCCCCCCCCCCCCCCATGCCGTTTCAAATCGCAATCCCCCCTCCCCAACCCTCCCCGCCAGGGGGAGGGAGCGATCGTGGCCTTCGGCCAATTCCTGCCCCCTGACCTCTGACCTCCGACGTCCAACCTCCCCATGCTCGTCACGATCGACGGCCCCGCCGGGGCCGGCAAAAGTAGCGCGGCGCGGACCCTGGCTCAACGGCTAGGGTTCCACTTTCTCGACACCGGCGCCATGTACCGCGCGGTGACGCTCGCCGCGCACCAACGTGGCATCGACCTGCAAGACCCCGACGAGCTAGAAGCTCTTGCCGGCACCCTCCACATCGAAGTCAGCGACAGCGCCGTGCTGCTCGATGGCCGCGACGTGACCCGCGCCATTCGCACGTTCCACGTCACCACCGACACCCGCTATGCCGCCGATCATCCCGCCGTCCGGGCGCGGCTGGTCGAGCTGCAACGCGCCTCGGCCGCCGGCAAGGATGTCGTCACCGAAGGCCGCGACCAAGGCACGGTCGTCTTCCCCGATGCCGAGTGCAAAATCTTTCTCACCGCCAGCGAAGAGGTCCGCGCTCACCGCCGCTACGAAGACCTCCTCGCCCGCGGCGAGCAGGTCACCTACGACGACGTCCTCGAAAAACAACACTACCGCGACGAGCTTGACCGCAACCGCCTTGTCGGCGCGCTGATCAAAGCCGACGACGCGATCGAAGTCGAAACCGACGGCCTCTCGCACGAGGAAGTCGTCGAACGACTGCTGGAAATCGTGAGAAATGTGAGATGTAAGATGTAAGATGGCAGAAGTTAGGAGAAGAGCGGGCAGCCGGCAGTGCAATACTTTTCACTTCTGCCTTCTCACATCTCACGTCTGCCTTTCCCACTTCTGACTTCTCACATCTTACATCTCACATCCGCCATGCCTCCCACCTACCGCCGCCCGCTGCTCAAACGCTGGTGGTACAGCTTGTCGCGGCTGGTCATGTGGTGCGTCACGAAGGTTTACTTCCGCTACCGCTTCCGCGGCGGCGAGCATGTGCCGCGCCACGGTCCGCTCGTCATTCTCTGCAATCACCAAAGCAACCTCGATCCGGTGCTGGTCGGCGTCGCTTGCCCCCGGCAGTTGAGCTTCCTTGCCCGCGACACGCTGTTCGTCGGCTGGTTCGCCTGGCTGATCCGCTCGTTCGACGCGATCCCCATCGACCGCGAAGGCACCAGCCTGGGCGGTATCCGCGCCACGCTCGGCCGCTTGAAGAAAGAGGGCGCCGTACTCCTCTTCCCCGAAGGCACACGCACCCCCGATGGCAAGTTGCAACCCCTCAAACCCGGCTTCGCCGCCTTGGTCCGCCGCAGCAACGCCACGATCGTCCCCGCCGCACTCACTGGGGCTTTCGCGGCGATGCCCCGCGGCGGGAAGTTGCCGCGGCCGGTCCGCATTGCGCTAGAATTCGGCCCCATGATCGCGCCGCAGGAAACCGCCGCGCTTAATGATGAACAACTTGTACAGCGCGTGACAGAGCGAATGGCAGCGTGCTTCTCCGCTGCGGAAAGGCGCATTGATTACTGCAACTGAACGCGAGACATTAATCCACCACCGAGGCGCGTAGAAACCAGCGCGGCCGTAAGGCCTCAACTAAAGAATCTAACAGAAGGAAACAGAGGAAAGGGAGAGAAGAATATAGACACGCCTTTTCTCTGTTCTCTCGGTTGCCTCCTGTTCAAATCTCTCTTTTTGGCCATCTTCTCCGTGTTCTCCGTGCCCCCGTGGTGATCAACGCGTTAAAGTCCGCTTACTCAATCGGGTGATGCCGCATCTCATTGTTCTTCCGCGCGGCCTCGTCGCTAAGCGTTGTGAGCCACGAAGGGGACCACGCGCTTTGGCTGTCATACCCGCGAGCCGCTTGCCGTCCGATGCCGCCCATCTCCGGCAACACGCGATTCGCCAGCGTCAACAACGATTGGGTCGCGCCCGGAAAAAGCGATTGCAAAGTGAGTCCGATATTGCCGGGATTCTGAAGCATCACTTCCCCGTCGCCGTTTTGACACGCCCGTAGCGTCTGCTGCGCCGCCCGTTCGGCGCTCATGCTGGCCACGGGCAAGGAATCGCCGATGCTGAACCAGGCATGTTCTTTGCGGTGCTGACCTTTGAAAATGGCGTTCCGCGGGCTGCCGGTCCGCATCAGGCTCGGGCAAATGGTCGTAACCAGAATGTTCTCCTTCGCCAACTCCGCCCGCAAGCCGTTGGAGAATCCCACGAGCGCGAATTTGCTCGCGCAGTACGGCAGCATATGCGGGACCGCCCGCTTGCCGCCAAGCGATGCGACGTTCACGATCCGTCCCCAGCCACGCTCCCGCAACACCGGCAGCACCGCCAGCACGGTATTCAGCACGCCCCAGAAATGCGTGTCCATCGAACGTTCAAAGTCTTCCCGCGTCATCGCATCCAGCGGCCCGACTTCAATGACACCGGCGACGTTAAACAACACGTCGATGGCCCCGAAGCGTTCGACCGCCTGTTCCATCAACGCCTGAACCTGATCGCGATCGCGCACGTCGCAGACCAGGCTCAGCACCGCCCCGCCGCGCTCGCGAAGTTCCATTTCGGCCACTTCCAAATCCGCCTCCGTCCGCGCGCAAATCACCACGTTCGCGCCGGCATCGACCAACTGCCTGGCAAGAACAAGACCAAACCCGCGTGAGCCACCCGTCACAACAACAGTTTTCCCCGCAAAGGAAAACCACCGGCTCCGGCGAACCGCCGCCCGAGCGGCAACCGTGGTGGCGATTCCCACCCCGCCAGCAATGCAAAGACGTTTGAGCCAAGGATTCATGGGTCGCATCCGGTATGAGTCGTAGTTCGAAAGGCCGCAATGCAAAGCGGTTCAGAGCAATTGCCATGCCCATTAGATTCGGCGCGGCTTCCAGGGCTCGTAGTTCGCGGCTGAAACCCCGCTCCGTCGAAACCTATTCTCTGTTGACCATTTTGATTGGTGGATTCTAAACTCAAACGCAACACTTTGGATCGGCATTTCTAGGGTCATTT
>JBBDYG010000046.1:0-39281 GCA_040901765.1 Pirellulales bacterium
GGATCCAATCCGACTCGAACTACGCTTGTTTTGAAGGAGTTGTTCGACAAGGCCGATGATCGCTGTCGAAGATAATCATCCGCGCGTCTGCTCGCGATCGAGTTCACGGATTTTCCGCCCCTCCTCAATGATCTCCTTCATGATCGGATCATTGGCGAACATTCCAAGCGTGGATCGCCAGTCTTTGTCCGGCGGCAGTCTCTCGCCGGGCAAGAGGTTCGTTAGCCGCTCCACCTGTTGTTCTAGGGCTGCGACCCGTTGTTCGAGTGTTTGCTCGGGCATTTCAGACTCTTGCACGTTGTGTAACGTTTTACCCCATGATGCTATTCTTAGGAGGAAAATCCAATCGGGGTAGGTCTCTCACCGTTCCCGATCCCCTCGGCCTCGATCCCCTCCGCGCTCGCCGCGGTCTCCGCCTCGGTCGCCGCCCCGATCACTGCGATCGCTACCACCTCGATCACTACCTCTTCGATCACCACCGCCCCGGCGGTCGCCGTCGCCGCGGTCGCCCTGCTCGGATTGCTCGCGTAGTCGGCGGAAGAACTCCATGCGGCGGGCGAAGTCTTGCGCCGCATCCGATTGGTTGCGGTCACCGCCGGAGTCACCCTCTCGTGCCCGATTGAACTCTTGCGCGGGCGTGGTGGTCGTTGTCGCACTGGGGCCGAGAATCGAGGAGAGCGCCTGCCGCACCGCGGAGGAGTTCGAATGCTTCAGCGTGACGACACGCGTCGAGTTGCCGCCGTCGAGTTGCTCCTGATCGAGCTCGCGCACGAGCGCTTCTACTTCCATGAACAAGGGGTCGGGCGCGCGCACGACCAGCGCGTTGTTCCGCTCGTCGATGCCGATGCTCATTTTTTCGATCTTTTCTGCTTCACCGGAGGCGCCGCCACCGGGACCACCGCGACCGCGGCTGAGCATGCGAAGAATGTCCTCGGGTGAAGGCTGCCCGGCCTGGCCGCCGGCGGATTGCAGGCGGTCTTGAAAAACTTGCTGGACGATTTCGGCGATTTTCGCAGCTTGCGTGTGATAAACGGGAATTAGTCGCGGGCGGCCCCCCGCTTCGACGGTCTCGGGGCCGGTTCGCTGATCGAGGATGCGGAGCAGTCGGTCGATCATATCAAGCTCGGCCGGCCGCGCGTTGACGATCAGCGCGTTGAGCCGCACGTCGGGAACGATTTCCACGCTGCCGGCGAGAAATCCGCTGCTGCTGGAAGTGCTATTCACGCCTAACAGGTCACCGACGAGTCCACCGCCGACGTCGCCCAGAGCCGCGCCAGCGATGTCGCCCATCAAGCTGCCGCCGCCCGAGCTACTGGTGCCGAATACGTGGCCGAGCGTCTCCGCCGCGGCAGCCGCCTTGGCGTACTTCAGATAGAAGACAGCATACTCGCGGCCGCTGGCAGCGGTGCGATTGGCCGAGGCAGATAGCAGTTGCTCCAGTTGATCGAGCGCCTCGGTATCTTCCGAAGCAATTACTGTCCCGCCAGGCCCGGGGGCGACGAGAATCGGCGCGCCGCGTTTGCTTTCGGCGGGTTTGTCGGTTGCTTCCGGCTCGACGGGCGCGGGTTCAACCGTTACTGGCGCGTCCGGCTCTGGATTTTCCTTCTGTTCTAATTGAGCGAAGGTGGCTCGAACACGGTTCGACGGCTGATCGACGGTGCGATTGTCGGCGCGGGTTTGCGACGGGAGCGCC
Source organism: Pirellulales bacterium (assembly GCA_040901765.1). GTDB lineage: Bacteria > Planctomycetota > Planctomycetia > Pirellulales > Lacipirellulaceae > JBBDYG01. Next base: position 1,694 of record JBBDYG010000046.1, read on the forward strand.
GGTTGGCTCGCGCCGCGCGGAGTCGGAGGGCTGGTCGGTTCGGTTGAGCCGTCGGTTTTTACTGGGGGGAAGTCGCTGGGGAGCATGTCGAGGAACTCGCCGCGCCAGTCGCCGCCGTCGAGGCTCGCGCCACTGTCGCTGGGGCGGTACTCGGGAATATCGGCGTGCTGGTTAACGATGCGAATCGGATTGGACCGCAGCGCGGGCCAAATCCGTTCGATCTGCGTGAGGGCGTTTTGAGCGGCCGAGCCGGTCAGCGGAATAATCCGCACGTTGCCGCCTGAGGCTGCTACGCCACTGGCGCCGCGATCCGTTTCGCCCATCTTTTCCAATAGCGACTCGATTTGCGCAAGCTGGCTGGGAGAGGCGCGCACTAACAGGCTGCGCGTCGCCAGATCGGCATCAACCCGCGGCGCGGTGGGATCGGGATCGTCGCCGATGTTTTGCTTAAATAACTTGGCGATCGCCAGAACCGCCGTTTGCGGATCGACGTTGCGCAGCGGAATGACCTCGATGCGGCGGGCGTCCTGCTGCATCTGCGAGATCGTCGCGCGAATGGTGAAATGTTCGCTTGGCTTCGCCAGCGCGATCAGGTTGCCCGTCTGCGGATCGGTTGCCAATCGTACGCCCGGCCGTTCGGCCATGAGGGTTTGCAGGACGGCAAGCACTGCTCCGGAATCGGCGCCGGAGATCGAATACACTTCGAGCTGCGGCGATTCGCCAATTCCGGTGCTTGTGGGCGATTCCGCGGCGTCGATGACGGAGCGAATCGTGCGGAGCCGGCCGGCGGTCTCAGTTACCTGGACCATTCCGGCTCGATCGAGTACCACGACTTTGCCTTGCGGACCGATGAGCTTTTCAATCTCGGCGGCCGCATCGGCTGCCGGCATGCTGCGCACGTGGAACAGCGTCCGCACCAATTCATATTCGCCCCGCTCGTCGAGCTCCGCGAGCGGCACGTCGGTGACGAGACTCGGCGGGATCTCGTCTTCCAGATTCACCACGAATAACATGCGGCCCTTGCGAACGAGTGTGTACCCCTTGGTTAGGAGCACGCTGTTAAGCACGTCGAGCGCCTCGGCCGGGGTGTACCGCCGCGAGTCGGTGTAGTTGAACGTGCCCTGAGGAGGAGCGTCCATCAGCAGCGACAGGTCGGCCTGCTGCGCAAACCAGTCGATCACGTCTTCCCAAGCCTGATAGCGAAAATTGAAAGTCAGCTTTCCTTCCGCATCGGCGGGAACGCCGACCGATGAATCTTTCGGCGGCGCACTGCCTTCTGCCCCGTTGTCATCGCTTGCGTCTTCGCGCCGCGCCCCGCCATTCTCTGGGTCGGCTACGGGCTGCGGTTCGGTTTCGGCAGATGGCGCTCCGCCCGCGGACGGCATCGCATAAAGCGGATTCGATTTCGCCGATTCCAGCTCGGCGAGTTTTGCCCGTTGTTCCTCGCTGAGAACCTTCAGCCCTTGGCGAACCGTTTCCTCACGGAACGACGCAAGTGCGGCCGCACGTTCCTCGGGCGGATCGTTTTTCACTTTCAGCGCGAGCGGCAGGCCGTCGGTTTCCCGCTCGTCGACGATCTTCTGCACTGCCGCGCGTTGCTCGTCGGTCAGTTGAAGCTCCTTGGCGACTTCGTCCTCCAAGACAAGCTGCAGCACCCCCGCCAACTCGGGAATCCCCGCTTGAGCAAAGGCGGCCGGAGTCGGCGCGAGCACCAGACAGAAGAGCAAAAGTAAACGGATATCAAGGCCAACCATGCTAGTCATTCAAGCGCTTGTGGTGAGAAAGGAGGCTAACGAGGCGCGGCAACTCCAACTTTCATCTTAGTCGGCCCCGCCAGTCCGAACCATCGCGCCGGAGGCCGGTTAGGCGAGCGCGCAACGATCCCTAACCCTAATAACCCCGCCGCTTTAGGAGAGTTTCGGAAAAGTCGAATGAATCGAAAGGAATCGGCGATTACCGATGCACGGAGACACCCCACCCGACCCGTGGGCCGCAATGGTGATGGTGATAATATCGCGGCGGTCCGTAAATGACCGGCGGCCCGTAGTAGTGCTCCTCGACGATGACCGGCGGGCCGGGCGGCAGTCCTTGAACCATCTGCACTGGCGCCGCAGGCGGAGCATGCATCGCCTGGATTACCTCCGTTGCCACGCCTTGCTGGTGCAGATAGATGATGTCGTTGGCGGCCAGCGGCCGGGCCATGCCCGAGGTTTGCACGTAGTTGGCAATCATCCGAGGATCGACGCCTGCTTTGGTCATGGCCACCACCTCATCGGGCGTGGCCGCACCGGACGCAACCTGGCGGCCCATGTGGGCGGCGATTTCCGCGCGATTCCTGGCGGCGGCTTCATCCATTTGCGAGCCGAATACGCCGCCGCCCAGGGCACCTAGGCCGGCACCGATGGCCGCCCCGGCGAGCGGGTCGCCCGTTTGGTTGCCAATGATCGCCCCAGCGCCTGCGCCCAGCAGTCCGCCAGCCGCCGCGCCGCGGTCGGCGTAGTACGGACTCTGGCAGCCGACCGCCAGTGCCACGATTGATGCGATTGCAATTGCGAAGGGAAATGCCCGTGATGCCATAGCCAAATCTCGCGGTGGACCACTGCGCCGGGAGAGGAGGGCGCGGGGCGGAGGTTGGCAGGCTTTGGCGGCGAGGTCAAGAGCGGCGCACGCGCGCGATGCTAGCTGCGGCGAATAAATTCAATTCGATCAGTTACTTCGCCACATACTCCGCGGCCGTAATCACGCTGTCGCCGTTGAGGTCGTAACGCTGAAACTCGCGGATCTTGCTGTCCGACCAAGTTCGACTGAATTCGTGCATCGCCACTTGGCCATCGCCGTTTTTGTCGCGGGAGACGATCCAGCTTTTGGCCGAATCGGGAAGCCGCTCGTGCGCGCTGGCGAAGCGATAGGAACGGCGGCCGGTTGGGGCTTCCTTTGACGATTCGCCGCCTGAGGGACTCTTCGTGCCAACTGCCGCAATTAGTTCATCGCGAGTGACCCTGCCATCACCGTCGCCGTCGGCTTTCGGGGGGATCTGCTTTCCCGCCGCGGCAATTTCTTCTCCCTCCAGGACTCCGTTCGTATTCGAATCATTTTCTTTGAAAACACTGTTAATGAAAGTATCGGAGGTTACTTCGTTCGATTCTCCTTCTCCAGATTTAGCGGCAGTCGATTGCGAACTAGGACGCGCCTCCGATTGCTCGGCTTGATTCTGCACCGGCTTCTCCGGTGGCCCGAAACCAGGCACTTTCGCGTTTTCATTCGCCGCGACGCCGAATCCAGCTACGGCTGGAGCTGAAGAATTATTGTTGTCTCGATTGCCGCCATCCCGATCGTCACGGTCCCGGCTTTCACGGTCTCGACGGAATCGCGACGCGAGATCTTCGATCTTGGTCGGTTTGTCGATTCCCAATCGGTCGCGGAAGCGCTCATCGACTTCATCTGGCGCGATCATGCCGTCTTCATTGCGGTCGAAGCGTTTCCAAAAGTCCTCGGGGTTCCCGCCGTCACCCCATCCACGGCCGCTCCAAGATCCGCGGCCACGTTCGCTATCGCCGCCACGGCGGTCGCCATCGCGTCCGCGGTCATCGTCTCGGTCACGGTCGCCGCGCCGGTCGCCATCGTCGCGGCGCTCCTCACGGTCACTGTCGCCACGGTCACGCCGGTCGCGACCCTCTTGAGCGATTGCCGCGCTTCCCAAGGCAATTGCGGCGGACAGACCGAAAAACGTAAGTATCGCAAGGCGTTTCATGTATAATTCTCCCGACCCTTGAAACCCCGCAGGAGCGGTATCGGTTCCGCCGGCTAGTTTATCTTACGCAAAACCTGGATCTGAAGCGACCACAGGCGGCTAACTTATGCGGGCGGAAGTGATTGCTATCGGCGACGAACTGACCACCGGACAGCGGCTCGATACTAATTCCCAGTGGCTCAGCGAACGGATGACCGAGTTGGGCGTCGAAGTGGCCTATCACACGACCGTCGGCGACGAGATGGGAACCAACGTCGAAGCATTCCGCACAGCGATCGCGCGGGCCGAAATCGTCGTGGCAACCGGCGGCTTGGGACCGACGGCGGACGACTTGACCCGGCAGGCGCTGGCGGAGGCCGTAGGGGTCGAACTGATGCAGGACGCCGACTCGCTCGCCCACATCGAACAATTGTTCGCGTCGCGCGGTCGGCCGATGCCCGAACGCAACCGGCTCCAAGCTCTGTTTCCGGTTGGTGCCCGACCAATTCATAACCCCAACGGCACCGCGCCGGGAATCGCGATGGCGATCGAACGACAGGACAGCGGGTCAAGCCACGTTTTTTGCTTACCGGGGGTGCCCGCGGAGATGGTCGAGATGTGGCACGCCACCGTCGCCCCGGCGATCATGGCATTGGCACCAGCGCCGCGCGTGATTCGGCATAAACGAATCAAGTGCTTCGGCGTCGGCGAGAGCCAACTCGAAGCAATGCTCCCGGCGGGACTCATTGAGCGGGGGCGCGAGCCGCGGGTCGGCATCACCGTCAGCGGCGCGACGATCACGCTCCGCATCACCGCGGCTGGGGCGTGCGAAGCCGATTGCTTTGCCGCAATGGGCGAAACGGTGGCAGCAATTCACGACGCGATCGGTCGGATCGTGTTTGGCGAGGAAGACGACGAATTGGAGCACGCAGTCGTGCGGCTGCTTCGCGAACGCGGACAAACGCTGGCCACGAGCGAAACAGCGACCGACGGGCTGATTGCCGGCTGGCTCGCTGCAGCCGATCCCGATGGCATCGCCTTTGCCGGGGGTGAATTCGTGTACACAACGGGCGAGTCGACGCGCACTATTCAAGACGTGGCCGAAGAGGTACGACGCCGATATCAAGCCGACTTCGGTTTGGCTGTTGGCGGCGTGGAAGGAAGTGAAATCCAAATAGTACTGTCTTGGGATGAAGTTCACCTTGTAAAGCGGTTTTCGACCGCGGGGCATCCCTCGATTCTGAAGCCGAGAGTCGCCAAGCAGGCCTTGAATGTGTTGCGTTTGCATTTGCTCGGACAGGCGGACGATTATTGATGTTCAGAATATCAATCGAACTTTTGGGTGGCACGCCCAGAGTCTTCGACGGGCGTGGAGAGGCCGGTACCCGCTGCGCCACGCCCTTCGCGGACTCAGGGCGTGCCACCCGTGTTTGTTTAGTAATCTGAAACTCAATCGCCAAAGAGTATACTGAAAGGCGAACGACTTGGCGGTCGCCGCTAACGACTAACGACTAACGACCAACCTCTAATGCGTCTTGTCAGAATTGCCGCCGTTGCCTTGAACCAAACGCCGCTCGACTGGGCGGGCAATCGCCGGCGGATCGAACACGCAATCGAGTCGGCGCGCGACGCGGGCACCAGCGTCGTGTGCCTGCCGGAGTTGTGCATCACGGGCTATGGCTGCGAAGACATGTTCCTCGCACCGGGCGTGCAGCGAACGGCACTCGACTCCCTCGTCGACCTGATTCCCGCCAGCAAAGGGATCATCGTTGCCGTGGGGCTACCGGTGTTTCACGAATCGGGCCTGTACAACGCGGCGGCGCTGCTTTGCGACGGGGAACTCTTGGGCCTGGTCGGCAAGCAGTTTCTCGCGGGTGACGGCATTCACTACGAACCGCGGTGGTTTCACCGCTGGCCGGCGGGCGTGGTTAGCCACCTCGAGATTGCCGACCGCTTTTATCCGTTTGGCGATCTGCTGTTCGATTGCGGCGGAGTACGCATCGGTTTTGAAATCTGCCGCGACGCATGGGTTGCGGACCGGCCCGGCAAACGGCTCGCCGATCGCGGGGCCGATATACTGCTCAACCCCAGTGCGAGCCATTTTTCGTTTGGCAAGCAAGAAATCCGAGAGCGGTTTGTGGTCGAAGGCTCGCGGACCTTTTGCACGAGCTTCGTGTTCTGCAACTTGCTGGGAAATGAAGCGGGACGGGCAATCTTCGACGGCGCAACGCTAATCGCGTCCCAGGGTCGAATGGTCGCCCGAGGCCCGCGTTTGTTATTTGCCGACGAAATCGTAACCACCGCCGACGTTGACATAGATGCCACGCGCCGCCTGCGGTCGCAGTCGTTCGATATCGGCGAAGCGGCGAGCGGCATCGGGCTCGTCGAGATCGGCTATGCATGGCCCGATCTTCCCGCAAGCGACGTAACGCAAGCCGCTGCGGCCATTGGCTGGGAGATCAGCCCGCACTACAAGCACGAGGCGTTTGCGCGTTCGGTTGCCTTGGCCCTGTACGATTACCTGCGGAAGAGCCATTCGCAAGGGTTCGTGATTTCCGCCAGCGGCGGGGCCGATTCGTCGGCCGTGGCGGTGCTGGTGTGGCTGATGGTTCGATTGGGCGTCGAAGAACTCGGCGTCGATGGGTTCCTGGCGAAGCTCGGCATCGAGCGAATCGCCAAGGCAGTCGGAAATGCCGACGTTGCTCGGTCGATCGTGCAACAGTTGTTGACGTGCGTTTATCAAGCGACCCGAAATTCGAGCGACGCCACCCGCACTGCGGCGGAGACAGTCGCTGGCGCAATCGGCGCCGACTTCCTGGCGTGGAACATCGATACGCTCGTGGATGACTACGTTGCCACGGTTAGTAAAGCCGTGGGCCGCGAGCTAACGTGGAAAACCGACGACGTGGCACTACAAAACATTCAAGCCCGCGTGCGTGGCCCGGCGGCGTGGCTGGTGGCGAACCTAAAAAACGCGCTCTTGCTGGCGACCGGCAATCGCAGCGAAGCGGCGACCGGCTACGCCACGATGGACGGCGACACCTGCGGCGGCCTCGCGCCGATTGCCGGCGTCGATAAGGCATTTCTGCGCGAGTGGCTGCTGTGGATTCAGCACGAAGGCCCACTAGGCATTGGCCCGCTGCCGGACCTGCGGCTTGTAAATGATCTCGTCCCGTCGGCGGAGCTTCGCCCGCCGGGCGCAAACCAAACCGACGAAGGCGACCTAATGCCCTACATCGTTCTCGACGCAATCGAACGAGCGGCCATCCACAGTAAACAGATGCCCGTCGATGTCTACCGCCTGATGCACGCGAAGTTCCCCGAATACCCGGCAGAGCAGATCGGTGCGTGGGTCGAACGGTTCTTCGAGCTTTGGAGCCGCAGCCAATGGAAGCGCGAGCGCTTCGCCGTCGCATTCCACGTGGACGAAGCCAACGTCGATCCCAAGACCTGGTGCCGATTCCCGATCCTCAATAGCGGCTTTGAATCGGAACTTGAAGAACTGCGAAAAGAAATGACAAATGACGAATGACGAATGACGAATGATATGGTTTTACAGGCGTTTCGTCATTCGTTCATTCGTCATTCGTCATTTCCACCGCGTCGGTACGGCGTGGCTTCTTAACGAGTCGCCAGGCGCGGTGGATGCGTTTGTTGCGGAAGTCTTCGGGGATGGTCTGCCGGGTGATTTCGCGAGCGGTGAGCTCGGGCAACAACGCCTCGTCGAATTTGAATCGGCGGAAGTTGGTCGAGAAATAGATCACCCCGCCGTCGCTAAGCCGGGCGGCCACCGCGTTCAGCAGCTCGGCGTGGTGCTGCTGAACGTCCCAATCTTCGTCGGTCCGCTTGCTGTTGGAAAAAGTCGGTGGATCGACGACTACCAAATCAAACCGCGGCCCGCGCGGGACGGAGTCGATGTAACTCTGCGCATCAGATTGTAAAAACTGATGCTGATTCCCTTGCTTGCGCTGCGGGCTTTGGGGGGGAAGAAATCCATTCAGCCGCATGTTCTCCTCGGCCCAAGCGAGGTACGTCGGCGAAAGATCGACAGTGGTTGTCGTCGCCGCCCCACCCGCCGTGGCGTACACGGAAAACGCTCCCGTGTAGCCGAACAGGTTCAAAAACCGCTTGCCGACAGCTTCGTCGCGGACCATCGCGCGCGTTTGGCGATGGTCGAGAAAGAGGCCCGTGTCGAGATAGTCCGAAAGGTTGACTTTGAACTTCAGCCCGCCCTCCTGGGCAATCAAGATGGCGCTGTCGTCCGACACCCGCTGGTACTGGGCTGCGCCGCGCTGGCGTTCGCGTCGCTTAACGAACACACGCTTGCGATCAACATCGAGCGCCTTCGCCGCGGCGCGGACCATGTGCTGGAGCCAATCGGCATGTTCGGCGGGAGTCCGGTCGTGCGGCCGGTCGTACTCGGCGATGTGCAGGGCGTCTTCGTAGCGATCGACCACGAGCGGCACCTCGGGTATGTCGCGGTCGTAAATGCGGTAGCAGGTGATGCCGCGCTTCGTGGGCCAACGACGCAGGTGCCGGGCAAGTTTGGTAAGGCGATTGGCGAATTCGTCGCCTTGGCGTTTTGCTTCTGGTTTTAACCCGCCAAAGACAGGTTTCGCCTTCTCCCCTTCCCCCGTCCGGGGGGGAGGAGGCCCTTGTTTGCGCTGCGGGCTACCGGGTTTTGGTCCTAAGAATTGATAGAGCGTGCATTCGATGCGGCCGTTGTAGAGTTTGCGGCGGCGGTCGGCCTGCTGGCCGATCAACTGCTCGAAGTCGCTGCGCGAAGTGAGCAGGTAGTGCGACCACGTCGGCAACCGCCGCAACACGAGCGGCACGGTTTGGTAAAGCGCGGTGATCTCTGCATCAAATCCCATCCGCTCGCCATAAGGCGGGTTGGTGATGACGCACCCATATTGCCGCTTGCTCAGAAGGTCGGCGAATTCGCGCTCTTGAAAATGAATATCGGATTCGACGCCGGCGCTTCCCGCGTGATGCCGCGCCAGTTGAAGCACTTGCGGGTCGATGTCGGTGGCCACGATCCGCTCGGCTAGCGGCGGCTGAATCAAGTCGCGGGCTTCCTCGCGGGCGTGCTTCCACAATTGCGGCTCGATCGCGGGCCACGCCTCGGCGGCGAACTCGCGCTTGAGTCCGGGAGCGATGCGGCGACCAACCAGCGCCGCTTCAATGGGGATCGTTCCCGTACCGCAGAACGGATCGATCAGCGGCCGGTCGGGCCGCCACACGCTAAGTTGGACCATCGCCGCGGCAAGCGTCTCGCGCAATTGAGCTTCGGCCACCAGCGTGCGATAGCCGCGCTTGTGCAGACCCACGCCGGTGGTGTCGAGATAGAGCGTCGCCTCGTTATCGAGCAGCACGACTTCGATCGGATACCGGCTCCCGGTCTCGGGCAACTCCTCGCGGTGATGTCCGGCGCGCAAACGTTCGACGATGGCCTTTTTAACGATACTCTGAACGGCGGGGACGCTCGTAAGCTGCGATTTGTGCGAGCGGCCGCGGACGGGGAACTCCCCATCGGGCGGAATCCAGGCTTCCCATTCCAAGGCCCGCACGCCATCGAACAGGAGGCCGAAGTCGGATGCTGGAAAAGCACCGAGCCGTATTAGAATTCGCTCCGCGGACCTAAGCCATAGGTTCGACCTGCAGATGGCGAGCGCGTCGCCAGGAAATAGAATTCGTCCGGGCTGCGTGATTTTGCCGTCGTAGCCCAACTTGCTCAGTTCGCGCTGGACGATCTTCTCAACTCCAAACGCAGCGGTGGCGACCAGTTCCATGCCTTCCATCATTCAGCGAGTTGGCTTATCGGGCAAGCTCTAGCGCCTGGTTCAACTGCCGCCACTGGCGGGTGACCGGCGACTTGTCGCCATACTGAAATCGCTGCACGCGGTCCGCTTCGCGATTGTAGTGGAAAGCGGCCACTTCGATTCTGCGGCGCGACATCGCGTCGAATATCCGCAGCACGTGCCGAGTGTGGTCGTCAATGTAGACGACGGCCTTAAACTGGCGGCCGGTGAGCTTCATCCATACGGCCAGCATCGCCCCCTTGTGCTGGCCGGCGGTCATGAAGATGCCGTCGCCATAGCAAACGTCGCGGGGTTTGGCGGGCAGATTGAAGAGGTCTGCTTCTTCTGGCAAGAGGCCCGATTCGGCGAGTCGCGATAAACCGTAGGGTTGAAAAACGCGCCAGGTTGCTTTCCGCAACGAGTCGTCGCACTCAGCGTGAAGGGCCGCGAGCGGCAGGGCGTTGTGCTTGAAGTCGTAGCCGGCTCGTTTCAATTCGCGCAAGGTCGCGGGGCGAAAGTCGTCGCCGCGCGAGGTGAGCACCAGAATCGGCACCCCCAGGCCTTGCACGCGGCCGATGAGTGTCGGCAGATTTTTCTGCGGCGGGTGCATGCGGCCAATCTCAAACAACAGCCCCTGCGCTGCGAGCAGGCCGGGGAAATCGAGAGCCACCAACTGCGGCGAATCTGGTTCGTGTTCGAGCAAGTACGACTGCCATTCGAACCACTGATCGCTGCCCAAGTCGCGGTTCATGGCGAGCAGCGTGTTGTCGATGTCGGCGACGAACAACACGTTCTCCGCGCCGAATTGGTCGGCGTACTCAGCCGTCTTGGTGACCGCATCGGCGAATTCTTCGGTCTCGCGAACCTCCGATGCCGCCGTCAGCGAGGCCAGCATCAGTGCGAGCAAAATCGCGATCGGTCGGCCAGAATGGCCCCAGAAAAGTGATCGCATAGCGGGTGAATCCAGAGGGCGGTCCCTTCAGGATAGTTCACCGCGGGCGGGCTCGCCACTTGGTGGGTGCCACTGGCTCTGCCAGTGCGGACACTGGCATAGCCAGTGGCACCCAAGCGCGTCGCAAGCGAACGCGGCTAAAGCCGGCAGGGCGGGTTGCCCGTGCAGAATCGTTTGTAGCGGGTAATTCCCGCGCCGCGGCTGACGCGCAGCTCGACCAGCGATCCGCACTTGGGGCAGAACTCCGGCTCCTCGGCAAGCTGGCCCGCTTCGGCTTTACCTTGACAGGCGACGCAGCGGCGGGTTTCCGGAAGGTACTCGAGCCGCTCGGGCGGGATCGGTTGCCGGCAAATTTCGCAAAGCACCGCGGCTTGCCAATCGGCGTCGTCTGCGACGTCCGCAGAACGAACCTGCAAACCGCGCGACTTGCACGCTGGGCAGGTCATCAGCGGAGCGGCGTCGTCGAGCAGCTCGGCAACGACCGCCTCGTTCGGCTCTTTCTCGCGTCGCAGCGAACCTACGAGCCGCAGCCGCGTGACGGCGTCGGCCAGCCCGCACACCGTTCGCCATCCGCAGCCCGGGCAGTGGAGTTCGCGCGAGAACATGCGTAGGTCAGGCTGTGCCTGACGAAAGCTGGGCAAAGTCTTCACAAAAATAGGTCAGGCACAGCCTGACCTACGGCTAGGGCGTGGCGAACGGCGGGATGTCGCCAAAGTTTCCGATCGCCGGAAAGAAGTCGACTTGATTATTATTGTTCGCGTCGGCATTGTCACGATCGACCACATTGAACGCGCCCGCGGTTTCCACCAGGTGGAGCATGAGATCGCCACCCATCGCTAGGTTGCCGTCGAGATTGAGGTTGACGGTCGTTCCGGCTGAAATGCTTTCGACGAGAAGGTTTTCGGCCGCTAGGACATTTGTGAAGGTGTTCTCGCGAACCGTAGCGTTCAGCAGCACGGAACCTTGTGCGGTAATTTCCGCAGTGCGGTTAGTGCCGCTGTTATTGTTAAGTGCGTTATCGTCGAACTGAAAGTCGACGATCTTGGCACTTCCCGCGGCAGTAAACAAGAACGCGTTCGCATCTAAGGTCGTGATCACGTTGTCGTTGATGACGATGTCCGGATTAGTGACCAAAGAATCGATATCGACGCGTAACCCGGTATCGTTGTTACCGGTCGTGATTTGCGAGTCCTGGAACGTGAAATCGACTTCACCGCTGCCGCTAGCCTCGAAGTCGAACTCGGATTGGAGCGTGCTACGGGTCACGAGCAGGTCAAAATTGCCGCTTCCGGTCGAATTCACATCAATCGCCCGAGTCGCTGCGTTCACGTCGAGATTGTCGACCGTCAAGTCGAAGACAGTAGCATTGCTATGGTTAACGAGGAGTGCATTGCCGACGGCACTGGTAACTTGAATGTCGTTAAGGTCGACGTTGGCGGTGTTGGTTATCTGAATTGCGTCGCCTGTCGTCGTAAGCGTCCCTCCGTCGGCGTCATTGATTCCATTGCCGATCAATACCTGTCCACCAGTAAGATTGCTGAGGACAATAGCGTTAACTGCGCCATTGACGGTGACATTTTGGAATGTGGCGCCGCCGCCCGCAATGGTCATGTTCTGAATCTCAAGGCCGCGGCCAGTTGCGGTGGTAATTCGATTGGTCGTTCCCGTGACCCCAAGCGTGCCACCGCCAATCGCACGGAAGCCATCGCCGCTGCCGGCGGCCGTGTTGATGTCCAGCCCCGTGAAGTTGATAGTGGCGCCGGTATTAGTCTCAACAACGACGGCGTCGTTGTTCACCGTGTCGAGATCGTAAGTGCCTTGGAAGTTAATCGTACCGCCGGTGTTGTTCTGGACGAGAATTCCGCCGCCATCGTCGTTTACGGTGTTCGTGCTCGTGAACGAAACCGAGCCCCCGCCGCGGCCGGTGACGATGATCGACCGATTGGCATTGTTGTTGATATCGCCGGCGAAGGTGATCGCGCCCGCATCGCCGCCGTTCACCCGCACGGCGGTGCCGACGTAATCATCGACCAAGACCGTGCTTTGGAAATTCACATTCGTGCTGGTGACGTTTTGTAGGTCGATGCCGACCCCCGCGGCGCTGCCGCCGGTGATCTCGGTGTCGGAAACGGCGACCGTGCCTTCGATGTTGTTGAATAGCAAGCCCTGATCGCTACCGGCGCCGCCGTCGTATTCATATTCGTCGAGCGCGAAGGCGCCGACCTTCGTGCCCTCGGTGTGCGTGTCGGTCAAAAAGACGCCGATGCCGTTGTTGCCGGTGCTCGTGACGTTCGTTATGGCGATGTCTTCGTCCAGCGCCACGTCTGAGGAACTTAAGTCTTCGGCGGTGAATGCATTTAGCTCGATGTCGGTCCCGCCGACGTTTTCAAATTCAATTTCATTGATCGTGACATTGAATGACACGGTAGTATCGCCATCGTCTTCAAGCCGCGCGAAGGAGGTCAGCGAGATGCCGTCGCCGGTGACATTTTCGATGGTCAAGTCGTGAATGAGGGCCGACCCGGACCCGCCCGCGGCGGCCACGATGCCGTTGGCTCCGCCGTCGATCGTGAAGTTGCCGATTTCATTTCGGTCGCGGCTGACCACGGCGCTAACCGCCAAGTTGTCGACGATGGGCACCGCTCCCGCGAGCGCGCCCGGCGCCGTTTCGGGCAACGGGATTTGCCCAAGCTGGGTGGTGTTGATGAAATTGTCGTTGTTGCCGCCTTCGCCCAGCAGCCGTTGCTCAATTTGCAAATCGGCCGTCTGCTCGATGAATACGCTGCCACCGTGCATTAGCACGATATCGCCTTCATCGCTGTTGGCGTTCACGTTGTTGAGGCTATCGAGCGGCGCCTCGAAGGTGCCTGTGCCGCCCGCCGGAGCGGTGCTATCGACGTGGACGATGCGAATGTCTTCGTCCGTGGTAGCGTCCGTGAGCGCGTTGCCACCAGCAACGATTGATTGAGCAGTCGCGACGTAGTCATTACGCATCACCGTTTCACGCATCCGATCGGTCAGGGTGCCCGTCGGGCAGTAATCGCTGCGCGTGCGGCCAATGAACCAGACCACGCTCACGATCGTGTTCGTGTGAAACAGCTCGTCGTCGGTGACCGCGACTTGCAGCAATAGATCGGGCAGTAGGTATCCGCGGGCACCCACACGGTAGCCTTCGGTGTCGAACTCGTCGCCGGAGAGCGCATAGCCGCCCACAAAGCCCCAAGCATCGCGGTTGCCCAGTCGGCGAGCGAGCTCGAGTTCGCCCACGGAGAGGGCGGTATCCTGGCGGGCTTGGGTCAGTTGCAGCAGGAAGTTGCCGCTGAAGCCTAGCTCGCCAGTGGGAATGGGGTCGCCAACTTGGCTGTCATCGAGTGGAAGGTAGCCGTTGGCGCGTACGTCCCAAACGTCGCCCAAATACTCGAGCGAAAGACCAAGTTGCGGAAAAAACTTTTCCTTCCCGATCGTGGAGCCGTCGGACCACAGGCTAATGCCGTAGATTTTTGCCGCGTCTTGTTCCCAGGGCGTGATGCTCGGCATGATCACGCGATGGCCCAGGCCGACGTTGTAGCCGACGCCCGACTCGTCGTTCATGGTCACCTGGCCATCAATGAACGAGGCGGTGCCTTCGTCCCAATTGAACAGCTTCATCGTGCCGAGGTCGAAGTTACCTTCTTCCTGGCCGTAGCCTTGGGTCGTATAGCGCGCGCGCAGGTGCGTGCCCAGCGAAGGCATGAAGCCTTGGCCGCCGGCCTCGTAGGACGATGCCGGCCCGCCATCCATGGGGACGCCTTCGACCTGCTCGACCGGTCCTTGCACCCACGGAGATGTGCCCGCCGGCGCCGTGACACTCTCGGCCGCCGGTGCCGTGACTTCCTGGGTCACAGCGCTCGCGGCGAACAAGAGCACGCTGCATAGCGCTTGCGCCCACGACGCGAAGCGCCGTCTGTGCGGCGGAAAGGCAGGAGATCGCAGATCGCAGGATGAAGCGCAGAGCGACAGTCGGTCCATCGAGTCGTAACTCCTGTAGCTACAAGCTCCAACAGTCGCCGGATCGGCGATGATCATCGTGGCCTGGCGGTCGGTTTCTGACCGACCTGCAAAACCTGCGACCGTGTGAGCGAGACGAGCGTGTCCGTGACAAGGTATTTCGAGAAGAGATTTTCGGCGCGATGCCGTAAAGCGGCGGGATAGTAGGCGGCCCCCAAAATCCCTGCAAGGCCAGAAAATGGCGAATTCCCGAGTTGGGAAGAAGCTAAGCCGCAAGCGGCAGGTGTCCATAGTGTATTAATTTAGTTGACATGAGTCGCTGATGTTGTTAAGTTTTATTTAACTACTGGCAACATTCAGTAAATAAAAGCGAATATTCCGGCATGGCCATTACCAATTCTTGCCCCTACTGCGGCAAAGTCATGCGGACCGCGCGAATGGCGTGCTCCGGATGCCATATCGCCGTCGAGGGCCAGTTCCCCGAATCCCGTTTGGCCAACCTACCGACCGAGCACCAGCGGTTCATCGAACTGTTCGTGCTCGCGGGGGGTTCGCTCAAGCAAATTGCCGAGCAAGCAGGGGTGTCGTATCCCACGATTCGTTCGCGGTTAGACAAGGTCATCGAAGCCTTGCTAGCGGAAATGACTCCACCCGGCCAAGCGAAACCCAAAGACACCACCCTGTCGAGCGAAGAAGCCGCCCGCTTAATCAAGTCCATTTAGTTCGAAGGCGCGAGAACATGACTGATTCAAGTTCGCATATTTCGCCCAGTTCTGCCTCGCCGTCCGAGGAGGGCCACCTCGATCGCGTGCTTCGCGATACGGATTCTTTGCTGGCTAATTCACTACGTGTTGAGGAGCGGCGTCGGCGTCGACGCCGCCTGTTTCAGTGGCTCCTGATATTAGGAGGATTTGCAATGACAGGTTTGATTGTGGCGTGGTCAGCCGGCTGGCTGGCGTTGGCGGGCCTCGCGCCCGATGTGGCGGGGGAAGCGCCATTCGCGCAAGCCGAAGCGCTCGCTCAGAGCGGGTGGCAACTTTGGAAGGAACAGAAATTCGCCGAGGCCATCGAGCCGTTCGAGAAAGCGGTGAAGCTCGACGCGAAAAACACCAACGCTTGGAATGGCCTCGGTTGGGCACGTTTCAACGGTGGTAACGCGGAACAAGCGGTCGAAGCGTTCGACAAAGTACTCGAACTCGAACCAAAGCATCCCGCGGCGCTGAATGGGTTGGGGCAAATCCATCTCATGTGGCGGGAGTATGACCAGGCAAAGAAGTATCTCAAAAAGGCGGCTCCCACCGCGTCCGCCGCGTGGGTCGGTCTCGGCCGGCTCTATCTGTTGGAAGGGAACTACAAAGAATCGCAAAAATGGCTTCGCAAAGCGCTCGCCCAACAGCCGGGAGACGAACTGCTCCAGCGGATGCTGGCCAGCGCGAAGGAGAAAAAGCTGGACGACGAACTTCGGCAACGGATCGAAGGGCCGGGACGCCCCGAGAAGGGCACCGGCAGCGAAGCAGCGGCCGAAGGTTGGCGACTCTTCAATCAAGGCAACGCTAAAGAGGCCGAGCAAGCCTTCCGCAAGGCGCTGAAAGAGGACTCGGAAAACGCCGCCGCCCTCAACGGATTGGGCTTCGTGCTCGTGAACTCGGGAGAACCGGAGGCGGCCAAGGAGTATTTCGAGAAGTGCCTGGAACTCGATCCCAGCGCCGCGGGGCCGATGAATGGGTTGGCCCGCTGTTTGTATGCCCTCGATCAGGTTGATGAAGCGATCGCCACTTGGGAAAAGATGTACGAAATGCATCCCGGCCCCAACGCTGCGGCGGTGGGTCTTGCGCAGACTTACTTGGAGCGCGAAGAGTTTGCCAAAGCGATTCCCTTCTTTGAAGTGCTTGTAAAAGCTCAACCGGATGAGGCTCAGTATCAGGCCGGACTTAAGGCCGCGCAGGAAGGCGCGAGAGTAGGTCAGGCTGTGCCTGACAAGTGAAGCCGCAAAAGTCAGGCACAGCCTGACCTACAAAAGGGGGTGGCCGGCGGAACCGCCGGTGGAGGTCCAAAAGCTTGGCAGCCAAGACCTCCCCGACTAATCCCACCGACCACCGCGAGCTGACCCCGAAGGGTCGCTCAGTGTTGTTAAATCGTAACTCTTGCGGCGGCGTCGAGCTAGCTCGACGCCGCTTTCTCTTTACCGCACCGGGTTCTCTAGCAGCCGCACACTGGGCTTATCGCCGTCGACTTCGAACAGCGCGCCCATCGGCACCGTGGCGTTGTTCGGCGCGTGTCCGGCGGGGAAGTTCTTGACGACGGGGTACTCTGCGTCAGCGAAGTAATCGGCGAAAACCTCGTCGACAGTCAGGCTCGAATCGCCCTCGTCCGGCTCGGCTTTGGTAAACTGACCCAGAATCACCGCGGCGGGTGTTTTCAATTTGCCGGCGAGTTTCAATTGGCTGAACATGCGGTCGATGCGGTACGGAGCTTCGTTCACGTCCTCGAAGAACAGCACGCGGCCGTCGGTCTCGATTTCGTACGGCGTGCCCATTGTGGCGGCCACGAGCGATAGATTTCCGCCGAGGAGTCGCCCACGGGCCTTGCCGCCGCGCAGCGATTGCAGCGGTGCGCCTTCAGGCGGTTCGTATTCAAAACCGACGTCGCCGTCATTTTCATCCGCCAGGAGGCAGCGCCAAAAGTATTTGGCCGAAAACTCCGACAGCCCGTCGGGACTTCCCAAGCCGTGCTGCGCGACGGGCGAATGGAACGTGATCAGGTTGCACTTCTTGGCGAGCGCCAGATGCAATCCGGTGATGTCGCTGAAGCCGATCAGGATTTTCGGATGGGCTTGGATTGAATCGTAGTCGAGCAATTCGAGCATTCGCGTGGTGCCGTAGCCGCCGGTGCCGGGGAAGATGGCCTTTACCTCGGGGTTCTGGAACGCGGCCATGAGTTCATTGGCCCGCTGTTGATCGGTGCCAGCAAGGTAGCCGCGACGACGGAACAGCGTTTCGGGCACGATCACGCGGAAGCCCATGGCTTCGAGCCGCTGCCGAGCGCGCTCGATTCGCTCGCGGTCAAGCTCGCCCGCCGGGGCGACGAGCATGATCGTGTCTCCGGCACGCAAGGCGGCCGGTTTGGTCGGCGTTTCGGCACAAGAAAACGAAGTGCTAACCATGAGTAGAGCAATTGCGGGCAATGCGGGTCTCACGAGTGCGATCCTTCCGTCTGCCCACGGTCATCGATTGCGAGCCACGACGCGGTTGAAATGGAGTTGCACCTCGCCATCCACAACGCGCCGCACTCCTTCCACTAAACAATGCGGCTCGTTGTCTTCCTGACCGCGGCGGATGATTTCGTCGCGCGGCAGTCCGGGCGGAACGGTGAAGGTCGATTGATAAATGATCTGATTGCCCGCATCGAGCTCCGGCACAATAAAGTGACACGTCGCCCCGTAGGACAACATCCGGCTCGCATAGGCTTCGTGGTAGGGCTGAATGCCTGGAAAACTCGGGAGTAGGCCATGGTGAAGGTTGATGATGCGGCCGCCCGCGTACTTCCAGCAACTTGCCGCGGGCAGCACCCGCATGTATCGGGCCAGCACGATGTAGTCGATTTGGTGTTCATCGCAAATCTGAATCAAACGGTCTTCATCAGGCTTGCCCGCTGTGTCGCCCAGGTGGAACCAAGGCACCTCGAATTGCTCTGCTAAGCGCCGGCAGGTCTCGCGGTTGCTGATCATCACTTCCGCTGTGGCGCGAATGTGCCCGTCGCGGATCGCCCTCAAAAGAGCCAGCGGAGTTTCGGGCCGATAAGTGACGCAGATCGCTAGCCGCGGAACGCGGTTCTTCATGTCGGGCGACCAGGTGCGTATCGAAAGACCGGTTCGGCGGCCAACCTCTTGCATGGTAGCCGTTAGGCGATCGACTTGATCATCTGCCAATTCGATACGCGTGAGCATCGAGAACAGCGACTCTTCGTCGTGGTCGTACATCTGGATTTCGGCGATGTTCGCGCCCAGGCTGGTGACCGAATGAACGATCGGGTCGGCCAAACCACGGTTATCGGGACCGATGGCAGTGATGACAACTTGCATAAGAGCGGGCAGCGAACAGTAGGCGGCGGGCAGTATCGTTAGCCGCGACGCAACCGTCTTCAAGCAAACACAGTTCGGAGCGGAGCGCTTAGGGGCGGCGAACGAGGGCTCCCCCAATCTACCTTCACCGGGGATTGGCGGAAACGGACCTTCCTGGGCGTAGGTGTGGGGTTCCGCCGTGCTTCCGCCTGGGATAATCGGTACAGATGGACTGCACAGGGGCAATCGGTTGCCCACCGCGCGATGTGAAGTAGGTTTGCATATTGCAATCCACCTTCACCGCCGATGGTCCGAAGCATGGCCAATGCTACTGCTGAGAGTCTCACTTCGATCATCTCCGGCCCCCCGACCGGCGGAGACCAAACGCGGCTCAACGAACTGCTCGACCGCATTCATCAACTCTCGTGGGCGACCGGCGGAGAAGGGGATGTTCCCGAAAACACCGTCAAACGGCAGCCGAATTCCACCACGCTCAATCTGGCCGAGAAGCAGGCCAGCGACTCGATCGGCGACGAGTGGGTGCCGCTAGAACCTGACTCGTTCGCGATGGGAGGACTGTCCGAAAGCCAGGTCGAGCACTTGATACTTAAGTGCCTCAATGCGCGGAGCGAAGCGACGGGACGCAACCTCGCGGAACAACTCCGGCTTTCGTTTCGGCTGCTGGACCCGCTGCTGCAAGCGATGAAGCTCGACCAGCTCGTGGCGCACAAAGGCTCCGCGATGATGAACGATTACATTTACGTGCTGACGAATTTTGGGCGGGAACGGGCAAAAAAACTCGCCGAGCAATGTACCTACTTCGGCTCCGCTCCGGTAACACTCGAGTCATACAACGACAGCGTCGCAAGGCAGACGCTCGCGAACCAGCATCCTACCGAGGAGAAACTCAAAGAGGCGTTCAGCGATCTATTAATCGACGACCACATGCTGAAGCGGTTGGGGCCGGCGATTAATTCCGGCCGCGGCCTGTTTTTATACGGTGCGCCGGGCAACGGGAAAACGAGCATCGCCGAACGAGTCACCAAGGCGTTTGGACAATTCATTTGGATTCCCCGGGCCATCGGCATCGACGGCGAAATCTTGCGGCTGTTCGACCCCAGCATGCACGAAGAAGCGCCGCTGGAGGGCTGCGAGGGCTTGCTTGACCACCGCAAGATCGACCAGCGGTGGGTGCGGATTCGCAGGCCAACGATCGTTGTTGGCGGCGAACTGACGATGGATTCGCTCGAAGTAACGCTCAATACCGCCACGAACGTGAGCGAAGCACCGCTGCAGATGAAAAGCAACTGCGGCACGCTGGTGATCGACGACTTCGGCCGCCAGCGGATGTCCACCGACGAGCTGCTCAACCGCTGGATCGTGCCGCTCGAAAAGCGGTACGACTTTCTGAATCTCGCCAGCGGCAAAAAAATTCAGGTGCCGTTCGACCAGCTCATCATTTTTTCGACCAACTTGGAGCCGAAGGATCTGGTGGACGACGCGTTCCTGCGGCGGATTCCGTACAAGATTGAAGTGATCGACCCCGAAGAGAGCGCGTTTCGCAAGCTGTTCAAGATCATGTCCGACATCTTGAAGGTCGAATACAACGAAGCGGCACTCGATTACGTGATCGCCACGCACTATAAGGCGGTGAATCGCCGCTTCCGCGCCTGCCAGCCGCGCGATTTACTACTGCAGATCCGCAACTACTGCCGCTACATCGGCCAGCCCGCGAAGATGACGCCGGAAAACTTCGATTTCGCAGTCGAGAATTACTTCGCGGTGATGTGAGTCGTAATCCGCAGGTCCGCAGAGGACGCGGATCAACTTGGATCCAGCGATATTGCGACAAGATGTGTCCACAGATGTCGCAGATGTTCGCAGATGAATAATTGGCAACACCTTCTGTCTTGATCTGCGGATATCTGCGTCATCTGCGGACAAGACCTCTTATGTTAGTCAGCGCACTGGGCTTTCCATGCCGAAGCGCAAGGGAAGTTGCGGATCGGTGTGCCGATCCGCGGACAGCTCTTCGAAGAGGAAGCTGGGCTGGATGTCGCGGTTGTGTTGGTACTTGCTACAGTACTCGGTGATCTCGCCAGTGATCTCGTGATAGAAGATCTGGCAGATTGGCACGCCGGCATAGATCCGCACCGGTTGAACGGCAAACATTTCCAGAGTCCAGTAACCTGAAAAGCCGACGTCGCCGAAACCGGCAGTCACGTGGACGAACAGCCCCAGCCGGCCCACCGAGGAGCGACCTTCGATCTGCGGCACGAGATTGCGGGTTGTCGTGCGTTCAACCGTTCTGCCCAGGTAGAGCTGATTCGGGCTAAGGACCAGCCCCTCCTGGGGAATGGCGATCCGCCGCACGCGGTTGGCCTTGGCCATGTCGAGCACCACCTCTTCGTACACCATCAGCTCGTTGTGGAGCGTGAGGTTATAGCTGTTGGGGTTGATGCGCGACTCGTCGAACGGGTCGATCGCGATGTCGCCGCCCAGGCGGGCACGAATTTGTTGGCCGGAGAGGATCATTAAGGGGACAGGGGACAGGGGTCAAGGAAGAGGCGCGACGCCGATTTTGGGGCAGAACGTTTTCATGGAGCACTCGGGGCACTTTGGTTTTCGGGCGATACATATTTTTCGGCCGTGCCAGATCATGCGGTGTGCGAAGTCGATCCATTCCTTTTTGGGAAGAACTTCCATCAGGTCGCGTTCGATTTTTTCTGCGTCGGAATGCGTGGTTAGCCCAAGCCGATTACTGAGCCGCGTGACGTGCGTATCGACCACCACGCCGGTCGGGATGCCATACGCGGTGCCGAGAACCACATTGGCCGTCTTGCGACCGACGCCCGGCAGAGCGACCAGCTCCTCAATCGTCCGCGGAACCTCGCCATCGTACTGCTCGACGAGTGCTCGCGAACAGGCCTGGATGTTCTTCGCCTTGTTGCGAAAGAAGCCGGTGCTCTTGATGATGGCTTCGATTTTTGGGAGCGGCACGCGGGCCAGATCGGCCGCCGTCGGATACTTGGCGAACAGCACCTGAGTGACAATGTTTACCCGCTCGTCGGTGCATTGAGCGGAGAGGATCGTCGCGATCAGAAGCTGAAACGCGGTTTCATTCTCAAGCGCGCAGACCGCCTCGGGATAGTCGGCCTTCAGGCGGCGCACCACGCGCTTGGCTTGCTCCTTTCGCGCCGCAGCGTCGGCCGGAAGTTTCTTGGTTGTCGCCACGAAAGGGCCTTTCCTTGGCACGTTAGCCGCGACGCGGAGCCGAGTCTTCGAGGCGCAGCGGAGCGCTCCGCTCCGAAGACTCCGCGTCGCGGCTAACGGGTGGTAGAGGCTCATTTTCGCGGGGCGGGTGAGGATGTCAACGCATAGGCGGGTCCGGCAGGGGCGGATTGGCCGAACTGGCCGGTTCTCCAGGCAAATCTTGACCTAAGCCGTGGCAGGGTCTACAGTTCAGCAGAGTGCGGGAGGACACATGCGCCGCAAGAAATGCGGCGCGCCTGCACCGGACCGGCGTCGAAGGACTGCGGTCCGACCTCGGGCACCTATTCTCATTCTCAATTGCGAGGAAACTCATGAGCCAAGCCGACATGACCGCCGCCAACCCTTATGCCCAATTTGGCCGCAGCGTCGCCGACGCCCCCACCGACGTGCGAGTCCAGTTTATTCGCAAGACGTACATGCATCTCGCGGCGGCGATTTATGCCTTTGTCGCCCTTGAATGGGCAATGTTCACGCTGCTACCGGTGGATGAAATTGTGGCGACCCTGTTTGGCGCGCGATGGGGAATGCTGGCTCTGCTCGGTGGGTTTATTGCCGTCTCATGGATTGCGGACCGTTGGGCTCGGTCGAGCGTGTCGCCCACTCAGCAGTACTTGGGGCTGAGCCTCTATGTAGTGGCGGAAGCAATTATCTTCATGCCGATTTTGTACATTGCGCAAAGCTATGCGATCAATGTGCCAGCGATCGGGCACGTGAATGTCATCGCGGCTGCTGCCGTTGCCACATTACTATTGTTTGGGGCATTGACGGCATTTGTTTGGATTTCCAAGGCGGATTTTTCGTTCCTTCGAACGGGCCTATTTGTGGCGGGCATCGCCGCGTTCGCGCTGATCATCGCCAGTATGCTATTCGGCTGGAATCTCGGCATTTGGTTCAGCGTGGCGATGATCGCTTTCGCTTGCGGCTGGATTCTCTACGATACCTCGAACGTGATGCACGTTTACCAACCGGGCCAACACGTAGCGGCTGCATTGGCGCTGTTTGCTTCGGTGGCGCTTCTTTTCTGGTACATGTTGCGACTGTTGATGTCGTTTTCCAGCCGAGACTAGCTCATTTGGAAAGAGTTGACAGGGAGGCGGTATGGAGCAGGACGGGTCTGACTACGATCCGCTGTACTTGAAGGGGATCGAGTACTTCAACGACTGCGAGTTTTTCGAGGCCCATGAGATTTGGGAGGAGTTGTGGACGGAGTATCGCGGGCCGCTGCGGCAGTTCTACCAAGGGCTGATTCAAGTGGCGGTGGCGTTGCACCATTTCGGCAACGGCAACATTCGCGGTGCCCGCAAAGTTTACGTGAGCAGCACGAATTATTTGCAGCCCTATCGTCCGGCGTGCATGGGGCTGGATCTGGAGGCGTTCCTGGCAAACTTTGCCAACTGCTTTCAAGAAGTGCTCGACAGCACCGAAGAATTTCCCCACATTGAGATCAAACCCGATACAATTCCAGAGATCCATCTTGAACCCGCTGCGGTGGGGAAGTGACTGGACGGCAAGGTGACGACATGGCAGCGATGAACCCCTGGGACGTGGAAGACTTGCGGTTTGAGGAGGAGACGTTTTCGGGCGTCGTGCGATTGTTCCCGCTTCCCAACTTGGTGTTGTATCCGCACGTGATGCAGCCGCTGCATATCTTTGAGGGTCGGTACCGCGAGATGCTTTCCGACGCACTGGCCGACGACAAGCTGATCACAATGGCCGTGCTCGAGCCCGGTTGGGAGCCGGATTACGACAGCCGCCCGCCGATTTCGCCGATCGCCTGCCTGGGTAAAGTGGTGACCCATCACAAGCTGCCCGATGGCCGGTCGAACCTGCTGCTTCTTGGTTTGCGTCGAGTGCGGCTGACGCGGGAGCTGAACCCCAAGCGGTCGTTCCGGCAAGCGGAAGTCGAACTGCTCAGTGATGTCTTGCCCAAGCAATCCACTTCCTGCCTCGACCAGCTACACGCTCGGCTTTTGACGCGGTTCAAAACCCACTTTCCAGGCGGCGAACCGCCCGAGCAGCTTGAAGAAGTGCTCACGCAGCATGTGCCGCTGAATGTGCTCACCGATTTAATCGCCTACACGCTTCCGCTGCCGCTGGAGATTAAGCAACAGCTACTAGGCGAGTGTTGCGTGCTAACGCGAACGAAAATGCTGCTCGAAGAACTCGGTTGCGGCGCGGGCGAAGAAGTCGCCACGGCCATGGCCGGCCGCGATTTCCCACCAAGGTTTAGTGTGAATTGAACATACAGCCGGAGGGTGGCATCTACGCGATTAGCCCAGTATTTTCCGTAGATCGGCGACCTTGTCGCACTTCAAGCCGGAGGCTTGGTAGCCATTAGCCGGCAGTAAGCGTGAGCGCCACTGCCGGTAAAGAGTTCATATGGAAGATGCACCCCGGCAGGGGTGCCAGCAAACACAGTGCGTCGCTAGATTGCTGGCACCCCTGCCGGGGTGCTGCTCCACGCGTTGCTCCAATCCGGTGGTGCGCTTCGCGACCACCGGCTAATGGCTGCCATCCCTCCGGGATGAAAAAAACGATCTTCGCGATCTAATTCCTTAAATGTCCGTAACACCGGGTTAACTCCACTTCGTGCCATCCATTTATTCGTTCGGAACAACACCTCTTACGTGTCCATTCTTACCACTACTAGCCGCGAACCGGGCACGCTCGATGGCGAGTTGGAGGAAAGCTCCGCGCCGGTTGCGACCCAGGTCGATCACCCACGAATCGAACGCGCCGTGCGCGAGATTCTTGCCGCGATTGGCGAGAATCCCGATCGCGAGGGCTTGCGCGAAACGCCGGGCCGGGTCGCCCGAATGTATGCCGAAATGTTCGCCGGCTTGCATCAGGATCCGCGCGAGCATCTACGAAAGTTCTTTACCGAGCAGTACGACGAAATGGTGCTGGTCAAAGACATCGATTTTACCAGCATGTGCGAGCACCACCTGCTGCCGTTTTCCGGCCGAGCGCACATTGGGTACATTCCCTCAGGCCGGGTGGTGGGGCTTAGCAAGCTTGCGCGGGTAGTCGAGGTCGTTTCCAAACGGCCCCAAGTTCAGGAGCGGATGACCGAGACGATCGCCAATTTGCTGATTGAAGAACTCGACGTGAAAGGCGTGGCCGTGGTGCTCGAAGCGACCCATTCGTGCATGACGATTCGCGGCGTGCGGAAGCCCGGCAGTTTGTGCGTCACCTCGGCGATGAAGGGATTGTTCCGCTCGAATCTGTCGAGCCGTTCGGAAGTGATTTCGCTCATTTACGGCGGGAAGCGGTGAGCCAATTTGCGCACTTGGGTGGCACGCCCTGAGTCCGCGAAGGGCGTGGCGCAGCGGGTACCAGCTCTCCACGCCCATCGAAGACTCCGGGCGTGCCGCCCCTATTCGATTGACACTCTGAGCATCGATAAATCGCTTCACTTCTGCCTTCCTACATCTCACATCTGCCTTTCTCGCCTGTGTCCCTCCTCGTTCAGTTCCTGCTGCGGTTGACCTTTGGACTGGCGGCTGGGATGGCGCTCTGCTCGCCGCGCGACGTGACAAGCGGATACTTCCGCAATCACCTGTATGTAACGCTGGGGCTGTCACTTTTTGCCGGGCTGGTGGCCTGGTCGGTTGGCGGGCCGTGGCAGTGGGCGTTTACCGCGGCAGCGGCAAGTTATGTCGGCGCGGCCAGTTGGCTTTACGAAAACCGGCGATTCGGACGGCCGATGCTATGCGTCGTCGCGGCCCTCGCCCTGGCCGGGGCGCTTCAAGCGGCGGGAAGCGACGTGATGCTTGGCGTCGCAACGGTTACCTCGGGCCTCGTCTTGGGACTGACGATGGCCGCCATGCTGCTTGGCCATTGGTACCTGAACACGCCGACGATGCAACTTGAACCGCTGCGGCGGCTGCTGGGCGCGATGGCTGGGTCAGTCGTGCTGCAGATGGCGGTCTCCGCCTGGGGCGTTGCCACGCTCGTGTCCACTGGCGATCAACCGCAGGTATCTTGGTGGCTGCTGCTCGTTTTGCGATGGTTGTTCGGACTGTTTGGGGTCATGGGCCTCATCATCATGGCGTGGAAAACACTCCAAATCCCCAATACGCAAAGCGCCACCGGCATCCTTTACGTCGCCGTCATTGGCGTCTTTGCCGGCGAGTTGCTCGGTCTGCTCCTATCTGCCGACGTGGGTGTTGCGCTATAATTGCAGGAATGAACGTTACTTTCGCTTGCCCGAAGTGCCAAGCCGCATCGCGGGCGGAGTTCGGCGACTCGGCCACACACGTCAATTGCGATCATTGCGGCACGCAGATCGAAGTGCCGACTGGAGCGCTCGCGCCGCAGCACGTCACGCGTTGCCTCGTGTGCCCCAGCACCGACCTATTCGTGCGGAAGGACTTTCCGCAGCGCGTGGGTGTGGCTCTCGTGGTGATCGGCATCATCGGCAGCAGCATTGCCTGGGGCTACGGGCAGATGTATTTGACGTTCGGCGTACTGTTCGCCACCGCTTTGGCCGACGTGCTGCTATACACGTTTGTGGGCGAACAACTCATGTGCTACCGCTGCCAGGCGGAATATCGCGGCGTGTCGAATATGGAGAGCCACCAGGCATTCAATTTGGAAACGCATGAACGCTATCGACAAATGACGGCCCGACTGAAGGCAACCCCGTGACCAGAAGGGTGGCTTGAGTCATAGCAAAGCGAAGCCCCCAGCGAACCTGAAGTAGCAGGCAGCCGGCAGTCGAATGTGGGATGTAGAATGTACGAAGGCAGAAGTGAAGGCTTCCGAACTTCTGCCTTCTGACTTCTCACATCTGCCTTTTCTGCTGCCCTCTGCCTGCTTCCCTCCGCAGCATTTCATGGACCCGGAACGACAACGCATTGGTGAGGACTTACGCGGCCTGGTGGCCGGCGATGTGTTTTGCGATCCGCTGCACACCCAACTCTATGCCACTGACGCGAGCAACTACGAACTGCGGCCACTGGGAATAGTTCGGCCGCGCACGACGGCCGACGTCGTGGCGACGGTTGACTATGCCAGGCAAAACCGCCTGCCGATTCACGCCCGCGGCGCGGGAAGCGGTCTGGCAGGCGAATCGCTCGGCCGGGGTCTGGTCATCGACTTCTCGCGCTACATGCGGCGGGTACTCTCGGTCGGGGGCGACCAAGTTCGCGTGCAGGCCGGCGTCGTGCATGGCGATCTGAACCGCATGCTCGCCCGCAGCGGTCGAACATTCGGTCCCGATCCGGCACTCACCAACGTGACCACAATCGGCGGCGTGGTGTCGGTCGATGCCGGCGGAAGCCACTGGCTCAAGTACGGCTCGACGCGGCCGCATGTCCGGGCCATGAAGGTGGTGCTCGCCGACGGCCAGGTGCTGGAAGTGGCCCGCCACCCGGTCGCCGCCGATCCTCGCCGAGAGGAACCCGCGCGGCTACGCGAGATTATCACGGCGACAGCCGAGCTCATCGAGCGTCATGGCGACGTGATCGAGCAGTTCCGACCGCAGAGCCTGGTGAACCGCAGCGGTTATGCGCTCGATCGGGCTTTGATCGACGGCGAGATCGATCTGGCCAAGCTGATCGTGGGCAGCGAAGGAACATTGGCGCTGGTCAGCGAAATCACGCTGGCGACACAGCCGCTGCCGGCGATGCGGGGCGCGGTTCTCGTGGTATTCGACAGTCTCGACAAAGCAGCCCGCGCAGTGCTCGAGATCGTTCCCTTGGAGCCGAGCGCCTGCGACCTGATGGACCGCCGCCATCTGAGCATCGCCCGCGAGACCGACGTGCGCTACGAGCTGTTGATCCCGGGTGCCGCCGAGGCGGTGCTGCTGGTCGAGTTCTTTGCCGACGGCGCGGAGTCGCTGCGAGAAAAACTGCGGCAAGTGGTGCAGCTTGCTCAGCACGAGACGGGTCTGGCAGCCGGTTCACACATAGCTCACGACGCCGACGAGAACGAGCTTTTCTGGCAACTCGCACAGCGCTTCGTGCCGACACTCCATCGGTTAAAAGGTTCGACGCGGCCAGTTCCGTGTGTCGAAGACATCGCCATACCGCCCGCCGCGTTGCCGGTTTTTCTGCGGCATCTGCAAGATACGCTCAAGCGGCAGCAAATTACCGCCGCAGTGTTCGGGCACGCCGGGCATGGGCAACTTCACATTCGGCCGTTCTTGGACCTCGCGAATCCCGAGCATATCCAGAAGATGGAAACGCTCGCCAGTGAGCTTTACGAAAAAGTCTGGCTGCTGCGCGGCACGGTCAGCGGCGAGCACGGCGATGGCCTCAGCCGCACGCCGTTCCTCTCGCGGCAATATGGTCCGCTCGTGAACGTTTTCCGCGAATTGAAACGGGTGTTCGATCCCGACGGAATTCTCAACCCGGGCAAGGTCGTGCCGACCGCCGGCGCGCGGATGACGCACGACTTGCGGAACGTCGTCTACACCGCACCGGCATCGACGAACGGAGCAGCAGCCAACGGCGAGAAGCCGCCGCAGGCCGTCGAACTGCAGCTTCACTGGCAGCCCGAGGAAATGGCGGCGGCGGCCCGCGAGTGCAATGGCTGCGGTGCTTGCCGGTCAAATGCGGAAGGGACGCGGATGTGCCCAATTTTCCGCTACGCACCGCGCGAAGAGGCCAGTCCGCGGGCGAAAGCGAATCTTGCGCGGGCCGTTCTTACGGGCCAATTGCCATTCGATCAACTGGTGCAGGACGACGCCAAAGCCGTGGCCGACCTGTGCGTGCATTGTCACATGTGCCGCCTCGAATGTCCAGCGAATGTCGATATTCCGAAGTTGATGCTCGAGGCGAAGGCCAACTACGTTCAGACAAATGGCCTCACGATTCAAGACTGGCTGCTGGCGCGGCTCGACCGCATCAGCAGTTGGGGCAGCCGCACGCCCGGCCTCTCCAACTGGTCGATGTCCAATCGTCAAATGCGGTGGATTCTATCTAAAGTGTTGGGATTGGCGTTGGGTCGCAAGCTGCCAAAGTTCTCGCCCCGGACATTCCTGCGAATGGCGGCGTCGCGGGGCTGGAATCGCCCGGTAAAAGACACTACCGAAAAGGTGCTGTTCTTCGCCGATACGTTCGTCAACCACTTCGATGCGGAACTTGGCGAAGCGGTCGTTAAGGTGCTCAAGCACAACAAGGTCGGCGTGTACGTACCGACCGAACAGCGACATGCCGGCATGGCGATGATCACGCAGGGTGTGCTCGAGCCGGCCCGGCGGATCGCCCAGCGCAATGTCAACTTCCTGGCCGAAGCCGTGCGACAGGGGTACACGATTATCTCCACCGAGCCTTCGGCGGTATTAGCGCTGACGCACGAGTACCCAATTCTTCTCGATCGCGACGACGATTCGCTGCTCGTAGCGCAGCACACCTTCGAGGCCTGCCACTACCTCTGGAAGCGACACCAACATGGGGCATTGAAGCTCGACTTCGACCCGCTGAACCTGCGGTTGGCCTATCACGTGCCATGTCACTTGAAGGCACTCGAAATCGGCACGCCCGCAGAGAATCTGTTGCGCTTGATTCCGGAACTTCGGCTTACGAAGCTCGAAAAAGGTTGTAGCGGCATGGCCGGAACCTACGGACTGCGGCAGAAAAACTACCGTAGTAGCCTGCGGGTCGGCCTGCCGCTGATGACCACGCTCCGCGATGGGCCTTACCAAGCGGGGACAACCGAGTGCGCCGCGTGTAAAATACAAATGGAGCAGGGCACCACCAAACCAACGATTCACCCAATGAAGTTTTTGGCGGCAGCGTACGGACTCTCGCCGCAAATACTCGAGTCGCTGTCGCGCAACGGTGCCAACGGAGTTGGGCAATGAGGGTGCGAGTAAAACTGTTCGCTGCGGCTCGGGATCTTGCCGGAGCGGACATCGTGGATGTGGAATTATCCAGCGGAGCGAGCTTCGGCGACTTACGAACAAAGTTAATTTCGACGCACCCGCACTTGTCGCCGGTCGGTGTAAGATCGATCTTTGCCGCAGATGCACGATATGTGAGCGACGAAGAATCCATTTCCGAGACGGCAGAGATTGCACTGATTCCGCCGGTTAGTGGGGGCTAATTTTGTCCGCCGATGACGCAGATGCTCACAGATAAGAAGGGAAAAGACGGTAACGGAGCGCTTCCTGATTCTGCTTTCATCTGCGCCAATCTGCGAAATCTGCGGACAATAGTCTTGAATTTGTGTGATGATCCAGCTAACCCACGAACCGATCGACGTGAACGCACTACTCGCAGCCGCGCAGCAGCCGGCGGCGGGGGCCGTGGTGTTGTTTCTGGGCATTACCCGCGAGTTCACGGGCGACCGGCAGACCGTCGAACTTGATTACGAAGCCTACGAAGCGATGGCCGAATCAGAGCTGTCTAAACTGGAACAAGCCGCCCGCGAGCGCTGGCCGCTGGTAGAATGCGCCATCGTTCACCGGCTCGGTCGAGTGCCGCTGGCCGAAGCCAGCGTGGCGATTGTGGCGGGTTCCCCGCACCGCAGCGCCGCCTTCGCCGCCGCCGAGTGGCTCATCGACACCCTCAAAGAATGTGTGCCGATTTGGAAGCGCGAACGCTGGGCCGATGGAACAACGAAGTGGGTCCATCCCGTAGGTCAGGCTGTGCCTGACAAGAGTTACTAATGAACATGACCGAAATGCCAACCTTCCAAACAACGCAGCGTCAGGCAAAGCCCGACCTACGGCCGCTTGTCGACAGCTTCGGCCGTATCCACACGAGCCTGCGGATTAGCGTCACCGATCGCTGCAACATCCGCTGTTTTTACTGCATGCCACTGGAGGACGTTCGTTTTCTGCCGCGGGCGGAGATTCTTTCGTTCGAGGAAATCACCCGCTTCGCCCGCATCGCAGCCGAAATGGGCGTTCGCAAACTCCGGCTCACCGGGGGCGAGCCGCTCGTGCGGGCCGAGCTGTCGAAACTGATCGCCTCGCTCGCTGCCATTGACGGCATCGACGACCTCGCACTCACGACCAACGGCATCTTGCTCGTCGACCAAGCCTTTGCTCTTCGCGACGCGGGGCTTAAGCGTCTGAACATCAGCCTCGACACGCTCAGCGAAGCGACCTTCCAACGCATTTCGCGCCGAGAAGGCATCGACCGCGTGCTGGCCGGCATCGAAGCGGCGCAGCGCGCCGGCTTCGATTCGATCCGGCTCAACGCGGTGGCGATTCGCGGTATTACGGAAGACGACATTGCGCCGCTGGCCGGCTTTGCTCGCGACCGGGGTTTAGAACTGCGGTTCATCGAGTACATGCCGCTCGATGCCGAAGGCAAGTGGGACACGAATCAGGTGCTCTCGGGCGCAAAGATTCGCGAGATTCTCGAAACGGAGTTTGGACCGCTCGTCCCGGCCAGGCGCGACGATCCGAGCCAACCCGCGCTTGATTTTGAGTTTGCCGATAGCATCGGCCGCATCGGGTTCATTAACCCCGTCACGCAACCGTTCTGCGGCGACTGCAATCGCCTGCGTCTAACGGCCGAAGGGCAGATTCGCAATTGTTTGTTTTCCACCGTCGAATGGGACGCCCGCGCCCTGCTCCGCGGCGGCGGCAGCGATGACGAGCTAGAGCAGCTGGTCCGCGACTGCGTCGCCGCCAAGAAACCCGGCCACGGAATCGATAGCCCCGACTTCCTCCGTCCCCAGCGCGCGATGTACCAAATCGGCGGATAACCTAAATCCGCAATCCGCAATCCGCAATCCGCATTCCGCATTTCCTCCATGCCTCGCATCTACTTCGACAACGCGGCGACGAGTTGGCCCAAGCCGGAGGCCGTGTATCGCGTCGTCGACGAGTGCCAGCGCACGATCGGTGCCGCCGCGGGGCGGGGCGGCTATCGCTCGGCGCTAGAGGCTGGCCGGAGCGTGGAACGCGCTCGGCAAAAGCTCGCCAACTTGCTCCACGCCGGAGACACAAAACAAATTGTCTTTGCGTCCAATGGCACCGACGCGCTGAACCTTGCGATCCACGGTTTGTTGCGGCCCGGCGATCATGTCGTTACCACGGTCTGCGAGCACAACTCGGTGCTACGCCCCTTGCGGCACGCAATCGACACGCTCGGCTGTGAGGTCGATTACGTTTCGTGTGATTCGCAAGGCGTCGTCGCCGCGGCAACTGTGCAGGCAGTGCTGCGGTCCAACACACGGCTGGTGGCAATCGTACACGCCTCGAACGTGACCGGCGCGATTCAGCCAATCGCGGAAGTGGCCCGCTTCGTTCAGCCGCATCCCGCGCTGCTGCTGGTGGATGCCGCGCAATCGGTGGGCCGCGTGCCGATTGACTTGCGTGCCATGCCGATCGATCTCTTGGCCGCGCCGGGGCACAAGGGATTGCTTGGCCCGCTCGGCACCGGTTTTCTATTTGTCCGCGCTGGCGTGGAGTCGCAGTTATCGCCATTGCGACAGGGCGGCACCGGCTCCCGCAGCAACGAAGATTCCCAGCCGCTACTGATGCCAGACAAATTTGAATCGGGCAACCTGAACGTGCCGGCGCTCGCCGGTTTGGCGGCAGGCATCGACTTTGTGCAACAACACGGCGTCGATTCCATTCGTCATCAGGAAGAGCAGCTAACTAAAGCGCTGATCGAAGGTTTGCAAGATCTGCCGGGAGTGACGGTCTACTGCCCAACCAATTCGCACGATCGCGTGGCCGTCGTGAGCATCGCCATCACGGGCTACGATCCGCACGAGTTGGCCGCCGTGCTCGATAGCTTGCACGGCATCGAATGCCGCGCGGGGTTGCACTGCGCCCCGCGGATGCACCAAGCCCTGGGGACGGAGAAACTTGGTGGCACGGTAAGATTCAGCTTGGGTTGCTTCACAACCACAGAGGAAGTCGAGACCGTCGTGGAAGCAGTGGGGCAGATTGCTAAGGCGAGTTGATCGCGTCGCAAGCGAACGCGGCTAAACTTCTTACTTCTGCCTTCTCACATCCCACATCTAACATCTTCCCCCCGCCGTGTTAAACTATCTCCGCACGGACTCCCTTCTCTCGCGAGGATCGCATGAGCGACGACGCCCAAATACCTGACAGTACCCCGCAGCCCTGGTACGCCGACGGCCTCAAATTCCAATGCACCGGCTGCGGCGATTGCTGCACGGGAGCGCCGGGGTACGTGTGGCTCAATCAGGCCGATACCGAGGCCCTCGCGGCCGAGGTGGGACTGAGCGTCGTGGAATTTGAACGTCGGTACGTGCGTAACGTCGGGGTGCGTAAGACGCTGAAAGAGCGGAAGAACTACGACTGCGTATTTCTCGATGGCGATACCCGCAAATGCAAGGTTTACAAGGCCCGGCCGCGCCAATGCCGCACGTGGCCATTTTGGGACTCAAACCTCCGTACGCCGGAGACCTGGGCCGCCACCTGCGATGTCTGCCCCGGCAGCGGCACTGGTAAGCTCTACCAGCTCGAGGTTATTGAGGAGCAGCGAAGCGTGATCCGAGTGTAACCGGCCGCTTGCGGCTTAGCGCCTTGCGGCAAACTTTGTCGGTTAGTTCAAGTTTGCTGGTTATCGCGACGATGCTAAGCGGGGCAGACGGCACCGGCTTACGGGCCCGACCCTCGTTCGCTAATTTGACGGAAATTACCGCTGCGTCGGTAGTTACGACGATTCGCCAGCGGCGGACGGATGCCCAGCGACGGTTAACTGTCGCTAAGTTCTTTGACAATCAGCATTTGTGACAAGTAAGGCAGCGATGCCTTACGAGCGCGATGTCCGGGCATTTGTCACGCCTGGACGCTGCCGCGCCCCCTTGGCAACGCGCCGCCCAAGAACGGCAATCTTGACACTAACCGTTGCCACTATTACACTTGGAGCATGACAGCGGTCGTTGGAGAGGGCCTGTTTTTGCCCGGCTGCCTTTCCGAAAAGGGGAATCTGTCGTGACCAAAAAAGAGATCGTCAAGACCATCTCCGAGGAGATCGGGATGACGCAGCTCAAGACCAAGGAGATCGTGCAGAAAACGTTCGACGCGATCGTACGGACCCTGGTCGAGGATAGTCGAATCGAGCTGCGGAACTTCGGAGTTTTTGAGGTCAAGAAACGCGCCGCCCGCAAGGCCCGCAACCCACGGACCGGCGACAAGGTCTCGGTTCCCGAGAAATTTGTGGTCACGTTCAAGCCCGGCAAGGAGATGGAAGAACGAGTCAAGCAGCTTGAATTAGAACGACAGCAGGCAATCGACCGGGCGGCCCAACAGGCTGCCGCCGCCGCTAGTAACGGCTCGGCGATCGAGGGGAGCCGAAACGCTGCCGCCGCTTCACGTTACGACTCGCCGCCCTGGAATTCTGGCGGCTGACAAACCAACAATCAAACGCAGGTCGGCTTTCCCACACGCCGTTTCCTGTCCGGCGGTCCCGCAACCGCCCATTCGGCCCCGTCCCTGTCAAGGATTGGCTTTCCCCCAAGACTGATCTCGGCGCAGATTCGCCCGAACGCTAATCTCCGCCCGCTTTTCGATTTTCGGCCGAGGTCCAGCGACCTTTTCTGCCCTCGGCCAAACGCTCCATCGGTTCGCTAGCGCTTCGCGGCGTCTCTGCGGAGAAGTCGTATCGCGCGGGCGCGCCATTGGACTGTGCGGCATCGCTTGGCGATGCCGGTCCGCGCACGGATGCGCGGAGCTTGTCACTCGGAGGAGTTGAACCCCATGCGTAAGTGGCTCCTGGCAATCGTGGCTGGCGTCACGCTCGCGGCGAACAGCGGCTGTTTGATTCCGATTTACTCGGCCGATCCAGCCCGGCGCGCGAAGCAACTGATCTACACGTCCGAGGATCTCCGGCAGTTCCTCGACGAATGGGAACGGATTTGGTTCCTGGATCAGCCCAGCCACATGACACCGCTAAGCACCCACGGCGGCATTATCTAACGCCCGCGGTGCGCTCGCGTTGTAAGAAATACAAGTCATCGCGAGATCACTTGACCGCTCGGGGTACGCGCTGAGAGCCAGGCCCGTTTGTAGTTCCGCCTTGAGGCGGTATTTTGGAGTCTGCCAAAAGAACCGCCTGAAGGCCGGACTACAAACTTGCTGTTTGCGCTTCCATGCTCTCCACTACCAGCACTGGTCCACCCGCGCTCGAAGTCGAGCTAGGGCGGCTGCGGTTGCCCAATCCGATCGTGGCGGCCTCCGGCACGTTCGGCTATGCCCGCGAGATGGCGGGCCTCGTGGACCTCAGCCGGCTCGGCGGCATTGTGCCTAAGACCATAACGCAGGAGCCGCGGCAGGGCAACGCGCCTTGGCGGACGATTGAAACATCGGCGGGAATGCTCAATTCGATCGGCCTCGACAACGACGGCATCGAGGCGTTCATCGAGCACCACCTGCCCTATCTAGCGGGTCTCGGCGTGCCGATTATTGTGAGCGTCGCGGGCCGCACGCAAGACGAATTCACCCAACTCACTGCCCGCATCAGCGAAGTGCCCGGCGCGGCGGCGGTGGAGCTTAATATTTCCTGCCCGAATGTTTCAGGCGGCGTCGATTTCGGCACCGAACCCGCGATGTGCGAGCGATTGGTCGCCGAGTGCCGGGCCGCGAGCCATCTACCGATCATCGCCAAGCTGACGCCCAACGTGACGAGCATCGCTGCAATGGCCCGCGCTGCCGAAGCTGGCGGCGCGGATGCCCTGGCAGTCATTAACACTTGCCTGGGAATGGCCGTCGATTGGCGCCGCCGCCGGCCGATGCTGGGCAACGGAATGGGCGGCCTCAGCGGCCCTGCCATCAAACCCATCGCCCTGCGCTGCGTCTACCAAGCCGCCCAAGCGACCAAAACTCCGATCATCGGCATCGGCGGCATCGCCACTGTCAACGACGTGATGGAATTCCTCGTAGCGGGCGCGACGGCCGTTCAACTCGGCACCGTGAACTTCTACAATCCAAAGGCCTCCATGGAAGTCCTCGACGCCCTGCCAGCCGCACTGGCCGAAATCGGCGCGAAGAGCATCCAAGAAGTCGTCGGCACTTTGCAAACGCAATTAAAATGAGCCACGGATGAAACACGGATCAAACACAGATAAGAAGAAAGAACACTGTTCGGCGCTAATTTACACTAATCCAGTAGGAGCATAAGCTTGACACTTTTCATTAGCGTCGATTAGCGCAGATTAGCGTTCTCAATCTTTTCTTCATCCGTGTTTAAGCCGTGTTTAATCCGTGGCTAAGAACTAAACCAATCCGAAATAAATATGCGTGTACTCAGCGGTATCCAACCGACCGGCCGGTTTCACTGGGGCAACTACTTCGGCGCCATCCGCCAGTACATCGACTTGCAGGATGCCGGCGAGTCATACTACTTCATCGCGAACCTCCACGCGCTGACGACAGTTCGCGACCCCAAAGAACTGCGGCAACTGACGCTCGATGCGGCAATCGATCTGATCGCGCTCGGACTCGACCCCGAACGGGCGATTCTGTTCGTGCAATCCGACGTGCCCGAGGTGAGCGAGCTGTGTTGGCTGCTGATGACCGGCGCGCCGATGGGCCTGCTCGAACGCTGCCATGCTTACAAGGACAAGAAGGCGAAAGGCCTGAACGCCGACGCGGGGCTGTTTACCTACCCAGTGCTGATGTCCGCCGACATTTTGGCCTACGACGCCGACATCGTGCCCGTGGGTGAAGACCAGTTACAGCACATCGAAGTCTGCCGCGACCTGGCCGGCAGCTTCAACCATCATTACGGCGAAACGTTCGTGATGCCCAAAGGCAAAATTCTCGATTCGTCGGCCCGCGTGCCGGGCACCGATGGCGAGAAGATGTCCAAGAGCTACAACAACACGCTCGCCGTATTCGAAGACGCCAAGGTGCAGCGCAAGCAGATCATGCGAATCGTGACCGACTCGCGGCCGATGGACCAGCCGAAGGAACCCGCGGGCGACGTGCTGTTCGATCTCTACTCGCTGATGGCGACCGACGCCGAACGCGAGCAAATGACCGCACTCTATCACCGCGGCGGCTTCGGCTACGGTGAAATCAAGAAGGTGCTGGCTGACGCGGCGGAACGCTATTTCGCCGAGGCCCGCGCTCGACGAGCGGAGTTGTCGGCGAAGCCGGATTACATTCGCGATGTGTTGGCTGCTGGGGCGGTGAAGGCGCGAAAGAAGGCGGGGGAGGTGTTGAAGCGGGCGCAGACGGCGTGTGGGTTGCGCGGAGTGTAAGGCTTACAATAGACAAACGGGCGGTTGGATATGGCACTCGATATTTTACATAAGCGATACAAAGACTGCCGCTCACAGTTTCTCTCTGAGGCGCTGGAACATGCCAAGATGCTGTGCGTACCACCTGATACATTTGTTGTCGGTCGAAAGCGCTCCGATCAGTATTGGCTTCGACTCTTCTCGTCATCCTCGGAAAAGGTGACGTCAGAACACGTCGGCAACTTCCTAAGCTCATTTCAGCTCACTAACCGTGTTGGATGGGATCGGAGACGCGTCGCGGACCTCATAAACAAATTCCGTAATCGAATCGTTTCGGATATCGGAAGCGCGGTTACGGGGTTATCATTAGACCTACCTAGCTGCATCACGACTAAAATTAAGGGGCAGCGAACCTCTGCGGCAAGTAAGGTTGCGTTCTTCGCCAAGCCGCGGGAGGAAGTTTTTATCTGGGACATTAACGCAACGCGATCGGCGCGGTTTCGCGATTGGCTGAGAACGAGAGTAGCCAAGCCGAGGTCGTTTGATCGACTGTATACACGTGATGGCAAGCATGATTATGCTTCATTTTGGAACGCCTGCACTCAAGCTCTAGCAGCCCGTTGAAATTCTCTCCAAGCCGCTTACCATATGTCCACGGGATT
>JBBDYG010000047.1:0-6174 GCA_040901765.1 Pirellulales bacterium
CCAATCAGCCTGCACACGCTAGGAATCACCCACTAAATTTCCTGAAGAACCAAATTACTTACTCACCTACTCACCCACTCACCCACTCACTCTTTACCTGCTTTGACTCCCAACACTTCCGCCAGCCGGCGGGCGGCCAGCGCGCCGCCGTGGTAGTTGTCAGTGGCCACGTAGCTGACAATGATACTGTCGTCGGCCAGGCCACTATCGAAAATTACTGTCGGGATTCCCTGCTGCTTCGCGTCTTTGACGGGTGCGATCATGGCTTGCGAATCGAGGGGGGCCAACACCAAGCCATCTACTTTTTTAGTGATGAACTCTTGGACCACATTGATCTGCCCTTCGGTATCGTTTTCCTGCAATGGCCCTTTCCAGAAAATCTCGACGTTTCCGGCCTCTTTGGCGGCCTGGGCGGCGCCGGCATGCACCGACTTCCAAAACTCGTGAGTCGTGCCCTTGGGGATGACGGCAATTCGGTACTTCGCGTTCGCCGGCTGCTCGCCGTCGACTTGGAATTGCGCAGGATGCAACAGTTTATCCATCGGACCATCGGCCATGTTCTCAAGAGTGGCGACGTACTCGCCGGTGACGATCCGCCTCTCTACATCGTTGCCGTCCAAATGAGCCACCATGGTCTTCACACCCAAGTAACCCATGCTGACGGGATCTTGCAACACGATGCCATGTATTTTTCCCTCGGCCAACGCCTTGTTGAGCTTAGGATTGGGGTCGAAGACCACCGCTTTGACTTTGCCCGCCACGCCCAAATTCTCCAGTGCGCCCAGCACGCCGTCGGCGTTCGGTTCGCATACGGCAAAGATGCCGGTCGCGCGGCCTTGGTACTTGTTCAGCACGTCGGTCGCCTTGTCGAGCGCCGATTCAGGCGAGGTGCCGGCGTACTGATCGGAAGAAATCACCTTGATTTGAGGGTATTCCTTGGCTAGCGTTTCGAGAAACCCCTGCTCGCGCTGCTCGGTGCTTTCGCTACCTGGGTTATATCGCAGCAACACCACGCCCGGGTCGCTGCTGTCGCTCCCGCCACAACCAAGATGCGCACTCAGAACGACTAGCAGCAAAACGGCGAATCGATGTAACATGTAGGACATCCTCACGGCCGGGAATCGTGCGTACGAATCTAGCCATTGAGGATACTACCGCGACCCGTCATAAACAACATGGTCCAGCGTCGCGGTACTGGCTTTATTCAACGTAAAGATGATGAAACTTCCATCGGACATCGATTCGAAGCCGGAAGGTGCGCTTCACGCCTGGGAGCAATTCGTCGAAGAGCAGGTTTATCCCCAGCCAGGAGCCAAAGCGAAAGACGACTATCGCAATTACGATAGCCCCGCGCGGGATACCGTTCGCGAGTTCTATCGGCAGAATCACCGCTTTCAGACATTCGAATTCGTGCGTCAGAAACGCGAGGACTTTCTCCGCCTCAATCGTCGGCGGATGAGCATCTTAGAGGCGCTCGACTTTCTCGACACGTTGGTCGACGACTCCGATCCGGACATCGACCTCGATCAGCGCCAGCATTTGCTTCAAACTTCCGAAGCGATTCGGGCCGACGGGCGCGAAGATTGGTTCGTGTTAACCGGCCTGTTGCACGACCTGGGCAAGGTGCTGTGTCTTTTTGGCGAGCCGCAGTGGGCCGTGGTCGGCGACACGTTTCCCGTCGGCTGCCGGTTCAGTGAACGCATCGTTTACCAGGAATTCTTCGCTGAGAATCCAGACGCTAGCGATCCGCGGTACAACACTCGGCTGGGAATTTATGAGGAGCATTGCGGCTTGCGAAACCTCCTCATGTCGTGGGGGCACGATGAGTATCTATATCATGTCATGAAGAATTACCTGCCCGAGCCTGCCCTGTATATGATTCGCTTCCACTCGTTCTATGCCTGGCATCGCGAGGGCGAGTACGACTGGCTTTGCGACGACCACGACCGCGAAATGTTGCCCCGAGTTCAGGAGTTTAATCTCTACGACCTCTACTCGAAGTGCCCCCAGCCGCCAGACTGGAAGGAATTGCGTCCTTACTACATCGAATTATTCCAGAGATTTCTTCCGGCACAGTTGGCGTTCTAACTACCGTGCGGGAAATTCAGCGCAGAAATTACAAGATCGGCCCGAGGTTCCACGGCACGAATTCCTCCTCGCCGATCCCGTGATGCTCGCTCTTGGTCTTCTTGCCGCCGGCGACGGCCAGGATTTCCTCAAAGATGTCGCGGCCAACTTCTTGAATCGTACGGCCGGCGAGGATTGTGCCGGCGTCGAGGTCCATGTCGCCGATCATCCGCTCGTACATCGGCGTATTGGTTGCGACCTTGATGCTGGGCGTCGGCTTGCAGCCGTAGCAGCTTCCGCGGCCGGTGGTGAAGACGACGACGTTCGCCCCGCCGGCGACAATCCCGGTCACACTGACGGCGTCCAGCCCCGGCGTGTCCATCACGACCAACCCCTTGGCGGTCACCGGTTCGGCATAGTGGTAGACCTCAACGAGCGCCGTTGAGCCGCCTTTGGCCACGGCCCCCAGCGACTTCTCGAGGATCGTCGTCAGCCCGCCTTCCTTGTTCCCCAGTGAAGGGTTGTTGTCCATCTGGCCGCCGAAGATGCCGCTGTACCACTTCCACCACTCGATTCGTTCGATCAGCTTATCGGCGACCTCCTTCGACATCGCCCGCCGGGTCAGCAAGTGCTCGGCCCCATAAATCTCATCCGTCTCCGCGAGGATGCTCGTCCCACCGCAGGCGACGAGCATGTCGCTCGCCACGCCGAGCGCCGGGTTGGCCGTCACGCCGGAATTGCCGTCGCTGCCGCCGCAATTGGTCCCCAGCACAATCTCGCTCGCCGGAATCGACTCGCGTCGCACGTCGTTCACCTTCGGCAGCATTTGGGCCACGAGCCTGACCCCTTTTTCCATCGTCGCGACTGTCCCGCCCTCATCCTGCATCGACAGTACAATCGGCCCCCGCGAAATGCCATTGCTGCTGCGGGTGTCGAAGTTCCCTGGCCCTCCGCCAGAAGCGCCGCCGATCTGCACTAGGTTCTGGTCCTGCATAAGATATCCGATCCCGCCCGTCTCGCACCCCAGGCCGATGAGCAGATACCCGCCGATATTCGGATGCTTGGCGATGCCAGCCAGCGTGCGGTTGAGAACCTGATGGGCCGCACCGCGATAACTCATGCCGCACCCTCCACCGTGCGTGAAGGCCACGACGCCGTCGATCTGCGGATAATCGCGGAGCAATTCGGCCGTGAACTTCCGCGAAATCGCCTTGCACACGGACGCGGAGCAGTTGACCGACGAGATCACCGCGAGATAGTTCCGCGCCCCGGAACGCCCATCGGCCCGGCGGTAGCCTTGAAAGGTCCGATCGCGGATCGGTGTCGGCTGCGTGGGCGTCTCGGTCGCGCTCGCATAATCGCGGGCGAAATCGCCAACCGCACAGTTATGCACATG
Organism: Pirellulales bacterium; assembly: GCA_040901765.1. GTDB lineage: Bacteria > Planctomycetota > Planctomycetia > Pirellulales > Lacipirellulaceae > JBBDYG01. Next base: position 3,464 of record JBBDYG010000047.1, read on the forward strand.
CACCCAATCGCCCGGCTCAATCGCCTCGGTCGCGAATCCGATGGTTTGTCCATACCGCAGTACGCGCTCCCCGCGCCTGATCACTCGCAGGGCCAGCTTGTGTCCGAGCTGAATCGGCTGCCGCAGGGTTACCGAGAGCGTACCGAGTTTGAGAGCGGAATCGCCCCCCAGCGGTCGCGTGGCGATGGCGACGTTGTCGTCGGGATGGAGCTGAATCGCCTCGGGCACTAGGGAATTCGCCATGGGATCGAAAAACCGTTTGGAAACAAGAGGAAGCGAGCCGCAGAGATGAGCAAACCCAAGTGTACTTCTACAGGGCCTGATCAAGTATTGAAAGGCATAGATGTGCATTATCTCGGCGCACGGGCGTCCGTGGAATCGACTCGAATCCAATACGTCGCCCGCAACGACCCATCTGAGACGGCGGCTATTCCTAAGGGATCCTGGCCGAGGGCGCTCTGCGTTGGATAGGCGCGCAACGCTACCGCAAGAATCACAAGGGGCAAGAACTGCACCCGCCTTCGGCAGTGAGTAGCGTTCACGGGTTTCCTCTGGAATTGGGCCAGAAAAGCGGGAGCAATTGGCACGACAAGTAAGTATACTTGGTCGGATCCACAATGCACGGCAGTGCAATAGTACGCATTGATGCCTTGGTCACGTCGACCGACATCCATCTGCTACCGAATCTGGATCAACCAATGTTAGTTTTGTCGGCAGGCTCTAAGTCAACAAAGAGGAGTCTTCAGAACATGTACAGAGCGTTTGTGGTTTCCGCGGTACTGTGTCTATGGGCGGCCGGTTCGGCGATGGGCGAGCCTCCCTTTCAACTTTGGGGCGGCCAGGCGCAGTCGGACTGGGCCAGGATAGACGAGGCGGTCGTCATAACGGACATGACCAAATGCCAGCCGGCCTCGGCGCTGACGCCCAAGTTGAAGAAGGGCCATTGGCGGATCATTCCTTACCAGATGACAAACATCCCTATTCGAGACGTCGATGGGCCCCCTTATGAGGTCGGCAATAACTATGTGGGAAATGTCGTTTATGCCGCACCGGAAGCGGAGGCGCCCGACTTGACGCTCCGCCTCGGGGTCTCCGGTTGGCACGCGATATTCGTCGGGTTATTCGGTTCCGATATGCCCAATTCCACGCTATTCAAAGTGGATTCGGACCCTGCTCCGACAACGCTAAGTACCTCCAACCGCGACTATTACGGCAATTCGACGGAACTGTTTCTGAAAGTGGTGGAACTGACGCCGGACAGCGTACTTCACATTGGCCAGCGCTCCTCGGGCCACGCGTCGGGAGCCGCCATGACGCACGTCAAACTGATCCCCCTGACTCAGAACGAAACGGGCGCTATCCTCGCCCGTCGGGCCGATAAGTCGCGCCGAATCCATACGACAGGGTCGGACGGGTTCAGCTTCATTTATGCCATACGGCCCACCACAGAGGAGGATGTTCGCACGGAGATTGAACCACACCGGCACACGGATTACGGCACGTTTCTACTCGAATCGTTCGGCGCGGATAGGACCAGCTATCCGTCGAAGGTGGGGCATATGCCGGGCCAGGATCAAGATCTTTTTACGGCGCCTGGTTACCGGTACTACGTTGAGGCCGTAGGCGAACTCGCCCGGAAAGGCGTCAATCCGGTAAAAGTGCTCATCGACGCCGCCCATGAAATGGGGATGGACATCCACGTCGGAATCCGGCCAGCCGGGTGGTCTCATCCCACGCCGTTTTCAGATTTGTGGGATACGCCATTCTACCTCGATAACCCCCAATGGCGTTGCTTCGACCGGGACGGAACCGAAATCACGCGCATGAGTTGGGCGTTTCCCGAAGTGCGCAAACACATGATCGATCTGCTGGTAGAAAACATGACTTTTGGCGCGGACGGCGCCCACTTGATGTTTGGGCGCGGCTACCCGCTCGCGTTGTACGAGCAACCGGTGCTCGACGCCTATAAGAAGCGGTTCGGCGGCGATCCTCGCGAAGTTCGTGAGCCAAATCCGAAAATGTTCGAGATCTGGTCCGATTATGTCACCGTGTTCTTTAAAGAGTTGCGGGAGGCACTCGACAAGTACTCGGCGGATACGGGCAGCGATAAGCGTCTGAAGATCAGCGCCCTGGTCTTGCCCGGTCTCGACAATAACCGCCAATACGGCGTCGATGTCGCCCGGCTTGTTGACGCGGGGTTGCTCGATCAGGTGTATACGGAGGACGGATTCGGCGGAAGTCGGCCGGTGGAGGACTATCTGCAGGACGTCAAGGAGTTTATGGCCATCTGCAGGCCTAAGGGCGTCCGGTTCCAACCTTCGCTGCCTTACGGAAAAACCGACAAGGAGTACCTCGAACTCGCCATCGCGACCCTCGAGATGGGCGTGGATGGCATCTACCGGCACCATCAGGGCGGCGACCATTCCTGGGGGTCTACCATTGAGGAGATGCGCTATCGGCTCGAGAACGGCGCCGTGGGAGCTCCGCCGCAACAGACCTACTATTTCCACAAGCTGGGCGACCACATCCGCGACACCCGGTACGGGAGTTGGTGGGGCGGTTGACCCTACCTCATTGGCGTTTGTTTCTCGAGTAGAGCCGGATGGGCACTCGCGGCTCGAGTAGAAGCGGAGGGTGTTGGTTTGGCCCGCTGTAACCCTCACGGCGTGCACTTTTGAGTGCGTTGTACGTAGTTCTTACTGGCTCATATT
>JBBDYG010000048.1:0-97633 GCA_040901765.1 Pirellulales bacterium
CCAACGAAAGCAACTGACATGGATTCAACCTTCGTGCTAGCAAGACGGAAAATTCTAGCACTCCGAGAGGAGGCCTTTCCTTCCTGCTAACTAACGCAATTATTAAACCAACTGCCCGACACTCGATTGCCCTGGTGCCGGGGAAGAACGTGGTTGTGAAGTGGCAGCGAGTCCGTAAGCAAAACCACTGATTCGACGCGTTCTACAACGCGTGTGCCGCAGGCCAGTATGCCGGGGTGCGGCTCGTGGAGGAGCCGCCGCGTCACTTGCCGCCCGAAAAGCGCCCCACGGTTCGTCAATTGTATGATCGCACCCTTGCCGCCGAGCGGATTCCGCGGTGGTAATCGAAAGCCGAGTGGCCTACCGCTCGGCTGTTAACAGAATTCTCGATGCCGGAAGTTGAGATTCTGTCACGGACTGATCTGGGTGGTGCCAGATAACGGTCGTTTCTCGACGCTTCTCACAGCTGACGAGTTTTGGGACGGCTCGATAGAGGCCTCGACCTGACTCAGGACACGCCCACCTGTGTCACTCCGAAACCGTTACCACCAAACCAGATTTCGGGCGACCCTTGCGCGCGTCGGTGTGTCTCACCTCAGCGCGCAGCGGCCTCCTACACGTGGAAGGGCGCTCTCCCGGTGCAGGCTCGATAGAGCGACCCCTCCTGCCATGGCGCGAGTTGACATGAATAAAGCGTCTTCACGCGCCGAAGGGAGCTGCCTGCACTTGCATTTTCGCTTTACCGTTTCGACAATGCGAATCGGCTACTTGCCTCGTAACTTTTCTCCACCATAGCTTTCATGCCAGCGGACTCTGTTCCCTAACTCGTGCCCACCAAAGGCGGAAACGTGCACCTCCATTCCTATCGAATCGCGAATTACAGAAGACTGAAGGATGTCCACGTTGCGCTGGCATCTGACATCTCAATTTTCGTCGGTGCGAACAACAGCGGCAAAACGTCCGCGACCCAAGCAATTCATGCCTTCGTCGCAGCGACAGCAGAGCGGTTCTCGCTATATGACTTCAGTGCCGACTGCTGGAAAACATTCGACGAGATTGGGGAACTGCCGTCCGAAACGGAGGACCTACCAGAGCTACCTTCAATTAGCCTCGACCTCTGGTTCCAGGTTGACGTAAGTGACCTCCACTTGGTCGTTGCCCTTCTTCCGAGCACTGATTGGGCTGGAAGCGAGGTTGGGCTCAGAATTGAATTCGCAGCCAAGAGTGTCGTTGATTTGCTCGACGGCTATCGAGCTGCACGCGATGACGCCAGAGAAAAGGCGGCCGCTTTGGAGGCACGCGCAAATGACCGATATGTGCCGTGGCCAAAGTCGCTAACTGACTACCTCTTAAAGGAACTTCAGAAGGAATTTGAATTCAAGTACTACATCCTAGACCGAGCGAGATTCGACGATACTTTTCGACCGCGAGATGGGGACTACGTTCCACTTCCTTTAGGTAAAGAGCCAAGCGGAGCGGCCATACTGAAGTCGCTCATTAAGGTAGATAGCCTCAGTGCTCAACGCCACCTAGCCGACCCTGCTCACAGTAGTGGACAAGGCGTGGGTCGGTCTGAAGACTTGTCTCGTCGCTTAAGCAAGTTCTACAAACACAATTTGGACCAGAGGCAGGAGGACCACAGTGCCCTTCGTGCCCTTCACGAGACTGAGTTGGCACTGAATGAACATCTTGAAGATGTTTTCAAGACTACTTTCGACAGCCTCTCCACGCTGGGATATCCGGGCCTTCACAATCCTCGCCTGCAAATACGGTCTGCCATAAATCCGGCGACCATTTTGAGCCAGGACACTCGCGTCCACTACGTTCTTGGAAACGAGCCTAACGCTCCAACGCTGCCGGATTCTTACAATGGCTTGGGTTTCAAAAACCTCATCTACATGGTTGTGGAAATCCTAGACGCACATGCCAGGTGGGTTGCTGACAAAGAGAAGCGAGCACCGCTACACCTGATATTTATTGAAGAGCCGGAAGCTCACTTGCACGCCCAGCTACAGCAAGTGTTCATTCGCAACGTCCTCAGGCTAGTCCAAGAGGAGGCAGTCGACGGCGACGCCTACAGCTGCCAGGCAATTGTCACAACGCACTCCCCACATATTCTCTACGAACGTGGGTTCAAACCAATCAGATACTTTCGACGCGAGTCCGGCGAGGATGGAACGCAAACGACGGACGTGCTCAACCTGTCAGCTTTCTATGCGAGCAATCCAGAAGAACGCGACTTCTTAGAGAGGTACCTAAAGCTAACGCATTGCGACTTGTTCTTCGCAGACGCGGCAATCCTAGTCGAAGGAAATGTCGAACGGCTACTACTGCCCGTCATGATTGAGCGGGCAGCGGCTCAGCTGATGTCAGCTTGTCTGTGCATACTTGAAGTCGGAGGTGCGTTTGGTCACAAGTTCAAGTCACTTATTAACTTTTTAGGTCTAGTGACGCTGGTGATTACAGACCTTGATAGCGTTACCCAAGTCGAAGGCGCCGCCGTCGATGAAGATGAAGATGTTCAATACGAGGTGGCTGAAGAGGGAGGCGGCGGGGCTCCGCAGACAAAGCGAGGTCGAGCATGCCTGCCGTCAGCGGCTAATGCATTAACATCCAATCAAACACTGATTCAGTGGCTTCCAGCTAAACGAAGCATTCAAGAACTTCTCGCCGCCGTTGCTGCCGATAAAGTGCAACCTGCAGCGGCTGGCACCGCTCATGTGCGAGTTTGCTACCAAGTCCACACGGACGTGGAATGGAATGAAACCACAGTTGCTCTCTGTGGACGCACGCTGGAGGAGGCCTTCGGCCTAGAGAACGCTGCGTGGTGTCAGCACGTAAACCAGAAGGACCTTAGCCTCAAGCTTCGGCCAGTACCAGCAACCCCCGAAGACCTCGCTCAAGGGCTGCATAAGCGAGTGGGAGGGAAATCATTCAATAAAACCAAATTCGCTTTGGCTGTACTAATGAGACCGCCCACGGAGTGGACGGTACCTCTCTACATTCGTGAGGGCTTGGAGTGGTTAAGCTCCGTAGTACGCCTCGACGGGGCCGTCACCGAAGTCGAAGAGATTACAGCTCCTGCGGAAGCCGAGGCTGCGACATGACTAATCGCCACAAGAAGCCAGACACCGCAGCGGACTTGCGACTCTACCAGTGCTTAGCCACGGAACCTCCAACTAGCTTTTTGATGACCGCAGGAGCAGGGTCTGGAAAGACAACGTCGCTCATTAAGGCCCTTCGAAAGATTGTTGAGCTGAACGGCGAACGTCTCGCTCGTAGGCGGCAGAAAGTGGCATGCATCACCTACACAGAGATTGCGGTTGGAGAGATTGCCGAAGACGTTGGGCACGACACCCTCGTGCACGTATCCACCATTCATAGCTTCCTTTGGACACTCATTCGCAACTTCCAAGTTGACATTCGGACCTGGGTCGAGCAACGAATCGACGAGAAATTAGCTGACCTTCGTCAAGCGGCTGCGGCATTCGGACCGCGAGTGCAGCAGCGGACACGAGACAAGAACGCACGAGATATTGCCCGGTGGGAACAACAGAGAGGTCGGATTTCTCGTGTCCAGTCATTTCGTTACGGAACTGGAAGTGACTACGCCAATGGCATTCTCGGTCACGATGACATCATCAAGATGGTTCCCCAATTGACCTCAGAGCGTCAACTGATGCGGAGGTTAATCGCTCAACAATATCCTTTCCTATTCGTGGACGAGAGTCAGGATACGATGGAAAACGTCGTGGCTGCTCTTAAGGCCGTCGACTTGGAGTTTGGAGAGCAATTCTGCCTCGGGTTCTTCGGCGACCCCATGCAGCAAATCTACCAGACGGGGATTGGCACGATTGCACGAGAAGACGGTTGGGAGTCGATTACTAAGCCCGAGAATTTCCGGTGTCCGCTGGCAGTCCTCAGAGTCGCAAACGCAATACGACATGATGGCGACGGCTTGGAGCAAGTAAGGGGCCGCACGGAAATCCGCGACGGAATCGAAGTGCCGGTGAAAGGTAGTGCACACTTCTTCGCGTTTCCGAACGGTCAGGCACGCGAAGCATCTATTCAGTCGGTCAAGAATTCGATGGCTCGCTTAAGCACAAACCCGACCTGGCTTGAGCTGGAGAAGGTGAAAATACTTGTCATCGTGCATCGCATGGCAGCGAACAGATTAGGATTCGGCACGCTCTACGAAGCTTTGAACGACGAGTCTCCCGAGCGGTTTAAGAATGGATTTATCGACGGCACCGCATGGCCCTTACAGCCATTCCGTAGATTCATCGTTCCTCTTGTGACTGCCGCAGACCAACACGATGAATTCGAAGTGATTCAGTTGTTCAAAGTGCTTTCGCCGTTACTCGCAAGCGAGGGGCTTCGAGGCGCAGAAGTCGCTGAGCGGCTCGCGTCATGCAGACGATTCACGGAAGAACTCCAGGTCATGATGGGCAATGGTGGTGCCACTGTCGCCGAAGTCCTCCACCTAGTTCATGACCGTAATGCGTATCCACTCGACCCTCGGCTGCTCGGCTACCTAAAACTACCCGTCCCCGAAACAGAGCCCGATGAAGAGCACGAATACAGAGAGGAGGATGCTGACGAACTCAGCAAAGAAATCACTTCAATGGACGCGTTTCTCCGGTGTCCAGCGAACCAATTACGTGGGTACGTCGAATACTTGAGCAACGCTTCTCCCTTCTCAACTCAGCATGGAATAAAGGGAACTGAATTCGAACGCGTGCTTGTCGTGCTTGACGATGAAGAAGGAACTCATAAGCAGTTCTCGTACGACAAATATCTAGGGTTGAAAGAGCTGTCCGATCGAGACGAAGAAAACATTCGGGAAGGACGGGATAACGTCGTCGCGAGAACCCGGCGCCTTTTCTACGTGTGCTGCACTCGGGCTCAAACAGACTTAGCGGTCGTCCTATTTACCGACGATGTCGAGGCAGCTCGCGAACAAGTCACCGCTCAAGAGTTATTCCCTCCCGAATGTGTTCACTTGCCAGGCAACTTGCATGATTAGCGAGAGTGGTTCTTGTTGTATAGCACGCGTAGGGCCAATCAACCGCCCTGATCATGAGCTATCCCGCGTCAGTTCAAGCTTGTTGCTCTACTGCTGAGGTCGCCCCGACCGACGCCAGAAAAGACGTGCGCCAGTTCGCACAGGACGAACCGACATTGGTGACGAGCGCAGGTTGTCGATATGCCAAGCTAAACCATCTCATGCGAATAAGGCCGTACGTGCACGCCACGAACCCGGTTCCAAATACGTTCGTTTGGCGGCGCTCGTCGGCGTAAGTCGTTTGACCGAAGGATCTTCGACCCGCAGAGTTTCTATACTCATGTTATCAAACAAAGTGCCAACAAACGTCGAAATCGGAGCTTCTAGGCGTAGAAAAATCGAGACTCGGCCTCGGTCGCCACGTGTGGCCCGTGTCGCGTCGGTTTCGCCAAGTTGGCCGACGGGGCGTCTCACGAGAAAACGCCCAACGACGGTGCGTCGTGGGCGTTTGAGTGGCAAGGTTGGCCGGAGCCGCTAGGCGCTGATCTTGAACTTTCCGCGCTCGGTCTTAGCGAACCGGGATTCCCGGCCCTTGGTGGCAATCTCCCGGAGGATGGCCGAATACAAAGTGGCGTGGGGCGTTTTGCCGCCAGGGGTTTTCCAATACCCCTTCTCGGCCATCGCCGCGACGAGCTCCTTCGAAGTCATCGGCTCCTTCCTCTCGGCCAGCAATTTCGCTGCCGCGTCCAACGCGCTGAGCTTGTCGCGTTTCGCCTTGGCCTTCTTGGCGGGCATTGCCTTGGCGCTCTTCTTCGCGGTCTTGGTGCCGGCACGCTTCGCGGTGCGTTTCTTGGTGGTGGTCGTAGCCATAATCGTTCTCCCATTCAAAAAACTTCTCGATGGAACGGCTGCCATCGTCAGGCGGCGGGAACCACCCGCCGCGATCCGCCGCAGCGGATTTCGGCGCAGATCGAGAAGATTCCGGATAGTACGTTGGGGCACCTCTCGCTCTCTTGGCGGCACCCGCAGACGAGGCAATGGGCCACCACATCCTGGCAATCGTACTTGCGGTCGTCGGGATGCCGCGGGTCGGGACGTAGCGGGCCGACCTGTTCCCGGTGCTTGGTGCGTTTCTTGCATTGCGGACAGCGGCGGATATCGATTCGGGTCTTCATTGCATGGGTCTCCGTAGGTGATCGTTCAATTGGCCAGTTCCCAGGCCCGCTTCGAGCCGTAACAAAGTTGGTCGCCTTCGACGAGGTACAGCACATCGTCGTCTTCGACGTCTTCGTCGCAGAGCTCTTCGTCGTCGCAGTCGTTGATCTCTTCGCCCGATACGACTCCCAAGAGGGCATTCTCGAACGGGTAGTTGGATTGGGTCATGAGGCGGACTTCGGCGTCGCCGCCCAGCGCGTCGCGGTACTCTTCGAGGCGGTCGATCAATTCGTCGAGGGTCATCGTTCGTGCTCCTATGGGTTGGGGTTAGTCGTTGGTGCCGCCGAGAAAGGTCACGATCTCGGAAAGGAGTTCGTTGACGTGCCCGATCGATCCGACGTGGCCCCAGTCGATCTTGGTCTCGCCACCCGGGACGGGCTCATCTTGAAGTTGTTCTTCGATCCGCGCGAGCAGGTCGCGGGCAACCAGATGGGCGTTCTCGTAGGCGGCTTCGGCCTGGAGGCGTGGTGGCTTGCGTTTGGCGGTCATCGTTTGGCTCTCCGTGTTGGGGGGGAATTCGCATCGCAGTCACACAGGAGCCACATGTACGGGAGAACATCAAGCGGATTCTTGGCAACTGGCAAAGAATTCTGGAAATTCGTTACGCCCATGGCTTAGTAGTCTCCGCATTAAGCCGCCACCCGTGCCGCTCCGTCATACTTCCGGGCCAGTTCCAGCAGCTTCGTCTTGATGGCCCGCATGTCGGGCGTCCCGATCTGCCCGAAGGTCTTGTCGCGAAGCGCGCCCTTGTACCAGCCCTTGGTCCAGCCCAGGCGGTAGAAGAGGCGGTTGAGTTCCGTCTCGCCGTGGCCCGCGCCGGGTCGGTCCCAGCAGCTCTTGGTGCCTTCGCGCTTCGTGTAATCCCAGTCGGATCAGCGGGTCGTGTGGAGCGCGAGTTCGACAAGGCCCAGGCACATCATCAGGTAGCCGAAAACTTTGGTCTTGTTGAGCGTGCCGGCGAATGCCCGAAATTCAATGCGGTTCTTTCCGCGGGCGAGGTGCGTGAGATTGAGCAGATGGTAGCGATCTGCTTCGCACCGTTGTTTGGCCTGGTCTTTGTTGGCGTATTGTTTGATTTGTTTCGTGTAGGTCGTCTGCTCGCGGCGCTTGGTTCCGGTGCTGGCGAAGATGGCCTTCTCGTGGTTGCCGACCAGCGAAATGAGTCGCGCCAAGGCGGCGGCGTCGCCGTTCCATTCAATGGTTATGTGGAGCCCGCAGGTCGCGTTGACTTTCGCGCCGCGGCTATTGATCGCGTCGAGGGCCGCTTTGACTTCGGCGACCCCCGCTTCGCCCCGCAACTTGGGGCTTACGAATTCGCATCCCTTGCGAGAAGGCGTGGTCGGTTGGATGCTGCTGTCCTTCTCTGCTTTCCATCCGGTCGGCAGCCAAGCGACTTGGTATCCGTTGTGGTACAGCCCGATCGGCGTATCGTCCCGGTTGGGAAGCGTCGTTTCGAATTCGATCCCGAAAGAGATTTCGCTGGCGTTCATCGTTGGGCTCTCGTGTGTTCGTTCGGCGGGGCGATCGTCGCCCCGCGTGTGACACAAGAGCCATGCATTCGCCAGAAGTTCAAGCCAGAAAAAGCATCGTTTTGCCGAGATTTAGCAGCTTTTTCCCCGACGCACCGTGGGCCACGACGTTGGCCCGTGTCGCGGTCTCGCGAGGAGCGGACGAGGGGGCGGAGATGGCCAGACGGCGCGCCTGGGCGCGACGTGGGCGAATGTCGGCGAAAAGGGGGCGTGCCGTGGCTGATGCCCCCAACTGGATCGACCCCACCCGGCTCTCCGTCGAGCAGGCGGCCAAGGTGTTAGCCGCCGCCGCCAAGCTGCGCGTTCCGGCGGAGCAGATTGCCGCCGATGTCGAAGCGGGCGCGCCAATGAACACGGATGGAAATTTGAACCTCGTCCACTATGCCTCGTGGCTCGTTAAGGAGATGAGTCGTGGCAGCTGACCCGCGAAAACTTCGACCGAGCGAACTCTGTTGCCTCTTGAACTCCACGCCGCTGGGCGATGTGATCAATGAGCGCCAGCTCCATCGACACCGCACGCGGGGGAGGACTGCGGATCGGCGATGCGGCATGTCAATCTGTTGCGTTACGTGGCGTGGCTCGTCGAACTGCGACATACGCGGCGCGGAACCCGACGTCGAACCTCACGAGCGACTCAAAGAACGCGCTCGCGCACGGAATGTGGCGTTTGCCACTACAGGCCGCGATGGCGAACTGTCCATCCAGAGCGGAAGAATCGGACGCCAATGGATTTTTCGGTTCTTCTGCGGGTTCTACTTCCCGCGGACCTTTCGTCTGCGGTGGTCGCCCGACCATCTAAAAGTGACCGCCACGATTGAGCAGGCCGCGTTGCTAGGCGCGCGTTGCCGTGTCATCCTTCGGTGAGTGGAGTATCGAGCCCAGAAGGTCGTAAGGATCCGGATGACAAAACTCGCTTGCCGGGTATCGAAACACCGACAGTGAAGGCCGCTGGCTTGCAACACAACGTTCAAGGTAAATATTGATACTCTTTGGGCGTCCGACTGAAGAATGCAGGCAGTTTCAAAACTTCCGCGGTGCCATGAACTGTCTCACTTTCCGACGCGAGTTGACATGTGTCCCTACGGGTCACGATCGAGTCATTGGCGCCCGCTGTCAATGTGAAACGCGCGCCCGCACTTGGGCACTCTCCGTCGGGTCGGCCAGCAGCTCCAACAATACTACGGAATTGGCCATCATTGGCCGGTCGTAGGAAAAGTCGTTGGATTCAACGTTGCCGCTGGCGGTCATTTCCAGTTCGCAGCGGCTTGCATCAGTAAAAACATTACTGTGCAGTGGGTCGATGACCCACTCTCGCCATTGCCCACCCACTAGTTCCGACGGCAAGTCATCAATTCTTAATTGCACATCGCGACGAACAGCATGACGCCAGCGGTAGTTTACTAGCACAATCGCTAGCCGACCTCGCGTGGCGTCCAGAGCGGCAACGGCGCAAATATCCTCGTCACCGCCGTTAACTTTGATCCAATTGCCGCGGAGGGAATTAAAAATGCGGGCCATGTTGTACGTCGGCTTAGGTCGGTTGCCCTCCATTAGGATGCTCCAATCGCCGCGGAAATTGGCGTCACCCTGCTTGACGTAAAACAAGCATGGTCGGTCAATCCCGTTTGGAATCATGGCACGGATCATGCCGTCGGCGCACCAAGCGGCGCCCAGCTCGTGATCGTGCGGTCGGTCAGGCCACCAAGCCTCGTTCCATTCGGTGATCATGAAGCTTTTGACGCTCGCCTGAAGCTTGGGAAACCCCTGGAGGTACTCGCGGAAGGCAATGGCCTGGCCCGCGATTACGTCGGACGGCTGAAAGTACTCGTGCCAACTGACGAAATCCAACGGCAGGTTCTCTTGAAGGCACCAGAGCATGAGTCCGCGGGCAAACCCTTTGCCGTGGCGGCAGTGAGAGTACTGGTCACTCTCGAAAGGCCCGCTGGCGAGCGCCGGTCCGCCGACCTTGGCGTCGGGATCCGCGCGGAGAACACCCCGCGCAGTGGCTCGATAAATCTTGGCATAGGCCTCGAAGCGACGAACGATCTCGTGATCGGTTTCTTCGTGGCCGAGGGCCCGGTTGTAAAGCTGCTTGAACTCCTCGCCCCCAGTGTCTTGAGGGCCGGGCTTGATCCATCCTGTGTTGGCTTCGTTCCAGACTTCCCAATAGGGTACTCGCTTGCCTCGATCCAAACTCCGCTTTGCCGCCTGGTAACAAAGCTCCTCCCACGCGGCGTAATCGTTAGGGGCGCTTTGGCGGTTGTTATCGGGCACCGCGTCGAGAACTTGCGGCATGTAAGACGCGGCAAAGATCGGATCCGCACCCGCCTTGTAAATGAAGTCCAACCGTTGATCGAAGGCGCTCCAGTCATAGACAAACTCCCCTTGCTCGTTCTTCTTGAGAGCTTGAGTGAATACATTGTCGGTGCGGAACCACTTAAAGCCACCTTCTTTCAGCTTGGCAGCAGTAGCGTCTTCGTAATCGGATATGCCTCCGCCCTGGCTGAGACCGATGAGACCCTCCGGAACGGCACCGGTTATAGCATCGACGTCTACAAGTATCTTCGCAGGCTGAATGCGGTCGTTGGGCAATAGGACGATGTTGGCTTCATCGAACTTTCCACCACCTTGGACTTTGCCGAAGACCTGAACAGCCACCGGAACCTTCTGACTTGGTTCCGCCTTATCGGCCAGAATGACCAATGCAGGATGATCGTTGTCGAATCTACTCTGCAGCTTGCCGGCCACATAAACTTCACCACCATCACTGCAATTGAATTGAAGTCCGACCGTCTCACCCGCAGTACTCTGGCCGTCGCTCGTTGTGGAGATATCGAGAACGGCGGTCAGCCAGCGAAACCGCTGATCTTGCGGCAATTCGTCTCCGACTTTGAATGGCTTGCCGCCCGAGGGGAATTCCTCGGGGAGAGTCTGCCGGCCGTCATCTTCGGACACAATTTGCCATTGCCCGCAAGCCGCCGCCGTCATAAAGATCCAAATCAGTAGAGCAGATGTCAGTCTCATTTGTTACCTCGAGTGCTATTTTGTTTCAGGACGCGTTGCAACGCCTTGCTTCGCGATGAGATCGCAAACGCGTCGCGAAATAATTCGGTATTCAGCGACCCAGTCGCCCGCGCCAACGATTGGGGGACTCTAGGATATCATGACCGATCACCGAACATTGCGAAAGCAGCGGAAAACTGCTAAACTTTATATGCGTTCCCAAAGGGGGCGCATATTTCTTCCGCGCTTTGAGGTGAGAGTCGGCTTCCTTGAATGGGCACCTTTGTTGAGCCGCGACTCAAAATTGACGTTTGAAATTCGCCCAAGCACGATGGCCAACGCCGTCAGGAGTACAGTTATGAATCGAGCGCCACGAAACTCATCCGGATTTACTCTGGTCGAGTTACTTGTCGTGATTGCCATCATCGGCGTCCTGGTGGCGCTCTTGCTTCCTGCGGTCCAAGCCGCCCGCGAGTCCTCCCGCCGGACTCAGTGTAGCAACAATTTGAAACAAATTGGGCTGGCGATTATCAATTTTGAAACGCAACTGAAGAAGTTTCCACTGGCTTACACCCCGAATAACACAGGACCACATCTTTATGGTGCCTGCGATGGCGAAGACCCTCCGACCACCAGGAAGAGCCATCCCGCCAACGGGATGGCGTCGCACTTTGTGCTTAGCTTCATTTTGGAGTACCTGGAGCGGCAAAATCAGCACGACAAAATCAACTTCGCATTGAATTACAATGACGCCGCCAATGCACCGGCATTGCAGGTCGACGTGGCTGAATTTATTTGCCCGTCGGCGGATACTCGTCGCGGCAAATTTGTCACCGATTACACGACGCTCGTCGATATCCACGACGGCAACTACTGCAAGTATATCGAGGCTGCCGGTCTCACGCCCCAAAAGCGGCGAGTGGAAACCCTAGCCGGACTTTTGTCGGATATGCCCACCACAATCGCCAGCGTCCGCGATGGAATGACCAATACGTTTATGTTTTTCGAGAGCGCGGGGAAGCCGAATCACTACGTCAAGGGTGTACTCAAGCCCGGCGAGGTCGTGCCCGCACCGGAATACCAATGGGCCAGCGGAACCGCCTATGATACCTGGGGGAATGTACCGGGGGATTCACCCGATTGTCCGCTGACGACCGTGATGAATTGCGACAATTACCGCGAGATTTATGGCTTTCATTCCAACGGAGCGCTGTGCGCGTATGGGGACGGACGCGTCGAGTATCACAGTGATACGATTGACCTCGACGTCTTCCTTTGTCTATTCACCCGTGCCGCCCGGGATATTCCCCCCAGCAATTGAGCGTAGCCGTGGGCCAGAATGCGATTAGAGCTATTAGCAGTCAGCCGTCAGCTAACAGCCAGAATGTAATCGTCCCGACGCTATCCAAAAAAAGCAGCCCGCCATGGGGCGGGCTGCGCGTAAAATGGTTGGTATGATGGCGGTACCGCCGACCGGCCTATGCTTTTTTGCGTCGCCGGCGAAATCCCACCAGCGCCACAGCACCCATGGCTAGCAGGGCCACGCTCGCCGGCTCAGGAACCTTAACGCTGACGTCATCGTACCAGACCGTGTCATGGTTGTTGCCGAAGTTCACGCCCAATCGAATGGTGTCGAGGTTGGCACCGAGTCGTTCGCCGATTCCATTGTAAGCTAGAATGTCGTTAACGTAGAAGCGAACATCTCCGCCCACGCCGGCATCTGCTTCAATGCTCAGCTTGACCCAGTCATTGACGGGCGGGCGAGGGATGAGCGTGTTGAAAGTGCCCAATGCGGCTGCGTCTCGCGCCGCGGTACGGACCGAGTAGAATTCCGAGCCGCCCGCATAGTCCTGCAGCCAGCCGAGTTGCAGGTAGTCGGTGGAGAAGTTAGGGCCATCCGCGGTGAGTTGAATCATGCCGCGGGCATCGTCCGCGTCAGGATTGGCGTTGTCAACGTAAGCGTACACGTCAAGTCGGAGCTTGCCGGTGCCGTCTGCGATTTGCGTGTAGGAGGCGAATCCTCCTGGCACTCCTTCCGACGCGCGATAAGCCGTTTGACCGCCCGGGGTATGGTTGTGCGAGTTGTCGAGATTCAAGTGATCGGTAGCGCCCGGCCAAGTCTGCCAACCATCGCTGCCGGTTTCGAAGTCTTCGGAATAGGGGGACACCGCGAGTGCGGGCGCGGCACAAAGAAATGCCGCGCAAAAGACTGCTAGAATCGTTCTCATCATTAGGCTCTCCGGGGAAAAAGGAAAAGGCGGCCGTCGAACAAACGGCAGCTACACGAGGTGGGAACTAAGTCGCGTCGAGAGGAGTCGGACTAGGGTTAGTTATCTACTACCGAGCCGGCGTTGTCAAGAAAAACTTTGAATTCTTGAAGAAGATTTACGGATAACTATTTTTTCTGATTGCCGGCGGCGGCTCGCATGTGGAATCCTAGCAGGTAACGCGGCCGAGTTTAAACTCGCCGCGTATGAGAGACTATCCGGAATGAATTCGGTCGTGGCGATCGGCGGCTCGCCTGTCGCCGTTTTCTCCGTGACGGGCGAGCCGCCCGTCACTACGGACGCTCGGGGCTGTCCGTACAGCCGCTGAGATCACTTTGCGGCCAATTTAAGGCCTCGCCGTGCGAAGAGGCAAATCGCCAGCGCTGCGAGAAGCATTGCCGAAGGCTCGGGAACGGGCAACGTGGCGCCAATGCCGTCCCCCGCGGCTCCAAAATTCGCCCTCCAGGCTTCGTAGCCCGATTGGTCCGCGCCGATATCGCGCCACACGACGTAGTCGGCCGCATCGACGACCCCGTCCCCATTGTAATCGCCGCTGCGCGATGCAAAGACGGCTAAATTCGTTCCCACGGAGCGTTCACCGCCGTCGGAGGGTGAGTTCAGAACCTGGGCTGCAAGGCCGTCGCCGTAGTCGTTCATTACCATCGTGGTCGAACCACCACCATCCAGATTGATGGCGTTCGTCGCTCCGTGGCCGATCATTAAATTCGCTAGCTCGATAAGCGTAACACCCTCGCTAAACCCACTCTGTCGGCCATCGACTGTCATCAGCAGTAGCTGATTGTTGGCCGTAGTGCCGACGGCGGTCCGCGGATTCACTCCACAAAAGCCGCAGGAAGCCGGGGCCACGTTCGAGCCATTTTGAATCAATCGATGGCTGCCCGTTACGGCGTTGTAAACTGGCACCACGGGATTGGTTTCGAATCCGGTGGGCAGGCTGGCTGCCATTTCTACGATGGTTGCCTGGTTCTGTTGCGTGATGTTAAGCGCGTCGTCAAAGTCCGGTGAAGAAGGCAATTCCCAGGGCGAATACTTTTCGCCGCCCGAGGCGGTCAGCCCAAGGTTGTTGGCCCAATGCGAGCAGCCGCTGCACGCGGTGGAATAAAACGAGCCGTTAATCGCGATTTCAGCGCCCACGGCATTGGCGAACTGGCGAGTGGTCTGCCGAATTGTCTCCATCGGCAGACCGGTCGACCCGAGCGGCCGTGGGTGCGGGCCTCCGGGCGACATCTGAAAGCTGAGACCGGGAGCGCTGAGGTCAATTTCAACCACATAAATGTTCAACGGCCGGGGCGACGTTTCTGTCTGGTGAATGAGCCGCACGCCTAAAAATGGCGTGGTCACGACTTGCGCAGCACTGGCGGCCACGCAGCAGCCGAGCGCAATCGACAAAGCCGTGAACCAGCAGGGTTTGCTCAACAACATCGCGCTACAGACTCCCGTAGAATAATTCTAACCTCCTGGCAAATAAGGCTCCGGCTATTCATTTAACCACAATTCCACACAAATCGGTAAGGAAACGTCCAACTGGCACGAAAAGGCCCGCCACGGCGAACTAAGCCGCGGCGGGCGCAAGTTGCTTCTGGACATTATCTATCTGGATCTGGACGTGCGCGGGGTTAGGATTTGCGGCGACGGCGCACGATGCCCAAGCCGATCACGCCAATGCCCGCCAGAATCACGGTGCTCGGCTCGGGAATGCCGGTGACCTGGGTCACGCGCAGCGCGCTCCACGAACGGTCGATCGGGAACGGGAAGTTGTACTTCGCGTACATCCAGGAGCCGGACGTCAGCCACATATTGAAACCATTGGGTGCCGCACCGAAACTGGCGTCGACGGGTGCCTGGGGACCGGGCCCGAGTTGCAGAAACGTGCCGCTGTCGGCTCCGTCGCGGGCGATGAACTGGTGGTTCGTGCCGAACGCCCCGGCCCAAGGAATTAGCGGCTCATTGGGGAACGTCTCGCCGGCGGCGCCCCTGAACTGAGATTCGACCGGGTTGAAGCCGTTGTGCCCCACGTCGGTGGGATCGTAGAACTCGAGCGTATATTGCTCGGTAGTGGTTGGCACTGGCCGAAGCGTGCCGATCGAAAGACCGCTCAACTCCCAATAGACGCGGGCAACGCCGTCGCTGGCAGGGCCGAGAACGGAAGTACCGGTGAACGCAGCATTGCCGGATGAAAATAATCCCGCATAGCCTGTGCCGGGTTGCAGGGTGAACGCCCCAGAATTATCGAGATGGTGGATTTGGAGAATCCACTGATCGCCGATGTTGGCGTTGGTCGGAGTGGCAGCCGTCGCCAGTAATGCCAAGCCGACGGCGACGGTTAACGCCGCCCTCCTAGTTAGTGACCTCATGAGCAATTCTCCCTTTAGTCTGCCCCAACGGTAAAACGGGCGTCACAGGCAACGCGCGTTGGCTTATCGTAAATCGACTGGGAAACCGTTGCAAGCAACTGACCCTTGGAATGCCGAGAAATTTCCAGAAAAACATTGCGCGACGCCGCAGGCGTGGCATTCTCCGAGAGAGGGCGAGGAGACCCGTTTGACTTAGCTTCCTATATCTATAAGGATGATGGCGGCAGGATTGGGGCAGAGATCGCAGAGGCTTCTATGTGGCGATACGTACATCTGGTGCTGTGCGCAGTGAGCGCGCCGATGGTTTATGTGCCGCACACGGCGAAGGCGACGCTATTCTTCAACGATTTTGAGCAGGGCGTGAGCCGCAATACCAGCGGCGGCATTTGGACCGGATACGACAACGGCTTCTTCGGCGATCCCCAATGGCTGGAGACCGACAGCAGTCACAACCACACGCCGGGTGGCTCGAAGTCGGCCCGCGCCTACGAAGCCGACCCCTGGGTCTACAACTCGTACGCCGACTTTGGCGCAAGCGATGGCGGGCTGCGATCAACGGTCTATCTCTACGAGGATATGACTTACGTTCCTCCCTATCTCGACCACGAAACGTGGAAGCAGCCGCATATCGAAGTCCGCAGCATGTTTACGCTGTTCGGAGACTCCCTCGACGGACCGAGCGAGACCGACCCGAACAGCGATTACCTTCAGATCCGCCTCATCCCGGACGTTTCTCGCCCCCCTGATCCCGCCCCGGAGCTTTACACCTACGGAATTCGCACGAAGTATCACGACGACCATGGGCTGGGCATCATCGACTCGGGCGTCGCGCGCAAAGAGGGGTGGCTCAAGCTGACAATTGAAGTCGATTCGGTGGCCGACGGCGGCGAGGTCCGATTCTTTATCGACGACGTACCGATCGGCACCTCGCAGCGCAGCGGCGCGGACCTGCGCTGGGTGATGATGGGCGCAACGGGCCACACTTATGAAAATTACTGGTACGACGACATTTCAGTCCTCGATCTCGATGGCGACTACAACAGCGATGGCAACACCAACGCAGCCGACTACGCCGTATGGCGCGACAACCATCGCAACAATTTGGATGGCTACACCTCGTGGCAAACAAACTTCGGCGCCGGTAGCGGTAATTCGTTGGAAAGCGGAGTGGTTGTGCCCGAACCCTCAGCCCTGGCAATTACGCTCTTCGGCTGCCTGACGTTGGCGGCAACTTTCACTTGCCGACGTCGCCGAGGTTCTGATCCCTGACACTGCTGATGAATTGGTTGCCGACGGCGCTCGGCCCTGATACCATAAAAGAAACTGCTGAGGACAACTTCGATGAATCTCCTGAGATTGACGTTTGCGATCCTCGCTCTGTCGGCATCAGTGGCGATGGCCGCGCCGGGAGATCAGTGGATTCTGGGGATCCACCACATCGATAATAGCGGGGCGTTCACGGAGTATGCCGGCGCCGGGTACTCGGGCGTGCAGTCGTCCGGACACGCGGACTTTGTCGGAGACGCTTATGGGCGCTCCGGCCAGGACGGCGTTGCTCGCGTGTATTGGGAGCTAAGCGGCAGCGCGATCAACAGCGGCAGGAGCGTGCCGACGAGCACCGAACTTTACACGATCGAATACTGGGGGACGCCGGCGCCTGGCAACGATTGGCAGCCTGTCGAGTCACAGTTCAAGGGGGCCGGGGGCGAAACCTTTCCCCAAGAACCGCTGATTCCTTGGGTCGGCCAGTTCGGAACCAACCACCAGTGGCTGGGGGAAGACGGCAGCGACGATAGCGACTGGCACCTGATCGACAACAACGGAGACGGCGGACCGCAAGCGCCTTTCAGCGCGGACTTCAACGCCCCGGGCGACGGCATCTACATGTGGCTGACTTCCGGCTCGTGGGTGTACGCCAAATGGGACTTCCCGTTCACGTTCAATCGCTCCTGGAGCGCAATTAGGCTGACGCAATTCACCGGCGTGACGCCTCCGGAACTTAATGGCGACTATAATAACAACGGCGTTGTTGACGCAGCCGACTACGCGGTGTGGCGCGACAATGAAGGCTCCATGAGCATGCTCCCGAATGACCCGCACGACGGCATTATCGGCCAGGACCAACACAACACGTGGCGCGCCAACTTCGGCATGCAGGGCGGCGCGGGAGCTGTCGTCGCCATACCGGAGCCAACCAGCATTTCGCTCGTGCTTGGCGGGTTGCTTGGCGTGATGCTGGCTATAGGCCGCCGGCGTGTCGCCCGACAGTTAACCCAGTGACCGCCCGCGAGAATCGGTTGGGTGGGCAGCCGAAGTTCTTCCAAATTCCAATGGTGGGCAGCTTGCTGAATTGGTGAACCAAACCGTGCAGAAATGTTTGAGAGCGAGCTTCCGATTGCGTTGTAGCCCCTTAAGGTGGGGCGCGCTCGTATTATTGTGTCTGGCGAGTTCCCTGTCGGGATGTAGCGCTCCAACACCAGAGGTGTCCCAGGTCCAGTCCAACCTTGCCTGGCTGGGTGCCATGTATGGGATGTACCTCGGACAGCACCAAGGCGAGACGCCCAAAACGATCGACGATCTCCGCAAGTTTGTGGAAAAGAAAACGAGCAAGGACCAGCTTACGCGCCTTGGCGCGGCCAACATCAACGATCTGTTCGTGTCGCGGCGCGACGGCAAGCCATTCGTGATGGTTTCATACAACAAGCCACCGACCATGGGGGAGCAAGGTTTACCACCCGTTGTGCTGTACGAAGCAGAAGGCGAGAATGGTAAAAAGGCCGTCGCTTTTCTCGGCGCGGGCACCCGAACCGTCGACGAGAGCGAGCTACAAAAATTGTTGCCCGCAGACGCCAAACCTCGCCGATGACGCCAAACCCGATTTACGGAACGTCTCTTACCCCGTGAAGGGAACGACGCAAAATGGCCAATTCTCGTACTAACCGTGCTTTCACACTCGTCGAGCTGTTGGTCGTCATCGCCATCATCGGCATCCTGATCGCGCTGTTGCTGCCGGCGGTTCAATCGGCGCGCGAGGCGGGCCGGCGCACTCAGTGTGTAAACCATCTCAAGCAAATCGGGCAGGCGTTTCACAACCACGTTAGCGCCAAGAACTATTTTCCGATGGGGGGAATGCATTCCTGGTCCGGGGACGATAATCCCGATTTGCAGCTTGGATTGTGGTATCGACCGGGCAGCTTGCCCGATATGGAAAACTTACCGGTCGGCTGGGCCTTCCAGATACTTCCCTTCATCGAGGAAGGCGCTGTCTTGAACGAAACCGACTGGGAACTCGTCAAGGACACGACCTTTTCGTTCTACTTTTGTCCATCGCGCCGCGGTCCGACCCAGAATACGAAAGCGACTGACCCTGGGTTCCTAAACGGCATGATGGATTACGCCAGTGCCACGCCGTCCTCAAGGGATACGGATCTACGCTCCATGATCAACTTTTGGGGAAATGGCAATCCTTTCACAATTGCTCCCGAATCTCCTGGCCTTTTTTATTACGGGATGGTCGTTCGCACGAAATCGTGCTCTCCGATCGGCTTCAACGACGTTAAGGATGGCACGTCGAAAACCTTGCTTGTCAGCGAGAAGTTTTTGCCGGTTGACAGCTACGACGGCGGCGGCCCCTTTCACGATGGGCTTGTTCGCGCCTTCGAAGGCGACGATCGTGGCTGGTCAGATGGCTGGGACTACGACATTGTCCGCTCGACCGGCGTACCACCGAAACAGGACTTCGCCATTCCCGCCGCGGAGTACAACGAGCCGTCCCTATGGCAGTTCGAGCGAATCAGGTTCGGCTCCGCGCACCCGGGCGGCATTCAAGCCGTGTTCGGCGATAATTCGGTGCGGACAATCAACTACGAGATTGATCGCGGCGTATTCAACCTAATGGGCAATCGAGTCGACGGGCAAACGGTGGACGCCAGCGCGTGGGTCAACTGACTCCGCAGCGGGAATCCTATTGATGCCGTCCTGTACAAAAAGTCATCGCCATGTAAGTTCCTCGACAATTGAAGCTCTAATGCAGTTTTGATGTTCAAGAATTGCAACCTTCAAACAGGCAAACGGGGACAACCGGCCGGATCAGCGCGACGCGATTTTCCGTGTGTTTGCGCAGCAGCGCGACCGCGACAGGATGATTCGGACTAGCTCAAGCCGCGACGCGATAGTAGCTCTTGAGCAGCCCGCCGAGCCGATTGCGGCATTCGATCTGGCCGACCGGCACGGTCGGTGCTGTTTCCTCCGGCGGAGGCCGCTGGATAATTAGCCGATTGTCGAGCCCTTGATGCGGCCGGTCAGCATGATAGTAATCAACAAACTCGCGACAGAGAAAGTCAAAATGCCCCTCGCCGAAAACCAAGAAGTGGTCGAGGCATTCGCTCTTGATCGACTGCACAAACCGCTCAATGTAGGCGTTTTCATTCGGTGCCCGGATCGCGGTCAGACGAACGCCAGCGCCGTGGTCCTTCACCACTTGGTCGAAGCCATTTGCGTAGACATTGTCGTTGTCCCGCATGACCAAGTCTGCCTTCAGCCCTTCGGCAGCTATTTGCTCGAAGAACGACTCCGTCTGCCGCTGGACCCAATCGCCACCGAGCTTACGAGTACAAGGCGAAACGATCACGCGGCGTGTGGCCACATTGATAAACGCCAACACAAACATCTGCCGTATGCCAAAGCGAGTAACGACCCGTTTCGAGAAGAAATCGGCTTGCCAAAGTGTCGCGGCGTGCATTTTCAGAAACTCTTCCCACGTGCCTGGGCCGCGCTTCGGTCCCGGTTCTAGCTCCGCAGCACGCAGGATATTCTGGACGGTTGCCTTCGACGGTGGTTTGACGCCCAGCTTTTTCAGTTCACCGATAATTCGCGTGTAGCCCCAGCCCGTTTCGCCGGCGAGTTTCAGGACAAGTTCCCGAACGTCCTCAGTGATTTTCGGCCGGCCCATCTTCTTGGGCGGTTCCTCTTTCTTCGAGGCGTTGAGCCATCGAAGGTAGCTCGTGTACGACACGATCGTGATCAAGGTCCGAAGCGACGGACCGATTGCCTTGCCCAATTCCAGCAGTCGTTTCCGTTCGTCCACTTTCAAATAGATCGCTTTCTTGGGAATCCGGCTTCGGAGAATCTCGTTTTCCGCCTTCAGGAATTCGATCTGCCGGATCAGTTGGTTGCGGGTGCATTTGGCGAGCACGAACAGCAGGGGCTGGAAGAGACGGCTCATGGCGGTAGAATACCGGTGGTAATTGAAAAGTCTGGAGGAGTAACAGACTTTTTGTACCGCGCCCGAGCGGCGACGGACGGTGGATTCTCGTGGCCGCGACTCACTTCGGATTGACGCGCAGCAGTCTAACCGGCACAGCTTCCCAAGCTTCGCGCCGCCGGCGATCAACCAACTGCTTTCCAGTCGGTAGCGCAGTCTGCGCTCTCTAAGCGCTCTCGCGCGAGTACTCAAGCTGTTAACCCGAGAACAGATTTTCCGTAAACCGTTGCTTCCGATCAGCAACCACCGAACGGGACTCGGAATCGCTAATCGCTTGTGATGAAACGACTTCCGGCATTTCCAAAACAGAGAATCGTTATGAAGAGGGTTGTGTACGGGGAGGGAAAGCGTCACGCCTAGTGCCAGTGTTCCCCGAACTACGGCCTTATTTGCAGGCGGTGCTGGATGAGCTGCTCGAGGATTTTGACCCGAAGCTGAAGCGGCTGAGCGAACAGCCGGTGATTACACGGTACCGCGAGAGCAACGCCAACCTTCGGACCCAACTGCAGCGGATCCTCAATCGCGCGGGCGTGAAGCAATGGGAAAAGCTATTTCAGAATCTCCGTAGCACCCGACAGACGGAATTGGAAGACAAGTTTCCAAACCACGTCGTTTGCGCTTGGATTGGGAACAGCGAGAAGGTCGCCAAAGAGCACTACCTCCAGGTGACTGACTTCCACTATGAGGCCGCCTGCCAGTCGATCGACGTGGCCGTCACGAAGAGCGCTGCACTAGGCGAATCAGCAGGGAGCGGCAGCGGGGTCGAATTAGGCCGCAACAGCCAAAGGGCCTGGCAGGGAGCAACGAGCGGCAAAGCTAGCATTGCTGGCGATTGCCGCTCATTGCCGCCCGATGCCGACTACTGTACAAATGAAGAGGTAGTCCGGGAGGGACTGGAACACTCCCTGAAAACGCCGGGGATTCTGCGCCGGAGGGCCAGGCGGCACACTATGGCGGCACAGTTCGCGTGGACGATCCCCAGTTGGCGGCACTGATCGATGTGTGGTCGTCGCTGCCCGAGACTACCCGCGAAGCAATCCTGCGACTCGTGCCGGCGTGAAGCCCGATCAAGCCCCACCGCAGCGTCACTCAGGGGGGTGATGTTACCACTATTACTCCCCCCCCTACCCACCACGTGCCTAGTCACGGGGGTGTCTGCGCTACTTCTCTGTACCCTCTCTCGGGGGTTCTATGCTGCGATGCTTCCCCCCTTTGCAAGCAGTCGCGCTCGCAACGGGTCCCCTTTCGCCACGGCGGGTTTTTACCCCGGACCCCCACCCCTTCACCGAGGTAACACTACCTAATGTTCCCCACTCTTCCGACTCACTTGCACTTAATGCTTCCCACGCCAATACACGTCGAAGTGCCGAGCCAGTCTTTGATACGCCTAAGTGACTGCGTCCGGTGCGGGTTGCGACCCGCCGGACGCTCAGATCAGGCTCACGATGCCCGCGCTGGCGAGTCAACTGCATCGATCGTTACGCCGGCACCTACGACAGGGCGTGCCCAAAGGAAATGATCCCTCCGCCGAACCACACAAGCAGACCCGCGAACCAAATGCCGAGGCGAGCCAGACGCCACCACTGGTTTGATGGTGGAATCAGAAGTTGTGCGAAGAAAGAGGCTGCCAGAGCGGACGCGCAATACGGTAGAAGTGACAGGGAGAACTGCAAGCAGCAGTCCTGCCAATGTCGGCTAATGGCGCCCGTCATGGGGCCAAGCGGGGTTGCGAGAGTCGTGACCACGATCGTTTTGGAACGATCTGCGGATTGGTCAAGGCCGCCGCGAAGGATTGCCCACGTCAACGCTGTGAAGCAAGCCCACATGCCCAGAGCCAGCCACAGGTGTGCCGGTGATAATTGAGTGCGCCAGCGCATCATGCCTAACATTAGGCTCAGCATACCCGCCGCCAACTCACTTTGCAGCTAGCAGGGCAGGTGTGTCCTAGTTTAAAGCGGCTCGGACAGACTTGATCGGCACTCAGACAGGCACATTCTGCATAATCCCTGGGTGTTGCGCAAAGGACCAATGCGAATGCACGATGCGCCATTCGCCGTCGGTCAAGCGATAGACTTCCGTGGTATTCCAGTGCGCCTGGATTTTCTCGCCGCCTGCCCCATCCGCAACGAAGTTGCGCAAGTTATAGCTCAGCACCGCTAAGTTGCCATCCTCACTGACTGCGACCTGTGGGTCGCGATATTCGCTCCGCACAATGTGGGGGTTTTTGTAGAGCGTCCGGATGTGGTTTACCACGGACTGACGGTTGACCAGAAGTTGCGCGGTGGCGGGGTCGAAATAAGTGATGTCCTCGCTGTATGCCTCAAGATATCCATTGCAGTCGCCGCTGTTCCATCGCTCGTTGGCGGAACGTTCGATCTTGAGAATGTTCTCCTTGATTTTGCTCACTTCTGCTTTCATGTTCGTCACTTTCAAAAAGGTCGGCACAGATTAGACGCTTTTAGGGGGGTTCGCCGGTTTCTTTGGCAGAGTTCCCGCGAATTCCATCGCTCGATTCAGCCAGTCGCGGAACGACGACTCATCGTCCATTCCGTCCGGGTCGACGACAACCCAACCTGTCATCGGCTTCCCAGTGATGTCGAATTCGCGGACGTGCGGCTCCACAAGAGCGGATTGATAGCTGGCGGGTCCGGTTCGCACGATCAGGGCATCGTGCCAGACCCCCGCAAATGCGTTTCCGTTGCGCATGTAGCACGCCACGCCGAACATCTTTTTCTTGACGATGCCGGTCTCCGCTAACAAAGCGTCTTCCACTCGACCGGCGAGACGTTCGTTAAAGGCCACGGTTTCTCCCAAGCGTTTATCACCATCCTGCCGCCCGGCGCGGGCGGCGTCAATCGGAAACAAAGCAGACCCTCCTCAACAGTTTCCGCCCTGGTGTCGGGAGTCGCCCCGCCCCGTCGGCGCAATTCCTGGGGCATCCTGGGAGGCCGTTTTTTTGCGGATTGACAGAAACGAGGCATCGGGGCGGCAAGAGTAAGCGCAGGTGTGGCAGCGGCTCTTGCTGCGGCGCTCTTTGACAACTTAACCGGCCCGGCGGACTCGCACTGCGGCGTGAGAGAGAATTAGTCCCAGCAGTCCGAGCGCCCACGACGTCGGCTCCGGCACCATCGCATGCGCGAACGTCCAATCGTACATGTCCTGCTGCCGGTAGACCGCGTGCCAGATACTATGGCTACCCTTGAAGAATTCCGTGTAGTGGAGATCGAGCAGGTCATTGTCAAACTGAAAAGTCGCTGGGAAGAAGGTGGTCAGCGACGGATATTCGGGGAGTGGCTGGCCGGCAGCGGACAAAATATCACTGATAACCGTGCGACTTGAAGTCACCGAAACGCTGCCGTCGTTCCGCGCATGAAAGTCCCATATCGGTTGACCGACAAGGTTCGCCGGCAGGTTCGGAAACGGAGTGACCGGCGCAATGGGCACCGCGGCGGCAAAACGATCCGGAAATTGGCTCAGTATGTTCCATACGCCGCCCCCACCCGATGAAAGGCCCGTCACGTAAAGACGATTCCTGTCAACCTGTTGCTCAGCGATCGCCCGATCGATCATCGTCATCGTCCGCGTCAAGATCGTCGAGCCAGCCCACCCCATGTTCGTTTGCGGCGCGTAAAGGAACGCTCCACGACTCTTGGTTTCGGCAAGCAGTCCATCAATATTTACATTCACTTGCGCGACGTTATCTGTCCCCCCCTCGCCTCCCCCGTGCAGGAACAGTATTAGTGGACGGGGCGATGGGTCGGGTGCTGAAGGCGGCACATACAACCGGCCGGGAAGTACGAGAGAGTTATCCGCCGCCCGCAGTGAGAAGTCGATAAAATCGTTGACGTTTGCGGCCGTCGCGCTCGAAGCGACGGCAACAAAGACTAGCCCGCTTACAATCGCCACGCGGTTTCGCATAAAGCACCTCGTTAGCGTTGAGTGACAAACATTCAAAGCAATAACAGCACTCCCGACCGAAGCAGAACGTCCGCAGTATACCGGGCGTTACCGCTCAAACAAGCAGCTATGTTGACGGAATTACTTCCCGCGTGGCAGGTGTCAAAGGTCGGGCCGACCCGTCGGCGCAATTCCTGGGGCATCCTGTGCGGTCAGTGATTTGACCCGCAACAAATACCAGAGTTATGGCCGATTCCAGGACACGCCAATTGCCAAGAGAGCTGCTATTGCCAAAGCGATCGACGCTGGTTCGGGAACTGGCAACGATGCCAATTCCAAATTCGTGTCGCCGAAGTATTCTTGCCAAATCAGGCGGTCGAACGAATCGACGAAGCCGTTGTTATTGCCGTCGGGGCCGGTGCCTTCCTCGACAAGGGTTCCGAACTGGTCGCGCCAAACTGTGTAGTCGGCTGCATCGACGGTGCCATTCTCGTTGTAGTCGCCAAGGGGTGGAGGCGGCGGACCCGGCTCGTTCAACACGATGTTGTCGATGGCATTGAACTCACCTGGCCCCACCTGATTGAATGCGACCTGTTGCAAGTCACGCCATTCGTACGGGAATTCGTATGTGTTGAACTGGCGAGCAGCGGTTTGGAAAGTGATTTCAAGTTCCCCGTCCGCCTTGATCCCTCGAAAGCGGATCGCACCGGGCAAGCTGTTGAAGTTCTGCCCAAGGTCCACGCTTTGGATGGAGAATAGTTGTCCCGTTGGGGGCATTAACGCTATGCCGCGGTCCGGGCTGGTCCCTACGGCCCACTGCCAAAATCCTATATCGCCGTCGTTGTCGTCGATTTGAACTGGGTTGTTGCGGGCAAGAATTCGGAACTCCTGATTCGGAATTCCGAGGAACTTGAAGTTACTTTCAACGTACGGAGTTGTGCCAAAGTTTAGCGAATTGCTGGCATTGTGGGGCGCAAGCGTCGCTTCGAATTGGATGGTCACGGCCATGAGTCGAGTAGCTCCCGTTGCTTCTCCGATCAAGAAAACGATTGCGAACAGCGCAGAGTGCTTCATGGCATTCTCGTTATGAGAGTGTTTCCAATGATTCATCGATCAAACAAGGCAAATGCATTTGGCATTTCGTTCGGTAGTTCGGCCTCCCATTCAAGTGGCGCGATCGATCGGCTGTCGCATCACTGTGGGGGCCTTCTGCGTCGACTGATGTTTTTGCACGACGGCGTCCCTTGGCAACGGCGGTGAGCGGCTTAAGTGCTTGCGTCGCGTACTCAATTGCCTCTCCTAGCATCGCGCGAACGTCATCCCTCTCAGTTTCGCTGGCAATGTCCGCTAGTTCGCCGATCAGCGCGTGGAGCGAGTCGGCCAGCGTCGTGAGCCGGAGCTGGTCCACTCGCCTAATCGCCGGACGCGGCTTCCTGGTCATGGCGAGCGGTGGTCCTGAATGAGTGCATTGGCTTTGGCTATGGCGCTTGGTACGAACGCCTTAAGCAGCATACTGCGACGCGCGCGTCGTTGCAACTATCCGCGAACCGCTGCCGCAAAAAGCGAATTGTTGCGTTTACTGCGCTCCTGTATACTTACCGGTGGGGCTAGGGTCGCTCCCGCACCGCGGTAATCCCGACCGCCTGCCCCTGTTTTGATCGGGAATCACCGGATATGGAATCGGTGAGATGGGCGAGCAGACTGCTGAGTACCGCGAGCTACAAATAGCGTTTCGAGAACTGCACTCCAATCCGCGCTTTGGCGGCATTGTGCTCGAACTCTGTAAATCCAGCTATCTGGCGAAGTCCGCTGGAGCCGTGCAGCAACGTCTTTTCATCCCATCCGCAATTAACGCCACCGTCAACGGGCCGAGCGCATTTAATCAGTTAGCGACTGACGCTGGGAAACACATACCAACGTCGATGCGGCGACAGCTACCTGACCTGCCCACAGACCCATTCACAATTTGGTGTGAAGTGCTGTTGGCATGCCGGCCGGCCGAACTCCCTGCATTGCCCCCGCCCCTCGGGAAGGGGGAGTTGGTGTCAAAGGCTCCGTTTCTGGATTCGGCCGAGGCCATTGAGTTGTGCGGGTTGCTGACTGATAACCCCACGTTGCCGACGCCGTGCGGCCAACTGAACGATGAAGTCAATCTGCAGTCGGATCGCCAAGTTGTGTCGGACGGCGAGATTGACGGCCCACTTACCGACCTGATTTCGCTCGATGATGCTGCTTTCCTTGTCGATACGGTGAAGAAAACCATTCAGAATAAGATCTCCTCTGCGCGGCAAGGCTCAGACTGCGGCGAGCATCCGCCCACTGCGGCCATTCCCGGAGTAGGGAACCGACCGGATCAATACAGTTACGCCCAACTGCGGCCTTGGCTTCTTGTGACTTGGCCTGCGAAAGCTGATCGCTTGCCGGGAGATTTCGCAGCGATCAAGACACTCTTGGCGGCCCGCGTCTGACGGGGTGTCCAGTTGGGATTTGCGTCCCGTTTGCGTCCCGAAGGTATTCCCGCGCCTTCCCGCGCCTTCCCCTTGCGACTAAATGCGGTGACATTGCGCGCGTTGCATTAAGACTTCAGGTGCGGCCGCATGGTGCGGCCAAATTCATCACCCCTTGGAGTCATCTCGAATGGAATCGCCCATCCTCAACCCGTCGCTGTTACTGTCGCCCCGCGACACGGCCAAAGCCCTTTCAATTTCGACGCGCACTTTGTGGTCTTTGACTGCCGCCGGTCAGATTCCCCATCTAAAGGTTGGCCGCCTGGTTCGCTACCGGCCTGAATCGGTTCGCGCCTGGCTAGCGGACCGCGAGCGGACAGGCCGGTAGTTCCCCTCTTCATTTCACCTGCCCAGCCTGGCCGCCAATAAAAGCGGCCCGCACCGCTGCAAACGGTAACGGGCCTTTTAAGAGGTTCTAGCATCATGATAAGGCAGGATGCCGCGAAAAGCGACAGCAAGGAAATCGAAAGAGCGGTCAAGTTGCTTTTCTCGCCTGGATCGGTAGTCGAGGTCCGCTGTCTGACCGGCAAACGCACGACCGGCGGATATTTCAACGATTATGCAGCACTGGTCAAGGCCGCAGCCGGCATCACTACCGGGAACGTCTACATCACAATTAATGAAGTCGACCCGGCACTGCTCGCACGCCGGGCCAATCGAATCGACTACGCCGATTCGACCACGGCCGACCACAATATTACACACCGGCGATGGATGCTTGTGGACTGCGATTGCCAGCGGCCATCGGGAATCAGTGCGACCGATGACGAGCACGAAGCAGCGATCGCTACGGCGCGAGCAATCGGCAAAGCGATGGTGGCCCTCGGGTGGCCGAAGCCGATCTTGGCCGACTCGGGAAACGGTGCCCATCTACTATTTCGGATCGACCTACCGAACGACCGTGAGAGTGCGAAGCTGGTGGAGCGTTTGCTCGCACAACTGGGCATCGACCACGATGACGACGCGGAGTGCTCGCCGCGTGTGAAGGTGGACCAGACGGTCTACAACGCGAGTCGTATCTGCAAACTCTACGGCACCGTAGCCCGCAAGGGTGATCCGACGGCGGATCGTCCGCACCGGCTGAGCAAGCTGCTTTTCGTGCCGGACGCGATCGACGTTGTCACCCGCGAGCAACTGGAACGGTATGCAGGACCGGAGCCGCCGGCACCGCAACCGAAGAAATATCAGGGCAACGGTCATGCCGATACTTTCGATCTTCGTGTCTTCATCGCGCAGAACTTGCAAGTCAGGTCCGAAGGTGCCTACACCAACAGCAACGGAGCGGTACATCGGTGGCGACTAGAAACGTGCCCCCTGTGCTGCGAATCGGATAACAGCGCTGTCGTTCTTCAGTATGGTGATGGCCGGATCGGTTATCGCTGCCACCACAACCGCTGCCTGAGAATGAGTTGGGCTGATCTTCGTGAGAAGTTCCAGCCCGGTTATCGTGATCGTCGCGAGCAACAACGCGCTCGAGGTGCTGATCGTAGCGGAATGGATGACCTACGGCCAGAACGTGAGAAGCCCCAGCCCGCGCGTGAAGTGATCCGGTACGAGCGGTTTCCTACATCGGCCTTGCCTAAGCCCCTTCGCGGCTTCGTGGTCGCAGCAGCTAAGGCAATTGGTTGCGATCCGTCCTACGTCGCGCTGCCGTTGATGACGGCCTGTGCGGCTGCAATTGGCAACACCCGCCGATTACGAATCAAGGCGGGTTGGACCGAACCTCCGATCTTATGGACCGTGATCGTCGGCGAGTCAGGCGCAGGAAAAACTCCCCCGCTAAAGTTAGCACTCACGGCCCTTCGTGCTCGGCAGGGTAAAGCGATCAAGCTACATGCCGAAGCGATGGCTGAATACGAGATTGATCTAGCCCATTGGGAGAAGGCTCACGCGGAGTGGAAGAAAAAAACGAAGGATGCAGGCGAGCCGCCAGAGAAGCCCCCGATACCGCTGATGGATCGGTGTATTGTTTCCGATTGCACGGTCGAAAGTTTAGCACCGATCCTCTTGGCAAATCCACGCGGCCTCTTGCTGGTTCGCGATGAACTTGCTGGCTGGATCGGATCGTTTGACCGGTATGCAGCGAAGGGTAGCGCGGACGCGGCGCACTGGCTGTCAATGAACAGCGGCGAGAACATCATCGTGGATCGAAAGACGGGTTTCCCGCGCACGATCTTCGTCCCTCGGGCCGCGGTGAGTGTGACCGGCGGGATTCAGCCCGCGATCTTAGAGCGTGCCCTCGGGCGCGAACATCGCGAGTCAGGGTTGGCGGCCCGGCTGCTGCTGGCCTATCCCCCACGGATCGTCAAGCGATGGACCGAAGCCGGGATTGATCCAGCGGTCGAGAAGCGGATTGAGAATCTGATCGAGCGATTGTACGAACTTCAGCCGACCTATGGTGACGACGACGAACCCCGGTCAGTAGTGATCGAGATGGACGCCGCGGCCCGGGCCTTGTGGATCGAGTTCTACGATTCACACAACGCCGAAGCGGTGGACCTGGAAGGTGATCTATCGGCGGCCTGGTCGAAGCTGGAAGCCTACGCGGCCCGACTGGCCCTGGTCGTCCACTTCGTGCGATGGGCGGCCAATGATCCAGCCCTCGGCCACGAGGCGCGGGTCGATGCTGTGAGTCTGGCCTCGGCCCTGGAATTGATTCGGTGGTTTAAGAATGAATGTCGAAGGGTCTACGGGATGTTTGGCGAGTCAGACGGCGACCGGGAGTGTCGGGAGCTTATCAATCTGATTGATCGGTTGTCCGATCCGATCCACGGTATCACCCCAAACGATCTTCGTAGGCGATCCCGCCGATTCGCAACCAGCGAAGGCGCAGAACAAGCCCTGGTCGATCTTGTCTCCGCCGGTTTTGGGGAATGGCATGTTCCTACCCCCGATCAAGGCGGTCGGCCCACCCGCTACTTCCGGCTGGTATCGAGTGTATCCGTATCCGATACCCCATCGAATCCCGAAGAAAACGAGGGTTTAGGATACGGATACAACGAAGACAGTGAAGAAAACGACCTAGCAGGTGACAACCCGTGGGGTCAGGAATGGGAACGAGAGGAGGATGTCGAAGCCCGCGGCTGGGAACCAGAGGAGGAGGTGATTGAACTGTGATGACCGCTACTGACTACATCGCGTTCCTAGAGTCGATGGGCGTCACCTTGAAGGTTAAGGGTGATCGGCTGCAAGTGTCCCCATCCCGGTTGGTTGGGCCTGGCACCCTGGAAATCTTGAAGCAGTACAAGGCGGAGATCATCGCGGCGATTGAGGAACAAACGTCGAATTCTCAACTCAACCCCTTGCGCATTTAGAAAGGCACGCTATGATGCTGGATATGGCAAAGAAAAGAGCAACTCGAACGAAGCCGACCGTTGGCAAACTGCCGCCACTGTCGGACCAACTCAAAGACGTGCTCGTGAACGGCGGAGTGACCCGCTACCGGATCGCCAAAGATACCGGCGTGAGCGAGCAGACGATCAGCAAATTTGTGAACGGTCACCAGTTGATCGGGCTGGGCACGGTCGATATCCTCGGCCAGTACCTCGGCCTGCGGCTGGTGAGTGACCATCCCCAAGTGAAAGGGGGGAAGTGATTATGGCGAGTATCGGCAACGATCCCAACGGCCGCAAACGGATTTTGTTCTTCGATCCCGATGGAAAGCGAAAGACGATCCGGCTGGGGGAAGTTAGTACCGACGCGGCAAAGTCGATCAAGCAGCGTGTCGAGCAACTCGTTGCCGCTCAGAGAATGGGCACCGGCTGGCGACGTGACACGGCGCGTTGGCTGGAAACAACGAAGGGAACGCCGCTCTACGCAAAACTCGCGGCAGTTGGGCTGGTCCCGAAGCCGATCGAGCAAGTGGAAGCCGAGACCCAAGCGGCAGCCGAGAAAGCCATAGCGGCGTTGCCGCGCCTCGGTATGTTTCTGGATAGTTATATTGCCGGCCGAACCGACGTGAAGCCGGGGACAAAGCTCGTCTACGAGCAAGCCCGCCGCAACCTGGTTGATTACTTCGGGGTGGAAAAGCCCCTCGGGACGATCACCGCGGGAGATTCCGACGATTGGCGGCTATGGCTCGCGGAATCGGAGAAAGGCGAAGGACTGGGGCCGAACACCGTCCGTAAGCGGTGCGCGGTCGCCAAGTTGTTTTTCACCGGCGCGCTTCGCAAGCGACTAATCGCCGAGAATCCGTTTGCGGGCCTCAAAGGCACGACCGTAAAAGCTGATCGCGAACGATTCCACTTTGTGAGTCGTGAAGTAGCTGACAAAGTGCTGGCGGCCTGCCCGGACGCGGAGTGGCGATTGATCTTCGCTCTGAGCCGCTACGGTGGCCTACGCTGCCCTTCGGAACACCTGCGGCTAACTTGGGCCGACGTGGACTGGGAACGTGGCAGGATTCGAGTGAGAAGCCCCAAGACCGAACATCATGAAGGGAAAGCATCGCGGATGGTGCCGATCTTTCCCGAACTGCTCCCGTACCTGGAAGCCGCCTGGGACCAGACCGAACCAGGGGGGACGAACGTTATTGCGCGCTACCGCGACGCCAATGCTAACCTCCGAACGCACCTGCTGCGGATCATCGAACGGGCCGGCGTGACGCCGTGGCCCAAGCTATTTCAGAACCTTCGCAGCACCCGCCAAACGGAATTGGCTGAACAATTCCCGATGCACGTGGTTTGCGCCTGGATTGGCAACACCGAAGCCGTTGCGGCGGAGCATTACTTGCAAGTGACCGACGCTCACTTCGACGCGGCACTGAGGCGGCACACAAAACCGGCACAGCACGGGGCGGAATTGGCTCGCACCGACTCGCGGAGCGACTGGCCTGCCAGTGGTAAGCACCGCAGTTTTTCCGGTGGATGCGAGCCGAAGCGAAGTACTGCACAAGTATTCAGTAGTCCGGGAGGGATTCGAACCCCCGACCAAGGGATTATGAGTCCCCTGCTCTAACCGCTGAGCTACCGGACCATGCTTTATTCACTAGGCTACGCCGATCCGTGGCAGCCGACAATGTCTTGGCTCGTGGTTCAAGTGGAATCCGGAGGGACTCGAACCCGCCCTCGCCAACACAGGAAATTGGTTGCCGTCCAATCGGCGACGGCCGCACTCAAGCATACACCGATCAGTGACCAGCACGCCACACCAAACGCGCGGAACAGCCTCTGTCGCATGCACCCGCGGGAGCGCATCCAGAGCAAAGGTTTATTCCTGGTGAGCGCGCGGTAGCATCTCCGGTGGTCGTCCGATCGCACGGACCATCTGCAATTGAGCTGCGTTGTAATCAATCACGGCGTCGAGATACTGGGTTCGCGCCGCCGCCAAGGCGCCGATCGCCTGCTGGATTTCGATCGGACGTAGCTCGCCGGCCTGGATACCTTCCATATTGAGCCGAACGGCCTGGTAGGCGGATTCGACCGGCGGGCGGGTCACTTCGATCTGCCGGTCACGCATCTGAATGCGTTGATACGCCTGGGCGACCTCCGCTTCGATAATCTCGCGAATCTGCTGTAGGGCCAGGGTGGCTTGGCGGGTCAGGCTCTGTTGCTCGCGCTGCCGCGCGGAATTTCCAAACCCCAAGTTCTCAACCTGCCAGAGCAAGGCCACGTCGAAATCCGCCCGACCGCCGAAGTTGTCGATTTCAGAGCCTTCGCTGCCGCCGAACCCGCCGCCGCTGACACCGGCATACAGATTAGGGACCCAAGGCCGCAACTGTTCCTGCCGACGACGCAGTGCCGCAGCATCGCGCTGGGCGTCGGCACTGGCCATCTCGGGGCGAACGGCAACTGCCTGAGCGATCAGGGGTTGCAGCGGCATGGAAGTCTCAACAAACTCCAACGGCGCGGGATTGTTGTCGGCCGCTTGAAGGCGAACTGCCGGATCGAGCCGCAATAATCGGGCCAGTTCGGCAGAGATTACCGCCACATCCTCGCGCGCCTGCCAAACGTCGCGCTGCCTACTGGCCGCCTCAATCACGGCGCGGTCCGCATCGGCCTGGAGCCCCTGGCCCGTTTCAGCGAAGTTTCGTGTGATTCTGACTAACTCATTGGCATTTTGAACCGCTTCCTCCGCGATGGCGACCCGCGCCTGGGCGCGTGCCAAGGCGAGATAACCCACGGCGACTTGCAGCAGCGTATCGTTAAAAGTGGAGGTTCGGTCGGCGGCCGTCGCCCGCACGATTTGGCGCGCGGAGAGCGGTTCAAACAGCGCATCGACCAGCGATAAATCGACGAACATGCGGGCTGGGCCGCCCGAACCACCCGCCGCGGGCGAATTGCCAATCCCGGCCGCACCACCGGTGAACAGAGCGCTGCGGCTGGCTTCAATGACTCGGCCCTCCGTCTCCTGGATACGGCCCGCGTGGTTGTAATAAACGACGCCGCCGTTGAGATTCGGAATCCACAATGCCCGCGCGCCGGTTAGGCGAGCCGCCGCTTGATTCACGCGCTCGGCAGCGATCGCAATTTGAAGATTGTTTGCGCCAGCCAGCGCTAGGGCCGTCGGTAAGTCGATCGGGAAGGCTTGTTCGTTCGGCGCGACCACACCTGGCGGCAGCGTCTCGACGGATTCCATCCCGACCCCCGCCGGTTGGGAAAGAAGCGGCTCCAGGTGTTGAACCGGCTTTACGTCTTCCGACTTGTAGGTTGACGAGAGTAGCTCAGCTATCGGCTCGAAGCGAATCGCATCGTTGTGAATGCCACTGATTGAGCTCGTCTTCTCCCTCTGCTGTGCGGCTTCCGGTGGCGCAGCCTGCAGTTCGGACGGAGGCATCGACGCCAATGTCCCCACGATCACCGCGAGCTGGAAATAAATCCTACGCTCAAACCGCGACGCGAAGCCAGTCTTGGTCACCATAGCCCCCTCCCTGGGACAAAGTTCTCACGGATTGCATATAAAATCGGCAAATCCATTTGCCGATGTGCTCAAGTTTTAAGTCATTATTCTGCTTGACTCGACCACGCTAGCACGCGCGGCAAATGACGCCGTGCAGCCTGTAGTTCACGGTGACTTCGCCAGCCGAACGGCATCCCCGGGTTGAATCGGAACGGTGGAGTCGAGCACCACTAAGTCATTAGGGCCGACGCCGTCGAGAATCTCGGTGCGACTGCTGTCCGCAAAGCCGACCGTGACGGCGCGCTTTTCGACAATGCCATTGCTGGCACAGTACACGCAAGGAGTTCCATCATCGTAGCGCAGGCTCTGCGAGGGCACGAGCACCGCCTGCGGGCGATCGGCGAGCACGACCGTGATCATGCCGTACATCCCCGGGCGCAGGCCGGTGCGACCACCGTTCATTTCCACTTCCCCGCGCAGTGTTCGGGTTCTGGGGTCGAGAACTCCCGTCGTGCGCGTGACTCGTCCGTCAAATTTCCGCCCTGTCAAAGCATCGACGACTAATGAAGCAGGCTGGTCGACGTGGAGCTGCGAAGATTGAGATTCTGGAACGTCAAAGACAATTCGCAACCTTTCGTCCCGATCCACGGTGAAGAGCGGCTCCGTCATCGAACTTGCAGCAGACCGGACGAAGTCCCCCGAATCGACCACGCGACGGGTGATCAGGCCATCGTACGGCGCGACGATCTGGGCGTACTCCATCAGGATTTCGGTCTGTTTGAGATTGGCCTCGGTCACTTTGAGCTGGGCCTCGGCCCGCGCCAAATCGGCTTCCGCTTGAAGCTGGCGCGTTTGCGCCACTTTGACATTCGCTTCGGCCGATCGTATATTCGCCCGCGCACCATCGAGGGCTGATTCGGCCGAACGAAGGCTGTTGAGCTTTTCATCCAAGATGGCCTCATTCATGGACCGGTTCGCGACAAGCTCTCCGATTCTCTTATGTTCGGCGCTGCGGAAAGCGATTTCTGCCTCGTGCATGGCAATCGCCGCTCGTGCCACATCGAGCTTCGCTTCAGCGGCTCCAACCGCGGCAGCCGCTGCCGCAATACTCGCTTTGGACTGTTCGACCGCCGCGCGAGCGTCGTCCACCAGCGACGCTTTTTGCAGGCGCTCCTGGTCCATCTCAGGAATCCACAACTGGGCGAGCACTTGCCCCTTCTTTACCCGATCTCCGATATCAACGTTTACTTGCGAAACATAACCTGCCGCCTTGGCGTAGATATCAGTCCGTTCAAACGGCTCTACTTGCGCCGGCTGGGTGGTCGAGCGATGAAGGTTCTCGACCGTCGGACGCACTACCGTTACCGGATTGGCGCCGCCGGCAACCACTTGCTGTTCCGCGACAGGGCGACCTGCCGCGGGGTTTGCCCCGTGAGCCGTCGTTGAATCACTGGCCCCACCGAAGGCGACCAACCCCGTCGCCGTGAGGATCGCAGCGGCCGCGGTTAATGAATAGTACGAAAATCGCTTCATTGCATACCTCCAAGCTCTGAAATAGGATCAAGCCGTAGCTTGCCGGCCGCGGCCTTTAATAATCGCGTACAGGCACGGCACCACAAAGACCGTCAAGATCGTCGACGCCGTGAGCCCGCCAATAACGGCGCGGGCCAAAGGCATGGTAGGGTCTCCCTCGTGGAGGGCCAGGGGCATTAGTCCCATCACCATCGCCAGCGCCGTCATCAAGATCGGGCGTAGCCGCACGCTGCCGGCTTTGATGGCCGCCTCAAACGGCGGAAGTCCTTCTTCCTGCCGCAAGCGATTCGCGAACTCGACCAGCAGAATCGAATTCGTGACGGCGATCCCGATCATGAACACGACGCCCATGAACGACTGGATATTGAGCGTCGTCCCGGTCGCCCAAAGGATCACGAGGACACCGATGATCCCCAGCGGCACGGCGAACATGATGATGAACGGGTCGATGAAGGAGCGGAACTGCGCCACCATGATCAGATAGATCAGCGTCGCTGCCAGAATCATACCGAATCCGAGACTACTGAACGACTCCCGCATACTCGACACCTCGCCGCGCATCCGCACCGCGTAACCGGCTAGGTCTTGACCGGGATTCTGCGGATCGGGCACGGCCCAAGAAACCACTGCGGCGGAACTTCCCGCCGGCGGGTCGGTGCGAGTCCCCCATTCCGAGAGAACCCGTTCGATGTCGCGGGCTACGGAACCGATGTCGCGGCCAGACGCATTGGCATACACGTCCACGACCCGCCCAAGAGCCAGGTGGGCAACTTCGACCGCCGACTCCTCGATGACGGGTTCTTTGACCAGGTTCTGCAATTGAACTGGCGCGGTCGTGTTTTCGCCAGTGATCCCTACCATACGCAGAGCCTCCATCGAGTCGATATTCTGCTCCTTGTAGGTCACACCGACGAAGTAATGATTGCCGGAGACGTGGTCGAGCCAGAATGCTGGATCGAATGACGTCGAACTGTTGAGCATGCTCATCAGGTTCTTGGTGGCATCTTCCTGAGTAATTCCCGAGTAGGCCATCTTCGTACGGTCGGGTTCGATTTTAAGCGTGGGATAGTCGATCGGTTGCTGCACGCGGGCGTCGACGACGCCAGGAACTTCCTTGGCGATCATGTCGCGAATCTCCGCCGCGATTCGCGTCTGCTCCTCCATATTGCGGCCTTCGACCTGGATATTGATCGGCGACGGTAAGCCAAAGTTCAGCGCCGCCGACACCATGCCTCCCGTGTTGAAGGCGAACGATACGTCGGGGAATTTCTCGTTCAGCCGTGTTCGCAGCTCATCGGCATAACGCTGACTCGTCGTGTTTCGGTCTTGTGCCTCGGTGAGTTGCACGAGCATCGTCGCGTCCATGGGACCGGCATTGCTCGTGTAACCCGCTGGCCAGTCGTAGAGCACGCCAATGTCAGTGACGATCATTTGGCGATCATCGGCGGGAATGACTGCCTGAATCTCCTGCTCGATCTGCTGGGTGAGTTGTTCGGTCAGCTCGATACGCATTCCCGATGTGGCTCGCACATTGATGAGAATCTGTCCCGCGTCGGTCGCCGGGAACAATTCCTGGCCAATCAAACCGTAGAGCGGGAGCGAGGCGGCAACCAGGAGCAATGATCCGACGACGGTCGCCCAGCGCCAGCGAACGGCCAATCGCAGCAATAGGGTGTATGCGGAGCGGAGCTTCTCGTAGCCCGCGTCGGCAACGCGAAACAGAATGAATCGCTTTTCATTCGGATCATGGGCCTTGAGGAAGTAGGCGCAGAACGCGGGCGACAATGTCCGCGACAAGAAGTAGGAAGCGAACATGGCGATCGTTACCGTAAGCGCCATGGGCGTGAACAAGTATTTTCCCATGCCAAACAAGAACACGACTGGGAAAAAGACCACGGTCGTGGTGATCGTGGCCACCAGGACCGGCATGGCAATTTCCATTGCGCTATCGAGTGCCGCCCGCTTCGGGGTTTTGCCCATGTCCAAATGCCGGAATGTGTTTTCAATGTCGATCAGCGGATCATCCACCAGCCTCCCCATGACGAGCGCGAGTCCGCCGAGCGTCATGGCATTCAGCGTGTTGCCCGTGAAATAGAGTCCGATGATCGCCACTAGCGCCGAGAGCGGGATGGCCAGCGCAATAATCAGCGTCGAACGAAAACTGCCAATGAAGATAAGCACCATCAGCGATGCGAGCACCGCGCCGAGAATGCCCTCCAAAGTGAGGTTTCGGATCGCCGTCCGGACGAACACCGACTGGTCGGCGACCACGTCGAGGTTGAGCCCCGACGCAGGCTTACCCGTCTCCGGGTCTTGATAACCTTCTTTGGGCGGGAGGCGGTCCAGGAATCCTGGAATCCGCTCGCGTACGCCCTCCACGACCTCGATCGTGTTCGATCCAGGCCGGCGGAAAATGGGGATGTAGACTTGCCGTTTGCTCTCCCAACCGGGGGCACGGCTAATTCGCACGACATTGGATTGAATCGCCGAGGCGTCCGCAACTTCGCCCACATCGCGGACGTAAATCGGCCGACCGTCGACGATTTTCACGACAATGTCATCGAACTCTGGAATTTCGCTGACCATATTCTCCATGTCGACCATGTAGTCGACATTGCCGATCTTGGCCGTGCCGGTCGGAATCATCAGGCTGTTCTTCTTGATCGCCTGCTGCACGTCCATCAATGACAGTCCGTAGGATTGCAGCTTGTTGGGATCGAGATAGATGTAGATCCGCCGCAACTTGCCGCCGAATACTGCGGGGGCAATCACTCCCGGTGAGCCGGAGAGCATGTTGCGGACGTTGAAGTACGCCAGGTCGTAACTCTCCTTTTCATCCAAAACTTCGCTGGAGGCCGCCAAGAGCGCCGTCGGCATGGGTGCACTGGGATCAAACAGCATGACCATAGGCGGTATCGTGCCGGGCGGCAGATAGTACAGGTCGCTCATCGCATAGCTGGTGACCTGCGAGAATGCCGTGTTGGGATCAATGTCGTCGCGAAAATAATCCTTGACGATCGACACGCCCATCATGCTCCGCGATTCCTGCCGCTCGATCCCTTCCGACTGGCCGGTCCAGCGTTCAATTCGGCTGGTGATGTCCCGCTCCATGATCTCCGTCGGCATGCCTGGGTAGAGCGTCAGAACCTGCACGGCAGGCGTCTTGAACGACGGCAGAATATCGACCGGGATCCGCGTGACGGTGACATAGCCCAGCACGACGATCATCAGACATAGAACGATGACCAAGTACGGGTTGGCAATCGAGACGCGCACTAGCCAACTGGCCCGCTTTTCCTCCACGGGCGGATCGCCGGCAGGCGTGGGATCATGGTGTGTTGGCGGTGTATTTTCCATTCAGACGTCCTGGAACAGGAAGGGAAGCAGTATCAAGCTGCTAGCAGATTGGGCGATTTTGTCGCGGACCGCGCTCCGTTTACGGCGGGGTCTTCCGGATACGTTCCGTACGCTCGCACCACTTTCTCCAACTGCTCGGGCCTGCCATGACCGATGACAACGACGATGTTGCGGTCGACCTTGGCAAGCACCATGTTGTAGTCTCCCTCGCGGCAGTGATGTACGGACTCTCGGAGCAGCGCGTCTCGTTCATGAACGAACTGAGCCAGTCGCTCCTCCGGCAGTATAAAAATCGATACTTCGCCGTCGTCCACCCGTCCGCGGACATACGCGGCGGTATCGCCAGCGATGGCGCATATGCCGCCGCCTCGCACGACAAACCCCGCGTTTTTACGCGGCGGACAACGCACGGGGAAAGCGACTCGCTGCTTGAGATACGATTCGACCTCCTCGTCGGACGCGCTGGCAAACTCGATTGGTTCAGCGCCACTTGAAAGCTCCCGATGCACCGCCGCCGTCAATGCGGAGAGGTGCTCCGGCTCGGAGGATCCGCTGAACTGCCAAAACCCGACAGCCAACAGCAGCGTCGCCGCCAGCGCGAGGAACGGGCTGAAGAACGCCCAGCCCCGCGTCGCCACTGGCT
This sequence comes from Pirellulales bacterium, assembly GCA_040901765.1. Taxonomy (GTDB): domain Bacteria; phylum Planctomycetota; class Planctomycetia; order Pirellulales; family Lacipirellulaceae; genus JBBDYG01. The sequence continues at coordinate 39,429 of JBBDYG010000048.1, forward strand.
CAGCGACCCCTACTTCGGAAAGTACACGCTGCCATAGCTCCGGCGTCGGCGGCGCCGCCGCGAGCTTGGCTACCAGAGCATCCTCAAGGCTCGCCTGCCGAAAGAACCATTTCGAGCATGCAGGACAGCCAGCGAGATGCTCATTGACGCGCAGATAGAGTTCCGAGTCGCCCTCGGAATCGTAGTACAACTCCCAGTGCTGGCGGATTTCATGGCAGTTCATAATGCACCTCTGAATTTGAAGCCCGTGCGAAAGCCCAGCGGCTTGTTACTTCGGGTTCTGTAACGAACCGGAGTCCAAAAGCCTGTGCTCGCGCGCGTACTCAGCCAACCTCAATCGCAATCTTGCCCGCGCCCGTGAGAGTGCGCTCATGATCGTTCCGATCGGGACTTCCAATATGTCGGCCATCTCTCGATGCTTGAACTGGCCGATGGCTCGCAGCAACAAGACCGACCGTTCCAGGGGGCTGAGTTCGTCAATCGCCGTCGCCAAAGCGTCATCACACTGGCTCAAAATGCGTTCCGGCTTTTCCAGAAGTCGCTCAATGAGCGGCTCGTCAATCGCGTGCTCCCAAACATCCTCGACCGTCGGCTCATCCGCGAGTGCCTTGCGCCGTTCGCGATGGAACGAGCGATTGCCGGCATAAATCTCCAAGTTTAGGTAGCGGAAGATCCACGCTCGATAATTTGTCCCTTCCGCGTACAAATGAAAGTCCCGATACGCCTTGCCTACCGCCTCTTGCAGCACGTCTTCCACGGCGTTCGGGTCATGGACACTCCGCCGACAGTACGCCTCCAGCGCAGCCTTGAGCGGCTCCAAGTGCTGGAGAAATCGCACAGCTCGGTCCTTGCTTGGCTTCGCCAAATCGGGGCCTTCCAAGTGGGCACAGCGAGGCGTCTCTAGGGACGTAACGATTCTCGCTGCCCGTTTTATTGCAGTTCCCTGAAAGCCGGGCGATCGGCGCATCGTGCATCTAGCGCAACTGATTATACAGTAAGGCCTTCCACCAATTAGAAAGCTGGCGCACCGGCTATACAGGTGGAACTAATTACCGCATGAAGCCGATGAAGAAGCTGAAGACTTGGGTGTCGTCGGTGTCTGCGCGGACGACCGGCCAGGCGAAGTCGAGCGCGATCGGCGCCGGGCCCATGGCGGGCACGGTGATGCGCAGGCCAACGCCAGGGGCGACGCGGAAGTCGTTGATGCTCACGTTCGGCTCGGTGGTGCCGAAATCGCAAAAGGCGACGCCGTGGAGCATGTCGTCGGCGGTGATCGGGAACAGGTACTCGACCGAGTTGAGCCATTGGAAGTCGCCACCAACTTGAACGTCGTCGACCACCGGGGACGCACCGCGGAAGTCGAAACCGCGCATCGTGGAGAAACCACCTGCAAAGAAGCGGTCATAAATCGGCGTGTCGTTGCCCGCGAATCCGAGCCGCGTTCCGACGCTAACAACGTGCCGTCCCGAGTGGTCGGGGCGCTCGTTCACCAGGAAGTACTTACGCGCGTCGATCTCTGCTTTGGGATAAGTAAAGCTGCCGAGCACTTGCTCCGCACTAAGCTGCAGGTAGTGGCCGGTCGTCGCCAAGAAGGGATTGTCGCGAGTGTCGTTCGTAATGGTCACGCCAAAACCGTGGAGCGCGTTGTGGCCGAGCACCTCTTGAAAATCAATCAAACCCGGGTCGGAGACGTTGCTGATAAACACGTCCTCGCCTCGGTAGGACAGCAGCGCGGAAAGATCGTTCTCCGTCCATTGATATCCAATTCCCACCCGGCCGCCGACGCGCTGCTCGTCCCAGTCGCGATAAATTCGATCAAAGTAGGAAGCACTGAGGCTCAAGCTCACCGGCGTGTCCATCAAATAGGGCTGGGTGAAGCTGATCAAATAGCGCTGGACGCGCGTGCCCGGCGCGGCTTCGATGCGGAATCTTTGGCCGTCGCCGCGAAAGGCGGTGCCGTCGGCGAAATCTTGCCAGCTTCTCGGCAATCGCCGCCAATCGAAATTTCGTTCGTCGAGAAGGATTTGTCCCACAACCCCGGCGTCGGAATTCACACCCACGCCGACCATGAGGCGGCCGGTTTGGGTTTCTTCGAGATTCACAATCACGTCGACCGCCGGATCGGCGTAAGGTTGGCCGGGTGGTCCCCAGGGATCGCCGGGCAGAATCGTCGAGCCGCCGGGCAGCGGCGTGACTGACGGATCGGTAACCACCGGACCGGGTGGCAGGTATTGCGGCTGCGGACCGGGCAACGGCGAAGCGAATTGCGCCGGCTGCACGGCGTTCTGACCACTGTTTCCAATCGGCGCCGTTTGCGGGCTGGTGGCTCGCGGAACTGTTCCGCCGAAGCCCGGCATACGTTCCGCCATGCCGTGATTTTCGGGGGCAGCTTTGCTGTACGGAGTTGTCGTTACCGCGACGGGTTGAGGCTGATAAGGGTTTTGCGACGGTACCTGTAAATTGCCGTATGGATTCGATGAAGGCGTTCCGGCCGGCGCTCCCGCCGCAGGCGCCGACCAACCGACCGCATCCTGCTCGACGGTCTTGGGTGCTTGGTGAGCTACGTGTTGAATGGCTGGTTGGCCCGGCTTGGTGAAGTCCAGATGAACGTCGATGGCCTCTTCCGCGGCGGGTGCTGTCGCGACCGGCATGCGGACTTCATAGACTTGATCGCCGCCAGCGGAGGCTTCCGGAACGGGCACGACATCGGGGCTTTGGCCGCGGAACGACTCGCCGCCACCGTCGGCAGAGAACTCGGTGTTTTCCAGCTCGGGGATGCGGTAAGTGATTTTGGGATAAACGCTACGTGCCGCATCGACGTGAAACAAGCTGCTCGCTTGCAGGCGACGTTCGCTCGCCTTGACCTCGCGGATGTCCATGATTTCGCCGGGCTGAAAGCTGAGCCGATTGAGCGCCGTTTGGATGCGGGTGTGGGGGTTGTCGCCGTCGATATGTATAAAAATGCGACCGACTCGCCACTTTTTGCCTTCGGTAATGTGATACACGAGGTCGATCTGGCCGGGCTCTTCGAGGAACACAGGCTCCGCTTTTACATCCGCAAAGACATAGCCCCGGCTGCCGTAAACTTCTTTTAGCCAGTTCACGTCGGCGTTCATCTTGGCCTGCTCGAACTCCAAGCCCTGCGGCAAGGTGATGCCCAACGCCAAAGAGTCGGACGCAAACAATTGATTGCCGATGAAGGAAACATTTCGCACGGAATAGCGTGGTCCCTCATGAATCACAAAGCGGATATTGACCCAGTCGCCGCCCTCTTCGTCATCGTATTCGACGATTCGCCCCACCTTGGCCTGAAAGTACCCGAAGGAGCGATAATAGGAGGTGAGTTTGTCGATGTCGGCCGTCAGCACTTCCAGATCAAGCTCGCCCTTGAATATCCTGAGGAGGCCCGGCTTCGATTGAACTTGCGTTCGCAAACGGCCATCGCTGACGAACTCGTTGCCCTCAAAAGAAACCTTCCAAATTTTTTCGGAATTGCCCTCATTGATGATGTAGACGATCCCTTTGTCGCCCGGCTTCAGGCCTTCGAGGATCGAAACCTGAGCCAGATTAAAACCATTCTGACGATAAAGATCCTCGATCTTGCGACGTCCGTCCTCGACGGCGTGGGGATCGGCGGCGCCGCCGGCTTTCAGCCCGGTTTCCTTTTCAAGTTTCTTGTCTCGAATTCGCACGTTGCCTAGATACTCGACGTACCGAATCGTCGGACGTTCTACGACGCGGAAGACCACGATGTGACCCTCCGGCGTCCGCTGGTAGAGCGGCTGGACATCCACGAACCACGACAGCGACGCCAGTTTCTTGACATCTTTCTGAACAATCTTGGGGTCGTAGGGGCGACCGATGCGCGTTTGCAACTGCGCTAGAATCTGCGAGGCGGGAATTGTTTTGTTGCCTTCGACGCGTAAGTCGACGACCGGTTCTTCGCTAGCCGATAGGGACGGGCCGGAGACGTCTCGGCGGGGTTCGTCATCTTTTCCGAAGATGGAACCAGGCAACGGCGAAGCGCCGAAGCTTTGCGCAATCGCATCGGATGCCGACGCGAATAAGAGCGTCGCCATGAACAGTCGTTGTGCGCCGGGCGTCATCATCACCTGCGGGCGGTCTCTGTTGCTGCGGCCGGTGGAGAAAAGTACGCGCGTCGCGAGGTGGCTGTGCCAGCCCCGCTAGCGGCAAGAGCGCACGGAAGCGCTGCAAGCCGGGCAAGAAATACTCGAAGCAGCGCACGGCGGCAAGGCGGATTCAGCGGTCGCCGGCCGTCGGGGTGCAAGTCGCACTTCGCGCGCTAGCAACAGGTTTTCGACGAATCAGAGAAAAACTACGTCAATGGCAGCCTGCCGTGGATGCGCTGCCTGTTACACTCGGAAAATTCAGGAACGGGACTCCTGTAATGATCGCCCTCTGGATATGCGGGTTTCCGCGGTTTTGCCACTTTGCCACGCTACGCGCGCAACAAGCTGGCAAAATGAAAAATCCTCTCGCATTTGCGCACCGCGAAGTTCGCATCCATCACCAGGGCGGAAAACCTCTACGCGCGGCTCTTCGAGTGAGATTCCGCGGAGCCACGAGGGATCAGCATTGCCACGTGTCGGCGCAAAACCCCTATTATTGTAGAGGATTGCCACAATGCCACTTCCAGCGGGGGTGGCAATACTGGTGGCAACGCTGCCAGGGGAGGGTCGCGGTCAGCCGCAGGCGACAGAATTTCAGAGATCCCCCCTGGGAGGTTCTCCAGTCAAAGTGCGACTTGCACCCCAGCCTTTGCATGTGCGACACGGGAGATGTAGGGGTAAGGCCGCTAAGCCGCAAGCGGCAATACCTAATACTCGCTGCCGAAAGAATCGAATTCGGCGTAAGGCTTGGGCGCTGCGTTGGCAAACCGGGTGAACTCGTGAAGCCAGGTAAGCTTTACGTCGCCCGTCGGGCCGTTCCGCTGCTTGCGGACCATCAAGTCGGCCTCGCCGCGGACCCGCTCGCGATCCTCGTCGTTCGACTGATAGTATTCCTCGCGGTGAATGAACATCACCACGTCGGCATCTTGCTCGATGGCACCCGATTCGCGCAGGTGGCTGAGTTGCGGTTTATTGTCGCGGGTAGCTTCCACCTGCCGATTGAGCTGTGCGAGGCACAGCACCGGCACGCTAAGCTCGCGAGCCAGTCCTTTCAAACGTCGGGCGATTTTGGAAACCTGCTCCTGTCGCGGGTCTTTGGAATTGTCCGGCTCGATAAGCTGTAGATAATCGATCACCAACAGCGCTAAGCCGTGCCGTCGTTTGAGCCGTCGCGCGGCAGCCGCGATTTCGGTCATCGTGCGGCTGGGCGAGTCGTCGATGTACAGCGGCGCGGTGCTGATTTCCGACGCAGTCTGTACGAGCTTGCGACTCTCTTCGCCGGAGATCGTTCCGTTTCGGAGCCGGTGCCCATTTACTTTGGCCCGCGAGCAAAGCAGGCGATCGCCGAGTTCCAGGCTCGACATTTCTAAACTAACGAAGAGGGTCGGCTGCTGCATATTGATCGCCACATGCTCCACAACATTGAGTGCCAGCGCGGTCTTACCCATGCTGGGCCGGGCGGCGAGGATCACAAGCTCCGACTTGTGTAGGCCGCCGGTCATCTCGTCGAAATCGTCGAAGCCCGTTTCGATTCCCCCGCACGCATGTTCGTGCTTCATGCGGGCGTCGATCCGCGCCAGCGATTCGTGCAGCACTTCGCGGATGGAAAGCAGCTTGCCTTGGCCCTTGCTGTCAAGAATGGCGAACACGCGTTCCTCGGCGCGGCTGAGCATCTGCCGGGCTTCGACTTTTGTGTCGTAGGCCTCCTGAATGATGTCGGTACTGGCAAAGATGAGCGCCCGCAGCATCGACTTGTCGCGGACAATCTGGGCGTAGTACTCGGCGTGCGCGGCTGTCGGGACCGCCTCGCCAAGTTCCGCCAAGTACGCGGCGCCGCCGGTAAGCTCGAACTCGCCTGCGTCTTTCAGCCGCTGCACGAGAAGCATCAGGTCGATTTTACGGCCGCCGTCGTGCAACGCGACCATGTGGCTGAAGATTCGCTGATTGGCGTCGTCGTAAAAATCGTCGGGCCGAACGACGAGCACGACTTCATCGCAGACTTCGGGCAGAAGCAGCAGGCTGCCCAAAACAGCCCGCTCTGCCTCAACGCTCTGCGGCGGCAGCCGGTCGAGGATATCGCCGCCGGATGACGAGGAAAACGCGCGCGGAGGTCGATCAACAGTGGCCACAGGTGGACTCCTTCCCCAGGTAGCTGAACTCGCAAGAGTTCAGGCTTGCGCCGTAGTCATCTGAATTCTTGCGAATTCAGCTACTGTTAATTTAGCATCAGTCCGCGCCGACGGCGGGCACGACCCAAACTTTCACTTCGCCTTCCACTTCGCTCGACAGCCGAATCTTGACCGTGTAGAGGCCAAGTTCCTTAAGCGGACCTTCGAGTCGAATTTGATCGGCACTGAGGTGAACGTCGTTTTTCTTGAGTGCCTGGATAATTTCCGGCGCGCCGACGCTGCCATAGAGATGGCCATCGTCGGTGGCATTGGCCTCGATCGTGACGCTCTGACGGGCGATATCAGCGGCGAACGATCGCAACTCGCCCTGCCGCTGCCGCTCTAGTTCTTGAAGCTTGACTTTGTGCTTGTCCACCATCCGCTTGTGATGGTCACTAGCAAACGTGGCGAGACCTTGCGGCAAGAGATAGTTCAGGGCGTACCCCGACCGTACCTGGACGACCTCGCCCTGCTTGCCGAGGTGCTCAACGGAGTGAATCAGCATCAGTTCGACGCCGCCGCGATCCCCCTTGGGGAGCCGCTTGAACGAGGTCGGATTGCGCTTCAACTTCTTGTGTTTGGTGGGCATGGCGGATCAGTCGTTAGTCGTGAGTAATTAGTCGTAAGTGGTTGGTCGTAAGTTGCAAGTCGCACAAACTAACGACTAACACCTAACACCTCTAAAAAGGAATGTCGTCGTCGGGCGGACCGGAGGGGATGTAGTCTTCGACCGGGGCGCTAAACGGGTCGTCTTCGCGCGCGGGGCGGCCGCTGCCTCCACCGCCACTTCGACCTGCTGAGTCACCCTTGCTGCCGAGCATCTGCATTTGGTCGGCAACCACGCTAAGTTTCGACCGCTTCTGGCCATCTTTCTCCCACGTGTCGAGCTTGAGCCGACCCTCGATCAGTATGGGCGAGCCTTTGCTAAGGTACTCGTTAACGACCTCCGCCATACGTCCCCAAAGGGTAACGTCGACAAACACTGGCTCATCAACCCATTCGTTGTTTCGTTTAACGCGGTTCTTCGTCGCGAGGCCGATCTCCGTGACCGCGGTCCCGCTGGGGATATGTCGCAACTCCGGGTCGCGGGTCAAGTTGCCGACCAAAATCACGCGGTTAAAGCTGGCCATGGAAATGCTCCTCTAGAGCAGTCAAATCGATTTACTGTACGGACGTTCCAAACAATAGATTAACAAATACTAGCGAAGGCGATAACGGTGCAGACCAGCCGACAACCTACAGGCTGATGGCCGACGCTTCGGCTGGTACCTCAAATCTCGGCATTTCCGGGGCGGCGGGCGTCTCGGGAGCAGCCGCTTCGGCCGCAGGTGTTTCCACAGTTTGTCGGCCTTCGGCGTGGGCCAAAATCGGCTCCACCAGCCGCGGGTGAATTTTCGTTACGAGCTGCCGCAGAATTCCGTCGTGAATTTCGCACTGCCGATTCAGCGGCCCAACGACTTGACCGTCATTACGGAAATAAATCAGCCAATAGGTTCCCTTGCGATGTCCGGAAATCGGATAGGCAAGTTTGCGTTCTTCCCACAGCCGGCTCACCAACACTTCGCCGCCGCCCTTGGTGATCATCTCTTCGACGACTTTGGGCAACGCCGACCGGTCGCGAGCAAACTGGTTCGAATCGAACAGGAACAGACCTTCGTAAACATTCTGAGCCAAGGGAATTCTCCGTGTACTTAAAGCCATTCCGGGCCTGTTGCCCGTGATTATTCATTGTCGCCGCTAGGTGCCTCGGCGGGAAGTGCGTTGTACTCGTTCATTGCCGCCGCGACGCCTCGTTCCACACAGCACCGAACGGCGTCGGCGCTGCGATCAATGAGCGGGGCGATTGCCGACTGTTCTGCCCGGGTAAGTTTTCCTAACACGAAATCCGCCGCGTCCCATTCGGTTGGAACCGGCCCGATTCCTATCCGCAACCGAGCTATCTCCTGAGTGCCCAGCAACTGGGTGATATTCTGCAAGCCTTTTTGACCACCCGACGAGCCTTCGGTACGAATCCGCAATCGGCCCAACGGCAAATTAAAATCGTCGCACACCACCAGCAAATCTTCGAGCGGCAATTTATAAAACGCCACGGCAGCCTGCACGGCCTGCCCGCTGCGATTCATCAGCGTTTGCGGCCGCATCAACAACGCCCGCTCGCCGCCGATTAACGCTTCGGCAATCTCGGCATCAAACTTCCGTCGCCACGGCTCCGCGCCATGCCGCGACGCCAGTCGCTCGATAACGTCGAAGCCCACGTTATGCCGCGTAAACGCATACTTCCGACCCGGGTTTCCAAGTCCAATCACCAGCTTCATGGTAAATGGCTGTCGGCCATCGGCTGTCAGCTCTCAGCCAGAAATACACACTCCGTTCTGGCCGACAGCCGATAGCCGAAACCGACAGCTTTCCTCTACTTCTTCTCGGCCTTCTTCTCCGCTTCCTCTTCCTCGGCACGCTTCTTGGCGATCACTTCCGGCTCGGCAGTTGCACCCTCCGCGCCGCCTTCCTCCGCATCGTCGCCGACTGGCGCCGTGCAATGCACCACCGCCTCGTCCGTTTCAACGAGATAGGTAGCGCCCTCCGGCAAGTCCGCGATGTCGGCCAGGGTTAGCGTGTCACCAATCTGCAAGTTCCCAATGTGGATGTGAAGCCGATCGGGAATCGCCGCCGGCGAAACCTCGATCTCCACGGAGTGCATCAACAGTTCGACAATGCCGCCGTTCAAGCCACCCGGCGATTCGCCGCGCATTTCAATTGGAACTTCTACGTAAACCCGATCGCCAGCGCTGACGCGCAACAGATCGACGTGCAACACTTCCTTCCCGAACGGATCCCAGTGCAAGTGTTGCAGCAGGGCCTGCCCGCTCGCGGCGCCCGATAGGTCGAGCAGCTTCGTCCCGTGGCGCAGCACGAGTTGAAACTTGTCGGCGGGCAGAGACAAACTCACGGCCGGTTCTTGATGGCCATAGAGAACGGCCGGCAGTTTTCCGGAGTCGCGCAATCGGCGATTGGCTCGCTTCCCAAGCGTTTCCCGAGTTTGGACTTCAAGTGCTTCGGACATGCGTTGCCTTCCGTGCCCCTCGGCGAGGGCGATTCGATGTTTTGCGGGGTTCTCAGCCCGGCAGTGAGAATCCTATATTCTCTGCGCCACGCCGCCCTTTTCAAGGGCAGAAAATGCCGCGGTGAAACCGGTGGCCCGCAGGGAGGGCGAGGCTCCCGCGGAGCTAAACTCTAATATCCGCCTCTGGCTCCGCGGGAGCGCCGCCCTCCCAGGCTAAATTCGCCTCCCGGCCTCCCTACCGGAACAGCTTACTGACCGATTCGTTGCGGTGAATTCGCTTGATCGCCTCCCCCAGCAGGGGTGCCACGGGCAGCACTTGGATTTGGGGCAAAAGCTGTTCGGGCCGCAAAGGAATCGAGTCGGTACACACCAAACTCGCCAAATTTGCCGCCTTCAGCCGTTCCATTGCGGGGCCGCACAGCACGGCGTGGGTGACTCCGACGTGAACTTCCTTCGCTCCCCGCTCGTGGAGCACGCGAGCAGCGCCGGTAATCGAGCCGGCAGTCGTAATCATGTCATCGAAAATGATCGCGATCTTGCCCTCCACCGGGCCGCCGATGATGTTTTCTGAAATGGTCGTCTCTGCGCTCGTGCGGCGCTTGTCGATGATCGCCACCGTGCGGCCCAGCCGCTTGGCGTGCCCCAAGGCCCGCTTCATGCTTCCCTCGTCGGGGCTGACAACCACCACCTCGTTCATGTCGAGATCGCAATTTAGAAAGTGCTCATTCAACACGGGTGCCGCGTAAAGATGGTCCACCGGTACATCAAAAAATCCTTGAATCTGAGCGGCGTGGAGGTCCATCGCCAGCACGCGGTTCGCGCCGGCCCGGGTGATCAGGTTCGCCACCAGCTTGGCCGTGATCGGCACGCGACCTTCATCCTTGCGGTCCTGCCGGGCATAGCCGAAGTAGGGAATCACCGCCGTGATTCGCTCGGCGCTCGCCCGCAGGCAACTGTCGATCAGGATCAACAGTTCCATGATCGTTTCATTGACCGGCGGGCAGGTCGGTTGAATGAGGTAAACATCCCGGCCGCGCACGTCCTCTTCGATCTTGCACGAAATCTCACCGTCCGGGAAACGCCCCAGAGTCGCCTGCCCGAGCGGCACGCCCAGATACTCGGCGATCTTCCGACTCAGGCCTGGATTCGAGTTGCCGCTGAATAGTTTGAGGTCGTGCATGAGGAGGGGTGAGGATTCAGGATTCAGGGGTCAGGGCTTCGTGAGCCGCGTCGTCCCCGACCGTGGCACGTTTCGCATCTCCCGTTCTACCACGGACAGTTCTTCCGGGGTATTGATGCTCAGCGCTTCGCAGGGCTGCAGGGCGGCGAGCGCCTGCACCGCTTTGCCCGCGTTCCGCAAAATACTGGGGCAGTCTGTGATGTAATACTCCGCTTGCGCGTTATTCGTGGTGAGTTGGTCCAAGGCCCATAATAAAGACACGCCATCAAAGACGTAGGTGCTCATATTCACCTCGGTAATCGCCCGTTGCTCGGGTGTAGCGTCCTTTTCCTCGACGATCGCGAGAAATTCGCCTTGATCGTCACGAACAATCCGGCCCAACCCATGGGGATTGTCGCGAATGGCCGTCCCTAGCAGGCAAGCTGGGCGGTCGCGGGCGAACTCCGCGAATAGCATTTGCAGGCTCGAAACCTGGAGCATCGGCGAATCACCCGCCACCACCAGCACCGGCCCCTTGTGACCCGCTAGAGCCTCCCGGCAGACCATCACCGCGTGGCCTGTGCCCAGTTGCTCGGTCTGCTCGACGAACTCGACTCCAGGTTCACCGGCGAGTTCTTGCAGCACCAGATCACTGCGATACCCTATCACCACCAAAATCCGGCCGCTGCCCGCCGCCCGCAGCGCATCGAGCACATACCGAATCATCGCCCGCCCGCAAACCGGCACGAGCACCTTCGGCAGGTCGCTCTTCATCCGGGTGCCCTTGCCGGCGGCAAGCACGATGGCGACAGCGCTGTCGTTCGCGGAGGGCATATCGAATCCGTGCGAGGCAAATAACTCGAGTTCGCAACAGTCAAATCCAAGCCGTCGGCTCTGCCGGCGACAATCACGTCATCTTGCCAATAACGCGACTCAACTTCCAGGGCATGTGCGACGAAGTTTACCACCTCTATTCTGCCTGTTAAGATGCGAGTTCAAACCCGATCCCCGCATCCTGCTCCCCGCATCCTTCCCCCCATGCTAGACGCCATCCAAAAAGCCGATGTCCTGATCGAGGCGATGGGCTGGATTCGCCAGTTTCGGGAGAAGATCACCGTCATCAAGCTCGGCGGCAGCGTGATGGAAGATCCCGAGGCACTGCGGCACCTGCTTGTCGATATCGTGTTCATGGAGACCGTCGGCATGAGGCCGATCGTCGTTCACGGCGGTGGGGCCGCGATTAGCCGGGCGATGACCGAGGCGAACATCGAGCCGCGGTTCATTCAAGGCCGCCGTTACACCGACGACGCCACGCTCGACATCGTGGCCCGCGTCCTCGCCGGCGACATCAACCAGTGGATCGCCCACCGCATCGAAGAATTTGGCGGCCGCGCCATGCCCCTCAGCTTCGTTGGCGAAACGAACAACAACGTCCTGTTCGGGGAGCAGCTCACGCTCCCCAACACCGACGGCCAGCCGACCGACCTCGGCCACGTCGGCCACGTCACCCGCGTCGACCGCGACACCATCGACAACCTCTGCTACGCCGGCCAGGTGCCGGTGATTCCTTCGATGTGCGAAACCGAAACCGGCCAGCGACTGAACGTCAACGCCGACACTGCTGCGATGGCGGTCGCCCAGGCGATGGGCGCCGAGAAGCTCGTCTACCTGAGCGACGTGAACGGCGTCCGCCGCGACAAGAACGACCCCAACTCGCTGATCCACTCGCTCACCACCACGGAAGCCCGACGGCTGCTAGCCGACGGCACGATCGAAGCCGGCATGATCCCCAAAGTCGAAGCCTGCCTCGAAACCCTTCAAAAAGGCGTCCGCAAGATTCACATCATCGATGGAAGATTGCGGCATTCGCTGCTGCTGGAGATTTATACGAATCGCGGGGTGGGAACGGAGATTGTGGGGGAGTAAGCAGAAAGAGCGATATTAACGCCACTAGGCAGTGTCGATTTTCATGTGATGGGAAAACTCTATGGATATTCATTCACTTCGGCCTCGATTTGTCGTCGACGTAGACGGCGAGCCGGTGGAGGCACTGCTTAGAATTGACGACTACGAAAAGTTGCTCGAGTATGTGCGCAAATTGCAAATGGAGATCGAGCAACCGATCAACAAGTCAGCGAACGACGGCTTGTTTACCTACTATCTTCCGCGAAAGGGAGTGTACGCTCGGGCACAGTGGTCTGCGATCGAACGAAGTATGACCGTACTCAAAGGATCGGAGGCCGCAAATTGGACCGCGAATTCGCTGCCCAATCAGTATCGAGAGCTTCGGCAACAACTCATTGATATGGGAATCCTGATTGAAGAGAACCGGAGACTGCAATTTGCTAGCGATTATAAATTTTCTCACGCTTCAGACGCCGCGTCAGTCGTCGCGGGGAACTCACGAAGCGGCTTTGATACTTGGAAAGATTCGAATGATCGAACTCTTAATCAGCTTGGCATTACGGGGTAAGTCTACCTTCTCATTATATTGTGCATGGCTGGCCAATTCGGGATTGAAGAGATAGAATAGAAAGTTATTCTTCGTCCACCCAAATCGACATGGAATAACAGAGCAATGCGCGTCATCTCCGCCACAATCCTCGATCCAACGCATTTGGAACTGAGCCAGCCGCTCGAAGCTTCGCCGGGCGACGTGATTCAAATCTCGCTCCCTTTCGACACTGACGATGAGATGGCGGTGTGGCGCGTTGCGGCAAAGCAGCATTTGCTAAATGCCTATGCCGACGAGGATGCCGTCTATGACGAACCATGAGGAGGGTTCGCAACCGAACTACTCGCGTGGGCGCGGTTCAGTTCGCTGCCGATGAAACGGCCAATTGTCGTACGGCATAACAAAGGGCCAAAATTGCCGTGGCAGGCCTTCTTTGAGTGGATTGCGTTCGACATAACGAATCCGCGACCACACAGCTTCAGGCGTATCAAGGTAGACCTTCCATCCGTTTTTCGTCCAGACGGGATGATCGGGCGACAGAGCGCCGGTCGATCCCAGGCGACGGCGGGATTCTTCCTGGAAGAGCTCGATCATCTCTTCGGCTTGATGCCGATGCTTGCGGACCACCAGGTGCACGTGGTCCGGCATTAACGCGCAGGCATAGCATGTGAATTGCTGGCTCAGAATCACGTGGGCGAATCCAGCCGCAATTACTTCGCGTTGGCTCGCATCGAAGCGGATCACCGGGAATTGCAGTCGGGATTGTGCCTCTTCGCAAAACTGGCGCACCATGTTTCGCTTGGGTTGGATTTTCTTGCGACCGAAGTGAGGTCTGCCCAACTCGGCCAGGGCCGGCGTATACACGTCGTGCGAACCGCTGCCGCGCAGATCATTCGGAAGCCAGGTGCCATAGTTCGTCCAGATCAGGTGATAGGCAATCACGGCCATTGAACTTCTGCCCCTGGTTAACGGTTTCGCCCCTTCGCTTGCGGTTTAGCTAAACCGCAAGCGAGGGTACGAGGTTTAGCTAAACCGCTAAACCGCTAAACCGCAAGCGAGGGTACGAGCGGTATACTAGTTTGGAATTATCCCCGGCGGCCGCGGCCCTTACAAGCTAGTTAAACCCCGTCGCTTGGCGGGTCGAACCTTTTGGATTGATCCAGCGTCTATTCGAGACGCCTTAATCTCCGGCCACGTACCGGCTAGAGTATTGGATTCCCCAGCCCCCACTCCCCTGTCCCCATCCCCACACATGACCACTCTCGAAGCTCCCACCATGTCGTCCGAAACGGCCGAGCTGTTTCAGCGGTATGTGGTGCCGAATTATCGCCGGTTCCCGCTCACGCTGGTTCGCGGCGAAGGGTCGCTGGTGTGGGACGATCAGGGGCGGCGGTATCTCGATTTCTTTCCCGGCTGGGGCTGCAATCTGTTGGGCCATTGTCCGCCAGAGGTGGTGAAGGCGGTCCAAGAGCAAGTCGCCACACTCATCCACGTTCCCAATACGTGGCATACCGAAGCCCAAGGCCAGTGGGCCAAGTTGCTTAGCGAGCGGAGTTTTGGCGGCCAGGCGTTCTTTTGCAACTCCGGCGCGGAGGCGAACGAAGCCGCGATCAAGCTCGTTCGGCTTCACACGCCCGAGAAGCGATACAAGATCATCACGTTTCAAGGCGGCTTCCATGGCCGCACGCTCGCCGCCGTCACTGCCACAGCCCAGCCGAAATATCACGAGGGTCTCGGGCCACTGGTGGCGGGGTTTTTATACGCGCCCTTCGGCGATCTCGATGCGGTCCGCAGTTTAGTCGATGACGAAACGGCTGGCATCATGGTCGAGCCGATCCAGGGCGAGGGAGGTATCCGCTTGCCGCCCGAGGGCTTCTTGCAAGGCCTGCGTAAGATCGCCGACGACAATGGGCTTGTGCTCGTGTTCGACGAAGTGCAAACCGGCTGCGGGCGGACCGGCAAGTGGTTCGCCTATCAGCAATTCGGCGTGACGCCCGACGTGATGACGCTCGCCAAAGCCCTATGCGGCGGCATCGCCGGCGGGGCGATGCTTTGCAAGCGCGACATCGCCCCGAGTCTGCGACCCGGCATGCACGCCGCCACCTTTGGTGGGAACCCGATCGCCGCCCGCGCGGGAATCGCCACGATCGAAGCGATCGAAAAACACGGACTGCTGGCCCGGGCGCAAGCGCTAGGTGACCTGTTCCGAAAGACACTCGGGCCACTCGTCGAGGAATTGCCGATCGTCACCGACGTCCGCGGCTGTGGCCTGATGATCGGCCTCGAGCTCCAAGTGGATGGCACGCCGATCGTCCAGCAATGCCTCGAACGCGGCCTGCTCATCAACTGCACCCATCAAACGGTCATTCGATTGCTCCCCGCCATGACCCTCACCGACGAACAACTCACCGAAGGCTGCGAAATACTGGCCGACGTACTGCGCAACCACGAACCTTGAAGAGGAGCTAGGGGCTAGGGACTTGGGGCTGGGGAATGCACCAGCAATTTCTCAGGTGCTCCGTCGATTCCCAATTCCCAATTCCCCAGCCCCCAGTCCCCAGTCCCCATGAAACATCTCCTCACCCTCGCCGACGTCTCGCCCGCTGAGATCGAGCGGGTTTTTACGATCAGCGAGGAACTCAAGACGAAGTTCCTGCACGGCGTGCGCGAGCCGCTCTTGCCCGGGCGCATGCTCGCGCTGCTCTTTGAGAAGCAGTCTCTGCGGACGCGGGTCAGCTTCGAGTCGTGCATGGTTCACTTGGGCGGCGGCAGCATCCTACTGGGCGACGACGCGGGCTTCGGCAAGCGCGAAAGCATCGCCGATTTCACGCGCGTGCTCAGCGAAATGGTGGACGTGATCGTGATCCGGGCCAAGCACCACGCGACCGTCGAAGAGGTGGCCCGCTATTCGCGTTGCCCAGTCATTAACGGACTCACCGATCTCGCTCATCCCTGCCAGGCGCTCGCCGATTTGTACACACTGCGCGAGCATTTTGGTTCGCTGGCTGGTCGGAAACTGGCATGGGTCGGCGACGGAAACAACGTGCTCCGCAGTTTGGCTCGTGGCTGTGCGCGGCTCGATATGACGCTGGCAATTGCGACCCCGCCCGGCTATGAACTCGATGAAAGTTTTCTGAAAACCGCTCGCAAAGAAACGCCGCAAGCGAAGTTTGAGGTAACGCTCGACCCCATCGCTGCGGTGCAAGACGCCGATGCCGTGTACACCGACGTTTGGGCCAGCATGGGACAGGAAGCGGAGCGGGCGCAACGGCAGCAGGATTTTGCCGACTACCAGGTGAATGCCGACCTGATGGCTCAAGCGCCCGAGCGGTGCGTCTTCCTGCACTGCTTGCCCGCTCGGCGCGGCGAAGAAGTGACTGACGACGTCATGGACGGCCCGCAAAGCCTGGTCGTGCCGCAGGCCGCGAATCGGATGCACGTGCAGAAAGGAATTCTCGTATGGCTGTTAGCGTCGGCGGCCACGCCGAACAACCATAAATAGACAGCGCCGCACAAGCGATTCGCTCCGAGGACGCCGCGGCGAGGCTAACCCACTACCACATAAGATACTAACAGCATGAACCCACGACACGATGGCCGCGCCTCGCACGAACTGCGACCTCTGGTATTCGAACGCGGCGTCCCGGGTTCGGCGGCGGGACGGGTGATCGTGAAGGCGGGGCGAACCACCGTGCTTTGCACCGCCAGCGTTGCGAACGAAGTTCCTCCCTGGATGGTCGGCAAGGGCAAGGGCTGGGTGACCGCCGAGTACAGCATGTTGCCGGGGAGCACCGCGCCGCGGAAGCCACGCGAACGGGCGAAGATCGACGGGCGGACGACCGAGATCCAAAGGCTCATCGGCCGCAGCTTGCGGGCTGTCGTCGATCTTCAATCGCTCGGCGAGCGAACGATTACCGTCGATTGCGACGTGCTCGAAGCGGATGGCGGCACGCGGACCGCGAGCATCACGGGCGGTTTCGTGGCGCTCGTGGAGGCCCTCGTAGGCCTGCGGGCAGCGGGCAGTTTTTCCTCGTTGCCGCTGACCGATAGCATTGCGGCCGTAAGCGCCGGGATCGTCGATGGTCAACCGCTACTGGATCTCGACTATCGCGAAGACGTAGCAGCAGAAGTGGACATGAATGTCGTGATGACAGGGAGCGGCAAGTTCGTGGAAGTGCAGGGGACGGGCGAAGAGGCCACGTTCACGCATGGGCAATTGCTTGCACTTGTAGACCTCGCCGCACAAGGTGTGCATCAACTTCGCGAGGCGCAACACAAGGCGCTGGCGGATTTGTGGCCGTTTAGCGAATAGGAGAACGATCGAGCTTATAAGGACTAGAACCCCGCGCCGGGCAAGCCGATTCCTCCAGCGCCGCCAAAATCACCGGGATTGGCAGGATCGCCACCCGGACCGCCCCCGTCGCCGTTGCCGTTGTCACCATTACCACCGTCTCCGTCGTCCATGTCGTCGCGGCTAGCGCCGGCAAAGGTAAAGGTCGTAACATCACCGATTAACGAAAAGAACGGAACCGACGTGATCCGCACGTAACGGCGATCGGCCGAAATCACGCCCGTCGCAGAAAAGTTGGTGCCTTCCGGCAGGACTTGAATGACGGGTTGGAATCCCACGGCGCCGCCGCGACCGAACAAGGCGCGACGCGCACGTTCGAAGTCGGGTCGGTTCGGAATGATCGAGGGGTCAGACAGGGAATTCAGTTGCTGGTTATTAGCAAACTGCTGGGCCATGACCGCCTGACCCAACGCTTGCTGGCGATCAACCGCGCGGGCGAGTTGTTGCTCGGCCAGCGGCTCCGCGCGGCGGCCCTTGGGCAGCTCGAATGCGACCATCGCTTCGTCATTTTCCAACGCGAGCTGCTGCCGCTCGTGCTTGAAGCCTTCACCGCCGACGTTCAAATAAACATCGACGGTCACCTTACCCGCGGCGACCTCGCCCCAAATTCGGCGAATTTGAGCGCGATAGGTTCCACCAAACCCGCGCGGGCAAACGTAGATTTCGCTGTAACCCTCTCCCGAGCTAGCGCCCCGCCCGGCGACGGCATCGCCGAGAGAGACCCCGCCGCTTGTGGTGCGGGGCTGAAGCGTCGAGCAGACGGTTCCAGTCGGCTCTTCGACCGCCAAGTCGATGTCGGCATCGCCGGTCCAGCTCACGCGAATCACGCAGTCGCGCGTAAGCGACTCATTCAACTCGCTGCGGTAGGCTTGGTATTCGTCTTCGCGGCCCGCCTCCTGCAACTGGGCCAAAGTCGCCTTGGCAACGCGGCGAGCCACGTTTTCAATTTCCGCCTGTTGAGCGGTCCAGGCCTGTCCAAGGATGCCAACCGTGGCAAAACGAATGCCTTCCAAATCCTCCGCGCGCTGAGCGGCCCGCAGCGCGAGCGCATAAGCTTCATGCAACAGCGGGTCCGCGGCGACCACCTGCCGGTAAACGCCGACGGCGCGCCGATCGAGACCCAAGCCCGAAAGGTATTTTGCAACCAACAGCATCTCTTCCGCGGAGGTGCTGAAGTCAACGGCGGACATGATCGCCCGCTCAATCTCCGCCTTGGGGCGTCCACTCAGTTGCATCGAGATGCCGAGCGATTCGTACATCCACGGCTGGGGCTGTCCGTAGCGGAGCGCATTGTTCACCAGCGCAATGGCGTGATCGTACCGACCATCGCGCATCAGATCGCGGACGGCCTGGCGCACCTGGGCGTGATCGCGCGTGCCATGGGCGAAGTAATCGGACCAGAACTGGTCGGGGTCGGCCGAGTCGTCAATTTTGATGACGGGCGCTGCCGTGGGGGCGGGTTGCGTGTTGGTGACCGCGGCCGGCGCTGGACGCGACGCGGCGGACTTAATTCGGGGTTCGGACTTGGTCAGCGTCAAATCTTTCTCGGTGGCCGCTTCGTTGGGGACGCTAAACTGTCCGCCGCCGCCGCCCATACCTCCCATGCCGCCGCCACCCATACCTCCCATGCCACCACCCATTCCGCCTCCCATTCCGCCGCCCATGCCTCCTCCCATTCCGCCGCCCATTCCGCCGCCCATGCCGCCGGATTGCGGAATGATAATCGGCAACACGAGGTCCGCCACCGGGTAGACCCGCACGCTCAGCCGCGTATCCGCTTCTTCCTCAGTTGTGATCAGCAGCACCTCATCGGCAATCACATATGTCAGCTCAAGCTCTTTCAACATCAGCCGCAACGCCGATCGAAGGGAAACGTTGTGCAGGTTCACGTCGATGGGTTGCGTTTCATCGATGCCCAAATCTTCCAGTGCTGGCCGATCGAGTTGAATCTCAATTTCATACTCGTCGCGCAACGTCTGGATAATCTCTTCGAGCGGAGTTTGAATGAACTCCAGCCCCTGCACGGGCAGCGGTGAAGTGAGGGCCGTGCTGATCTTTTCTTCGGCGCCCCCCTGCGACTTGAGATCGACTGCGGCGTACTTCTTGCGTCGATTGGTAAGTTCTTCCCAGAACGGAGCCGGCGGGTAGACGATCGGCGGATCGTCGGGGAACGGCACGCTCGAAAGTTCAACCTGGTACATGGTGTCCCAGAATCCGGTCCACCGCGCTTGGCGCGTGACCTCTTGCAACTCGTAGTTTCGCTTCAGGTTCGACCAAACCTGCGCGACGACGGGAACGACCCCTTCGGGATCAATTTCGGCAACGATGCCGGTCACCTCAATTGCTTCTTCGTAGCGGCCTTCGTCCATCAGGGCATTGAAGCGATCCATGAGCTGCGCTTCGCGTTCCATACTTTGCTCCAGTCGGTCCGACAGCAGACGCATTTCGCGAGCGGCCGCCAATTCTTCTTCTCGTTCGCGGTCGATGTCGTCTTTGATGGCGGCGGCACGGGCCACCTCACGCAATGCCGATTGCAAACGATCGACGAGCTGAGCGCGAACGTCGGCGATCAACTCGGGCGCCCGCTCGACGTTTTGCAGAGCGAGCTTAAGTTGTTGCGTGGCTTGATCCGGCTCCGCGGCCATAATGTCGCGAGCATCGCGAACTACGTTCTCGACCTCCCGTTGCAGCATCTGTGCAAAGACTCGGTTCTGGCGCTCCACTTCATCGAGGAATCGGCCATCGGTGACGACACCCGCGGCGGCGGGACCATCCAGCAGTGGCGCGTCAACGATCACTTCCCCGGGAATACTCTCGGTTGGAGTCGTGAGTTGTGCCGGTCGCACCAATTGCAGATCGTCGTTCCCCTCCGGCCGCTGATGCGCCATTGGCTTGACCGGGACTCGGCGCTTCTTAATTACGCGCTTCACACTCTCGGCTTCCAGATTGCCCGGATCGCGAACGAGTATCGCGTCGGAAAGCTGCTCGGCACCGGCCAGATCGCCGGTCGAAACGGCCTGTTGGGCCAAGTCGGTGAGTGCTTCGACCCGAGCCAAAAGCATGCGCCCAACTTCATCCAAACCGGGCGTTCCCACCGTGGGAAGCGTGAGGCCGCCGTCGCGCTCGGCCAGCGTAACTAGTTCGGATAGGTAGCTATAACTTGGCTGCGGTTCAGAAACCGAGCAGCTCCACTGGAAATCCATGGTTCGCTTGCCATCGCTACCGCTGGCCGATAGTGCGAGCGACCCGCTTGCGCCGTCGGCCAGCCGGCCGACGAGGATCGTGTCGCGATCGCCGCGCAGCGGAGGGCATTGCAAGGGCAGCATGGCCGCCAACTGCGCCGGCGCTGCCATCTCGATCCACATTACAGGTGAGCGGACCCATTCCGCTAACTGGCCGCCGATGATTCCCCCGCGGCGAATGTTGTCGGCCGTGGCGCGGTCGACGGTAATGTCGCTCGTCTCGTCGGCCCAGGTCATTTCCTCATCGATGTAGAGGTTGCCACCGGTTTGATTTGCCAAAACGGCCAAAAGTTGATTGTCGCGCGCCGGACCGATGGCATAACTACATACGGCGATGTGGTGCTCTCGAAGTTGATCGACGGCCGTGCGAAGTGTTTCGGTTCCCACGAACTGCGCCATGCTCATGCCGTCGCCGATATAAATCAGCACGCGATTGTCGGGGCGCTCGGCGTCGAACATTTCGACCGCCCGGTTCAGCGCAAGCGGAAGATCGGTGGCGCCCAACGGTGGATCCTTGCGCAGCAATGCAACTGCTCGCTGCGTCTCGGCACCTTGTGGCGCCTCGAACTGTTGTTGCAGGGGTCGCGGTTCCAAATCGACGGCCACGAGCTTCACTCGATCGTGCGGCGAGAGTGCCGCAAGGCACGCGTCGAGGGCCGCCAGTGCCGTGTCGCGGTACATGCCCGTCTGACTGGCCGACGTGTCGAACATCAATACGACGTCGCGCGGCTCAGGCGTGGTGACGGGCAGGTCGGCGGACAAGCTGAGTGCGAAGTATTGTTGGCCATCCGCGTTTTGGAAAACGCGCATGTTCGCCGTGCTGGCCGCGTTGGATCGCTGTCCGATGAAAGCCGTCACAAGCAAGGCCAGCGAGAACCAAGATCCACGTGGAATCGTCATCTGATAAAGCTCCGAGCAAAAACCCGTCCACGGGCGCAGCGCTCTGTTCCGGAAGAGCGACCGTTCCCAATACGGAAGATTGTGCAAACTGCCAGTTACTCCCAGTTTATTCGCTGAAGCGCGGAATTGCCACCGGTTTCCGTCGATTTCCCGGCCCTCGGGGATAGGCCCTTTCCAAGGGGTCTGCTTCTATTTCAGTGAAAACCGCGTCGGGTATTGCAAACGCAAAGTCTCTTGGCGACAAAAACGGAAAGGAGCGCCTTGAAGCGGGGGACCAGATGGCCCGGCTAGCTGGGAATCATCGATGTGTCTTGGACTGGCGGCCCTTGCCAACCGGTGTCGGGGCAGCCTCCAAGACCGCCCCGGGGCGATATTGGCGGCGAACGATTGGTCCGCAGAATTCGTACAATAAGTCCAGTATTCCTCATGCGAATCGATTGATACGGATTTAACGATATGAAAGCGCAAAACCTAATGCTGTCCGGATTTAGCGTCCTGGGGGGAGCATTTCTGGCCGTCCTCCTCACGCAACCCGTCTCCTTTCTGGCCGCCAGCCAGGCCCAGTCAACACCGGTTGCAAATTCGCAGCCAGCGGTTACCGCCTCGCCGCCGCCGCCGGGGGTCTCCGTCTACACACCTGACGAACTGGCCAACATCCGCGTCTACGAAGTGGCCAGTAAGAGCGTGGTGAATATCACCACAAGCACGGTGCAATACGACCGATTCCGCCTGTTGCCGATCCCGGGGCAGGGCTCTGGATCGGGGTCGATTCTGGACAAGCAGGGCCACATTTTGACGAACGCTCACGTGGTCGACGGGGCGCAAGAGGTAGAAGTTACGCTCGCCGACGGCAGCATTCACGAGGCGTCGCTGATTGGCGCCGACAGCGAGTACGACATTGCCGTGCTCAAGATCGACGCCCCGCCGGAGAATTTGACCCCGATCCGCTTGGGTCGCTCCGACAGCTTGAAAGTGGGCCAGCGGGCTTACCTCCTGGGAAATCCGTTTGGCCTCAACGGCACGCTCACGACCGGCATTGTTTCCAGCCTCGACCGCTCACTGCCAAGCCAAGTAGCCGATCGGGAGATGACGTCAATCATTCAAACCGACGCGGCAATGAACCCGGGGAACTCGGGCGGCCCGATGCTCGACAGCAGCGCTCGGATGATCGGCATGAACGTGGCCATCGCGACTCGCACCGGGCAAAGTGCAGGCGTGGGGTTTGCCATTCCGGTGGATCGCATCCGTCGCTTTCTTCCTGACTTGATCGAACACGGAAAGATCATTCGTCCCTATCACGGCATTGTATCGGTAATGGAAACCAAACGCGGGCTGCGAATCCTTAAGTTGAGTGACGGTGGTCCCGCCGAACGCGCTGGGTTGCGCGGATCTCGGCTCGCCCGACGCCCGACCTCGCAAGGCTTTGGGGTCGTCTCGCAAGTGGTAATCGACCGGGAGTCCGCCGACCTGCTGGTCGCGATCGACGGCAAGGTATTGAAAGACCACACGGATTTCGTGGACGTTATGGAAAGCCACAAGCCGGGTGATACCGTGACCCTGACCGTACTTCGTGACGGCGTTCGCCATCAGATTGAATTGACGCTCGGCGCGGCGTAACGCGTTGTGGGGCCACTCCAATCTGCCGTCAAAGTTTGCGCTGCTTGTCAAGGGTCCGCGTCTTGCTGCAAGTGGGTCTATCCATCTCATTCAGATCGCCCATTTTCATAAAAGTCCAGTAAGTGAAAATGTTTGCGGCAATTCTCGCGATGTTAATCTGGGCGATTGCTAGAGTATGGCGATCCGAACAGCAACTCGTTAGCTCGCAATGGTTTAAGTTGCGTTCGTCCTAGATTACCTAGCTTTTGCACTTCCGCCAAACGCGGTGCATACCTCGACCGTCCCGTTAGCTTCGGGTTTGAGGCCCTTGAGGCGGTCGCTCAATCGGTTAGGTTCGGCTTTCCTGCGGTAACGAGTTCGAGGGCGTGAGGGTCATGCCCGGCTCAAAGCCGCTCCGCTTGCCGGCATTCTCTAACCGTTGATGTTTATCTGGCGCGTCGCTGTCCACCGTGGACACGGAATTTACTACGGCGCGTCGCCTTCCATTTCGAGGTTGCCCCTCTTCCGCCGCACCGCTGTTTCGATTTGCCGGCCGAAACGGTCCGATTGACGCGAGCTTGGACGAGAGGCACGAGACAAGGAGCCGAAGAAGATGTTACAGAGCCTTGCGTTGGCCGCAGTCGCGACCCAAATGCTAGCAACTGCCACCGTGCAGTCCCCGCGTTGGGAAGCCGACTACGGCAAAGCTTTGGCCACGACCCGGGCGACAGACGCCCAGCCGTTGTTGGTCGTCTTGGAAAACTCCGCCACGGAGGCGGAGCAATTCGACGCCGACCTGCTAGCGCCGGCCGGTGAGAACGAGCCAGCGGGCACACCAGCCCTGGACGCCTACCGCGTCTGCCGCGTGGATGTGACTAGCGATTACGGCAAGAAGGTGGCCGAGGTATTTCATGCCAAGAAATTCCCATTTGTGGCGATCATTGATCGCACCGGCTCGGTGATCCTGCATTCGCAGACCGGTCCGGTTGACGCTCAAGTGTGGGGCGAGAAGTTGGCGCGTTACCAGGACGGCAACCAGCCGGTTCGGGTCCGCGTATCGCGTCCCAATTACGATAGTGGCAACTTCTCGATGCCGGTCTATTCCAGCCCGCCATCCAATTGCCCGAATTGCCAGCGTTATTAATCAGGGCACCGCTGCACTAGTGAATTGCAACTTTGACCATGCAGTGCCACGCGGCCTGGAGTTTTCTCCAGGCCGCGTTTTTGTTGGTGCTTGGCGTTGAATAATTTTCAGGCCTCATCTCAATTAAATTCGGAGGTTGTTGCGAGCTAAACGCACCGCTAGGTTTCCTCTCAAGCCGGAGGCTTGGCAGCAATTAGCCGGTGGTTAAGCGATAGCGCCACCACCGGAAATGTGAGGTCGTGCTATTCAGCACCCCGGCAGGGGTGCCAGCAATTGCGCCACGGCCGAAGCTGCTGCGACCCCTGCCGGGGTCGTGCGTGAAATGCTTTTGCTCTCCGGTGGTGCGCTTCGCGACCACCGGCTAATGGCTGTCATCCCGCTGGGATAAAATACGAAACGACGCCAAGCTGTCACAATGCTAAAGACCTGACAGTACCGCAGCGCTGCAACTCATTTGATGAACTGAATGTTGATAACGCGATCGGTCGCCGCCGACCACACGTGGTGCCCGGCTGTGGAAGATTAGCGCGGCCGCTCTACGCCGGGGTAAACATCCAGATCGAGCGAGTCGAACAAGCCGGCTTTAGCGCGTTCAATGGCGATTGCCCCCATGACCGCATTGTCGGTACAGAGTCGCAGTGGCGGGACATGAAGGACATAGTCGAACACCTGGGCCGATTCCTCAAGCCGCTCGCGAAAGCGAGCGTTCGCGGCCACGCCGCCGCCCACGCACAGCGTCTTGAACCCCGATTGGCGAAGGGCCAATTCCGCTTTGCCAACTAAGCAATCGACCACGGCCTCTTGAAAACTGGCGGCGATGTCCGCTACCTGCCGATCGCTGAGGTCCGGTTCTTTCGCATCGGCCAGTTTGCCTGGTCCCAGCACCAAGTAGCGCACGGCGGTTTTAAGGCCGCTGAAGCTGAAGTTCAGCCGCGAAGCGTCGTCGAGCAGCGGCCGAGGAAAGCGATGCCGCCTGGGGTCGCCGCGCTCGGCGGATCGCTGAATCGACGGGCCGCCGGGATAGGGCAGCCCCAGCAAGCTGGCGACCTTGTCGAACGCCTCGCCGGCGGCGTCGTCGATCGTGCCACCCATCAGCGTGAAATCGGTCGGCCCCAGGCAACGATAGATGTTCGAATGCCCGCCGCTAACGATGAGACCGATGCAGGGAAAGATGTCGACGCCGCTCGCGATTCGGCAGGCGTAGATGTGGGCTTGCAGGTGATTCACGGCGAGCAAGGGCAAGTCACACGCCACACACAATGACTTAGCGGCCACGAGCCCCACGAGTAATGAACCCGCCAATCCCGGTGTATTGGCAACCGCCACCGCATCGAGATCGGCCAGCGTGAGGTTCGCCTTGCGAAGCGTCTCATCAATCACCGGTAAAATTCGCTCGACATGGGCCCGCGATGCAATCTCCGGCACCACGCC
This sequence comes from Pirellulales bacterium, assembly GCA_040901765.1. Lineage (GTDB taxonomy): Bacteria > Planctomycetota > Planctomycetia > Pirellulales > Lacipirellulaceae > JBBDYG01. The sequence goes on from JBBDYG010000048.1 coordinate 65,066, forward strand.
GCCGAACCGCCGGTGCAGCTCGTCCTGCGACGCCACGACCGAGGCCAATACTTCGAGCCGATCGGTCACGACCGCGGCAGCGGTTTCGTCGCACGTGGTTTCGAGCGTGAGGATTTTCATACGAGTTTACCGCAGGTGATGCACCCACGCCGGCGGCACATTCGCCCACACCCGGTCTCGACGGATTTCGCGCTCGGCAAGTAGCTGCTCCAACAATTGACCGATCGAGTTGAGGCGCGTCCGTTCGTCGTGAGCACTGAACGCGGCTTTGGCCCGCCGAATTGCAATGTACTCGAAAAAGCTGATCGTCCCGTCCGCGGCGAGCAGCCGCTTCATCTTCGACACCAGCCGCTCGACAAGGTCGAGCGAGAAATTATTGAGTGGCAAACCGGAGATAATCACGTCGAATCTATTTGATTCTGGCAAGTCTTCGACGCTCGCCTGCATGATTTCCACGCGGTCGGAAACCGCTTGCCATCGAGGCTCTCTGCGCAGTCGGTCGCGAAGCCGATTGGCGAATCGTTCGTTCAATTCGACGAGCGTCAACTGGTCGTTAGCCCCGAGTGCGGACAGGATTTCGCGAGTAACCGCTCCGGTTCCGGAGCCGACTTCGAGGATTTGCCGCGGTGCTGCGCCGTTCGATACGCCTTCTCGCACGAAATGCGTCAGCGCGCGAGCGAGACGCCGTCCGCTCGGAAGTATCGCGCCCGTGTCGTGAAACGTCCGGCGGAACTCGTTCCAAAACAGCCGATAGTCTGCGAGTTGCTGCTGCATGACCGACAGCGTACGCGTGAAGCGCTGCCTGTGAAAGGGTCATCGACGCGCCGCTAGAAATCATACCAAACCCCGAAGCCGATTTGCTCCTCGGAGATGTCGAAGAACTGATAGTGGTTCGACTTTCCATTCAGGTAGTGCAAACCCGTGCGAAGCATCGAGCCGGTGGCACCGCGCCACAGCCAACCCGCTTGAAAAGTGAAGTCGCCGCCGAAGTCAATCTCTTGCCTCAAATGGCCATTGGTGGCGACGAACGGGGTGCCCGCGCAGCCAGTTGGACCTGGCTCGGCGTATTCGAAGCCGAACTGGAACTCCCACGGGTCCGCGCCTCCAGAGGTATAAAACGCGTAGGCTGTTTCGCCGTACAGGCGTAGCGCTGGATCGGGGTAATAGGAGAGACCCGCGAGGATCGCATCTCGGACGTAGTTGATTCGCGTGGAACCGGGAACGCGGGTAAGATATTCGTCCCCTAGATGCGAACTGAGATGGTAGTAACCCGTCTTGAACTGCCAATTATCAACTCCGTAAACCAACGGCATGCCGACTCGAAAGTCGGAGGATTCCACGTCGCGGTTCTGTTCCAGGTTCAGCCGCACGAGTGCCGCGCCTTCGATTTGCGCTTCAAATCCTTCTGGGCTTTGTGGGTTTCCGTTGCCATAGCGTAGGAGCGACCGGCGACCGCCGAGCGTGCCGTCCCAGAGCCAGTCGCCGCTGCCGTTTTCGTGAAACGTCGTTAGCCCAATGCGAGGCTCGCGCGGCCCGGCAAGATACGACCGGTAAATCAACCCATCGGGCAGCAGTTCCCAGCACCACGGGGCACTTGCCGACGGGAACATGAGGTCCGGCACGTATTCTCCGTGGGGCTGGACGTACACATCCGCGGTCTCGACGACGCCTTCGATCGGGGGCGGATCAATCCAAGCACCCTGTAGGGCCGATGCTAGACGGACCCCTTGATCTGCGCCGGGCGGGACTGCACCTGCCGCATGAGTGACCGGCGAGCCTTGGGCCAGTGGCTCTCGGGCTGGTGGCCTTTGGAAGGGGTTTTCGAGTTCCGGCCGCTCCCGCCGCAACGGGAAGGGAAATTCAGCCCATGCCGCCATCGGCGCAACGGTCCACGCCAAGGCGCACGACAGTAGCCAGGCTCGATTTGCTGCGAATCTCATGTCAGCTAGCGCGTAGAGTGGGCCATGCGGGTGTAGGCTCCGCCGGGGCGGAACACTATCATTTAATGCAGGCAGGAAACAGAGCGGATTATGGGCGGTTGCTAGCACAGCGTTGGCCGGTCAAGCATCAAGGAGATCGCGATGGTACTGATGGAATTAAGCGTCGTTCCGGTGGGCGCGGGCGAGAGCATCGGCCAGCATGTCGCTAAATGCGTCGATATCATCGATCGCAGCGGACTCGATTACCAGCTTCATGCAACGGGGACGATCGTGGAAGGCGAACTGAACCAGGTGCTCGATTTGGTTCGACAATGCATGGAAATTACGATCGAGTATACTGCCCGGGTAATTTGCACGGTAAGGTTGGACTACGACGGCGGTAAGCGAGGCCAATTGCATGATAACGTGGCGCGGGTCGAGCAAGAGTTGGGGCGCGCCCTTAAGAAGACGAGCTGAATTTCTCGGAAACACGACACGCGTTATCCAAGGCACGGCGGCCCAACGAGAGAGGTACAAAAATGTCGCAATCGCGCGAGTTTGATCCGGTGCTGGGCCGCATTCCCAGCGGGATTTTCGTTCTTTCGATCGGCACTGGGGAGCGCGCGACCGGGATGCTCGCTAGCTTTGTGATGCAAGCGGGTTTTGAACCGCCGACGATCAGCGTGGCGGTCAAGCTTGGCCGGTACGTGTGCGACTGGCTCACCGAAGGCCAGCCGTTCGTGCTCAATGCGATCGGCGAAAAGCAGTCCCACTTCCTGAAGCATTTCGGCAAGGGTTTTCCACCGGGCGAGCCGGCGTTTGAAGGGCTGGCCATAACTCACTGTGCGCGCGGCGTGCCGATCTTACGCGGCGTGCTCGGACACCTCGAATGCGAGCCGACATCGCACGCCGATTCCGGCGACCATCGCGTCTTCTTGGCCCGCGTAGTACGCGGCGCGCTCGAGCAGGACGTTCCGCCGATGGTCCACGTGCGCAAAAGTGGGGCGAATTATTGAGTCGTTGGGGAAAGGTAAAAATGTGCAAGTGTCGAAGTGTAGAAAAGTAAGTTACGGCGATTTTACTTTTTGACATTTGCACATTTCGACATTTCTTCCTGGCTGCCCACCTCCATGCCCACGAATGACCTCGTAATCATCGGTGGCGGCATTGTCGGCCTGGCTACCGCCTATCGGTTCACCGAGCGGTTTCCACAGCGACGCGTCGTTGTGCTAGAAAAAGAGCCAGACATCGCGCAACACCAGACGGGCCGCAATTCGGGAGTGCTCCACTCGGGCATCTATTACAAGCCCGGTTCGCTGAAAGCGATCAATTGCCGCGAAGGGAAGCGGGCAATGGAAGCATTTTGCGACGCCGAACAGATCCCGTTCGAGATTTGCGGCAAAGTAATCGTTGCGGTAAATGAAAAGGAACTTCCCGCACTCGATCGCCTCTATGAACGCGGTCAGGCCAACGGCGTCCTTTGCGAAATGATCGATGCCGGGCGATTGCAGGAACTAGAGCCGCACGCACGCGGCGTACGGGCCATCCACGTCAAGGAAGCTGGCATCGTCAGCTATCGGCAGGTCTCGGCCAAGCTGGCCGAACGCGTTCGCCAGCGCGAGGGCCAAGTCGTGAACGGCGCCAAAGCGATTGGTTTCGAGCGCCGCGGCGATGCAGTGACAGTGCTCACAACGCGCGGCGAATATACGGCGACACAAATCGTGAATTGTGCCGGGCTGTATAGTGATCGAATTGCAGCGCTAAGCGGCAAACCGCCCGGTGTGAGGATCGTACCGTTTCGCGGCGAATACTACGAGTTGCGTCCCGAGGCGCACCACTTGGTGCGAAACCTTATTTACCCCGTTCCCGATGCGGAGTTTCCCTTCTTGGGCGTTCACTTCACGCGAATGATCGACGGCCGCGTGGAATGTGGGCCTAACGCCGTGCTGGCCTTCGCGCGCGAGGGGTATACCAAACGCACGATCAACCTGGCCGAACTTGCACAATCGCTGAGTTACCCCGGCTTCGTACGGATCGCGCTCAAGCACTGGCGCATGGGCATGGGCGAAATCTGGCGCAGCGTAAGCAAGACGGCGTTCGTGCGGGCATTGCAGCGGCTGCTGCCCGATATCCGTCCCGAGCACCTGGCACCGGCCCCCGCCGGCGTCCGCGCCCAAGCGGTCTTACGCAACGGCACGCTCGTCGACGATTTTCTGATTGAAGAGAGCGACCGCGTCGTGAATGTGCTCAATGCTCCGTCACCCGCGGCGACTTCGGCGCTGAATATCGGTGGGTTGATTGTAGAGAAGCTGGCGCGGCGGATGTAAGCGCTATTGCGCCTGCAACGTCTCTCCGTAACGGAGAATCAAATTGATCCACTGACTTCCACGGTTCGCAAGGGAAAATCAATTTTCAACCGATGCTGCAGCAGTAATCCAGTACCGAGAAGTAGTTCTTGGCAGCTAGAGAAAGTAGCTTGGCATTCTCGAAGCGTGCCATCGAACCAGATATCGACAAGATACGCATCTTCTTCGATCTCCTGGTCAGCGGCAAGGATTGGAATCGCGCGACCAATAAAGCGCGGCTTGAAGTGATCTCGCAAAGACTCCGGAAGTTCGAGGTCACCATTGAAGCCAGTGTCGATTATCGCCGTCCAAGTTCGACCGCCGATATTCAGTGCGATGACTGGAACTCCGTCATTATTGACGGTTCCGGTAATCACCGTCGCCTACCTTTGCGGAAGTAACCCTTGGATCCCACGCGCTCGAAAAAAAGTGGAGATGGCAAGCCCGCAGAGTCGCGCTGGGCAACGATATCTTGCATCGAAGAACCGAACCAAATCTGAGCGGTGGACGGATCGATTCCAACCGTCTGGCCTTTACGATCAGACACATCGTGTTCACGTTGGTAATCGGCCCAGATCTGACGGGCACGAACGGTGTCGGATTCAGTCCAAGTTAAAGTGGCCACGATAAACTCGCTCGTTCCGCTGTGCTATCAAGTCGGGGTGACACGATTCGAACGTGCGACCCCCTGCTCCCAAAGCAGGTGCTCTAGCCAGGCTGAGCTACACCCCGATGAGTTGATCGTACCCAGCCCCGCGCGAGCAGGCAATCCGTGCAGAAGGGGCTGTTGCCACCAAAGACCGCCTCGATGGCGCGAAGTTCGCGTGGAATTAACCTGTCTGCCGTGCCGCTTCTATGCTGCACACGATCCGGCGAATGCGGTCGAATTCTTCGGGGCTTTGGAAATGAATCACCATCTTCCCCTTGCCGCGCTTGTTTTGCTGCAAATCGACCTTGGTTCCCAGGGCGAGGCGTAGTTCCTGTTCCAGCGCCAGAATTTGTTCGTTGACCGGTCGCTTGATTTCGCGGCGATTGCCGTCGGAATCGACGACCGCAAAATGATCGCCGTCGATCCCGCGCAGGTGCCCCTGCACCGCTTCTTCGATTGCCCGAACTGACAGCGCTTCCCGCTTCGCGCGGATGGCAAACTTGATTTGCTCATGCTCGTCACCAAGCGGCAACAGCGCACGGGCGTGGCCCTGTGTCAGGTCGCCAGCCGCGAGCATCTGCTTCACTTGCTCGGGGAGTTCTAGCAAGCGGATCAAGTTAGCAACCGTCGAGCGGTCGAGATGAATCCGCGCGGCGAGGTCTTCTTTCGTGCAACCGTATTCTTCAATGTACCGCTGAAAGCACGCCGCCTTTTCAAGCGGATTCAAGTCTTTGCGCTGGACGTTCTCGACGATCGCCAGTTCCGCCATCTGCTGATCGGCCACTTCGCGAACCTGCACCGGCACGCGGTCCCAACCTGCCGCTTGAGCGGCCCGCAAACGCCGCTCGCCGGCAATGAGTTGGAAATGTTCGCCGTGATGGCGAACCACTAGCGGCTGCAACACGCCGTGAGTTCTCATGCTGTCGGCCAGGTCCGCGATCTCGACTTCGTCAAACGATTTGCGCGGCTGATAGGGATTGGCCTCGATCGCCTGAATATCCAACCAAAGTGTCCCGGTTTCATCGCGGCTCATGTAGGCCGGCAGCGCTTCGCTTGGCATCGCCGCCGCTTGCGTCTTCGCGGCCTCCACCGGCGCCGCCTCCTCAAACGAGCGGCCCAACAATGCTTCCAATCCCCTGCCCAATCGTCGCTGGTTAGACACGATCTAGTACCTCCAAGCAAAGCTCGATGTACGCCCGCGCAGCCCGGCTGCGCGGCGCGTAGTCCATTATCGGTTGGCCATGACTGGGGGCTTCGGCCGCCGCCACATCCCGCGGGACGACGGTTTGAAAAACCACGTCGCCGAAGAAATCGCGAACTTCGCGATCGATCTCGCGCGTCAGTTCCAGCGCGGGATCGTACATCGTGAGCAGAATCCCCCCGAACTGTAATCGGCTATTTTGCCCCTGCATCACATGCCGGATTACCTCAATCATTTGGGTCAGCCCCTCCATCGCGAAATACTCGCACTGAATGGGCATCAACACCTCGTCGGCGGTGGCTAGTGCGGTCCGCGTCAACGCGCCTAGCGAAGGTGGGCAATCAACGCAAACCAGGTCGTACACGGTAAGGCTGGCCGCCAAGTTGCCCGCCACCTGCCGCGACTCGCTATCATCGGCGCTCGCCAAATGGTCCACATCGTGAAAACTGCGGCTGCCAGGCAGTAGTTCGAGATTCCGCACGCCGGTCGGAACAATCGCTTCGCGAAGCGGAGTTAGCTCCACAAGTGGGTGCCGCGCCGTAGGTTGTCGGCCGACGGCCGAGGTCGCGTTGCACTGAGGATCAAGGTCCACGAGCAGCGTACGCCGGCCGGCCATCGCCGCGCATGCTGCCAGGTTTACGGCAGTAGTCGTCTTGCCGACGCCCCCTTTTTGATTCGCAATGCAGAGGACGCGGCCCATGGGCAAAGGCAGATGTGGGATGTGAGAAGGCAGAAGCGAAGACAGCGCGAGCCGCGTCGTCCTCGACCGTGGCGGGTGCTTTCGCGCCCCGCGCGAAGTCGCATTGTGAAGCACGACGATTGTACGGAGGGGCAAAAAGTGGCGGAACGCCAAAAGTTTCACGTGAAACAATCGCCCCAATCGACGCGGTTCGCCCGTTTCACGTGGAACATGCTAATCGCCGATTTCTCCCAGTCGTTCCACTTGAAATGCATTGGGCCTGGCTTTCGAACCCGAAGGGGGAGAGCGAATCGAGAGAAGCGGGATTCCGCATTTGTGCCAACTTCGTGCGCGCAGCGTGTGGCACAGTGGCACAAACTCGAAAATCCCCACGAAATCGGGCCTGTTCCGTTCATGAGTCGGAGATGAAAAAACTCGCTCCCAGCGAGTTTCCGCAAGTGCCACCGGAGTCGCACGTCAGGCACAGCCTGACCTACTCCAGCGGGTTGATCACCAGCCCGCTGAGGAGCTTTGGATAGAAGTAAGTGCTCTTCGCTGGCATCCGCTCGCCGTGGGAGGCGATGGCCTCGATGTGGCCGACGGCTGCGGGCATGACGAGGGCGGCCAATTCGAACCGCCCTCCACGAGCTTCCTGACCCGTCAGATCGCGGCCGACGTCGTCACCTTGGGTGAGGCCGTGGACGACTTCTTCAATCGAGCGGACGTATTTCGGGGTTGGCTTGCCGGCGGCATCGAGCAGCGTATCGACCACCAGCCGGTGGAGAAGGCTCACTCCCAGGCCCTGCCAGTCGGCGCTGTGCTCGCCAGCGACCTCGGCCAGCTTACGGCGTCCAGCGGGCGTCACGCGGGCGATCGACCACGCATCGTCCTTGGCTGTGTAGAGGGCTAGCGTCCCTTGCTCCCCTTCGGTCTCGATTTCTTCCCAGGCCGTAGGAGCGAAATAAGCCCCCGTGCCAGCTCGTTGCACGTGAAACGACTTCCCCAACCTCTCGGCAAGCTGCTCGCTGGTCATCGGAGGGAAGCCGCGAAACAGGCGGTGCGTGGGCAGTACGAGCATCCCCGGGTCGCTCATCGAGACGCACATCATCAGCACGAAGTTGGCGGGATGTTCTGCATCGGCCCCACCCCGGCCCTCCCCCGCGGGGGGAGGCGGTAAGAGCTCATCCCGCAACGCCAGCGCCGTCTCATACCGGTGATGCCCGTCGGCAATATAAACTGGCCGTCCGCGCATCGCGGCTTGCAGTGCGGTGATCGTGGCGACGTCGGTCACTGGCCATAGCTGGTTAACGACGTCGAGATGGTCGGTCGCCTCCAGCGCCGGCTGACCCGTGATTGCCGCTTCTAGGAGCGCCTGCGCTTCGTTTTCCGCATCGGGATAAATCCCGAAGATTTGGCTGAGGTTCGCCCGGCACGCCTTCCACAATTTGAGCCGATCGGCCTTGGCCCCGCCATGCGTTTCTTCGTGCGGGTAGATCGTCCCCTCGCCGAACCGTTCGAGCCGCGTGCGACACATGAATCCCCGGCGGTTATATTCGACGCCTTCCCAGGTGTAAGTCTGGTGGTAGACATACACCGCCGGCCGCGCTTCGGAAAACAGCACCCCATCGCGTTGCCACTGCCGCAGCAGCCGCGCCGCGCGAGTATAGCGGTTCTCATGCTCCTCATCGCCCGGCTCGTCGCGCCCGAGAATCAGGCGCACGACATTCGCCGGATGCTTGTCGTACAGTTCTTGCTGAAGCTGCGCGTCGATCACGTCGTACGGCGGCGCCACGACGTTCGAGAGCGAACCAACGTGACCAAGGTCATAGCGAATGCCGGGCAGGGCGGAAATGTGGGGCATGATGCGCGCCTATATAGACCCGCCTTCTAGGCGGGAAGTGTGCATGTCAGCACGCGAGTTTATGCTACGAGGAGCGAAGCCGAAACCCTGCCAAGCTGGGCGGGCAGCGGCTATGATGCTTTGGATTTCCCTAGACTCCAAAACATTAGGCGCAGGTTACAATGACGCCGGAATTCTATCTAGTCCTGCTCGACGATGATCTTACGGACGAATTGGCAGACGCCGTCTTCGAAGCAGGCTTCGATGATTCTTCTTTTACAATGCGGGGCAACCACGCGGCTATCTGGATTTGCCATCGCGAGGGTGAGTTGATCCCGGTTGTGCGTGAAGCGCTGGAGCAAGCAAGGCAAGGCGGACTCCGCGTCTCACATGTCGAGATGGAGGACAGCGCGTTTGCGTAGGAATTCGATTGGCTTCTACGTGTGGGATCTAAGCATCCAGTTCCTCGAAAACCATGCGCCACAATGCGAGTGAAAAAGAGGGCGCGAAAGCCTCGAGCAACGGGCCGTGTTCGTGCAGATACGCGGTCACTTCCTGCCGAGTATTGCTCAGATCGAACATTAGCTGGTCACCGTCGGCGTATGCCCAGTAATCCGCGAAAACCAAATACCGCGTTCCCACCATATGACTATCCGACGTCCACGGGCAACCAATACTTACGCCCTGATGATCGAAGCCCCAGATTCTCCGGCCAAAGCCGAGATCAAGATACCGCCAATGCGCCAAGAACAAGCGATACTCTCCAGGCAGCGTTACTCCTAAATTGGACTCAAGACGCTGTAACTCCTCCTCCGTTGCTCCACTCGATGGAACGGGAGGAATATCAAAGCAACACCAAAGTTCGCCGCGAAAGAGGCGGTCGCGCACATTATCGACGCACAGCCGTACTCGCTCGTCGGATGTATGCTGCAACGCATCGTCGAAATTAAACGCGGGAACCACGTGGTTCGTATGTGTTGCCATCGGTATGCCCGCGCCATAGCCTAATACCGATAATACTCCGGCTTATACGGCCCCTCGACCGGCACGCCGATGTAGTCGGCCTGTTCCTTGGTCATCTTCGTGAGCTTCACGCCGAGTTTGGCGAGGTGGAGTCGGGCGACTTCTTCGTCGAGTTTCTTGGGCAGCACGTGGACGCCCAGCTCGTACTTCTCCGGCTCCATCCACAGGGCCAGTTGCGCGAGGACCTGGTTCGTGAACGAAGTGCTCATCACGAACGACGGGTGGCCGGTGGCGCAGCCCAAGTTCACGAGCCGACCCTCGGCTAGCACGACGATCGAGTGGCCGTCGGCGAAGGTGTAGCGGTCGAGGGCGCCGACGGAGCTGGGCTTGATGTTCTCCTTCTTCACGCGGCGGGCGTTTACTTCGCCCTCCAGCCACGCCATGTCGATCTCCAGGTCGAAGTGGCCGATGTTGCAGACGATCGCGTCATTCTTCATCCGGCTCATGTGCCCGCCGGTGATGATGTCACGGTTTCCCGTGGCAGTGACGAAGATGTCCCCTTCCTCGACCGCCTCGTCCATGGTGGTGACTTCGTAACCTTCCATCGCCGCCTGCAGGGCGATGATCGGGTCGATCTCCGTGATCAGCACCCGGGCGCCAAGGCCGCGCACCGACTGGGCGCAGCCCTTGCCGACGTCGCCGTAGCCCGCCACGACCACAATCTTGCCGGCCATCATGATGTCGGTGGCCCGCTTGATGCCGTCGGCCAGCGACTCGCGACAGCCGTACAGGTTGTCGAACTTGCTCTTGGTGACCGAGTCGTTGACGTTGATTGCGGGCACCTTCAGCTCGCCGCGCTCGTGCATTTGGTAGAGCCGATGGACGCCTGTGGTCGTTTCTTCCGACAAACCGCGGATGCCGGAGAGCAATTCCGGAAACCGCTGGTGAACCATCGCCGTCAGGTCACCACCATCGTCGAGGATCATGTTTAGCGGCTCGCCGTCGGGAAAGAACAGCGTCTGCTCGATGCACCAATCGAACTCCTCACCATTCATTCCCTTCCAGGCGTAAACCGGGAAGCCCGCCTTGGCGATCGCACACGCGGCGTGGTCTTGCGTGCTGAAGATGTTGCAGCTACTCCAGGTGACTTCGGCGCCAAGCTCCTTGAGGGTCTCGATCAGCACCGCGGTCTGGATCGTCATGTGGAGACAGCCGGCGATGCGGGCCCCCGCGAGCGGCTTCGACTTCCGGTATTTCTCGCGCAGCGCCATCAGGCCCGGCATTTCGTTCTCAGCCAGCTTGATCTCTTGCCGGCCCCATTTGGCCAGCCGATCAAACTCCTGCGTGGAGCAGTCGAGAACCTTGTAGGGAAGCCGTTCCGTAAGAACCTGAGCCACTGCGGAGTCTCCTGTGGAAAATGGTTTGTCGAAAGTCCTAAAATTCTAGCTTGCGGTGAAGTAAAATGGCAAGCGGCGGATTGTAAAGCCTGTCCGCAGATTTCGCAGATCATCGCAGATGAAGAAAAGAAGGTTAAGTCGTCGTAGGAGAAAAGGAACGCAACTTTCATGGGGCATTCCGATTCGTCTTAATCTGCGGCCATCTGCGACATCTGCGGACGAATTCCTACGATCCTTTGAGTGCTTCGTGGGCGGCGGTGACGAAGCCGCGGATCAGCGAGGCGTCCTTAATGCCGGGCGAAGTCTCGACTCCGCTGGCCGTGTCCACGCCATCGGGCTTTGCAAGGCCGATCGCGTCGGCCACGTTTCGCGGTGTCAGGCCGCCAGCCAGAATCAGCGGCATGTCGCCCAGCATCGAGCGCTCTTGGCTGACGCGTTGCCAATCGACGGTCTGCCCTGTGCCACCGTGAGCGTGCGGCGAATGAGCGTCGATCAACACAGCGTCCGGAGCGCGGCCGCTCGCCGCGGCAACGGCGAGATACTCGGCCAGTGGAGCAAGGCCAGTCTCGCGCATGCGAAACGCACGCAGCACGAGCACGTCCGGCGGAAGTGCGGCAAATATCGGCGGCGGTTCATCGCCATGAAGCTGCACGGCGTTGAGCTTTGCTGCTTCGAATACCTTCCAGATTTCGTCGACCGTCGCGTCGACAAACACACCAACGCGGAGCATTAGCTTGGGCAACTGTGCGCCGATCGTTTGCGCCGATGGCGGTTCGATATACCGCGGACTGTTGCGGCAAAAATTAAAGCCCACCGCATCGGCCCCCACCGCCGCGGCGGCCAAGCCATCTTCTAGCCGCGTGATGCCGCAAATTTTGATGTGAAACATAAGTAGGCAGTAGGCAGAGGGCAGCCGCCAGTGTTAGCCGCTACGCGGAGTCTTCGTAGCGGAGCGCTCACAGCGCTCTATTCTATATCATTAGTCCGACCCGCAAGCACTGCCCGCTGACTACTGCCCTCTGCCTACTATCCCTTAAGGCTACTCGCGTCGAAAGCCGATTCTACACGACAGCCCCGGATACTGTGCGGGCTTTGGGGCGTTCGATACGGCAGGTGACGGAAGGAAGGGAATCGATGAGCAAGCTGGCCTGCCTCACGAAGGGGAAAGATCGAGCATTTCCGGCCTATCCGCGGGTGGATCGTTACTTCCAGGCAGCCTCAACCGAAGACGCCCGCCGGCGGCTGGCCCGCTGTATCGACCGCGGCGATGGTCCGGGGCTGGTGATCGGCCCATCCGGTTCGGGCAAGACTCTTTTGCTGCAACTCCTCGCGACCCAGTTCGCGGATCGATTCAGCGTGGCCTGTCTCACCAGCACGCCACTTTGCACCCGACGAGCGCTTCTCCAAGCGATCTTGTTTGAATTGCGGCAACCCTACCGCGACCGCGAAGCCGGCGAACTGCGGTTGTCGCTCGTGGAATTGCTGCTCGACCGCCAATCGTGCCCCGAAGGGCTGCTTCTCTTGGTCGACGAAGCGCAACTCTTGCCGGTGCGGCTGCTCGAAGAACTGCGCATCCTAGGAAACCTCACTTGTGCTGGCGAGCCGCGAGTGCGATTGGTGCTTGCCGGCTCGTTACAACTTGACGAGCTATTTACCGCGCCGGAACTGGAAGTCTTCAATCAGCGGCTCACGGCTCGATGTTACCTCGCGCCCATGGGGCATCATGAAACGGTGGAATTCGCGCGTGCTCAAGTTGCCGCATCGGGTGCGAACCCCGACCAACTGTTTGTGCCCGAATCACTCGACGCGCTCTATCAGGCGACCGACGGCATACCGCGGCTAGTAAACCAGGTTTGCGACCGGGCGTTATTGTTCGCGATTGATCGGGGAGTCGAGCGGATCGACAAAGCGATTATCGAAGCAGCCTGGTCCGACCTGCAACAACTGCCCGATCCTTGGGGAGTTGTCCACGAGCCGACCGCCGTTATCCGTCCCGAAGTGATTGAGTTCGGTTCGCTCGACGACGATTCCGACTTGAACATGGAAGCGACCGAACTGGACGTGGATGAGATCGAAGCTAGCTCCGGCCCGGCGATGCGCGTCTTCCATTCGCAATCGAATGAGGACGTGCCGGTTTCAACTCACGACGAGTTGCCGCACGTCACCATTCGCGAACAGCCGGTGGCCGATCCCTTCGCCGAACCGTTTCAAGATGAAGAGGTCGTACTCGACCGCTTTGCTTCGCTGGAAGCGGCGTTCCACGGTAATACGCCCCGGGTCCGCAACCGCCGCGAGACGGGTTGGAGCCAGTTATTGCGCGACGCGGATACAAGCAGCACGGCGCAAAACTTGAATGGCGAGGCGCGTCCGAACGACGGCTTCGAAGACGCGGTCGAATGCGAATTTGACGAGCATCTCTTGCCGCAGTTCTCGCGGCTGATTGCACAAGCCACCGACCCGTTCACTTCGCCCTCGGCGACATCTCCCGAGGAGCCGGCGGTGCTTGTGATCGAAGACGACGCGCCCGCCGCGTCGCTCGTCAACCGCCAGGTCGAGCGAAAGGAATTCCGTCAACTGTTTGCTAGTTTACGGGGCGACTGATTCGCCCAAGTAGGCTAGACTCAATCGATGGGATGTTATCTGGTCACCGGCGGCGCAGGATTCATCGGCTCGCACATTGCGACGGCGCTCGTCGATCGCGGCGATAAAGTACGGGTGCTAGATAATTTCAGCACCGGCTCTCGGCGAAATCTGGAACATCTGGCGGGCCACGTTGAGATCATCGACGCCGACGTTACGGATGCACAAATGGTGCGTTCGGCCTGTGACGGAATAGAAGTTGTATTCCACCAAGCGGCGCTTGCCTCGGTGCCACGCAGCGTCAAAGCTCCCCTCGATACGAACGCGGTGTGTGTCACTGGCACCGTGACCGTGCTCGATGTCGCGCGACAAGCGGAAGTCCGGCGCGTCGTCTATGCCGCTTCCAGCAGCGCGTATGGCGATCAGCCGTTCGTCTCGAAGCGCGAGACCGATTTGCCTGCCCCCCTTTCTCCCTACGCGGCGGCAAAGCTTGCGGGCGAACTCTACTGTCAAGCGTTTTACACGACCTACGGACTGGAGACGGTGGCGATTCGCTATTTCAACGTCTTCGGACCGCGGCAGGATCCTAAGAGCGAATACTCCGCGGTGATCCCGATTTTCGCGACGCGAATGCTCGCCGGAAAACGGCCTACGGTGTTCGGAGATGGATACCAATCTCGCGATTTCACTTATATCGACAACGTGGTCGCCGGGAACTTGGCCGCGGCCGAGGCGCCGGACGCGGTCGGTCGCGCCATCAACGTCGCCTGCGGCCGGCAGTTCACACTGCTTGACCTGATTGCTTCCATCAACAAGGTGCTTGGCACGCAGATCGAGCCAGAGTTCGCACCGGAGAGAGCAGGCGACGTCCGCGAGAGTCTGGCCGATATCACGCAGGCCCGAAAGCTGCTGAACTACGAACCGATTGTCGATTTCGACGACGGCCTCAGGCGTTCGATTGACTACTACAAAACTCTTCGCTAGCCATGCCCACGGTACTCGTCGCGCTGGCCACGTACAACGAAATCGAGTCGTTGCCTCCGCTGATCGAGCAGATTCACGTCGCGCTTCCGGCGGCTGACGTGCTAGTCGTCGACGACAACAGCCCCGACGGCACAGGCCAGTGGTGCGATCAATTTGGGGCGCAGAACCCCTGGCTCGGTTGCATCCACCGTAAAGGCAAGTTGGGCCTTGGTTCCGCGACCTACGCCGCCTTCCGACATGCGATCTCCGTAAACTATGAATTGGTAATTGTGATGGACGCCGACGGCAGCCATCCACCGCACCATCTGACGGAGTTAGTCGAGCTTGCCGAAAACGTGGACGTGGCAATCGGCTCGCGTTACTGCGCAGGGGGCCGGATCGAAGGCTGGCCGTGGCGACGCCACGTTGCGAGCCGGCTCGTGAACTTCGCCAGCCGCTGGCTACTGCGGCTACCGGTTCGCGATTGCAGTGGCTCATTTCGGGCCTACCGCACTTCCAAACTCCGCGAGTTGGATTTCGATGCGATGCTCGCCACGGGTTACGCCTACCTCGAAGAAATCCTCTGGCGGCTGAAGTATTCGGGGGCAACCTTCGGAGAGACGCCAATCGTATTTGTCGAACGCCGCGCCGGTCAATCGAAGATCAATTGGCGCGAAGCCGCCGCCGCCGTCCGGCTGTTGCTCCGGATCGGGTGGCGCGAGCATTGGGGACGGCCGTAGCAGTAGCTTCCAGCCACCGCGATCTGGAGCAGGATGCTCCATCTGCGACCGACGGCTGCCCACGACGGTGATGCCGGTTCTGCGGCGAAGCGTTCTCGGCCATCTATATTACAAATGCGTAAAAGCTTGTTTTCCGAACAAGAAATTTGAACAGGAGGAAACAGAGGGAACAGAGAAACGTATGGCTATATTCTTTGGTCTTCTTTCTCTGTTTTCTCAGTTTCCTCCTGTTAAATCCTTTGGTTGCGGCCTTACGGCCGCGCTGTGCATTCTGCGCCCTATTCTTGCATCGGGCTTTATGTCTCGATATAAGCGCTTTGATCCATGAGCAAGAAAAAAATTGGCATCCTCACCAGTGGCGGCGATTGCCCCGGCCTGAACGCCGTTATCCGCGGTGCCGCCAAAACTTGCTGGCAGATCGACTATGAGTGCCTCGGATTCCTCAAAGGGTATGAAGGTCTTTACGACCCCGTGCGTTACGTCACGCTAACGCCCAAAAACACGACCGGAATTCTGAATCAGGGAGGAACGATACTTGGCTCGACCAACAAGGGCCGCTTTGCCGCGACAGTCGGCGTGCAGGACCGGGTGGAGCTGGATCGGGAGCTTATCGACGGCGTCCGCTCGACTGTCGATCAACTGGGCATCGAGGGGCTAATCTGTGTCGGCGGCGACGGATCACTGTCGGTCGCTCAGCAGTTTCACGAATGCGGCATACCGGTCGTGGGCGTGCCGAAAACCATCGATAACGACCTTTCCGCGACGGCCTTCACCTTTGGTTTCGATAGCGCCGTCGATTGCGCGACCGACGCGCTCGATCGGCTCCACACGACGGCGGCAAGCCATGAGCGGATCATGGTGCTCGAAGTGATGGGCCGTCATGCGGGGTGGATCGCGCTGCATGCCGGCATCGCCGGCGGCGGCGACGTCATTCTAATCCCCGAGATTCCGTGGACCTACGAGAATCTGTGCCACAAGATTCTGCACCGCGAATCGCAAGGAAAACCATTTACCCTGGTCGTGGTGGCCGAAGGCGCCGAACTGCCAGGGGGAGGCATGGTCGGCGAGCGTCGCATGGGCGCGCAATCGCGGCTGGGCGGCATTGGCGAAATTGTCGCCCGGGAGATCGAACAACGGCTTCACCGCGAAACGCGCGTGGCCGTGCTCGGACATTTGCAACGCGGCGGTGCGCCGACCACGTTCGACCGAGTGCTCGCCACCCAGTACGGTGCCCACGCGGTGCGGCTCATTCTCGAGCAGCGGTTTGGCGAGATGATCTGTTACAACCCGCCGGAAATGGGCAGCGTGCCGATTCAGCAAGCGGTCAACAAACTTCGGCAAGTCGATCCCCTCGGGCCAGCCGTGCAAGCAGCCCGGGCGCTGGGGGTCAGCTTCGGTGATCGCCGGGCCGATGTAAGTCCATTTGCGGATCTGGGTCGGCGAATCGAGTTGACATCCGAGCCGACCACCGAGCATGACTGCGACTCGCTGCTCGATACTGCCGCGAACGCGATGGAAGCGGCCCTGGCGTATTGACCCGCGAAGTATGGGTGCCACGCCCAGAGTCTTCGATGGGCGTGGGATGGAGGTTACCTGCCGCCCCACACCCTTTGCGGACTCAGGGCGTGCCACCCTTAGCTCCGGTTTGATTTGCGGTTGCGGGTAAGCTATTCTGGCGGCATGAATACTACAACGATGCAGTGCATCAATCGGACGCTTTCGCTGAGTAGCGGAATCATTGGGCTGCTCGTATCTGCGGCACACGCCGCCCCTGAGCCTCAAGGCTTTCAGTGGATCGACGAACCGGGCGAGTACCGGGAACTGCGCGATGGCGACAAACCCGTGCTGCGCTACATGTACCATGCGTACGACGAGTCGTCGCCGGAGGCACGCGAGAGAACCTACAAGCCATATCACCATGTGTTCAGCCCCGATGGCACAACGCTATTGACCAAAGGCCCCGGTGGACTTTTTCCTCACCATCGCGGACTGTTTTACGGGTTTAACAAAATCACTTACGGCGACGGCCGCAAGTGCGACACCTGGCACTGCCCCGATCACGCTTGTCAGACGCACGAAGAATTTCTCGAAGAGGAAGCTGGCGATCATAGCGCGCACCACAAAGTGGTTGTGAATTGGCATGGTCAAGAGGGCGAAGTCTTCGCCCGCGAAGAGCGCGAGATTGCCGTCGAGCGACGTGATGGCGGAGTGTTGATTGACTTCCGCTCGCATCTCGAACCCGTAGATGTCGATTCCATCCATCTCGATGGAGACCCGCAACACGCTGGTTTTCAGTTCCGCGCCGCTCAAGAAGTCGCCGCCGAAACGGCCAAACAGACCTACTATCTTCGCACCGACGGCAAGGGCGAGCTTGGCGAAACGCGCAACTGGAACCACCAGAATCAAGAGGATCCCATCAATTCCGAGTGCGCCAATCGCCCATGGAACGCCATGAGTTTTGTTGTGGATGGCAAGCGGTACACTGCGCTTTACATGGATCACCCATCGAATCCCAAACCGTCCCGCTACAGCGAACGCGACTATGGCCGCTTCGGCTCGTACTTCGTGGCCGACGTAACCAAGGATAAGCCGTTGGACGTGCAGTACCGCGTCTGGGTTCAGGACGGCGAAATGACGGTGGAGGATTGCGAGAAGTTGAGTACGCAGTTCATGGAGCGTTCGGAGTAGCCAGCCAAAATGTTCTATCGTCGTTTTGGCCGCACCGAACTTCGTATGCCCGTGTTTAGTTGCGGGGGGATGCGCTATCAATTCAAGTGGCAAGACGTGCCGCTCGCGGACGTGCCGCCGGAGAATCAGGCGAATCTCGAAGCAACCATTCGCCGTTCGGTCGAACTTGGCATCAATCACATCGAAACGGCGCGCGGTTACGGCTCGTCGGAACGCCAACTCGGGCTGGTGCTGCCGACCTTTCCGCGCGAGCAGATCATCGTGCAAACGAAGATCGCGCCCCATGCCGATCCGGCCCAGTTTCGCCGCGAGGTGGAAGAATCGCTCGCTCGTTTGCAGCTTGAGTACATCGACCTCTTGGGTCTGCACGGCATCAACACGTATGAAATGCTGTGGCACGCGATCCGGCCCGGCGGCTGTCTCGCGGTCGCCCGCGAACTGCAACGCGAAGGCAAAGTCCGCCACATCGGCTTTTCCACCCACGGCAGCTTGGACCTGATTTTGGCGGCTATTCGCAACGAATCGCATGGCGGTTTCGATTACATCAACGTCCACTGGTACTACATCTTCCAGCGAAACTGGCCAGCGATCGAGGCCGCCCGGGCGCTCGACATGGGCGTGTTCATCATCAGCCCCGCCGACAAAGGGGGAATGCTCTATCGACCTTCCGAACGACTCATCGAACTGTGCCAGCCGCTCCATCCGCTGGTGTTCAACTTTCTGTTTTGCTTGAATCGTCCCGAAGTTCACACGCTGAGCCTCGGCGCCGCGCGGCCGAGCGATTTCGACTTGCAACTTTCCGCGCTGCCACTTCTCGAGCGATCCAGCGAATTGCTTCCGCCGATCATCGCTCGACTGCGCGAAGCAATGGTCGAAGCGGTGGGCGCCGATCTGGCCGACCGCTTCGCCGAGGGACTGCCCGACTGGGAACAGTCGCCCGGCTACATGAACATCGCGATCATGCTCTGGCTGCGGAACCTCGCCCTCGCCTACGACATGCACGAGTACGCCCGCATGCGTTACAACCTGCTTGGCAACGGCGGACACTGGTTCCCGGGCCTTAACGCGTCGCGCGTCGCGGAGCTTGATTTGACCAAGGCCATCGCCGATTCGCCATTTGCGGCGCGCATCCCGCAGTGGCTGCGCGAGACGCACGAAATGCTCGGCGGGGCGACTGTAGCACGACTCTCCGAGTCGTAATTTCACGAGTCGGAGACTCGTGCTACCGAATTTGCACAAGGCGCATTGAGCTGCGCAACCTCACGGTGCGTATGCAACTGCGGCGTTTTACCCGGCTAACGAACGCCCACAGCAAGAGCCTCAAGCATCATACGGCTTTGCAAGCGATCCTCGTCGCGTGGTATAATTCAGCCGGCAGCACGAAGCGCGATAGCTGGCTTGATCTTCTTTGTACTTTGTCTTGGGCTGTTGGCGATGTTCGGGTCAGACGTGCAATAAGTGTAACATGAGGCACAGAATTGAAATGGACCGACTCGATCGCTACTCGCTTCGATACGGTTGGCGGGTTTTACTTTTGTTGTGCCTCAGTTCCGGTTGTAGTTCCGAACCTAAATCGAAGCAGAACCGTCTGTCAGAGAAGGCTTTCACCCTCGGCCCCGGAATCCGACTCGATGAAAAGGATCTTTCGGTTGCCACGGGGATCATGTTTATCCCCGGCGATCCTGACGGCGAATGGGTAGACTTGATCCCTATTGACGATTCAGACATTGCCCAGGTCGCCAAAGCAATCGAACTGAGGAATCTGACGGTAGGTGAATCCAATGTTACTAGCGCTGGCTTTGCTGCCCTGGAAGGTCTGACACGGCTGGAAAGTGTTCACGCGTGGGATACGAAAATCGACGATGCGGCGCTAAAGTACCTGGCGGATTCAAAGGAGCTGAAGGAATTGTGGCTACGTCGGACCCGTATTACGAACGCAGGCGTGGAATACCTTGTTGAGCACTTCCCTGCGCTTGAAGACTTGGATTTATCCGAAACGTTGATCGACGATCAGGCCGTCGCATCGCTTGCGAAACTAAAACAACTGACTCGCCTTGACTTATCCCGGACGAAGATTACTGACGCATCGGTTCCAGCGCTGTCAAAAATGAAGCAGCTTTAAGAATTGAATATTGCGTGGGCCTCCTTTGGCAGCGACACGATTTCCGAAGAAGGTGCAGATCGCATACGTCAAGCGTTGCCCGAAACTGAAGTGATTCCTCATTAGTGGCATTTAGGGCCAGAAGCCGAGTTCTATGCGACGACACCTGTCGGACATTGCGTTTCTAATTTCTTTGGTGTGCTTCGTTCCGCTATTCATGCTTCTGGGGCCCTTCTACATTTTCCTCTTCATTCCGGCGGTAACACTCGCGGCTGTCATTCTTTCGGTCGCCTTTGTGACATTTCTGGCTATCGGTTTTGCTCTCCGCAACTCCGGCAAATGATCCGCACCTGTCTATTCCCAGAATCCCCGATCACACACTGCCATCAAATCCAGTAAATACGGTACTCAATCAGGTTTCTATTCTTTCACCACGCTGCGCGATCACGGTATATTCAAGCATGAGTCTCGGATCATGAGGGCAACGGTAACTTGTCAGGTCCAACGATGAACCGTTTCAAATACGACAGGTATCCTCCCCATTTCAGATTGGTTTGCAGCATGGTCAGCGGTGTCCTTGCCGTAGTATTGGCCGCGTTGGCCGTCCGTGTGTACTCGGTAAATGGAGGAAGTGTGTGGCGAGCGTTTGTTGCACTTGCGGCAGCCTCTGCAGTGGCGGCATTGTTCCGCTGGGGATGTTTAATTCCCAGTTTAGTTCTGGGCATCACGTTTGGAATCTTTAACGACGCTGCAATCAAGCACGGCAGCATTGAGTCTCAGATGTGGGAAACAGTGTACAGTATCGCATTCGGAGGGTTTATCGGTCTCGCTATTGGCTTTGCTGCCGATCGCGCTACTTTCCATCGCCCGCGTTCGCATAGCGAAGATCATCCTGCACAAAGCGACGCGAAACGAACTCATGGCGGTCCAGCCTAGTGGCATGGGACGTTCAGAGAGAGAAAACGTGTGTCATGAGCCGGACTGATTACGGTCCGACCTATTAGAAGTCACCAGCCAGCAGTGGCACCCACGCGCCTCGGCATCCTGTCCCCCAAAGCCAAAGATTTTCCAAAATCGCCCCTTGACTTCTTCGCCCTACTAGTATACACTAGAACATTATCTCTCCGCCCAGGTATCAAGCCGAGCAGGCCTCTATAAAAAGAGGGGCCCGCATCGAAAGAGCCCGCGGCGGGAACCCACACAAAGTGGTTCCCTCCGCGGGCTTTTTTTGTTGCCTCACGTGTTTCCCACAATCGCCATGAACGCTACCGCTCGACCGCCGCCTGAATCACCCCTCCCCTAGCCCCTCCCTCGAGGGGAGTGGGAGCTTACGCACTCCGCACGTAGTTTACCCGCCACGGCGGGCATTCGGACTCCGCTCGCGGTGCGCGCTCCTGCTGACGTTGTCACCTTGCGCAACGGTCATCGCTCGCGGTCCGCGCCGCAGGCACGCCGCAACCTCATTGCTCGTGATATGGCCTTTGCATTAACCGACGTAAACTCCCCTCCGCCAATCAAGCCACTAATTACGCAACCGTTTGCAGATCAATACGTTACCGCCACTGTCACCTCCACCGTCCAAGCCGGTTTACGTCCAAAAAACAATTAAGCTGTAGGTCAGGCTCCGCCAGACTGCGATCGTGTCAACGCATCCCCAAGGTGCAGGTCCGAACCGACGCTCGTCAGGCAGAGCCTGACCTACGCGCCTACGCTTCCCCTGACTCCCGCACCCTGCGTGAGCTTGCGGGTACACAGAGAACATGCCCACGAAGTCGAGGGCATGCCACAGCATTACGTGGCGTCGAAGACGGCGGCTGGCGAGCAGCCACGCCACCACTTAAAATTGCGGCTCTGATCCAAATTTTCACTCCCAGGCACAGCGGAGATCGATCATGGCAAAGTCGGCCGGCGGGCAGCTTGATACGGTGATGCAAGAAACGCGGCTGTTTCCGCCCTCGGCGGAGTTCGCCAAGCGGGCGCGGATCAAGTCGATGGAGGAGTACCAGAAGCTCTGGTCCGACGCGGCCACCGACAACGCCGCGTTTTGGGCCGAGGCAGCCAGCGAATTGCATTGGTTCCAGCCCTACGACACGGTGCTCGAATGGAAGGAGCCGTTCGCGAAGTGGTTTGCCGGTGGGAAGACGAACGCCAGCTACAACTGCCTCGATAAGCATCTGGAGGCCGGCCGCGGAAAGAAGACGGCCATTCTGTGGGAAGGCGAGCCGGGTGACAGCCGCTCGCTTACTTACGAGGAACTTCACCGCGAAGTGTGCAAGTTCGCCAACGTGCTAAAGGGACAAGGCATCGAGCAGGGCGACCGAGTTTCGATCTACATGCCGATGGTGCCGGAACTGGCGATTGCGATGCTCGCTTGCGCGCGGATCGGGGCGATTCACTCCGTCATTTTTGGCGGCTTCTCGGCAGAGGCGATTGCCGATCGCAACAACGACGCCCAGGCAAAATGCGTCATCACCGCCGACTTCGGTTGGCGGCGGGGTAAGATACTGCCGTTGAAAGAGACCGTGGACGAGGCGCTTGCCAAGTCGCCAACGGTGAAGACGTGCATCGTGCTGGAGCGCGTGGGTGCCACTGGCGCTGCTTCGGGTGCCACTGGCTCTGCCAGTGCTCCGCAGAGTCAAAGCACTGGCAAAGCCAGTGGCACCCTAGCGGTCCACATGGAGCATGGCCGCGATTATTGGTGGCACGAACTGATGGCGAACGCATCGGCCGATTGCCCGGCCACGCCGCTCGACAGCGAATCGCCGCTGTTCATCCTCTACACGAGCGGATCGACCGGCAAACCGAAGGGCATTTTGCATACCACTGCCGGGTACAACCTGTTCGTAAAGAAGACGTTCGAGTGGGTCTTCGACTACCGCGATGACGACATTTTTTGGTGTACTGCCGACTGCGGGTGGGTGACGGGGCATAGCTACGTCGTATACGGTCCGCTGTCGGCCGGGGCGACCGTCGTGATGTACGAAGGCGCGCCGAACTTCCCCGATGAGGGTCGCTTCTGGCAGATCGTCGAAAAGTACAAGGTCACCGTGCTCTACACCGCCCCGACCGCCATTCGCGCGTTCATCAAGTGGGGCGACCGTCACGTGAAGAAGCACGATTTGTCGAGCCTGCGGCTACTAGGAACGGTCGGCGAAGGAATTAATCCCGAAGCGTGGATGTGGTACCACCGCGTCGTTGGCGGCGAGCGATGCCCGATCGTCGATACGTGGTGGCAGACCGAAACCGGCGGCATCATGATGTCGCCGCTGCCCGGGGCGATTCCCACGAAACCCGGAAGCTGCACGAAGCCGTTACCGGGCGTCGTGCCGGAGATTGTGGATGAGCTTGGCAAGCCGGTCGAACCGGGTCACGGCGGCTGGCTGGTGATCACAAAACCTTGGCCGGGGATGCTCCGCGGCATTTGGGGCGACGAAGAACGCTACAAGGAAGTCTACTGGAGCAAAGTGCCCGGCAAGTACCTCGCCGGCGACAATGCCCGCTGCGATTCCGACGGCTATTACTGGATCATGGGCCGCATCGACGATGTGCTGAATGTCTCCGGTCATCGACTGAGCACGATCGAAATCGAGAGCGCACTGGTTTCGCACCCTGCGGTGGCCGAAGCTGCCGCCGTCGGCCGACCCGATGAGCTTAAGGGCGAAGCGGTGGCCGTGTTTGTCACGCTCCGCGAAGCGAAGCCGACGGACGAGCTGCGGGAAGAGCTAAAGCAGCACGTTCGCAAGGAAATCGGCGCGCTCGCTCAACCCGATGACATTCGCTTCACCAGCGCCCTGCCCAAGACCCGTAGCGGAAAAATCATGCGCCGGCTATTGCGCGACATCGCCGCCGGCCGTGAGACGGTGGGCGATACGACCACGCTCGAGGATTATTCGGTGCTGGCGAAGATTCGGGAGGATGAAGAATAGAGGCACTTACGCGCAGGAGGCAAGTTCATCCACAAACTGCTTCGCCTGCGTTAGCGAATATCCGCGCCGCTCCTGCAATAACTTGCCGGCCGTCATGCGATCGCCGCGCTGGACCATGTCGAGCACCAACTCGTCGAACTGCAGGTCGCTCATGGTGCGCCAGTCGGTTTGGTCCTCGCGAGTTTCCTCGCCGACAGCTACGAAGCCATCGAGCATTGATAGCACGCGCCCCAACCGCGGCGTTACCCAGGAATGTTTCCCGGTCCACGACACGCGAAGCACGTTGGCGGCGGGGATCGTCACCGGCGAGCGCTTTTCACCGCCGCTGACGGTGATGCCGAGGAACCGCCGCCCGGGGTTCTTGCGCCGGTTCTCTTCGCGAAGCGCGGCGACGACTTCTTTTGGAACCGCCGTCTTAAAAACTAGATCGAGCGACTTCTCCGACCAGCGCTCTTCGTTATCGCTACCCGGCGCAGCGTGTTTCGCCACATGCTTCCGAACCGCGTCAATTTCAGGGTACTCGATCCGCACGACCGTAAGCGCATCTTCAAAGCGCCGGTTGCTGTAAGTCCGTAGATTGAGGAGTAGATGGCGGTCGCCAATCCGCAGAATCCAGTTGGTAGGCTCCAGAGTAGCTCGCCAGTCACCAATGAGCAGAGGCACAATCAAGGCCATTAAGCCACCGATGGGAACGAACAGGAGCGTTGGAAAATGCCCTGCCCACCAGGCGACCGTCAGTCCGCAAGGTATGGCAGCAACAATTAACAGCAACGCCAACTTGGCCGCCGACGACTGCCGGCAGATGGTTCCCGTCGACGATTCGGGATGCTCCGAGGAGTGCAGCAGTTCCATCGCGTCTATTCCCGTGGCCAAGCGTTTCTACAACGCTACGTCACGCCAAACGATCTCGCCCGAATCGACCTTCCAATCGTTGCCGAAATAACCGATCGCGCGGATATCTTCGGTCCCATCGGTTAGCACATTTGGCCCAAACAGCATGAAATCGGGATAGGCCACACCCGATACAAAGTACCGCAGCCGGGTGGTGAGACGCATCCCTTGGATCCCAGTGCCGCCGACGACGCCCACCAGCGCATTGTCGCTCCCCTGCCGCGGCCAACAGAAGAGAATCCCCAAGTCGTCGCCCGTCTCAGGCCGCAAGCTCATCGCGACTTGCCCTTTTCGTACCTGCACGGGACACAACGACAATAGCGCCGGCCAGGCAGCGTTCGTTTCCGAATTGCCGTAGAGAATCACATTGCAATCGGGGTCGTCGTCGGCCTCGAAGGCGGTGTCGGCGACGACTTCGATGGCGCCGTTGCCGCGATACCAAAACGTCTCAGCGTCGAAACGGGCCTTCGTCAACGCCCATTGATTCTCCTCGGGTGAGCCTTTCGTGCCATAGATCAACATCACGCGGTTGTCGAACGCCGACTTGAATGCCCCATAGCGGTTCGGGCCTTTGAGCCGCGCAGGGGGGGTCGGAATTTGACGCCAGCGGTCGTCGCGTTTGACGAGCCATACCCTTTTATCGTCGCCCCGCGGCATGCGGACTCGGGTCGAGTCGGTGCCATCGAGTTGCACCCGTATGTTGCCCGGCGGGAAGTGGCTCAGGTCGAGCATCAATCGCTCGACATTTTCGGTTCGGCCGGTAACGCGTCGCTCGGTCGGCGTCTGGTCGAGAACGATGCGGCTCGGCTCGAGTTGCTTCTGCTGCGCTTCGATGGCGCCCCAATGGCAGCGCGATGAAACACCGGGGTTTGCCGTTGTGAAATCAATTCCTGCCGGCCCGCCGGGGCCTGGCAGCTTATGATTTCGCAAGAACTGCATCAGCCATGGCCAGTCAACGCATTCGTTTCCCCACCAGTGTCCCGCATCGCGCTGCTCGAAATAGGCAAAATCGGGGTGAAAATCGCCGAGCTTGCTACGCATGAAGCGGGCCTGCGTCACCGGCACGTTGTCGTCCTTTTCTCCATGCAGCATGTACGTGCCGACGGGCGCGAGATTGCGTAGCAGCGTCATCGTGTCGCTGGGGGAGTAGCCCCGGAGCAACATCTCCTCGACGGGCGTCGGGTTCTCGAAGTGAGGCATGCCGCCGCCGTAGGACCAAAAGCTGGGCCAACCTGCGCTTGGTGCGATTGCCGCGAAGCGGCCGGGGAAAGTGACTCCGAGATGCCATGCGCCGTGGCCCCCCATCGAGTGACCCGTCACATAGCGCCGCAGCGGATCGTTCGGAAATCGCTTCTCGGCGTCGGCCAGAGCCTCCAGCGCGTCGGTTCGGCCCCAGTCTTCCCAATCAAAGCCATAAGGCCGGCGGTTGCTCGGAGCGACGATGTGGGCCCACCGCTTGGGCTTGTACGAAGCCGCCTGCTTACTCGCGTCGACCCCCGCTCCGTGCAACGACAGCACGATTCCCGGCGTCCCTTCCCAAGTGGGATCCTCGCCGCCCGCTGGCAGCACCGCGTAGTTCTGAATGCTGCCATCGATCGCGCTGCGGAACGTTCGCACTTGGAGCGTTCCCGCAGCCGCGGTATTGAGAGTCAGTTGAGCTTCCGTTAACTTTTCTGGCGTTGTGATCGCTTCGTCAGTCGTACCGTCGCCCTCCGGCGCCGGCGGCATGGGACCAAGGTGGATCGCAACCTCTGCCGTCACCTTCTCCCCCGCCACCGCCGTCAGCGCCGGTATCCGCACGGGTGCCTTAAAAACCGACAGCGGCGGAATCGTGGGAAGTGGCGATGGAACCGCCGAACCGTCACCGACCGAACACGACAAATGCCCGGTGAATGTTTCTTGGGTTGCGTTCACCACCGGAACGGCGGCCCATTTCTCTTCCGATTCGCCCTCGACAAGGTCGGGAAGCGTGGTGTCGGCGGCAAGAAAGTACACGCCCGATGCTGGCATGGTTAGCTTCACTGTTAATGTGTCGCCCGCAGCTTGGAACAATAACTCATTCGTTCCCTTCCGCACGAGGACCGGAAGTTCCACCCAGCCGTAGCTGTAGATGTCGCCGGTACGCGGCTCGCCGTTCACATACACCAGGGCATGCCCGCTGGCGTGGAGAATCATCACCCGTTCTTCAGGCGATTCAAACGTCGCCACGGCGTAGCCGCCGTGGAGATCGCTCGTATCGAGAATGCCAGTGTCGCTGGCCTGCCTGTCCTTCCAGTGCCGCTCCACGCCGCCCGGTACTTTCACTTCGTCGCCTTTGACAGGCGACTTCCAATTGCCGCTGGAGATTTGGGCGTCGATCGCATCGGTATGGATCGCCGCCTTGCCGTAGTTGCCGACCGCTGGCAACGTCAGATAGTCGCGCGGAATGATCTCTGCCGTCACGGCAGGTGGTTCCGCATCGGCTGGTGTTTCTTCCGTGGCGGGATTCTCGTCCACCGGCGGTGTGCCTTCCGGTGGCGGCGGTTCTTCAGTCTTCGGCTCATCTGCTTGCTCTACCGTCTCAGGTTCGGGCGGTGGCTCGGGTGCCGCATCCTCGGCTGGCTCAGCAGGCTGTTCGGTTGGCGCAGGATCGGCCGCCGGTTCGGCATCTTGTGCCCTCGCGATCGCAAACGGCATGAGCAGCAGCAGCGCCAACCAAAGCACGCGAAACAGATTCATCATCTCAACTCCTAAGCAACCGCTTGCGGCTTAGCGCGCTCCGCTCCGAAGACGCAGTTTACCCGCCGTGGTGGGCGTCGCGGCTAACAATCCCAAATCCCAAATCTGAAATCCCAAATTCTCTTCATCCATCCGGAAACTGCCGGCAATACTCGTATAACGCCATCGCCGTGGCCGTTGCTACATTGTAGCTGTACGGCAGGCCCCAGACAGGAATCTCCACCACGTCGTCGAGTTTTTCGAGCAGATCTTCGGTCAGCCCCGTCCGTTCGTTGCCGATCACCAGGGCCGTTCGCTGCGTAAAAGAATAATGGTGCAGATTCTGCGACTTGGTAGTCTGTTCCAGCCCGACCAGCCGGTACCCAGCCGCGCGGAGCTTATCGAGCACCGGCGGCAGGGTGCGGTGGATTTCGATCCGGATCGTGTCGGTCCCATCGCGGGCGATTCTCCGATCGAGCTTGGCATGACCTGTGCAAACCACCCGCTCCAGCCCACAGCAACTCGCCGCCCGCACAATCCGCGACAGATTGACGTTACTACGAAGCGGCGCGCAAACTATCAGTAGCTCCCGCGGCCCGGCCAACCCCCGCGGCGGCTTGTGACGTTGATGCTCGAAACTCATACAAACCAATATAACCGCGGAGACACAGAGAACGCAGAAAAGAACTTTAGCCACGGATGAAACACAGATCAAACACGGATGAAATGAGAGAATGAAGGAACGCTAATCAACGCTATTCCAGACGAGGTCATTTCCGGATTAGCGAAGATTAGTGCCGATTAGTGTTCCCCGATTCCTTATTTTCATCCGTGTTCAATCCGTGTTTCATCCGTGGCTAGAACAAGGTTTTTGTACTTTGCGAACTCCGCGTCTCTGCGGTTCCCAATAGGTTTCTAATCGCCGTGTCATCTCGCCTCAACTTTTCCATTCTGGCCGTCGTCCTGACTTTGACAGGTGTGGCGTGGGCCGTCTACCACGGTCGATTGCCGCCGGCCGATTTTACGTTCAATAACGCCACCGAGATCAAGTCCCTCGATCCCGCTTTGGTGACGGGCGTTCCCGAAGGCCGAATCATCGAAGGCATTTACGAAGGCCTCGTGCAGCTTCACCCCCAGACGCGCCAGCCGCAGCCCGGCGCCGCCGAGCGGTGGGAAATTTCCGACGACAAGCTGACCTACACCTTCCACATTCGCAAAAATGCCGTTTGGACCAATAGCGACCCCGTGACGGCCCACGATTTTGTCTACTCGTTGCGGCGGTTCATCGACCCCCGCACCGCCTCGCAGTACGCCTACCAGGCGTGGTATGCGAAGAACGCCAAACGCTATACGCTCGGCTCCGCTGGGATTAAGCCTGGCGACCCCGTCGAAGTCGAGCTGAACTTGGAACCTGGCGAAGTCGAAACGAAACGCGGCAAGCTGCTACACGGCACGCTGGTCGAAATCATCGAACGCGAAGGGATGGACCCCAAGAAGTACCAACCGGGCGACCGCGTGCTCGTCGTCGAAATCGACGGCAAGCAGCACAAGTTCACCTCTTCCGATAAACGCGGAGACCTCCCCAAAGATCTCGAACTCTGCCGGCAAGTGCTGCTCGATTTCCGCGAGGTCGGCATCCGCGCCGTGGACGACCACACGCTGGTGACGGAACTGGCATACCCCACGCCGTTCTGGCTGCAACTCATGGGGTTTTACCCGCTGTTCCCAGTGAACCAAAAGTGCATCGAAGAGCACGGCGCGCCCTATTGGACCTACCCTGAGAATATTGTCACCAACGGCGCGTACGATGTAGTTCTGCGCAGAGTGCGGGACCGCGTTCGGCTCGCCAAAAGCGACACCTATTGGGATCGCGACAACGTGAAGCTCAATACGATTGACGCGCTGGCAGTCGAACAGCAGACAACTGGATACAATCTCTACGAATTGGGGGAAGTTGATTGGATCGTCGATCCGCCGCCCGTCGTGCTGCGAGAAAAGCTCAAATCGGGTGAGTCGCTGGACGACCTGAATCCATCCCGCCAATTCGGTACCTATTACTACTTGCTTAACACGACGCGCCCACCACTCAACGATCCGCGCGTTCGTCGCGCTCTGGTTCTGGCGCTCGACCGCGCGGAGATTACCCGCGTCGCCACTGGCGCCGGCGAGCAACCGGCGCGCAGCCTCGTGCCACCGGGGCTTCCTCAGTACCAATCGCAGATGCATCCCGAGGAGAATATCGAAGAAGCTCGCCGCTTGTTTGCCGAGGCCGGTTACCCCGAGGGCCGCGGATTTCCTCGACTCGAAATACTCTACAATACCCACGAGCAGCATCAAACCGTCGCGGAACTGGTGCGCAAGCAATGGCAGCGCGCACTGGGTATTACCGTCGTTACCCGCAACCAGGAATGGCCCACGGTTCTCGACGCCCAAAATCAGCTCAAGTTCGACGTCAGCCGGCGGTCTTGGATCGGCGACTATCTTGATCCCTATACGTTTCTCGATATGTTCGTTACAGGAGGCGAGAACAACAACACCGGCTGGAGCAATGCGAAATACGATCAACTGATCACCGATGCGAAGGTGGAACCGGATGAGCAGAATCGATTGGCGATGCTCGCGGAGGCCGAACGCATTCTCATGGAAGAACTGCCAATCGTTCCGATCTACTACTATGTGTCGCGCAATATGGTGAAACCTCACATTCGCGGCTTCTACAACAACCTGCAAGACATCCACCCACTGCGAGCGATTTGGATCGATCGCGAAGGCGAGACCCCAAGTGACTATGCCCCGGGGGGCGGTGAGTGATCATTTTCATTTTCAAGCGGCTCGCCTGGATGGTCCTTACGTTGTGGGTCGTCTTTACGGTGTCGTTTTTCTTAATGCGTTCGGTCCCGGGCGGGCCGTTCGATGGCGAACGCGATTTGCCGCCGGAGATCGAAGCGAATCTCCTGCGGCGATATCATCTCGACGAGCCGCTGTGGAAACAGTACGGGCGCGAGCTTTGGAACGTGACGAGGTTTGATTTAGGATTCCCGTTCACGCTTGGCGAAGTCAGCGTCAATCAGATGGTGCGGCAAGGCTTTCCGATTTCCGCCGCTCTCGGCTTGATGGCCCTCACCTTCGCAATTCTGGTTGGCCTGACCGCTGGAATTCTCGCGGCCGTCACCCGTGGAGCCTGGACTGATTCGGCGTTGATGGCCGTTGCGACTATTGGCATTACGCTTCCCAATTTCGTCGTCGCCGGCATCTTGATCTTGTTGTTCGCATTCACCTTTCCGCTTTTCCCGGCGGCCGGATGGGGAACGATCGGGCATCTCGCGCTGCCGGCGTTTTGCCTCGGTGCGCCCTACGCCGCAGAGGTTGCTCGAATTACGCGTACGAGCATGCTCGACGTCCTCTCGCAGGACCACATCCGCACCGCCGAAGCCAAGGGGCTGCCAAAATGGCGAGTCATTACGCGACATGCTTTGCCCACGGCGTTGCTGCCCGTCGTGTCGTTTCTTGGACCCGCTGCGGCAGGCATCCTCACCGGTTCGATTGTCATCGAGAGTGTTTTCGCCGTTCCGGGAATTGGTTCTCACTTCGTGAAAGCGGCTGAGGTTCGCGACTACACCGTCGCGATGGGCCTTGTATTGCTTTACACCGTCATCCTCTACACGTTCAATTTTATCGTCGATCTAGCTTACGCGGTGCTCGATCCGCGGGTTGAATGGAAGTGACTTCGTTCGACTTTCCGCTATCACACTTTTCCCTGTTCCGCATGTCCACCGTTCCCGAATCACGTTACGAAATCGATACGGTTGTGCTCGACGAGCATCAACTCTTGAAAGGAACGTCGCTTGGGCAAGACGCCTGGCGGCGGCTTAAACGGAATCGCGTGGCCATGCTCTCGATGGTCGTTCTGGCGCTGATCGGGCTGCTCGCGTTCGTAACGCCAATGCTGCCGCTGCAGCCGCCAGATTTCGACCAGACGCCCTTGCAGTACGCCACGCCAAAGTGGTCGCCATTGATGCAAGAGACTTTTCGTCTCTCACAGAAGGAGTTAGATGAAGCGGCCGACACGCTGGCATCGATACGCAAGCAAATTGCCGCGGCCGCCGACGAGGAAGCACGCGAGCGGCTCGAAAACCAACTCGACGACGCCGTGCAGGCCCCCTACCGTAACGCCGGATTTCCGGAACTTGGTCCGCTGAGCCGGGCTATGGTCCGGGCTCGGCTGGCGTTCTTCGGCCAGTGGGAGTTTAACTCCATCTGCGGACGCGACTTGTTTGGTCGCGATCTGTTGTCACGCGTCTTCTGGGGCGCACGCGTATCGCTCGTCGTGGGCATCGTCGCCACGCTCGTGTCGCTGGTGATCGGTGTCAGCTACGGCGCGATCTCCGGTTACGCCGGCGGCTGGGTCGATGACGCCATGATGCGGCTGGTCGATATTCTCTACTCGGTGCCGTTTATCTTTGTCGTGATCTTTCTGATTACGATTCTCGATCAGGAAGACATCAAAGCGTGGCGCGAGGCGTGGGGAATCGACAGGATCACTATCTTTTATCTCGTTGTGGGGGCGATCTACTGGCTCACAATGGCCCGGGTCGTCCGCGGGCAGGTGCTGTCACTCAAGCACGATTTGTTTGTCGAGGCCGCCCGAGCGCTCGGAGTTCGGCAACGGGCGATTATCTTCCGACACATTGTGCCTAACCTGTTCAGCGTGGTGATCGTGTACCTCACGCTCACGATTCCCCGAGTGATGCTGTTCGAGGCGTTCCTGTCGTTTTTGGGCCTGGGCGTCGAGCCACCGAACGTTTCGTGGGGTCTGTTGGCCAACGAAGGAATCAAGGTCATCACACCGATCAAAACTTACTGGTGGCTGATCGTGTATCCTAGCCTCGCGATGGGCGTCACTCTCTTCGCGCTCAACTTCTTGGGCGACGGCATGCGCGACGCGCTCGACCCGAAGCTGAAAAATCGCTGAAGTAGCCGGGGGGGGGG
>JBBDYG010000048.1:97643-152617 GCA_040901765.1 Pirellulales bacterium
CCCCCCCCCCCCCGGCTGCTGCGCCAATCGCCAGTCCTGCAAGGGCCCAGTACAACAGCGAGACGAACAGCACCGCGCCAACCAGGCACGTCACGAAATAGTCCCGCATGAGCACCAGCGCCGGTGGCTCGGCGCTCTTGGGCACGCGGCGGGCAACGGTTTGCGGTTCCTGCTGCTGGCGCTCGACGTCGCTCCGCCACGCCTGCCAGTCGCCGCGGGCTTCGGACGAATCGAGGTCGCGCAGGACATTCTGTCGTTGCGCGAATAAACCCCACACCAGCGCGATCATGAGCGCAAGATACGCCATCGCCGCGATCCGCAGGTACTTCTTGCTTGCAACGGTCATCACTCGCTAGCCTTCTGGGGAGGCAGCAGATCGGCGACAATCGCCGCCATCGACACAATGCCGGTGCGAAGCGTGCTTTCGGGTTCGGGGTAATAGAGCGGCGAATGGAGCGACGGCGGCGGCTGTTTCTTGGCAGCGAACTCGTCGAGCCGCGCCGCCGGTACGCTGCCGAGGCGGAACATGCAGATCGGCACGCCGGCTAGCCCGTACCGGCCAAAATCCTCGCCGCCCATCGAGGGATCGGGCGATTCCACCTGCTTCGCCCCCAGCCGCTTGCGCAATGTCTCCGCGACGCGCTCCGACAACGCCGGATCGTTGTACAGCGACGGCGTCCCTTCGGAGATCTCCACCTCCGGCTCGGGAGCGCCGGAACTTGCCGCCGCAGCATTTGCCTTACGCCGGATCGCGTCCCACAATTGCTGTCGGACCTCTGCCGAATAGCTGCGGACGGTGATTTGCAGCTTGCAGTCGTCGGGAATGATGTTGTGCTTCGTGCCGCCGTTGATTGCCCCAACGGTAATTACCGCCGGCTCGATCGGTTTGATCTCGCGGCTGACAATTGTCTGCAAGTCGAGAATAAGCCGGGCCGCGATCACAATCGGGTCGATGGCTGTCTCTGGATACGCCCCATGTCCACCGCGGCCCTTGATCGTAATGTCGATGCTATCGACGTTGGCCATCGAATAGCCACTTCGCACGCCGACGCTGCCGGTTGGCGATTCCGCGCCGACGTGAAGTGCTACGGCAAAATCGGGCCGCGGGAAACGCACCAGCAGCCCATCATTGAGCATCGCCTCCGCGCCCGCGCCTCGCTCCTCGGCTGGCTGGCAAAGGAAAATCACCGTGCCCGACCAAAGATCCTTATGCTGCGCGAGCAGTCGGGCGACCCCGATCAGGCTGGCCATGTGAATGTCGTGCCCACAGGCATGCATCACGCCAACGACCGCGCCGCGGTCATCGGTCACCTTCACTTGCGAAGCGTACGGTAGGCCCGTTTGCTCAGTAACGGGAAGCGCGTCCATGTCGGCGCGGTACATGAGCGCCTTGCCGGGGCCGTTCTTGAGGACGCCCACGACGCCGTGACCCCCGATGCCCGTTGTAACCTCGGCGCCAATTTTGCGCAACTCATCGGCCATCCGCGTAGCGGTTTTTTCCTCTTGAAGGGAAAGCTCCGGCGCGGCATGTAGTTCCTTGTAGACGCCGACGACTGCCGGCAGGTTTTCCGTGAGCCAGGCTTCGATCAGGGGATTACCCGGCTCTTGACCCGATCCGGTCGTCGAACTCTGAAGAACGAGCAACACAAGAACGAAATTTCGAACTGTGAACATGTTGACGGCCTCGACGAGCGTGTGGCGGAAAGGATGGCTCATTCTAACACGCTTCGTGCCGACGTCACGCTTGTAGGTGGAAGACATCTACGCCGAAGGCGTTTCGCCCTCTAGCCCAGGGTTGTCCGCCGAGGCGGACTACCCTGGGTCAAGACCAGACGTTGTTCCGGCCGAGCAAAAAGCGTTGCCTTCATGAGAACTTGGCCGAGGCCGAAACAATCGATTTCGGCCTCGGTCGGGCGTCGCTCGAGGACCGCGCTTTTCGCTCGGCCGATGAGCCTGGACACTGCAAACCCAGGGTACGCCGCTGCGCGTCGAACCCTGGGCTAAGGGATGTAACGTCTTCGGCGTAATTGAATTTAATCTAAGAAATGGGGCGATCACGCCCGCTCAATCCGCACGCTCTGCACGCAACGAAGCCACGATCTCGGGCAGAATCGCCCGCATGGCTCGTGACCGGTGGCTGAGCGCGCGTTTCACGGCGGGGCCAAGCTCGCCGAAGGTCCGGTGATATTCCACGACTTCAAACAGTGGGTCATAGCCGAACCCATTCGCCCCGGCAGGCTCGGATCGAATTCGGCCCGCGCAAGTCGCAAAGGCTTCGGCGCGAATCGCCCCCAACGGGTCCGCCAGCGTGATATGGCACGCGTAACGAGCGGTGCGTCGCTCGACTGGCACCTGCGCTAAATCGGCGAGCAGGCGATCGTTGTTCTGGGCATCGGTGGCATCGGGGCCGGCAAACCGGGCGGAATAGACGCCGGGCGCGCCCTGCAAGGCGTCCACCTCGATACCGCTGTCGTCGGCCAGTACCCACTGCTGCAAATGGGCCGCTTGTTGGCACGCCTTGAGCCGCGCATTGGCTGCGAATGTGTCGCCCGTCTCTTCCACCTCGAGTGCGGCAGGGAAATCCGCGAGCGTGGCGACTTGGATGCCATGCGGCGCAAGCAGCTCGGACAGCTCGCGCCCCTTTTTCACATTTCGGGTGCCAAGCAGGAGCAACGGTGGAGCGTTCACACGCACTATCTTACGACGCGTGGGGGAATCGATGCAGGGTGCGGTGATCAAGCCGGAGGCTTGACAGCTATTAGCCGGTGGTCAGCGCTAGCGCCACCACCGGAGATAATCACAAAAGAAGTCCAGCACCCCGGCAGGGCGTGCCAGCAGACTACCAGCCGAGAAACTGCTGCGACCCCGCTGGGGTCGTGAGAAGCTTCGTTCTATTTCCGGTGGTGCGCTTCGCGACCACCGGCTAATGGCTGTGATCCCGCCGGGATGAAAACGATCGCTGGCCAAACGATCTCGTTTGGAAAGGGTTAACCGACGTGGGGTGCCACTGCGGGCAACTCCCGCCGAGGTGTCAGGCTATCAGCTTCGCACTATTGGGCAAAGCCAACAGTGAACACGTCCTTCACACCGCTCACTGCCAGGCGTAAGTGCTGCTGACCGAACGCCGAGGTACTTCAATGACGTGGGGATGGACCTCGAACGTAATAAACCGCCCCGGCAGGACTTCGAGATATTTGGGCTTTAGCCCGTGGGCGATCTGTCCGTGCTCGCTGCTGAAAACTTGATTGAAACGCTGCGTGACTTCCTGCGCACGGTTCCGGTCGATGATGCTGGTAGGTTCGCCAATCACGGGGTTAGCGGGTGAATTGAACGCCGCGCCGAAGGTCTGGATGACGATCCGTTCTTGGTCCCGCCGCGGAATGAGTCGCTCAGCCCCCGGCAAGACATCCACCTCGTCGAATGAACCAACGGTTACCAGGCTCTGCTCTCGGTCGTGAAATTCATAAGCGTCCCAGCCTTTGGCCCGCAGGGCCACGGTTAGCCCGTGGGCGTTTTCCGCGGCGACAACGAGCGGATCGTCAACCTGTTTTTTACTGCGTTTGGTTCGACCGGTGGAGGCGGCGCCTTCGATGACCACCTTCCCTTCGAAGTGGGCCACCTGAATGGTGTAACGGTTGGGACAATCGAGCAAACTGTGCTCGACCCCCTTGTTCATGTTGGCGACGAAGTTATCAACGCCGCGCGGAACGAAATATTCTTTGGGTAATATTGGATTGCGGCAAATGAAGGCGGACCGCATCGGCCCCGAAACATTGTCGCGCGCGATCCGCTCAATCGTCGCCTTCTGCAACCGGCGGAGATGAACCAGCGTCTGCGTCGTTTCGCGGCCATCCGCGGTCGAAAGGGCGTCGGGCTTGAGCGTTTTCACGCGCTCCAGAAGCTCTTCCGCACGGGGGTCGTCAATCGTCGGGAAGTCTCCCAACACCACCGCGACCTCCCGAACCCGGTCGCCTTTCTGATAGCGATATCGCACAGGCGCTCCGCGCTCGTCGATGCCGCGGCCGACGCGTTCGTCACCAAGGTCGAAGGTCATCTGATGCACATATGCCGGAACGTTGTATTTCGATCGAAATTCGAGCGCTAGCTCGCGGGCCTGATCCTCGGCTCCCTCGCCCGAAAAGGTCGCGGCCATTACGTGCCACGGGCCATTTGATTCACTGAGGGCATAGTCAGCAGTGGGACTGGCCTCGATCTGTTGAACCGGAACGAAGCGCTTCCAGAGAGACTGTGCTGAGGCTGCCTGGAGCAGGCCAACCCCCGCGAGTGCGATGAGAATGCAGCGACAGCCGAATCGAGCCATGATGTATTCCCAGGCGTTCCGTTGGACGAGAATCAGGCGGCTAGGCCGCCGGAACCGTGCGAAGAGGGCGGGAAACTACCATCTCGCCGCCGAGCAAACCAGATGAAAAACCGCCCCAAAAACGCCAGTCAAAGGAATGAATCGCCAAAAACTGAGGCCGAACCGCCCGAAACTGCGGCTGCACTGCGAGGTAACTCACCCTAGAATTGGTAAGTTACTATGGCGGGATCGCGTGATGTAGGAATGGGGGCAAGGCTGCGGTGGTCAGGGTAAATGCAAATGCGACGTTGCCCTCCGAATTATGACCAAAAAACCTGCTGGTCGCGCGGCGACCAATTGGCGTTTTTCTCGATGATTGTGCCATCCGGCCACGCTGTGCGCGCCGCCAAGTTGGCTGGAACGTGTGACAAAACTCGGAGAGTGGGCGGGGTTAGGATTCGAGGGGGGGTCAAATAAAAGGAGCGGTGAAACCGCAGTTGCATTCCCCCCGACCTGCATCCCGAATCCTGACCCCTTTGAGGAGTTATGTATAATCAGTAACTCGCCCACGGCAACGAAAATCCGCCGCCTAAATCCGCATTCGCATTCTCGATATGAAGGAACCATTTCCATGCGCGTTGAATTCTTTTCCAGCTTTCGCTGGTTAACGTCCCTGCTCGCCGCGGCGAGCCTCGTGGTTGTCACGCCAAGCTTCACTCGCGCCGACGACGAAAAACCGGCCGCGGAGGAGGTGAAAGCGGACGAGGCGAAGCCCGCCGACGAAACGAAGGAAACAAAGGAAACGAAGAAGCTGCGGTTCGCGCAATTCGTCGTCAACAGTTCGCTGCCGGAGTCGCCGGGCCAGTCAGGGCCGTTTGGCGATCTGCAACTCGATCTGCGGACCACGATCGCCCGGCTCGACAAAGCCGCCGGCGACAAGTCGATCGAGGGGATCGTGCTCGAATTGCGCAATCCGGCCATCGGCCGCGGTAAGCTCAACGAGATGCGGGAAGCGATCAAACGATTCCGGGAATCGGGCAAGAAGGTGCATGCCCAAATGGAAATGGGCACCCCGGGCGACTACCTCATCGCCTGCGCGTGCGACGAGATCGTGATGCCCGAATCGGGTTACCTGCTGCTGCCGGGCGTGCGCGCCGAACCGATGTTCTACAAGGGCCTGCTTGGGATGTTGGGCCTCAAGGCCGATTTTATTCATATGGGAGACGCCAAGGGCGCCGCCGAACCGTATACCCGCAGCAAGTGGAGCAAGCCGGTCAAAGAAAACATGACCGCGCTGATCGATGACCTGTACGAAGACATGGTGACCACGATCTGCGAAAGCCGGCCAATCAGCCGCGAAAAGGTGGTGGAGATCATCAACACGGGCTTGCTGACCGCCAAGCAAGCGAAAGAAGCCGGGCTGATCGACCGCCTGGCCTATCCCGACGAGCTTCGCGCGGAGCTTGCCAAGAGCCACGAAGCCGACAATTTGGTGTACGTGCAGAATTACGGCAAGAAAGACGTGGACACCGATTTCTCAGGCCCCGCCGGATTCTTCAAGCTGATGGGCATGGTGATGGGCGGCGAGCCGACGAAACGCCAAACGGCCGGCGACAAGATCGCGATCGTCTATGCCGTCGGGCCAATCATGACCGGCAAAAGCGAGCAGGACTTTTTCGGCGGCGAAACGCTCGGCAGCGACACGATTGTCGAGGCCCTGCGCAAGGCAGATGACGACGAGCGCGTCGCCGCGATTGTGCTGCGCATCGACAGTCCCGGCGGATCGGCGATCGCCAGCGATTTGATCTGGCGCAAGATGCAGGAGATCGAAAAGCCAATTGTGGCCAGCATGGGCGACGTCGCCGCCAGCGGTGGTTACTACATCGCCATGGGTGCCGACAAGATTTACGCCGAGCCAGGGACGATCACCGGCTCGATCGGCGTGGTGTCGGGCAAGGTGGCGATGGGCGGGCTGTACGACAAGCTCGGCATTTCGGTGGATGTGATCAGCCGCGGCCAGAACAGCGGGCTGTTCTCTTCGATGCGTAAATTCACCGAGAGCGAGCGGGCGGCATTGCTGTCGATGATGGAAGACGTGTACGCTCAATTCACCACCAAAGCCGCGGAGGGTCGCAAGATGCCCGTCGAGCGGCTCCTCGAACTAGCCAGCGGCAAAGTTTACACGGGCCGGCAAGCGAAGCAAAACGGTCTGATCGACGAACTAGGCACGCTCCACGACGCAGTCGCGTCCGCGAAAAAGCTGGCCGGACTTCCGGACGATAAGAAGGTCCAACTGGAAGTGCTGCCCGAACCGACCAACTTCTTCGAATCGCTCTTTGGTAACATGGACGCGGAGCAAGAGGTGCGATTGGGAGCGGCCCTCGGCCGAATCTCCCCGGAGATTTTGGACGCCGCCCGCCGCGCTCATCGGCTGCAACAACTGTTTCGCGAGCCGATATCGCTGGTGATGCCGTTTGAGTTGGAGATTAAGTGAGGGGAGCGTTAGCGCTTCATTGCTCGTTCAATCTGTGCAACAAGCGTCGATGCGGGAATCCCTAAGGCTTTGCTCAGCCGAAAAAGTGTATCGAGCGTCGGCGACATTCTGTCGTTTTCCAAACGGCTGATGTAGGTACGGTCGACTTCAGCCTCAAAGGCTAAATGTTCTTGCGTCATGCCTGCCCCCTCGCGGGCTTTCCGTAACACCTCGCCAAAC
Source organism: Pirellulales bacterium (assembly GCA_040901765.1). Classification (GTDB taxonomy): domain Bacteria; phylum Planctomycetota; class Planctomycetia; order Pirellulales; family Lacipirellulaceae; genus JBBDYG01. The sequence goes on from JBBDYG010000048.1 coordinate 104,657, forward strand.
ATGCTGAGCAATTGTCAGTGCTAGCTTGTTGACTGTCTGTCGCTTATTAGCTACAAGAAGGCGCGGAGGGCAAAGCTCCCGTTCTTGGCCCTCGTCATTCCGATACGCACCCGATAATTCGGAGGACATCCAGCGATGCGCCGTTTCCCCATCTCTTGGACCACGATATCCACGCAACTCGGCTTCAAGCGAAAGCGCAAACAGCGGCACCAGCACGGCGAGCGCGCCCGCCGGTCGCGGTTCGAGCCGCTCGAAGCCCGGCACATGCTGGCCGTGCTGATGGTCAACAGCACGGCGAACGATTCGCTGCCAAACGACGGCTATGTCACCCTCCGCGAGGCGATTTCGGCGGCATGGGGCAATACCACAACCGACCTCGGCCACACCGGCAGTTCCAGTGAGCCTGATACGATCAGGTTCGACGAGTCACTCTTCGTAAATGGTCATGCCACCATCGAGTTGGCCAGCAAGATCGATGTGAACAGCAACCTGACGATCGAAGGACCGGGCGCCGACCTGCTCACGATCAGTGGTGAAGGCGTCACCCGGGTGTTCGAGGAATTTTACAACTACTACGTAACGATGTCGGGCATCTCCATCGTTGACGGCTTTGCGAACGACGAAGGCGGACCCGACAGCCGCGGCGGAGGAATCTACAACGGCAGCGGCTACCTGGTTCTGGATGGAGTCGAGTTTCGGGGCAACACTGCCAACACGAATGGCGGAGCGATTTATTCCGTCGGAGGCTCGCTCACCGTCCTCAACAGCACCTTTTACGGCAACCACGCTGGCACCGGGGGTGCAATTTACGCCAGCAGCGGAACACTCACGATTCTCAATAGCACGTTCGACGAAAACGGGGCTGGCTCCGGCGGAGCCATCTACACGTCGTCGGGAACCAGCGGCACGCACAGCCAAATCGTTAACAGCACGTTTTCCAACAATTCTGGCGTTGCACTTTATATCCCCGGCAGCGCTTACGTCGACGTGATCAATAGCACGCTCTCTGCCAATACGAGCAACAGTCTTCCGGGCGGGATTTATCGTTCCTTTACTTCCCAAACGGTCACCCTCCACAACACGATCGTGGCCGGCAACACCGGAAGCGGAGGCGCGGCCAGCGATCTTAGCGCTAGCGGTTTCAGCCCCGACAGCTCGTACAACCTCATCGGCGTAACGACGAGCACCGCCTTCGGCGACGACGGCAACCAGGTGATCGGCAGTGCCGCTCCCGGCTTGACTCCCTTGGGCAACTACGGCGGTCCCACCAAGACGCACGCCCCGCTGCCCGACAGCCCAGCCATCAATGCCGGCGACGATGGCATTGCCGTGAGCGCCGGACTGCTCTTCGACCAGCGCGGTGCAGGGTATCAACGCGCACTCGGTAGCGCGGTGGATATCGGCGCCACCGAGGCCTGGCTACGTGAACTCGCAGACGGTTCCGTCGAAATCTACGGCACCGATGCGAGCGACACGATCACCATTTCCTCTGCTGAAGTTACGCACAGCGCCTTCGGCGAGATGGAGATCGACCTGACTGCGGCAACTGAGGTGCGTGTATATGGAGAAGGGGGTGATGATGAACTGGCGATCGATCCAACTTTCACTCGACCCGCGAAGCTATTCGGCGGCACGGGGAACGACATCCTGAGCGGTGGAGCGGCGGTTGACCACCTGTTTGGTCAATCCGGTGACGACACCTACGTGGCCGACGCGGCAGGATTATATCTCGACGACATCTTTAGTGACTCGGATGAAGTCGTACGACTGGTCAACCAGCACGGAAATAGCAACCATCTGCCGCATCTGCAGCCCGTGGCGAATCGCACCGTGGACGCAGGCAAAGAGATTGCTTTCGACCTTATCGCCAACGATATTGATGAACCGTCTTCAAGCCTCACTTATGCGCTAGTCGGCGATACGCATGGCGCAAGTCTTTCATCGTCGGGAGAGTTCACTTGGACGCCAGCCTTTGATGTTGCGGAATCGACCGATTTTGAGTTCACAGCGGTCGTGTCTGACAATGGAAGCCCACAGCTTCAGCATCGTCAGACGTTTTGCATTCGCGTGTTGGCACAAATTCCAGAAGGATTTGCTGTCGTGTACGACATCTTTGAGGACGTTGAAGCGCAGGTGACACCAATTGAGGGGGCCGTTCTCTATGTGCTTGAACGTCGTGAGGCCGGAGACGGGGCATGGGAAGTGGTGGCAACGAGCGAATATCATCAGTTCATCGACGATGAAACTGCCGTTCAAGGTGTCGCCTATGAATATCGAATTAAAGCAGTCAATTCCGAGGAGGAGAGCACCCCTTATTCTCCCGTTTTCTCGCTAACGCTTCGCGATCCCGATAACTATGCTTTTGTTTCAAGTTTCCCAACACAAATCGGCAGCACAATTCGGGGAAATTTCCAAGTCGCGTCGGAGGTGCAGGAGGCCGATCTAGAGGTGGCGATTATCCGCATGAGTTCCTCCGAGGACGGCTGGCAAGAAATCTCTCGCGCACCGCTCTCATCGTATGAGTTCGTAAGCGGCAATGTTTATCGATTCTATGATACGACAGGCGTGCCGACTTCGAAGACGTGGTACGCTGCACAAGTCATCAACGAAGGTACAAGAACGGCTCCGGTATTCGATTATTATTTTCCAACTCCTGCAGCCGGTGCATTTGTGGACGGATACATCACTGCAAACGATTACCTTATTCGGCAGCGTGATCAAGATGAAGAGGCGATCGGTTACATTGTGCCGTTGCGAAACACCTATTACGAGGACAACTTCGACGAAAACGGAAACCGTGTTCCAGACAATCAGCCAGACTATATTGAGGGACATCGTTACCCCTTCGTTGATTTCGGCATGGAAGCACTGCTGAATGTAAATTTCGCCGGAGGGAAAGGCAGTATTGAGTTTGTACTTCCAGAAAACATAAAACTCTGGGGATATAATCCTTCAACATTTGAGGCGGAGGAAGTGGAATCGGGAGTGCAATATGATATCGACAACACTTCAATTCCTTTCTACGTGCAGCAATTCGATCTCTGGAGTACTTCGCGTGCGGAATTGTATGTCGAAGGAATCGAAGCTAGCACGTCGTTGGCCGATGTTGAGATAGAGATTCGTTTTCGTCCAGACTCCAATCCGACTCAGGTAGAGGAAGATGTCCTTGCGCTAACCGTTGTAGATATCTCTCCTCAACTTCCTGGTGATCTGCTCGCTACTGACGGTGAGCTACATGTCTCTGTTCCTTTGGCCGGTGATGGCGTCTCTGCATTTGATGGAATGCCAGTAAGTGTGCGACTCCATCGGGTATTTGCCCTTGACGAGAATTTGGTTGAAAAACGGGAAACGTATGTCGAACAGGGATCGGTGGCGACGGTGTTCGATTTCGAACCGAAGTTCTTGCACGAAAGCCAAAGATATTTCACTATTGAGGCCGAGTTTGAAGGCTATCGCTTCTATGGTTTTGACGGAGTTGTCAGCACGGTTAGTATACTTCGGGGAGAACCTCATTCGGCGGAGCTTACCCCGTCCAAACTCAGCTACACCGCCGACGGCACGGATGAGACCACGCTTACCGTCACCATCCGCGATAAGTTTGGCAACCTCGTCGAAGATGGTACGCCGGTTAGTTGGAGCCTCGATTTCGGCGACGGTTATTTCGCTGATGGAGGAACTGCTGCGAGCAGCGAAACAACCGATGGCCAAGCGGTAATCACACTTCGCGCCCCGGAAACGCCCGGCATCCAGCGAGTTCACGTCACCGCGGGCGCTGCCCGCTCGATCATTGATATAGTTTCCGAAGCGGCGGACTTTCAAATTTCCGGCATCGCTGATCTCGACATTGCTACCGGCGAATCGGGCACGGTGACAATCTCTGCCGCCAATGTCGCCGATGGCACTCCGGTCTTCTGGACGCTTAGCAATGGCGAGATTGTCGGAGCGAATGGCGAGCGAGTCTTTGAGACGACCGTGCAAAATGACACTGCGTCGATTAACGTGCAGGCCATAGGACCGTGGGCGCGCGTTGGCTCCGCTGTCATAACGGCGACCATTAGCGGCCGCATTCATCATCACGTGATCGACTTCGACCGGTCCAGTGGATTCTCCGTAGAACTCGAACGGTTCGTCCTTAGTGGCGACAAGATGGCTAACGGCGTGAAGACGCTGGTCTTCGAGAATGCGAATCCAATGTATCAGGGTGAGCCTGTCTGGGGATTCGACCCACCGCCCCAAAATTGGCCCGCGCCCCGAGACGTCAATTACTTTGCCGAAACGCAGGTCACGATCCGCGGTACGGCAAACGAGACGTACTATATTCTCGCCGACAGCCCATTCACTACGTTCGCAGAATTCGAAGGGCTTGGCGCCAACAACGAAATCCAGCTAAACGGCAATGGCATCGGCACGTTCACCATTCGAAGCAAGGGAATGCTGGCGGCCAACGAGTTCCTGGCCGTCGAGTTCACCGTTCGCGAAGGCGATCCGTTTACCGGACCGGATGAAACCACCAAGATCATGTTCACCGATCACGGATGGTGGGCTTCAACTTGGGATGGAATCAAGTCATTCACCGGCCTCACTGATCCACAAACCGGAACAGGAATCGCGGCGAATATCGCCGGCGGAGTAGTCATCGTGGGCGATGTTGGCTCGATCGTCAAGAATCTTTGGCGGATGAGCGGGCTGTCCGCAAACGACCCCAGCTATTTGGAACTGTCACTTTCGTCGTTGGGCTTGGCCACGGAAGTGGCGGTCGGTGTTGGCGAGATTGCCGACGTTCCGATTTCCAGCGTCCGAGCGATTGTCGCTGCCCTCGGCAAAACGCCGTTTACCGACACACTGGTGATGCTGCTCAAGCGAGGTCTAACCAACGCACAAGACCTGACAAAGTTCGGTCTCTACCTGACCAAGATTCTCAGAAACAACAATACTTTCCAAATTGCACAGCAGGTCTTTACGTCGCCCCAGGCGATGGAGGCCGGCGTCAAGGCCGTCGACGATCTTGGCGACGGCTTCGTTACCGGACTTACGAACTTCTTCCGCGACAACGTTAAGCAGATCGACGACGGCGTTTTCGCCAGTACGTTCGGCCCCGCGCTCGGTCAAAGGTTGACGGAAGTCTTCAGCAGTCTCGACGCCGCATCGCTTACGTATTTCAAAAGCCTCGATGAACTACAACTTGCCCGCGCCGTCACCGACGCCGGGTTAATCATGGCTCGCGGGATCGACTCCGCTGATCTAAAGAAGATTCTGGCAATTGATCAGCTCTACGGTCCGGGCCTCACCCAAGCGGACATGCTGGCCGATCTAGCCGTCATCGCTACAGAAAACGCGGAGGGATTCGAAAAGCTGGTAAAATCGATTGCCAGTGTTTCGCCAAACACGCCGCTTGAATTTGTGTACGGGAATGTCTACGAAGCGCGAGCGTTGGCGCGTCTGCTGCGCGAGGGTAAGGTATTTGATGTCGAAATAATTCGGAAATTGGTAAAGGCGAATCCGGACGGCACGGGCAGGATTCTTACCGATATCGACTTTATCGGGATAGATCAGACCACTGGCGTGCGGGCATACTTCCAGACGAAGATTTCGCCAGAGGCGTTTGAATCGCTGACCAAGGTACAAGAATGGGTTGCAAAGGCAATCGAGGATGCGCGTCGTGACGGAATTCTCGATCCGGTGATCCGTTACGTTACACCTGATCCAAGCTCGGTGCCCCAAGACATCCGTGACTTTCTTCTTGGCATAGACCAGAACATCTTCATTGCCGCACCACTGTAAAAATTTAAAAAAAACATTATTGGATCACATTGCGCGAAGCAATACACATGAGAAAGCTCGCCATTATTCGCTCGGAACTGCTTTCCCCTGAGCACATTCGGAAGTGCGCTCAAGACCTTGAGAATCGCTACATCCAACTGCGATTCAAATTCTGGGACCCTGACGAGGGCCGTGTCCTAGACTTCATCATTGATAAGCTTTTTGATGTAAGCGGCTTTGGTACCGTTTACGCTGTTGACGTGTGGTATCATGCATCAGGTCGTGAAGAGTACTCGAAAGTTGAGGCAATCCGAAGTGTCTTTGATGCTTTGGGCGTCCATTGGCGGGAGTTATGGAAGACTAATGAGCGGAGCCGTGGCGACAAAGCAGGTAATCGCAACGACCGGTACGAGCTTTCTATTGGTTGTGGTCGGTCGCATTTAGGCTATTATTGCTGCTTTGATCCGCTCGATGATTCACCAGCGTTTAAAGATAGATTGTACCGGAAAGAATTGCTGCAAAAAGCCATATCGAGCACCGGTCTTCAGGAGAATATTCGTGTCTACTTCGACGAACAGGGCGACTTGCGGATGACTGCTGAGTCTCCCTTGCGGCTAACGCATTTCTTGACACAGGCAAATAATGCGAATCCTGTTGGTTTTAATGTCAATGGTCTTGAGAGCGCGGAGCAAGCAAGCGATGCTGCCCTCGCTATGCGACGAGAGATTGCCACGACCGGGGGGATTGGTATGATCCGAGCCGGTCTCCCAATCGCGAATTACAAAGCGTCATTTTCTCAACTCAATGAACTGGCAAAAGGATGGAGGATTTCGATTTCTTGCGAACGGGACGGCCCGGCAGCGCGAGCCCTGGCTAATCAGGATTTTTTACAAAGCGGCGAGGGTCGCTATCCGGCGTTCAACTGGTGGGAAGACACAAACGGCCCTGAGGTTATTGGATCGGTTCTAGTGGAAGACGGCTATTGCTTTCTGGAACTCGCGACAGAAGGGGGCGGTGTGGAGTTGCTAAAGGAACGGGCAAGGGTTCTTAACGCGGTCAAATTCGATATTATCTTGTAGTACCGTCAGTGAGGTGCGGAATGCAGCTATCTGCACACACCGTCAACTGGAACAAGCTGGAACATCTTCGATTCAACGGAAGTGTTTACGACGCTGTCTGGAACTCCGACCAACACTTATTTCTCGGCGCGCCGCCGTGGCCATCCGACAGTTGTATACAGTTCAGCGAACTTTCTGAATGTTACGAGGCGATTAGAGCGACCGTCCCAGCAGAGACGCGAGCGCACGCCGATAAAATCATAAACAAGTTGATTAATAAGAGCTTTGAGTTCCCTTGGGATCTTGCGAACTTCGAGCGTACTGGGCATGTCATTGGGGCGATTTCGCCGGTAACCGTTCGTGAATTACTTCAAGAATTTTCTCGCGTTTCCTATGCCGAGTTAGATGAGGCGTTCAATTTCCGCATGCCGCCCGAAACTCGGAAAAGTTGTGAAATTGCAAACTATCCTAGTGAGGACGTATTTACCGGCTATTTACGTCAATGGGAAAATCTTCTCAAATATGCAGTAAGGCGTGAAGCTGGCGTGTTGCTTCACTGTGGCTGAATCAGCGTGTTAAGGGAACTTATTTATGAGCAAATTGCTAAGCTGCATCGTACCCATCGCCGTCCTAATCGCTGCTGTCCTCGGATGGAAATTCTACAATAAGAACCAAGCCAGCGACGCGGTTCGCGAGCAGGCGGTGGTATTGGTGCAAGCTTTCCCCGGCTACGAAGAGAACAAGGCCTATTACGATTCCGCGTTTGATGAACTCCACGACAAGGCGTTCGATGGCGCCTACAACATGGGAGGTCGACGAACTTCGTCAAGCTTTGACGAAGAGCAATATCTGACGTTTCTGATCGGTCTGTTCCACCGCAAAGCCATCGCGGATGACAAGAATGATATCGCAAAGGCACTCGCTAGCTATCGCCAAACTCTCGGCTTGCCAATTGTCGAGTTTGGTGACGGCTCAACCAGTGAATAGTCGGAGGTATTGCCAGTAGGACGGGGTTTGGAAGCGGCCTGCCTCATCGTGTTCTACCGCCCCACCAATTTCTCAAGATTTTCCTTGCAAAGAGCCACCCCTTCTGCTATACTGTACGCCTGAACAAATCTCTCGAATCAGGAGCACACCGCCATGCGGTTCCACAACCGTCCCCCGCCTCTGTCACCCCCACCCTAACCCTCCCCCGCGGGGGAGGGGATTCCGCACTCCGCATTCGCGCAGCACCGGGGACATCCAGCTTTTTAGCGTTCGATTCGCTTCCGCGAATTTCCAAGATTCGGCTTGCAAAGAGCCATCGGCTTCGTTATAGTGTACATGCGATTACATAGACATCGGCTCTTTGACAACTTGACCCCACAAACCACCCGCGTGCAGCGGCACCGACGGCGTTTTGTCCGCCGGAGATACGGGCACGCGCATAATTCCCTATCGTTTTCCCCGAGAAACGAGGCACCTCGTCCGCGAGAATTTGGCCCGGAATTGCCAACAATTAACGTGAATTCGGCGACTTTCGCCCGCCGCCATTCGCGAATTCCCCTTGTTTTCGAGGCTCTACTCACTAGCCCGCGTGACAAAATTCGCCGAATTTCGCCGCTCCGTGTGGGATCCTCGGTTTCGTGGACAAAATTCCCGAAAGAAAAGGTGTCGGGAACGAATGGCACTTGAATCGCCCTAACCCGGAAGCTAAGGAGGTGCTTCGCAGCTTCGAGGGAGCCATCGAATCGCGTGAACTGGTCAAGGCGCTGACGCATTCCGATTCCGGCCCTTAATGCGCTCACCGACCACCTCGGCAGCGTCCGCGACGTGGCAGACAACAACGGCACGCTCCGCAAGCACACCAGCTACGACAGCTTCGGCAAACTTTTCAATGGCTTCGGCGGCATGAATGAAACTCACTACAATGCCGCTGGCAGTGTGGTTACCATAGGCCAGCCCGGGTATGTACAAGTAACCTTCGGCTTCACCGGCCGCTACTTCGACCTCTTCACCGGCCTGCAAAACAACCTCCACCGCTGGTATGATGCAAGTGTTGGCCGCTGGCTCAGTGAGAACCCGCTTGACCGCTGCGCCGATTGGCACCTAAAATCGGCTTGTTTGGGCGTTCGGCGGCAAAGCGAGGAATTACGGTGCCTGGCACTTGCGTTATCGGTCTGCAATGGGGTGATGAAGCCAAAGGCAAGATCGTCGATATTTTGACCCCAAGGCACGACTATGTCGTGCGGTATCAGGGCGGTGCCAACGCAGGGCACACGGTCGTGGTTGGCAGCGAGACTTATAAGCTTTCGCTGCTGCCGAGCGGAATTCTTACGCCCGGGGTCACTTCGGTGATTGCTGGCGGCGTGGTGATCAACCCCGCACGGTTGCTGGAGGAGCTGGACGAGCTAGCCGCGCGTCGCAAGGGCCAGTCGCCGAATCTTAAGATCAGCGATCGGGCACACATCATTTTCCCGTGGCACTTCGCGGAGGATCGAGCGCTCGACGCCGACACGGCCGATGGCGAGAACATCGGCACTACGCAGCGCGGCATTGGGCCGTGTTACCGCGACAAGGTCGGCCGGGCGCATGCCCTGCGGCTGGGCGACTTGTACCGCGATTCGTTTCGCACGCGGATCGAGCACATCACCGCTGCCAAGAATCAAGTGCTCGCCGCCATGGACGCGAGTGGCAGATTTACGCCGCTCGATGCGGCTGTGATCTACGAGCAATACCGCGTGTTTGCGGAGCGGTTGAAGCCCTACGTCTGCGATACGACGGAGCTACTGCTGAGCGGACTCGAGAACGGCGAGCGCGTGCTGTTCGAGGGTGCTCAAGGAGCGTTGCTCGACGTGGACCACGGCACGTATCCGTTCGTCACCAGTAGCAACAGCTCGGGCGTCGGCATTCCCAGTGGCTCCGGCGTGCCCGGCAGATACATGGATCACGTGATTGGCGTTGTAAAGGCTTACTCGACTCGCGTCGGCGGCGGCCCGTTCCCCACCGAGCAGGACAACTCCACCGGCGTGTATCTCCGCGAACGCGGGAATGAATATGGTACGGTCACTCGCCGCCCGCGGCGCTGCGGTTGGCTCGATGCAGTCGCCATTCGCTACACCGCGCGACTGAGCGGAGTTGATTCGATCTCCGTGATGTTGCTCGACGTGCTTAGTGGACTGGACGAACTTAAAATCTGCACCGCGTATGAAATCGACGGCCAGCGGACGAACGTGTTCCCTAGCCATGTTGATGAATTGCGCCGTGCCAAACCGGTGTTCGAATCGCTGCCGGGTTGGAAGGAGGAGATCACCGATTGTCGATCGATCGACGATCTTCCCGCCGCCGCCCGCGATTATCTCGATCGCATCAGCGAGGTGGCTGGCTGTCCGGTCGAGATCGTTTCCGTCGGTCCCGGTCGTGACCAGACGATTTTAGTGCATGATGAATTGCTGGCAACGCGATGATATCGCACAGCGTGTGCAGGTTGAATAACCACAACGACACGAAGAGCACGAAGAAACAGTCCTGATCGCCATTTCGTCTTTCGCTATTAATTCCTTGTGTCCTTTGTGCCGTCGTGGTTTCAATTTCGATTGATGCACGCCAACCATCGAAGTCATGCCCACACTGCAGGCCAGCCTTGATCTTTCGGATGTGCCCGTCGATCGTCGTCCGCGGCATATTGCGATCATCATGGACGGCAACGGTCGCTGGGCGGAGCGGCAAGGCCTGCCGCGTGTGATGGGCCACGAGCACGGCGCCACTTCGGTCCGCCGTGTCAGCGAAGAGTGCGCTCGGCTCGGCATCGAGCAATTGACGCTGTACTGCCTGTCGAGCGAGAACTGGAAACGCCCGCAGTCGGAGCTTGACTTCCTGATGCACCTGTTGCGGCAGTATATGATCCACGAGCGCTCGACGCTGATGGACAACAACCTGCGGGTGCGAATGCTCGGCCGCCGCGAAGCGATTCCCGCCGAGGTGCTGCGGGAAGTCGATCGCACCACCGAAATGAGCCAAGCGAATTCGGGAACGTGGCTGAATCTGGCGATCAATTACGGTGGCCGCGGCGAGCTAGTGGACGCAATGCAGTCGATCGCTGCCGAGGTTGAAGCTGGAACTTTGGCAGCGGGGGACATTACCGAAGCTACGATCGCTGGGCACCTCTATACCGCGGGGCTGCCCGACCCCGATCTGCTTATCCGCACCGCGGGCGAAATGCGAATCAGCAATTTTTTGCTGTGGCAAATTAGCTACGCCGAAATCTGGGTCACGGACAAATGCTGGCCCGAATTCGACGAAGCCACGCTCCACGCCGCCATCCGCGACTTCGCGAGAAGGCAGCGGCGGTTCGGCGGGATCGAGGTGAGCTAGCGATTCGTAGCTGAATTCGCAAGAATTCGGCCTGGAGCGGAACAATTCTGAACTCTTGCGAGTTCAGCTACATTTCACGCAGCCTCAAAGGCCAATTAGCACTCCACGGAATCATCCTTTGCTTCGCTGGCGGCTCCTTCTCGGCACTCTGTTCATCGCAGCGCTTGCGGCGTTGTGCTGGTTTGATTTTCACGCCCGGCAGCCAGGTGTTTACCTGTTGCCGTTGGCCGTTGTCGGGGCTTTACTGGCGGCGGGTGAGCTGCTTGGACTTTATCGTGCCAGCGAAAGCCGTGATGGACGAGACGCTTCAGAGAACCTTCCGCTGGAGAGTACCGTCTATGCCGGTACTCTTCTTATTGTGCTGATAAGCGCCGTCCCCTTGGCAGCGCCAACTTTCGTCTCCATTGCAACGGGTTGGCTGGGATGGACGGCTCTGGGGATTCTTCTCAGCCTGCTACTGGCGCTCGTGACGGAGATGTGGCGCTACACGACACCCGGCCATTCAACATTTCGATTAGTGCGATCCTTTTTCGCCATGAGCTACGCCGGCGGCCTGATGGCGATGCTCGTTCAGTTGCGGTTGCTCGGCGGCCGGCCGTGGGGCGACGATGGCCGCTGGGGCATGCTCGCCCTCGTTACGACCATTGCCGTGGTGAAGGCGAACGACACCGGGGCGTACACCGTCGGTCGCTTGTTTGGTCGGCACAAAATGACGCCCACGCTTAGCCCCGGCAAAACATGGGAGGGAGCAGCCGGTGGACTGGTCGGTTCGCTAATCGCCGCGCTCCTCTGCCTCGGGCCGCTTGCGCGACAAATGGGCTGCGTTTCGGACCGCGCCTGGACCCCGTGGCTAGTCGGTTGTACCGTGTTCGCTGTCGTTGTTGGCGTCGCCGGAATGCTCGGCGACCTATCGATTTCGCTCCTCAAGCGCGACGCCCAAGTGAAGGACTCCAGCACCTGGATGCCGGGCTTCGGCGGAGTGCTCGATCTGCTCGATTCGATCCTGCTGGCGGCACCCGTTTCCTATTTTTTGTGGGTAATGGGCGTCATCGGCCCCTAGTGCTGGGAATCGCTCCACGTCCGCCGAATGTCCATCATTTCGTTAAAATCGCCCCGAATTCCTTAGGTGACCCCGGTTGGGGGCTTGCCCAACGTTCCAGCGGAAAAACCGGCCTATCTCCCGCCCACCACAGGATTTGCGCCTATTTTCCACCGAGAATCGTCCCATTGTGGGATAAACTCTATTCGCGGGCTTCCCCGGTCAGGTATATTTGGAGGTACTTCCTTTTTTGAGATCCTACGGTCGCGGCGGTGAATTCGCCGCCGCGCATCATTGATGATTGAAGCGACGATCCCGGTAGGAAATCCGGATCAACTGGTTCTGCTTTTCGGCGCGTCGGACCAACATCTGCGGCAGATTCGTGAGTCGATTCCGGCGCGAATTTCGACCCGCAACGGCAGGATTCATCTCAGCGGCGACGAGCAAGCTGTCCTGCAGGCGACCTCCGTCTTCGAGCAACTGAAGTCTGCCCTGAACCAGGACGGCCCGATTACGCCCGTGCAGGTCTCGGAAATCGTCCGCGATGTAATCGGCCGGCAGAATGGCAAGCCCGCGCCGAAGGTCGAGGTCGGTCAGCTTGGCGTCTCCGTTCGGCCCCGCACCCAGGGCCAAGGGGTTTACATTGAGGCGATCCGAACGCACGACCTCGTGTTCTGCATCGGCCCGGCGGGTACGGGAAAGACCTACCTCGCTGTGGCCACGGCGGTCGAAGCCCTGCGGCAGCAGCAGATTCGCAAGATTGTGCTCGTGCGGCCCGCGGTCGAAGCTGGCGAAAGCCTGGGCTACCTGCCGGGCGACTTGCAGGCGAAAATCAACCCGTATTTGCGGCCGCTGCTCGACGCCCTGGGCGAGATGATGGACTACGACCAGGTGAAACGCTACATGGCCGAAGACATCATCGAGGTGGTTCCGCTGGCCTACATGCGCGGCCGCACGTTGAACAATGCTTTCATCGTGATGGACGAGGCGCAGAACACGACCGTCGCGCAGATGAAGATGTTTCTCACGCGAATGGGCGCTAACTCGAAGATCGTGGTCTCCGGCGACACGTCGCAGATCGACTTGCCATCCCACGCCAAGAGCGGACTGATCGACGCGATCTCACGGCTGCGCAACATCCCGGGCGTCGCCCATGTAACCCTTTCCACCGCCGACATCGTGCGGCATCGGCTAGTCCAGGAGATCGTCAAAGCCTACGACGAGGATTCGCGCAAGAAGCGTTAATCCGCTCGAACCATGTCCACAGGAACTCAACGCCGAACCCGCAGCCAACGTGTCGCCACGGTCGAATTGCCCCCCGGCCCCTTTGGCGTGCTATTGCTCCGGCTTCAAAGCGGCTACGTGCTGTTCCGGTTGGCGCTCTGCGCGCTTGCAGCCGTCATGCTGTGGGCCATGACCCGTGGTTGGTCGCCGCCGCAACCGCATCACGTCGACCAAATTCCGCTTCGGGCGATCGTCTCTCGGGTGCCGTTTGAGCAGATCGACGAAGCTGCGACCGCGAAAGCACAGGACGACGCGGCGAAAAACGCAGTCGCCATCTACGACCAGGATCCCGCGCCGCTCGTTCAGCTCAAAGCACGCATTCTCAACGACGAGCTGAGCCAGATGATCAAAGCGCCCGCGCTTGACGACGTGGCGCCGGAGATGTGGCAGATGTACACGGCGCCGCTTGCCGAGGGAACGCCGCCGCCGACCGAGGAGGAGCGCCAACAGCAATTCCAGCGGTTCCGCGAAGCACTCACCGCCGAAGGGGCCTTCGAGAAGTTTACGACTGCCATGAACGAGGTCTTTGCTCCTCTAGAGCAGAACGGGATCCTCGACGCCCTGCCCCCCGAGCACGATGCGAATTTCGAGAGCATCGCCGTGCGGTTGCGTGGCAGTACGGGCTTCCCGACCATCGTCCGCGTGAGTGAAGTCCTCCGTGAGCACGTAGTCAACCAGTTGCAGAAGGCACTCGAAGCGAAGGCCCCATCGCTCGACGTGGCGACGCGGGTCTTCGCTCGGCTGAATCCCGATTTACGGCCAACGCTGCAATTAAATCTGCCGGCGACACGCGAAGCGCAAACCGAAGCCCGCAACGCGGTGCCCACCGTCAAGACGCTGATACCTCCTGGAACAATTTTGGCGCCTGCGGGCCAGCCGATCGGCGATAGCCAACTCGCGCAAATCGAATTGGAACACAAAACGGATCTCGGCAGCCGCGGCTGGCTCCAAAAGCTTGCCCGATCTGCCGCGGTGCTCGGCATGTACGCCGCTCTCTACACGCTGTGCGGATTCTACATTTCGAGTCGCGAGCCGCGAATCATCAATCAGTTGCCGCGATTTCTGATGCTGCTCGCCGCCGTGCTCGCCACAACGGCGCTCGTGCTGCTCACTTACGGCCAACAGTGGCGGGCCGAGTTGGTGCCGCTACTGCTGTTTGGCATGTCGGTCGCCATCGCCTACCAACAGGAACTGGCCTTGCTGCTGGCCACGGCGGTTACGCTCATTGCCGTGGTGGCGCTGGGGCATCCGCTGGGCTTCGCGCTGATCCTGATGGCCACCACTGCCGGTGCGATTCTCGCGCTCGACTCCGTTCGCAGCCGCAGCAAATTGCTGCTCGTGGGTTTTGCCGCTGGGCTGGTAGCCTTTTTGACGACCCTGGGGGTCGGCACCCTTGAGGGCTATCCTTTCTGGTCGACCTTTTGGCTCGGTGCGAAGCTCGCTCTGTGGAGCTTGATCGCCGGATCGCTGATGACGTGTCTCCTGCCGCTCGTCGAGCGGCTGTTCAACGTGCAGACCGATCTCAGCTTGAATGAACTAGGCGACCCCGCTCACCCCTTGCTGCAAGAGTTGGTCCGCCGAGCGCCGGGCACCTACAACCACTCGATCACGGTGGCCTCGCTCGCCGAAGCCGCTGCCGAGTCAATCGGCGCCCGCGGCCTGTTGGTCCGCGTGGGTGCGTACTTCCACGACATCGGCAAGATGCTCAAGCCGGGTTACTTCGCCGAGAACCAAGCGAAGGGCGACAATCGCCACGAGTCGCTCCTTCCGGCGATGAGCACGCTTGTGATCATTGCCCACGTTAAAGACGGGGCCGACCTCGCGCGGCAGAATAAGTTGCCCGAAGCGATGATCGACTTTATCCAGCAGCACCACGGTACGACCCTCGTGGAGTTCTTCTACCGCCAGGCCACCGACCGCAAAAATGGCGATAAGAGCCAACCGGAAGTCGACGAAACTTCCTTTCGCTATCCCGGTCCCAAGCCCCAAACCAAAGAGGCGGGCGTGATGATGATTGCCGACGCCGTCGAAAGCGCTAGTCGCGCGCTCGTCGAGCCTACCCCCGCGCGGCTGGAGAGTCTCGTGGAGGGCATTTGCCGAAAGCGGTTGCTCGATGGCCAGTTCGACGAATGCGGCCTCACTCTCTCCGAAGTTAGTAAGATTGGCGACAGTCTCGTCAAGTCGCTCACCGCGATCTATCATGGTCGCGTCAAATATCCTGGACAGGAAACGGCGTGATTTTTGGCTGTCGGCTACTGGCTATCGGCCAGAGCGCGATGGCCTGAATATTTCTGGCTGACAGCCGATAGCCGACAGCTAACTATGCCAAACCCGCTTCAAATTGACATCGCCAACGAGCAATCGATGCTCCCAGTCGATGAAGCGCGACTGGCGGAGATTGCCAAGCGGATTTTGCATGACGCCGGTGTCCGGTGCGGCGTTTTGAGCATTGCCGTAGTTGACGACACAGCGATACAGCGACTCAATAAGGAATTCCTCCAGCACGACTACCCGACCGACGTGCTGAGCTTCGCATTGGAGGAGGATCTTGACGCGTTCGAGGGCGAAGTACTGGTCAGTGCGGAAACGGCCCGACATAATGCCGCCCAATTCGGTTGGCCTCCCGAGAACGAATTGGCGCTGTACGTGATCCACGGCACACTTCACTTGGCCGGATATCGCGACAAAACCCCAGCCGATCAGACCACCATACGCGAGGCGGAAACGCGGTATCTGCGCACGCTCGGCATTGAATCCCCACTTAGTGCCAACGGCAACGACGGATCTGAACAAGTTTGCGTTGCCGCGACAGCGAACGTCCTCGACTCGCAAGTCGCTATCAAAGGAGCATAATTCTAAGTGGCATCGGAAGCACTGTTACTGCTGACACTCGCCGCCGGGTTGTTCTGCTGCCTGGCTGCGATTGGTGCGCGCACACTCCGCGAGTTCTCTCGTCGCGATTTGCAAAAAATCTGTGCCGAGCACGACGACGTGACCACCTTTGGCGAAGTCCTTCGCGGCCACGAACGAGCGGCGCTGGGGCTGGAGATGCTGGTGGTGATCGGCGCTGCCCTGGCCGTCGGTCCCGGAATCCTGTGGATCTATGACCGCTGGCATGAAGACCTTGCGCTGCGCTGGGAAAACGTGATCTTCTACTCGCTCGCGCTGGGCATCCTCGTCGCCACGATCAAGGTGTGGATTCCGTGGACCGTGTCGCGCCTGTTCGCCGCGAAATTCTTATACCGCACCTGGCCGATTTGGCGGATGATAAGTTGGCTCGGGACGCCGCTTCTGTGGGGTGCCGATGTGGTCGATCTATTGGGCCATCGCCTCGTCGGCCGCACGCCGCCCGAGTCCTCTGAAGAATCGCTCGAAGAAGAAATTCGCACGATCGTCACGGAAGGTCATCGTGAAGGACTGCTGGAGGAAGACGCCCGCGGAATGATCGAGGGCGTAATCGATCTCAGCGACGGGGACGTTGTGCAAATCATGACACCCCGCACCGACATGCACATGATTCAGGTCGATTTGGAATGGGACGAACTGTTGGCCGACGTCATTAAAGCGGGTCACACGCGAATCCCGGTTTATGCCAAGAGCCGTGACGACATTGTTGGGATTCTGTACGTAAAAGACATGCTTCCGGAGCTGGCCAAAGCCCCCGACAAGCCGCGGCGGCCGCTGCGCGACATCCTTCGCAAGCCGCTGTTCGTTCCTGAAACGAAAGCCGTCGATGCGTTACTGGAAATGTTCCAGCAAACGCGGACTCACATTGCGATCGTGCTCGACGAGTATGGCGGCCTATCGGGTCTGGTAACGATAGAAGACGTTCTCGAAGAAATCGTGGGCGAAATCGTCGATGAGTACGACAAAGACGTGGAGCAGGAAATCCGCGTGGTCAATGAGAACACGGTGGAAGCGCTCGGCCGAACCCACGTCGATGAAATCAATGCGGCGATGGACCTGGAACTCCCCGAAGACGAAGACTTCGACACGATCGGGGGCTTCGTGTTTTCCGAGCTGGGCCGCGTGCCGATGGTCGGCGAGAGCATCATCTGGAACGACGCGGTGAAGGTCACCGTTCTCGAGGCGACCCGCCGCCGCATCGACCGAGTGCGGGTCGAACGATTGCAACGGGAATCGGTCGAAACGGCCTAATCGTCCGACTAACTGGGACCGGCGGGTGCCACTGGCTTTGCCAGTGAATTGCACTAGCAGAGCCAGTGGCACCCGCAGATTGCCCAGTTCGCCAGGCACGTTTCGTTAATTCAATGCGCCGTGCGCTGGGGACGGTCTTGACGAGCGGATTACCCTCTTCTACTCTCCGCGGCGGCAGGGGGCTTCGTGCGCCAGTGCGCGCGGGCTACCTCCGCTTGCGGCCTACTTTTCTGCTCCTCGTGTGCAGCGAATTCATGCGTTTTCGTTCGCCCTATTCTCTTGCAGCCATCGTCTGCCTGGCACTCACGGCAACGGGGTGTGCAAGCTTCGCGCCCTCGTGGCCGGCCATGAGCTTGCCGGACATGCCGTTCGCATCCGATCCGACAGCGATGGCCCCAGGCACCCGCGCGTGGTGGAAGAAGCACAAGAAGGAAGCCGAATTCCATCCCGGCAAAGGGTTCGCCGTGGCGAACGTAGCCGGATATTTCGACGGCAACGGGCGACCCATCGACGCGCCGGTGAGCGAAGTGGCCGTCAAGCTGGAAGATCCACTCGATGCCCAGGACACGGGGCTAATCCCGGGCCTTGATCCGAAGAACATGTACGCACAGGCGAAGAACGCGGTCGGGCTCGGTCCGAACGAGCAAATTGCGCAAGCAGCCTTCGATGAGGCCGAGCAACTCTATGCCGAAAAACGTTACAAACAGGCCGCCGACAAATACGAGGTGGCAATTGATCGCTGGCCCGACTCGACTCTCCAACAAGAGGCGATGTTCAAGTTGGGCGACTGCTATTTCTTCGACGACAGATACATCAAAGCCCGCGACACCTATGATGAACTCGTGAGCAAATACCCCAGTACGTCGCACCTCGACGAACTGGTTGCCCGCGAGTGGGAGATCGCACGGTATTGGGAGGCTTACGAACGGAAAGATCCCGATTGGGTGCTGACTCCCAACGCCGTCGACAAGACCCGACCGTGGTTCGACACGATCGGTCATTCGATCAAAACCTACGAAAGCATCCGCCTCAATGACCCGACCGGCCCGTGGGCAGACGACGCCATCATGGCCACGGCCAACATTTACTTCCAGCGTGGCCGCTATCACGACGCCGACATTCACTATTCGCAGTTACGGAGCGAGTATCCGCGTAGCGAGCACCAGTTCGACGCGCACGTGTTGGGTCTCCAGAGCAAGCTTCGCAAGTATCAGGGGGCCGACTACGACGGCGCGCCGCTGGAAGAGGCGGAGAAGCTGGTGAAGCAGCTTCGCACGAATTTTTCCGGCGACATGGAACCGGAAGAACGCGAGCGGCTTCGTGAAGTACAGGCCCAGCTAAACTTGGCCCAGGCCGAACGGACGATGCGGATGGCGAAGTACTACGATGATACGAAGTACTATGGCCCGGCGCGCGACTATTACAACGAATTGGTAGCTAAACACCCCTCGTCGCCACTGGCCGACGAGGCCCGCACACGGCTAGCGGTGATTCAGAGTTTGCCGGCCGCTCCGGACAAGCCCTTGGCGTGGCTGGTGGATCAATTCCCCGAAAGCCGCGAGCGCGCCTCCGTCGCCCAGATTCCCGAGTTGCAAAACAAGACACGCGTGGCGGAGAATCCGCATCCACCAGCCAGCACGCCGCCCGTGACGCCCGCTTCTGGAACAACGGTAAAGTAGATCGGCCCATGTCGCTGGATGCGGGTGCAACTGGCTGCGCTAGTGAATTGCGAGGTAGGGATGGCACTGGCAGAGCCAGTGGCACCGGATCGTGCATCTTCGCAAATCTTTTTCTGTGGCCCCTGCTGTGCGGCTGCGCCGCTTATCAAGTAGGCAGCGAAACGCTTTACGCCCCCGACGTGCAGACGGTGTACGTGCCGATCATCGAATCGAACAGCTTCCGCCGCGACCTTGGCGAACGTTTAACCGAGGCAGTCATCAAAGACATCGAACTGAAAACACCGTACAAAGTAGTCGGGACGCCAAACGCGGACAGCGTGCTTTCGGCCCGGCTCGTTTCCGACCAACGCAATGTGCTCGTCGAGAATGCGTTCGATACACCACGCGTCATGGAGACGATGCTGCACGTAGAGGTTACCTGGATCAACCGCCGTCGCCTGCCTATCGCGCCGGTCCAGATCGTCCCGCTGCCGCCGGAGTTAGTCGGCATGGAAAGCTCCAGCGCGCTCATCGGCGAAGTCGGGCAATCCGTAGCCAGTGCCCAAAATCAAGCCATTGAGCGGCTGGCGGAACAAATCGTCGGTACCATGGAAGAGCCGTGGTGACGCAGCCGGCAGACGACCGTTGCCAAGGCTTGCCGTTTAGCGATAGGTTAGCAATATGGCAATCGGCGAGCCTGCAACAATCGATTTTGCGACGCTCTATCCTGGTTGGCGGCCGCGCTGGCGGCTGCGGACACGATCGCTCCAGTTTGGCGTGATTCCGCGTCTGATGGGAATCGTGAACGTCACCCCGGACAGTTTTTCCGACGGTGGACGATTCTTCGACCCCTCAGCCGCGATTGATCAAGGACTCGAGCTTGCGGATGACGGTGCAGATATCCTCGACATCGGCGGCGAAAGCACGCGGCCCTACTCCGAACCGATAACGGCGGATGAAGAGCTGCGGCGCGTGATGCCGGTCATCGAAGCGCTGGCGGCCAAAACGAGTTTGCCGATCTCGATTGACACCAGCAAATCGCAAGTCGCCGCGGAGGCCATCGCCGCCGGCGCGGAAATTGTAAACGACGTGACGGGGTTATCTGGCGACCCGCGGATGGCCCCACTCGCCGCGGGCACGGATGTCGCGGTATGTGTGATGCACATGCGGGGCACGCCCCAAACGATGCAGGATGACCCGCGCTACGGCGACGTTGTCCATGAAATTCACCAGTACCTCGCCGAGCGACGCGACGCGATGCTAGCGGCTGGCATTGACCGCGAAAGGATCTGCCTCGACCCGGGAATTGGGTTTGGCAAGACCCACGAACACAACCTCGCACTGATGGCCGGGTGCCACACTTTTCACGACCTGGAATGTCCCTTGTTGGCCGGGCACTCGCGCAAAGGGTTCCTGGGTAAGCTCGTGAGGGATCGTCTGGCCGGGCGGGACTATGTCACGGCCGGCGCGGCCGTGGCCCTTGCGCTCCAAGGCGTGCAGATCGTTCGCGTTCACAACGTCCGCGCAGTGCGCGAAGCATTGTTGGGATTCTTCGCCGGTGGAGGTTTCAACCAGCGTTGACCCAACTGCCCACGACGACGATACTTGCGCAGATGGGGACCGAGCCAAATAACGTCGTGACGCCAGACTTGGAGCACTATTGCCGCGATGTGGCGTCACGCGCCAAACGGGCCGCGGTGGAGTTGGCGACGGTGCCGGGTGCTATCAAAATCGCCTGGCTGCTATCATCGGCCAACCTGCTCCGCGATCGGCAGCAAGAAATTCTCTCCGCGAATGAGATGGACCTTACTGCGGCCCCGGATTACGGACTCACCGAAGCGCAGATCGATCGACTGCGTCTGACGCCGACTCGCCTGAACGAAATCGCCCTAGGCCTGGAGCAAGTCGCGGCGCTGCCCGACCCGATTGGCGCGGTGATCAGTTCGACGGTCCGTCCCAATGGTCTGCGGATCGACAAAGTGCGCGTGCCGCTGGGCGTTGTGTTTTTCATCTACGAGTCGCGGCCGAACGTCACTGCCGACGCGGCCGCGATCTGCGTGAAGGGGGGTAACGCTGTCATCCTGCGTGGCGGCAAAGAGGCTTTGAATTCGAGCCAGGCGATCGTCAAACTGCTGACGATCGCCGCCAAGGAAGTCGGGTTGCCCCCCGATGCCGTGCAAATGGTGAACACCACTGACCGCGCGGCGGTGGGCTGCTTTCTCGGCATGCCCGAGTTCATCGACGTGGCAATTCCGCGTGGTGGCGAGAGCCTCATCCGCCGCGTGGCTGCCGAGGCCAAGATGCCCGTCATCAAGCACTTCGACGGGAACTGCCACGTCTTCGTCGATGCCACCGCCCAGCTCGACATGGCCGAGAGGATCGTTGTCAACAGCAAGTGCCAGCGGCTCGGCGTATGCAATGCCGCCGAATCGCTGTTAGTGCATGTCGAAATAGCGCCAAGCTTTTTGCCGCGGATCGGCCAGGTATTACTTCAACACGGTATCGAAATCCGCGGCGATGCGCGTACACGGACGCTGGTTCCCGATGTAAAACCCGCGACCGAGCAGGACTATCGCGCCGAATACCTGGGGCCGGTCATTTCGGTCTGCGTTGTCGATTCAGCGAACGAGGCAATTGAACACATCAACCGCTATGGCTCGCACCACACTGATGCGATTGTCACCAGCGACTTGGCGGCAGCACGGGACTTCGCCGCACGGGTCGATAGCGCAGCCGTCATGATCAACGCCAGCACCCGGTTCAACGATGGCGGCGAGTTCGGCCTCGGGGCGGAAATCGGCATTAGCACCGACAAATTCCACGCCCGCGGCCCGTGCGGAATTGAAGAATTGACAAGCTATAAGTATGTCGTTTCGGGCAACGGACAAGTGCGTGAGTAACTATTTGGGATTTCAGATTTGGGATTTGGGATTGGTTAGCCGCGACGCCCACCACGGCGGGTAAACTGCGTCTTCGGAGCGGAGCGCACTAAGCCGCAAGCGGTTGCGAATCCTCAGGAGTTGGACATGAGTGACGTCTTATCGCCAGCCGAGGTCGAGAGCCTGTTGCGCACGATGGATGAGACGCAGAAGGCGGATGCGGCATCCGGATCGATGCCGACATCGGGCGGACTGCGGATGCGCGAAAAAATTTCCCCCTACGACTTCAAGCGGCCCGAACGCGTCGGTAAGGACCAGATGCGCGCGCTCCAGACGCTGCACGAAGGGTTTAGCCGCAATTTCGGCGCAGCGATTTCCGCGCTGTTGCGGACCCCGGTCGAGGTCAAGCTGACCAGTGTCGACCAGCTCACGTACAGCGAGTTTGTCTTTAGCCTGGAGAACCCCACCTGCTTCAATTTGATTAAGGCGGAACCGCTCGAAGGATTGCTGATTCTCGACATCAACCCTTCGCTTTTATTTCCCATTATCGACCGTCTGCTCGGCGGCGGAAAAGAAGCGCAGACGCCGCTGAACCGGCCGCTTACAGAGATTGAATTGCGGCTCGTGGGACGGATCACCGACCTGTTTCTCAAGGAGATGCGACGCACTTGGGAGACCGTTCTTCCGCTGGAGCTATCGGTAGATCGCGTCGAGAGCAACCCGCAACTCGTTCAGATCGTCCCGCCGAACGAAGTGGTCGTGCTGATCAGCTTCGAGCTTGGCCTGGGTGAAGTCCGAGGCATGATGAACCTGTGCATTCCGTTCAACGCCATCGAGCGGATCGGAAATCAACTCAGCTCCAATAGTTGGGTCAGCTACAGCCGGCGCGAGCCGTCGGCGGAATCGATGCAAAGCATCAGCGACCGCCTCAGCGGGGCGATCGTGGAGGTGGTTGTCGAATTGGCCGAGACCAATCTTTCCACTGCCGACTTGATTGCGTTGCGCGTCGGCGACATCATCGCCACCGAGCAGGACGTGCGGCACCCGCTGACCGTGTCGATCGAAGGCCGGCCGAAGTTCCATGCATCGCCCGGCGCCTACAAGGGCCACAAAGCGATTCAGGTAACGGGTTCCATCCAAGAGCGGCACCTCGTCGCTGGACGCTAAGGGAGTGGGATTCGTTTGGAACGCCGAGCACGCGTCGCTATTCCAATCTCGGTGCGACGTTTATAATTCTGCCCTTAACTTTCATTGCGGGATTCATCGAGGAAGGACGCACCATTGCCTGAACACGTTGTAATTGTTGGAAGCGGGCCAGCCGGTTGGACGGCCGCCATTTATGCGGCACGCGCGAATCTCAAGCCGCTCGTGATCGAAGGCGCCATCACCGAGGAAAACCGCCAGCAGGGAACTTTGCCGCTGGGGCAACTGGCATTGACCACCGAGGTCGAAAACTACCCCGGCTTTCCCGCCGGAGATTTGAGCCATTATCTGCGCTCGGCACTACCTGAGGAGCACCATTGGCTCGCCGACCAGCATCACAAGCAAGGATGTTCGGGGCCGGAGCTGATGCAACTCATGCGGCAGCAAGCCGTTAACTTTGGCACCCGTATTATTACCGACGACATTACGACCATCGAACTCGGCAACCACCCCTTTCGCATGAAGTCGCTCGAAGGCCAGGAGTTCGAAGCGCTGTCAGTGATTGTCGCTACCGGCGCTCGGGCGAACTATTTGGGCCTCGATTCGGAAGACGCCTACAAGAACTTGGGCGTGAGCGCGTGCGCCGTGTGCGACGGAGCATTGCCGCGGTTCCGAAATAAGCCGGTGGTGGTCGTCGGGGGTGGCGATTCCGCGGTGGAAGAGTCCGATTATCTCTCGAAGTTTGCCAGCAAGGTCTATCTCGTCCATCGCCGCGACGAATTGCGAGCCTCGAAGATCATGGCCGACCGAGCCATGAAGAATCCAAAGATCGAACCGGTGTGGAATTCGGTGGTCATGGAAGTCAAGGGAATGGAACAACACGGTGTGACGGGAGTGCGAGTTCAATCGACCGTCGACAACTCGAATCGCGATTTAGAAGCGTCGGGCATGTTTGTGGCAATCGGGCACACGCCCAACACGCGATTCGTCGAAGGGCAAATCGCATTGACGCCCAAGAAGTACATCCGCTGGACCGTGCCGTTCCGTACCAACACGAGCGTCGAGGGAGTGTTTGCGGCTGGCGACGTGGCGGACGACTATTATCGCCAGGCCGTGACCGCCGCAGGCACCGGCTGCATGGCCGCACTTGACGCGGAGCGGTGGCTGGGAGCGAAGGGATTTTGAAGAAGCTGTTAGCCATTAGCCGTTAGCTATTAGCCAGAAGGGACAAGCCATTTTCTGGCTCACGGCTGACGGCTGATTCCACTGTGAAATTGATCATGGATAAACTGACCGTTCGTGCGGCTCGATCACCAGACGCGATTGGCCGGCAGGTCACGCTGCAAGGCTGGATTCGCACCCGGCGAGATTCCAAAGGGGGCTTCAGCTTTCTGGAACTCAACGACGGCAGCTCACTCGGCAACGTACAGATCATCGCCGAAAGCAGCTTGCCGAATTACGAAAGCGAAGTCTTGCGGCTGTCGGCCGGTTGCAGTGCGACAGTCCATGGTGAAGTGAAACCGTCCGGCGGCGCGGGCCAAGCCACCGAGGTGCTGGCGAGCGAGATCGTGGTTCATGGCTGGGCCGACCCAGCGGATTACCCGCTGCAAAAAAAGCGGCACTCACTCGAAAAGCTGCGCGAGTGGGCACACTTGCGGCCGCGGACCAACACCATGGGCGCGGTGATGCGGGTTCGCAATCGCATGTGCCGCAGCATCCACGACTTTTTTCAGGATGAAGGATTTCTCTACGTCCACACGCCGATCATCACCGCCAGCGACTGCGAAGGCGCAGGGGCGATGTTTCGCGTCTCAACCCTTGATCCGGCCAATCCGCCGCGAACCCCCCAGGGCGCGGTGGATTACACGCAAGATTTCTTCAACCGGCCCGCATACCTCACCGTGTCAGGGCAGCTCGAGGGAGAAATCTATGCCACCGCGCTGAGCAAAATCTACACGTTCGGCCCGACGTTCCGCGCGGAGAACTCGAACACGTCGCGGCATCTGGCCGAATTCTGGATGGTCGAACCGGAGGCGGCATTCTTCGAACTCACCGATAACATGGACCTGGCCGAGCGGTTTCTGAAACGCATCGCGGCCGACGTGCTCGCCGATTGCGGCGAAGACATGCAGTTCTTCGCGCAGTTCATCGACCAGGCGGCGATCGCGAGGCTCGAACAACTTGCCTCCAGCCAATTCGAGCGGATCAGTTACACGGACGCCGTCCAGATGCTCGTCGAGTCGGGTGAGAAATTTGAGTACCCCGTCGCATGGGGACACGACTTGCAGGCAGAACACGAGCGATACCTGACCGAGAAGAAGCTTCAACGTCCCGTCATACTGTACGACTACCCGCGCACGATCAAGCCGTTCTACATGCGCGTGAACGACGACGAGAAAACCGTGCGGGCGATGGACGTGCTCGTGCCCGGTGTCGGCGAGATCATCGGCGGCAGCCAGCGCGAGGAACGGCTCGATGTGCTGCAAGCGCGGATGCAGGAACAGCACCTCAGCGAGGCCGACTACTGGTGGTATCTCGACCTGCGGCGGTTCGGAACAGTGCCCCACTCGGGCTTCGGCCTCGGCCTGGAGCGGGCCGTGCAACTGGTGACCGGCATGGCGAACATCCGCGACGTAATCCCGTTCCCCCGCACGCCGGGAAACGCGGAATTCTAGTAGGTCAGGCTGTGCCTGACTCCCCTCTCAAGAGCAGCGCTGCGTCTGGTGAGGGCTCGCTACGAGAGTGAGGGCTCGCGTCAGGCACAGCCTGACCTACGAGAGTTGCGTCAGCAGCCAGCCGAACGGCTCCACGACTCCGTGCGGTTCGATGCGCAGCGGGGCTTGGCGGCGGCGGCCGCCGACGTCGTGCCACACCGATGCCCCGGCAACGGAGCCGGCAAACACGCGCGTGTTGGGAAACCGCGATTGGCAGTCGTGAAGCAGCGAAGTCGCATGATTTTCAGCGAAGGCCGTTGGGTTGTCCGCGCATGTTTGACACGTATCGGCTTTCGTCAGAACGAGCGCGAGCGGCCGCTTTTCGCGGCGGCGCTTGAGCCGCCCGATGCGGCCGGTGGCTCGTGGGGTCAGTTCGCTGAGCAACGTCATTAGCTTCAGCGTGACGAAATCGTCCGCGTGATCTCCCGCCTGCAACCGTTCCGCATCGGCCAGAACGACAACTGCGGAGCATCGTGCGAGCAAGCCGCGAATTGCCGGATAGCGGCCTTCGTGATCGACCTCTTCGGCCAGCGCTTCCCCCGAAATGTCGGGAAGCACTAACTCGAACGCCTGTTTCTTACGGCCGCAATACATTTGGAACTGAACCCAATCCCAATCTTCGGGATTGCGCGAGGTGCGGTCGGGGTACCATCCCGACGCGAGCGCCGTGGTGGTGGTCTGTTGGAGTGAGATCGAATGGGGGCCGCGGAAAGTTGCCCGCAGCGCGCCCACACGGCGGATGAGCATGTCCATCAACATGCCGAGGTAGATCGTCTTGCCGACCCCGCTGGCACCGAGCACGGCGATAAAATGGGTTTTGGCTCTGAGCTTTGTGGCTTGCCGCGCAAGCGCTAGCGGCGCCGAGCAGCCGTGGCACCGCTCGGCGGCAAGGCAATTTTCGTGTCCGCACACAATGCAATCGAGCGCGGCCGACTGCTGCGTGAGGAAATAAGTTTCGAGCGGAAGTTGAATGGTGTGGGACATAATCGGTGCGTGTGGTCAGCGGCTAAAGCTGTGCGCGGTGATTGGGCGTGGCGAGTTTCTGGACAGGGATCAGGGGTCAGGATTCAGGGGTCAGGGAAAGAACAGGCGGCCAAGCCGCAGTGGCATTTCCCCTGACCCCTGCATCCTGAATCCTGACCCCTTTCCCGTCACCATAAATGTACGACTCGTGAAACTTCCCGCGCCTGTTCTAAGCGGTCGCGGTTGCAGCGGGGATGACTTCGACTTCGGCAGCGACTTGAGTCTCGCGCCCAATTCCGCTTCCGAAGGCATGGGCGGACTCTAAACTTGCCAGGTTGGTCATCGGGACGGCCAATCGAAAGCCGATGTTGGGCCGACGGGCGAGCGGATGCTCGCCGCTTTGGAAGTGACACGTGGCCTGATTCTCAAAGTAGGTGTCGAACGCGCCGCCGCGAATGCTGCGCAGCGCGGCCGGAACCGTAACATTCGTCGGCATCGAATCCGCCAGGTTCGAGGCGGACCACTCCCAAACGTTGCCGATCAACTGGTACACACCACCAACCGAGACGCCATCGGGGTGGGCGTCAACCGGGAGTGGTCCATTGTCGCCAGCGCCCCAAATGCTGGCGCGACGGGAGTCGAACGAATCGCCCCACGGGTATCGCCGCTGCGTGAGCCGACCGGGCGCCGACTCGATGGGCCACGCCCCGGCTTTCGTCCACTCGGCGTCGTTGGGAAGTTGCTTGCCGACCCAACGCGCATACGCCGCCGCTTCGTACCAACTGATGCCGACGACCGGCAGATTCGTTTGGCCCTCGGGATAGCGACCGTCGGCCCAATACCGCGGCCCCGGCTGCCCCGACTGGTCGATGAAGTCAAACATCGCCGGCAGCGCTTCCTCGGGCCAGAAGTCAAGCTCTTCGTAACCGCCTTCATCGACAAAGTGTTGAAAGTCGGCATTCGTGACCGTGCAGCGGTCGAGGTAACAAGCTTCCACCGGCATCAGTCCACGACCGGCCCGCGGCGTCGGCGCTTCATAAGCACCGTGGCCGAGGGTCGCCTGCTCCGCCGCGTGACCGATTAATACCCGTCCGGCTGGCACCAGCGACATCCGTTCGTCGAGCACGCGGATGGCGCGCATCCACTGGGTGGGCGATAGGTGCCGGCAGGTCTCTGGCCGCAAGAGCAGCGCATACCTTCCCGTGGCGAGCATCGATTCAACCAGCGTGCCTCCGGTGGGGTCGAGCGCATTGGGCAGCGCCGCCACTCGCGGTGGATGGACCGCGCGGGGCGTGCTCGCCTCGACCGCCGATTCGCCCGGCTCGGTCGAAGGTATTCCGGGAATCAGGCCCGACCACTTCCGTGTCGCGATCGGCGACCGGGGCAACGCCGTGACGCAGGCCACGCACAGGCCCAGAGCGCCGCCGCCCAACAGCACTGGATTCTGCCAACTCAGGCCGCAGGCGAACACAATGCCGCTCACGGCGGTGATCATCCAACGGGGAATGCGTTCATCAAAAAACAACGGTGCAGCCATCGCGGTGGTGCTCATCTTCAACTGCCCCAAAGGGAATTGTCATTTGCGTTCGGCGCGCCGGTCGGCGGCTTGCCGACGGAGTTTACCGAATTGCGCCAAAATTGAGCCGAGCACCGGGTCGCCAGCGGCGCCCGCGGTCGAATTTCCTTCACCTCGGGAACGGACCTCGAGCAGTTCCGACACCCGCTGGAATTCTTCCGTCCAACGAAGCTGCTGTTCCAAGTGCTGTGACTTCTCGGCCTCCATGTTCTTTTCGAACTCCAACTGCCGCGAACGCGCCAGTTGCAGTTCGCTCACTAACTCAGCACGCTTACTGTCGGAGCGACGAAGTTCGTCGGTCCGTTCCAGCAGCAGGTCGCGTAATTCGCTGATCAGTTTCTTCGCCTCGCTCAGTTCGGCAAGCTGCTCTTCCTTGCTACCGGTTGGCGTCTGGGCAAGGCGTTGCATCTCGGCCGCGATGCCCGCACGCTGCTCTCCGATCGCGGCCCGTTCCGCCGCCAACTCGACCTGGCAGCGGTCGAGATGCTTTTGGTAGGCCTCGAGCGCGGCAACCGATTCACTTAGATCCCGATCCACCTCATTCTGGGTGGCGGAAAGCTCGGCGAACCAGTCCCGCAAGGGGGCGATGTCTACCGTGGTGCAAGTCAACGCAGCCTCACGGGTGAGCTGGGGCGGCCATGCCCGCGACCACAAAAAAAATCGAGATGAGAAAAAGTCGATGGAAAAGTTTGCCGGATACTGGCCGCGCTGTTCACGCGGCTATTACCCGACACTGGAACCGTAGCTTACGGTTGGGAAGATGCAAGCCGCGGATTTGGGATTTGGGTTTTGGGATTTGTTAGCCGCGACGCCCACTACGGCGGGCAGGCTTCGTCCTCGGAGCGGAGCGCGTTCTCGCGCATGGATTGATAAACGGTCGAAATACGATAAGAATATCGCCCTTATGCCCAAGCCCAAAAACCAACCGCGCGACGAGCCTTACGAGCAGAACGAAAGCCAGGCGAGCAAGGCGGTAACGATTGTGTGGTCGCTGTCGGTTGTAATGGTGCTGGCTTGCACGCTGATGGCGTTGGCCGCCCGCCTGCTCCACTGGGCGCTGCCCAATGCGGATAAGTTGCCCGTGCTGGAGGCCTTCGCCCTGTTTGCGGCGTGCGTCGTCGGCGCGGTCTCACTCGTGCTGCTGCCGGTCGTGTACCGCGTCCGCCGAATCCCGCCCCCTATCGCACTGGTCGTCTTTGGCGCGATCGTGGCAGCGGCGCCGTGGCTGATTGTGGCAATTCGGAGCGTGCAATAGGCGCTCGAATCGGAAATCACCACGGCGGCACGGAGATCACGGAGATAGGAAAGAGAGCAGTTGACTGACGCGAATTTAACGCGTGCTCGTTCCATGACAGTATTCCACTTCGCTTCTCTGTTCTTCTCCGTGTCCTCCGTGCCACCGTGGTGAATTCTCTCCACATAAACGATTATTCTCGACGCACTCGTTAGCTCCGCATTGATTCCAGAAACCGGTCGAACAGATAGTGGCTGTCGTGCGGGCCGGCGGAGGCTTCGGGGTGGTACTGCACGCTGAACGCGGCAATTTCGCGGTGGCGAACCCCTTCGATGGTTCGGTCGTTCAGGCTGCGGTGCGTGACTTCTAACCCCGCGGGAAGCGTGCTCTCATCGACGGCAAAGCCGTGATTCTGCGACGTGATCTCCACCTCGCCCGTTTGCAAATTCTGCACGGGCTGATTCGCGCCGCGGTGGCCGAATTTCATCTTGAAAGTCTTTGCACCGCAGGCGAGCGACAAAAGCTGGTGGCCGAGGCAGATGCCGAACACCGGTTTCTTACCCAGCACGCCGCGGATCGTGTTGATCGCATACTCCAGTGGCTCGGGGTCGCCCGGACCATTAGAAAGAAACACGCCGTCCGGCTCCAACGCCAGCACGTCGTCGGCCGACGCCGTACCTGGAATAACCGTCACCCGGCAGCCCATGTCCACCAGGTGCCGGGGGATGTTCCACTTCATGCCGTAGTCGAGGGCGATGACGTGGGGAGATTTGGGATTTGGGATTTGGGATTTGGGATTTGGGATCTCGGGCCGGCAGTTTAACAGGGTCCACTTGCTGAGTGGTTCGTTCCACTCGGCGGCGCACTCGGGGACGACTT
Organism: Pirellulales bacterium; assembly: GCA_040901765.1. GTDB lineage: Bacteria > Planctomycetota > Planctomycetia > Pirellulales > Lacipirellulaceae > JBBDYG01. The sequence goes on from JBBDYG010000048.1 coordinate 135,355, forward strand.
CGCGAACCAGGTCGCGGCCCACCAGGCCGGGGCTGGCCTTCGCTTTGCGGACTAGGCCGGCGTCGTCCATGTCGGTCGTGGAAAGGACGCCCCGCATCGCCCCCTGCGACCGCAGCCTGCGGACAAGTGCCCGGGTGTCGATTGACTCGATCGCCACCACGCCCCACTGCTGCAAATACTCGCTCAGACTCTGCTCGCTGCGGAAGTTGCTCTGCGTGCGGCTATGCTCGCGGACGACGTACCCCGCCAAGTGGGGCTTCTGGCTCTCGACATCCTCGGCGTTCACGCCGTAGTTGCCGATCTGCGGGTAGGTCATCGTGACGATCTGCCCGCGATAGCTGGGATCGGTGAGGATCTCCTGGTAGCCCGTCATCGAGGTGTTGAAACAGACCTCGCCGTCGACCTCACCGGCGGCGCCAATCGAGGTGCCGGTGTAGACGGTGCCGTCTTCGAGCGCGAGTTTTGCGGGAGAATCCATTTGGGATTTGGGATTTCAGATTTGGGATTTGTTAGCCGCGACGCCCACCACGGCGGGTAAACTGCGTCTTCGAAGCGGAGCTCGTATTTCAAAATGCGTGAGCGCGTCGTCCTCGACCGCGGCGAACCGCTACAACCCGCACAATAGCTCGTGAGGTCACAGGCCTTCAGCACGGAGGATTCAGCGCCGATAGCAATCGTAGGCTGTGGGTCTCTGGTTGATCAAGCCACACCTCGGCACATCAACCGGTCAGCCGATTTAGGAGGGTTTTCGCCCCCGGCGAGCGAAAGCCTTCCTTTTTTCGTAGCCGGAGGGCCACGCCCTCCGGCGTCCGGACCACATGGTGGTCCGGCTATTCGGCCGTTTCTCACCGCCGCAGCGACCAGTCGTATCGCACGGCGAGCCACGCGAGGAATGTGGCGAGCAGGGCGTTCACCGCAAAGCATATTGCCATTTCTAGCACGCTCCACTCGTAGTACTCCGCCAAGACAGCGAATCCTGGAGCTATCGCAATCGCCAGCACCGCGGCATAGATCGCTTGGCGAACGAGAATCATCGCTAGCGCCGCCGTTGCAAAGACCGTTGCCTGAATTGCAAAGACAAGTATTCCACCCGCCAAGTCGCGATCCGGTGCAAATACATCTACATCTTGGCCAGCAACAATCGGCAAAGCAATCAGCACGGGAATCAGGATCGCCAGGAGCGTTATACCGATTCCAAAACTGAACTTGGTCCAGAACCACAGGTCGCGATTGATTGGCCGCGACCGCCAGAAGTTATTCATGCCTGGCCGCAGTTCTTCAAAGAACACTCCAATCCCCGCCACAATTGCTACGAAGAATCCGAGGAACATCCAGAGAGCGATCGTGGATTGAAACCAGTCTTCCGCGAGCCTAACCCTCCAATCGCGGAATTGATTCCACCTCTCACCCGCGTCATAAACCGCGTACAGCGCAAAGATTATCCACATTGCAAAGCTAGTACACATGGCAATGAGCGCGAGCGGTCCCGACTCACGAAATTGTTTCCATACCAACGCGCCAAATTTGGTACGGCGTGGCGGTGCGAGCCACTCTCCGATCACCACCGTAGCGGTGCGCTCCGAGGGGCGAAGTACGTTCGCAACGCGTCCAAAGTTAGCGACGAAGCAAGCGGCCAGCAACGTATGAAATGCCATCGACGCGAGTAGGAATGGCCATGACGACGCGAGGGTCGGAATACTGGGGTCTTCGGGGTTCTCCATCCACATGAGCACGACCGGGCCGCAAGGCCCGATTGCTGCCAGGGTCTTGAACCATGCCGGAAATCCCGAAAACGGCAACGAGAAGTCGATAAACTTCCATGCCCACACAACCAGCAAGAACGAGTAGCTCACGATGGCCAGAATTCCCAGGGCACCTGCCCGCACCTCGTCGGATCGATTCACCCCAACCGCCGCGACCCAGATCACGAGACTTGTTCCAGCCACCGATCCGAGAAGAAACCTCGATAGAAACCAGTTAGTCCCGAGGTTGAAGAAAATTCGGTCTTCGACAATGCCGCGTTCAAACGTCGGATTGAGTTTCATACCAACGATCGTCACCGCGCCGGCGAACGCAATAACACAAGCAACGGAAATGCAAACCGTCAAGATCGCAAACGCAAGTTTGACCAGCGCCGCACGACGCATCGGCGTTGGCATCGACTGTAGGAACGGCATCGTTCGTTCCGAATTCTCTCCCGCGGCAGCACGTGCGACGATGAAAATCGATAGCACCGGAACGGCAAGCCACAACATCGCACTGACGGCGCCGAAGATGTTGTTCGGATGATCACTTAAGAGCGTGAGCGCCGGCAAGCTGATCAAAATCACCGTCAGCGCCGCGAGCTTCCACTTGTGCTCGTGCCATTCTTTCCAGATCAAAGCTTGCCAAACGGATTTCATGGCGGAATCTCGCTAATAATGGATGCGACGCTTGATCGTTAACCCTATCGCAGTGATTTTGTATTCAAGCCGGAGGTTTGGCAGCAATTAGCCGGTGGTCGCGCAGCGCACCACCGGAAAGCAAATGATCTCCCGCACGACCCCGGCAGGGGTCGCAGCAATGTCAGGTTTTGCGAGACTGCTGGCACCCCTGCCGGGGTGCTTTAACTCTTTGTGCATTGAACCGGTGGTGGCGCTTCGCTTACCACCGGCTAATGGCTATCAAGCCTCCGGATTTGAATATACGGGCGCTTCTTTCTTCCGCGAAATACACGATTAACGGCGGTGCGTTTCCAAACTTCAAGACACGTTCTAGACTACTTCGACAACCTCTTTCGCGGACGCAGCCGCGACCGGGCGCCCCGCGACATACGCCTCGAAAATCTCATCCAAATTCAAGTCCACCACGCGGAACGCGACTCCATCGCGGGCCAGCAGGTCGCACACGCGCGGGGAATCCTCCACGATCACCGCCACGTCGTCACCGTCGTCGCGACGGTCGAGTACTCTTACATTCTCATCCATCATGCTTGCATCTTCGCGACCGAGCACGATCTGCTTCACATCGGCCCGCAGCCGCTCCGTCTCGCTCTGCCGGACGATGCGGCCCTCGTCCAGGATCGCAACCTCGTCGGCCACCGGCTCCACTTCGTAAAGGAGGTGGGAGCTGTAAAACACCGTCCGGCCTTCGCCTTGCAGATGGGTGATCAAGTCGCGGTTGAACTGCTTCCGCATGATCGGGTCGAGCCCGAGCGCAGGATCGTCGAGAATTACTAGCTCTGGCCGATGGGCCAATGCCAGCACCAAACCGAGCCGGACGTTCTGACCCTTCGACAGGTGTTTGATCTTCGTGCGGAGCGGCAGCTCGAACTCGCGTAGATACTTCAGCGCAAGGTCGTGGTCCCACGTCGGGTAGAACGGCGCGACGAAGCGCACAATCTCCTCGACCCGCATCCAACCGTACATGGTTTGGTCTTCGGCAAGGTAGCCAACGCGGGCACGCAGTTCCAGCGGCTGCCGCTGCGGGTCGAGACCCAGCACCCGGATCGCGCCGTCGTCGCGCTTCAGCAGGCCGAGCAGCAGCCGGATCGTCGTCGTCTTCCCCGACGCGTTGCGGCCCAGGAACGCGAACGTCTTGCCGCGCTCGACCCGAAACGTCACCCCGCGCAGAACCTCCGACCGGCGAAACGATTTGTAAACGGCTTGCAGTTCGATGGCGGGATCGGACATGGTGCTTTCCTTCGGAAAGGGCTGTCGGCTGTTGGCTATCGGCTATCGGCCAGAGTGGGTTCCTTCTGGCCGAGAGCCGAGGGCCGAGAGCCAAGAGCCATTGACTCCAGTGCTTCATCCAACAGTTCATGCAATTCATCGGGCGCGAGTCCCAAGCCGACGCCCTGGCGGGCGAGTTGGCGGAGCTCTTCCACCAGTCGCTGGCGGTGGCCGGCGGAGGGGTTGCCGCGAGATTTTTCGGCGACGAAAGTGCCTTGGCCGTGGCGCATCTCCAACAGGCCGTCGCCCGCGAGTCGCTCATAGACGCGGAGAATCGTGTTCTGATTGACGGCCAGCTCCCGGGCCAGTTCCCGCACCGAGGGGAGCCGCTGACCCGGTTGAAGCTTGCCAGCGGCCAGGTGCGTGGCGATTTGCTCGACAATTTGCCGAGAAATCGGAACGGCAGAGCCTTTTTCAATGCGAAGGAGCATGAAATTGCAAAGATGCCAGGCGAAATGACTAACTGATTACAGTTGTATAACAGTTGTCAGACTATGTCAACAAGTATTATTTGGATTTTGCCGTCCCGTTCGCAAATAGAAGTGCAATCAAACCGCAACATTCGCCCATCCGTCCCGGAGGGCGCGTGGCACAAACTGAAAAACCTTCGAATGCGCAAAGTGGCCGTCGATTTCTCGATTCTCACGAGTCTTCTTCAAATCGCCTGCGCAAAAGCGATACAGGATTCCCACCTGCCAGCGACTTTGTGCCAGCGCGCGCGTGGCACAATTCTGGCACAAAAAAGAGAGGCTCACGTCGTGGGAACGGCTACCGCCACGCTGGCCGCAGTTCCCTTCTGCTCCCAGGCCCCTTCCGCGTCCCGCAGGCACTGTTTTATGTGCCGCACCGCTTGACGCAGCCGCGACTCGTTCTCGACGAGCGACATCCGCAAGAAGCCTTCGCCCGCAGGGCCGAAGCCGCTGCCGGGGCTGACTGCGACATTGCCTTTGTCGAGCAGCAGCATGGCGAAGTCCATCGTGCTCATCCGACTGCGCCACGGTTCGGGGACTGGCGCCCAGACGAACATCCCCGCCTTCGGTGGCGTGATGTTCCAGCCCAACCGGCGTAAACCATCGCAAAGCGCGTCGCGGCGGCTTTGGTAGATCAGCGCTTGGTCTTCGACTGCGGCGTCGGTGCTGCGCAGCGCGACAATCGCCGCGATCTGAATCGCCTGGAACATGCCGTAGTCGTAGTAGCCTTTAATTGTCGCCAGGGCCTGGATCATCTCGCGATTGCCGGCGCAGAAGCCGACTCGCCAGCCCGCCATGTTGTAGCCCTTGCTCATCGTGGTGAACTCGACGCCGACGTCGATCGCCCCGGCCGAAGCGAGAAAGCTCGGCGGCTTGTAACCATCGAACGCGATGTCGGCATAAGCAAAGTCGCTAATCACCATGAAGCTATAGCGCTTGGCGAGCTTCACGATCTCGTCGAAGAACGCCTGCTCCGTGACGCAGACGCTCGACGGGTTGTGCGGGTAGTTGAGAATCAGCAGCTTCGGCCGGGGGTAAAGCGTTTCGCAGGTGTAGGCGATGTTCGCCAGGAACTTGTCGTGGTCGGCGACTTCCAGCGAAATCACGTTCCCCGACGCGAGCGCCACGGAGTAAACGTGAATCGGAAAGTAGGGCGCGGGGACGATGGCCGTGTCGCCGGGGCCCATCATCGCCAGGCACATGTGGCTGAAGCCTTCTTTCGAGCCGAGGCAAGCGATGATTTCGCTATCGGGATCGAGCCGGACGCCGTATTTCTTTAAGTACTTGCCGGCCACCTCGCGGCGCAGATTGACGATGCCGTTCGATTTGCTGTAACCGTGATTGCCCGGATCGCGGGCAGCCTCAGCCAGCTTGTCGATTACGACATCCTGCGGCGGATCGGAGGGGTTGCCCATTCCCATGTCGATCACGTCATCCCCCGCCTGTCGCTTGCGGTGGAGCATCGCATTGATGCGTCCAAACAAATACGGCGGCAAGCGCGTGACGCGCTGCGCGACTTGGATCTGGAACGGCTGGCCGTTGTCGGGGGTCATGAAACACTTGTCGCTGTTATACGATGCCGACTGCCGCAAGCCGTTTTCGAACTTCCCGTTTTACCTTCTTCGATATCCATCGGCCGGGCCTCGCCACATGCGCTCTGTTCCTCGGCTATTCTAAGCTTTCGGCGGACCGCGTTCTGGTCGCGGAAGTACGCAGCGGAATCCCTACCCTGGTTCTCGCAGTTGTTGTCGTCTGGATTCATCGTCATACCTGAACTCACATCTCTTAGATGCCGCGCTCCAATATGATGCTTTCCCAATCTCGTGCCGCGTCGAGTATGCTCAAAATATCTACAGCGTTTTCCACTTCGTCATAACGGAAGAAGACGACATAGCGCCGCGACGGTTTGTTTGGTACTATCATCCTCAGATTGGGGCGACCGAATTCGTAAAGGCTTCCCATCTGTGGATTCTTCGCCAATTGTCGAAACACTCGTCGGATTCCGGCTAGCACTCCTGGAACAGCCGTCGCGCGGTTATGTCGAATATAGCGTGCGATCGCTTTTAAATCCTCGTCGGCTCGTTCGGAGAATCGTAATCGAGCCATCGTCGCATTCTTTTATTGGCCGCTTGCAATCGCTTCCAAACCGCGGAAATACTCATCCAGCCCCGCTTCGTCTAACTCGATGTATCGGCCGTTGTCAATCTGCTGACACGCTTGCTCCAAGCGGTCGATCAGCGAAGCTTGTTTTCGCAAAAGGCCGATTGCCTTGTTCAGGCCCTCATTAGGATCGTGAAGAACACCCTTCGCGACCTGTTCGTCGATAAATGCGGCGTTCTCGGTCGAAATCTCGTAGCTCATGGCAAATCTCCTTCCCAAATTCTACACGCAAAAAGCCGCCGGTGGTATCGGCGGCTTTTGTCGATTGTAGTAGTCGCTAAGCCGCGAGCGGCCAGTCGCTAGCGCGGGGCGGGGCCGCCGGTTTGCCGGACCGCCGTGTCGCGGCGGGGTTCGCCTTGGGCGGCATTCTTGGCGGGCGGGGCGTGGCTCGTGCCGGCCAGGTAATTGTCGATCCGCGATTGCGACCGAATTTTCTCGAACCGCTCGGCCATCGCCACGCGAAGCTTCTTCTCGTAAATGTCGCGGTGGAGGACATCGCGAACCTCGGCGGCGTTCACTTCCACCGGCTTGGTGCGGCCTTCGCACTTCAGCACCACGAATTTGTCGCCGACTTGAATCACCCCCGAAAGCTCGCCTGCTTGAAGCTTGAAGGCGACGTTCTCTAGCTGGGGCTGCCCGCCGTGCAAGCGGATCGGCGGAACTTCGCCCCGCAATGCCTTGCTGGTCGGTTCGACAGAGTATTCCTCGGCCAAATCGCCGAAATAATCGATCGACGTGTTTCCGCGGGCCTTCTCCCAAACTTCTTGGGCCCGGCGCATGTTGCCCAGCACAATCGCCCGGCAGCTTACGCGCTCGCCGTAGTTCGCTTCGAAGCCCTTCTTCATATCTTCTTCCGTAACGGCCACGTGTTCACTCGTGAGCTTCTTGAGTGCCACCGATGGCCATACGGCATCGCGAACATACTGGGCGTATGACAAGCCCTGCTCGTCGGTCGCCATTTTGATCCACTTCGGAAGGTCGGGCTGGCCTTGCGGAGTGACGACGCCGGACAGCGTGGCCGCATGGGCGATTTCCGCATCCACATCCGCTTGGACGACGGTCGCGTTAGCGCCCTTCAGGGCTTGCTCCAGTAGTAGGTGCGAGATTTCGGTATCGAGCACGTCTTGTCCATGGCGCAGCAAGCACTCTTGCCCTAACTCCTGGGTGGTGATTTTTTTGCCGTTCACCGTCGCTACGACGCCCGGCATCGACTGCTGAAGTTGCGGATTGTTCAGTACGTTCTGAATCACGGCGGTCTCTTGCAACTTGGCGAACAAGCCGCTCGCGACCTCGCGGAGTTTGCTCTCTCTGATCGACTCGGTAAGTTCTTCGCGGGCTTGCTCGCGGTCCATCTCACGGGCCGGTTCCGTGCCTTCGCATTTAAGAATCACGAACTTATCACCCAGCGGAATGGGGGCCGAAATCTGCCCCGGTTGAAGGTTAAACGCGGCCCGTTCGATCGCGGGCTCGCCGACGTGGCGGCGGATCGGCTGAATCAGGCCGCCGATGCTGGCGCTGTTCACATCTTCCGAATGCTGCATTGCCAACCGAGCGAATTCCTGCGGCTGCGCGGTGAGTTGCTGGTGCAATTGCTGGGCGAGTTGCTGATTGCCGACCAACATCAATCGGGCGCGCACCGAGGCGCCGTACTGTGTTTCATAAGCCTTGTTCAATTCTTCATCGCTGACCGTCAGGTCTTTGGCAGCCAGCTTGCGCAGTGCAAGCGTGGGCCAGAGCACGTCGCGGGAGTACTCCTCGGCCTTGATGCCCCTCTCGCGCTCCAAAAGTTCGAGCCAGTGCTCGCGCGAAAGCTTAAAACGCTTGGCCATTCGTTCAATCTCCGCGTCGATCTCCTGGCGGCTGACGGAAATCTGGCGATTCTGGCAGTGGTGCATGATGAGCCGCTTGTTGACGAGACTCTCGAGCACCTCTTTGCCATGCCGCTCGATGCACGCCTGTGCTAGTCGCTGGCGGCTGATGTCCTGACCGTTGACGATGGCCATCACGTCGTGCGTCGGCCGGCCGGGGCTGGCAAGCTGCCTCTCAGTGGGGGTTTTTCCAGCGGGCGCTTGAGCCACCGCGGAGCTGTCGCTCATATACGACCGGGCAATTATCGTCGCCGCGATCACCGTTCCAGCGCCGACTGAAGCGATGATCCAGCGGCGGAGCTTATTCGTCGTGCGCGAAGTAGCAGCTTCCAAGTGCGGGCGAGGCGAAGGGGCCATGGCGGTTTCTCCATCAACCGAGTGGGCGGGCGTGGGCAGCATACGCAGCGCATCCGTCGCGCCGCGGGTGGGGCGGGAAAAGTAGCAGACGCACGCAAACCGGGCAAGAGATGTGTGCCGCGCGTGCTAGCACTCAGCGACCGGAAGTCTTCGTGGGCTGGGCCGTTCGATTAAAATTGACAGTGAAACAGTCAGACTCGACTAGGTATGCGATTCAAGCAGCTCGATTCGCGCATCGTACTTCTTTATTAAGCCACTAAACGCTCTGGCCCACCGCGGGTTCGCGACGCGCCACAGGTAGCATCCTAGAATCCAAGTGAAAGCAATCCAAAGGGGTGCCGCATCAATTTTATGGATCGCGAAACCCGCAAAGAGAATTGCTGGCAAAATAAATCCCAGTTCGTATGCAGCATCATTGAATCGCCGTGGAGCATAATTCAGGTACATCGATCGCAAGTAACGCTCGTCGTTCGTCAAATCCGCATCGATGCGTGTGACTTGCATAATGTTTCCTGTCAGTCAAGGTTTGTCCGCTTGGCCAGAGTGCCCAACCGCCCCAACGATCCATCATTGATTATTGAGCATTCCACATCCGGATCACTCGCCCATCACTTCGGTCTCCTTCGCCTTCGCCAAATCATTGCACTGGTTCTCGAACTTCTTGGTGAGTTCTTGAACTTCCTCCTTGGTGCTCTTGCAAAGGTCTTCGGAAAGCGTTTTGTCCTTTTCGGACTGATCCGCGGCTTTGTTGGCGTCGCGACGGACGTTGCGGATGGCGACCTTTGCCTCCTCGGCCAAATCCTTGGTGCGGGCCACCATCGTTCGGCGGACTTCGCCCGAGAGCGGCGGGATGTTCAGCCGCACCACCTTGCCGTCGCTCTGCGGCGCGAGACCGAGGTCGCTGGCGATGATCGCCTTCTCGATGTCTTTGATCGTGCCGGGATCGAAAGGCCGGATCACGATCTGCTGCGGCTCCGGCGCGCTGACGCTGGCGAGTTGTTTGAGTGGTGTCGGCGAGCCATAGGCCTCGACGCGGAGCGAATCGACCAGCCCCGGACTGGCCCGCCCCGTGCGAACGCCGGTCAGGTCTTGCCTGAGCCGATTAACCGCCTTCTCCATCCGCTCTTCGGCGTCGAACAGGATCTCTTCGGCTGACATTGTAAAACCTCCGCCGTGCAATTAACTCTTGTCGGATGTCGAAAGGCCCACCCGCGTCCCAATCGCCTCGCCCCTCACCGCGCGTTCGATATTACCATCCGTGCGGTAGTTGAACACCAGGATCGGCAGGTTGTGCTCCATGCAGTGGGCGATCGCCGTGGGGTCCATCACCCGCAGGTTTTGTTCCTGGACCTGTTGATAGGTCAAGTCGTGATATAAAACTGCATGGGGATTTATTTCGGGGTCGTCGTTGTAAACGCCGTCCACGCGGGTGGCTTTCATCAAGATATCAGCGTCGATTTCCATCGCCTTCTGTGCGGCGGCCGTATCGGTCGTCACGAACGGCGCGCCCGTGCCCCCGGCCAAAATCACGATCCGCCCCTTTTCGAGATGCCGGCGCGCGCGTCGGCGAATGTAAGGCTCGGCAACGCCGTCCATTCTGACGGCGGACATTAGTCTCGTATGGCAGCCGAGGGATTCCAAGGCGTCTTGCAATGCCAAGCCGTTGATCACCGTGGCGAGCATGCCCATGTAGTGGGCGGTGGCTTCTTGAATGCTGGAGTTCCCGGCGGTGAACTGGGCTCCGCGCAAGATGTTGCCGCCACCGATCACAATCGCAATCTGTACGCCCTGCTGGGCGGCACGGTAGGTTTGCCGGGCAATATGCACCACTTCCGGCATGCTGATCCCGCGCTCGCCGTGCGGCGCAAAACTCTCGCCCGAGAGTTTCAAGATGATGCGTTTGTAAGGCAGGGCAGAGGTGTCCACGGGACGCCCTTTGGATTGTGTAATAGTCGGCCCCCAGTTCGGGCCGCGAGATCGTCTGAGGCTAGATATGATTTCACAAAAAAAGCCCCGGAACAATCCAGGGCCTTTTTTGCTTGTGGCGTTAGCCGTCGGAACCGCCGAGTCGCCAATGGAGGAACTTTTTAAGCTTCATGCCACCTGCGGCAGCGATCTTCCCAACGGTTTGCTTTTCGTCTTTGATAAACGCCTGCTCGGCAAGCACTGTCTCGGCGTAAAAATTCCGCAGCCGGCCTTCGACCATTTTTTCAAGAATGTTTTCGGGCTTGCCTTCCTGCCGGGCGGCTTCCATGAGAATGCTTTTCTCTTTTTCCACAATCGCCGGATCAAGATCCTCGACGTTGACCGCCTTCGGTTTCATCGCCGCCACATGCATTGCCACTTCCTTGGCAAGCTGCTCGTTGCCCCCTTCGACGTGCAACAGAACGCCGCTCTTACCGTCATGATGGACATAGCCGCCTGCGGGAGCGTCCACGCGAGAGATGCGGGCCAACCGAAAAACTTCGCGAATTTTGTTTTCCAGTTCGTCTTTCACGTCGCGTAGCGTCTTCTTGGGCTGGCTAGGGCTGGGCTGATCCCACAGGTCATCGGGGGTTTTCGCGCCGGGACCGGTCGCAAGCTGCTTTGCCAAATCATTGGCCAACTGGATGACTTCCTCGTTTTTCGCCACGGGTGCCGACTCGACCTGCAATTCAATAATTGCACCCGCGGCGGGGCTGAGGCTCGAATAAACCGCCACGCGGCCCTCTTCAGTGGTGCGGTCGCTTCGGCTACCCATGAATTTCTTGCCCGCTTCGCGCAGCCGCTGCTTGGCAAGCTCCATGTCGCCGCCCGCTTCGGCGAGCGCCTTCTTGCAATCCATCATCGGAAGCTGCGTCTCATCGCGCAGTTTCTTCACCATTGTTGCTGATATCTCTGCCATGTCCGTGAGTTCCTGCCAATACAAAGGTGGGTGGCTGGGGTCGCAGGCGCCAGCCGAAGCCCCCAGCAGAAGCTGGGCCATCTCAGGGTCCGCTGGGGGCTGCGCCTTCGGCTACGACCCCAGCCACCCTCGGGGAGGGCGCTCTCTCGTTATTTTGCCAACGCCACGTCGGCCCCTTCGGCCGCTTGTTGCTGCTCGACCGCGGACTGCGACTTTCCGGCGATCACTGCGTCGGACAAAATCTTCGCGATCAGTTCGATCGACCGCATGCTGTCGTCGTTGCCTGGAATCGGCAGATCGACTAAATCGGGATCGCAATCGGTGTCGATCAAGGCAACCGTCGCGATGCCCATCTTCTGGGCCTCGCTGACCGCGTTTTTTTCTTTCTTCGGATCGACAATAACCAGGCAATCCGGCAGCCGGCTCATGGTTCGCATGCCGTTCAGATTGTGGTACATCTTGCGATATTCGCGCGTGAGCGCGGATTGCATTTTCTTGGAGTAGCTCTTGATCTCCTCCGTCTCCCGCAAGTGCTCAAGCTCCTCGAGCCGTGAAAGGCGGCTGCGGATCGTGCGATAATTGGTCAACGTGCCGCCGAGCCAACGCTCGCTGACAAACGGCATTCCGCAGCGCAAGGCTTCGCGCTCGATCGTGTCGGCCGCCTGCCGCTTGGTGCCCACGAATAAAATCAGGCTATTGCGAGACGCAACCTGGCCCAGATATTTTTTCGCACGGAGCAGTCCACGAATCGTCTCGCGGACATCAATAATGTGGATGGTGTTGCGGCGGGCGTAAATATACGGCCGCATTTTGGGGTTCCAGCGACTCGCCCGGTGCCCAAAATGGACACCTGCTTCGACTAACTCCTGAACGAGGGCAGACACGGCAATCTCCGAAGGGGGCACACCGGCTATGTCCCGACACCCGATAGCGGGCGGGGCGTCCGGCGTTGGTTTTTACTAAGCGTCGGCCAGCTATGAACTTACGGCGTGCAGCCCAGGGCCGTTCTGGACAGGTAAGCTCTGTAGAATACTGGCCCGCACCGGATGGGTCAACCGTCGGGCCGACGCGGCGGCCGGCCTCTTCGTACGCACCTCGATTCGGAAATTGTTAGAAAAAAACCAGGGAAGCCCAGAAAAACCCTTGAGAATCGGCAAGAAGTGCGCAAACTATAGACTTGGTAGGGGACGGTGATGAAGCTTACGCGTTCCGGGGGGTTCGCGTACCCGCTCTGGCTTCTTAAGCAGGATTGCTCACGAAGGGATCAATCGTTACGCAATGACCCGGCGCACAAGCCACTATCTGGTTGGCCGTTCAGCGTGGACGCGCGAGACGCAAAAGCGTATCGAGCAGGTTGCCAGCTACCGATCGAACGTGCTGATCGCCGGACCCAGCGGCACCGGCAAGGAGCTTGTGGCGCGCGCGCTGCACGACCTTAGCCCGCGCTTCGAAGCGCCGTTCGTACCGATCAATTGCGCGGCGATTCCCCATTCGCTGTTTAGCAGCCAACTGTTCGGGCACGTCAAAGGCGCGTTTACGGGCGCGCAGCACGCCGCCTTGGGATGCTTTCGGGCGGCCGAAAGTGGCACCATCTTTCTCGATGAGATCGGCGAGCTCGATCTCGATCTGCAAGCAAAGCTCCTGCGCGTGCTACAAGACCGAGAAGTCGTTCCGGTCGGTGGACACGAAGGAATCCCGATCGACGTTCGGGTCGTCGCGGCGACCAATCGCGATCTCGAAGTTGAAGTCGCCGAGGGCCGGTTCCGGCTCGATCTCTACTATCGGCTCAACGTACTGCTAGTGCCGACGATCGGCCTGCGGAGGCGCACGGAGGATATTGAACCATTGGCGCGGCACATGCTCGCCAAAGCGTCGATCGAGAACGGTTTACCCGACAAGCGATTGACAACGGAGGCCTTGCGTTTGCTGGAGGTTTACCCCTGGCCGGGCAACGTCCGCGAACTGCAGAACGTGATGGAGCGGGCCGTGCTGGCCTGCGAGAGTGACGTCATCGGCCCCGAGGTGTTCCGCGGGATCATCTCGCTCGACGGATTAGCTGCTCGTGAATTGACTCAGCCCGAGCGCACGAGCAAACCGGTCGAGATTGCCGAAACCGGCTTTAGATCGTCTGACCACCCGGTGCCGATCTTTGAGCTGCGTCCGAAGACAGCCGGTGAGCCTGGCCGATCGCGGAACGAGTGGCTGACCCTGGCCGAAATGGAAGCGCAGCATATCTATCACACGCTCGAAGAAGCGTTCTTTAATCAAACCGCGGCCGCACGCCTGTTAGGTGTGGACCGCAAGCTGCTCGCCCGCAAGATCAAGAAGTACGCGATTAAGCTACCGCGGAGCCGGATGGAAGAATCTTCGGTTTCATAACGCCGCGACAGGTGGTCGCGGTAACACCTCCCGCGACCGCCGGCCGCGGCTTTATGCGATGGACGCCAACGCCTCCAAAGCCACATCGTGTAAATGGCCGTTCGTGGCGAGTACGCCGCGATTCGCCGCTAGCGTTCGGCCATGCGAGAAATCGAGCGGCTTGCCGTCGAGGTCGGTGACCCGTCCGCCCGCTTCCTCGACAATGATCGAGCCGGCCGCCTGATCCCAAATTCTTTCGCGGTAATCGGGCCGGGCGGGCGAAAGCATCCGCACCACGATTTCGCCGCCGCCCGCGGCAAGCACCGCGTACTTCGCTTGGCTATCCATCGGCACCGGCGCCGTGGTGCTGCCCATCGCGGCAAGCAATTGATCGATGCCGCCAACGTCAGTGTGGCCCGATTCGACGGAACGCAATAATCGGGCTTGTGTTGGATCGGACGTGGCCGAAACTTTTAGCGGCTGCGGCGTAGCTCTGCCATCGAGCGGAACGGACCAACTCCCTTGACCGCGGATCGCTGTGAGGACTTTGCCCCGCTCACCCGCCTCGCCGCTTAGCTCTGGACAACCCAGGGCGCCGATTTGCGCCTCGCCGTTCTTAATCAAGGCCAAGGCTATCGCGTACTGCTCGTGCCGTAAAAATCCCTTGGTGCCGTCGATCGGATCGAGCGTCCAGAATTCATCCGTCGGCTCCGCGCCTCCGCGGTCGATCCACTGGCAGACGTCATCGGGACTTGCCTCGGGCAATACTGTTCGGAAGAAGTGCGTAACTAAACGCAACGTCTCGCAACCTTCCGTAGACTGCAATTCATCGGCGGACTCCTCGCCCACCAGCACGGCATCGTCGAGAAAATGGTGCAGCCGATACGAGACGAGCGCTTGAACCGCGAAATCTGCCACGGTGACGGGCGACTTGTCGCCCTTAATAAGCGCAGGGGTCACCAGTTCTTGCTGAATGATTCGCGCCAGCCGAGAAGCCTCCGCAACGATGGCGGTGGCCATGCCAGTCTTAATAACCGCATCAGTCGGCTGCACAGACAAACTACCCCGCCAGGGCTCGAACCTGGAATGAGGGAATCAAAATCCCTAGTGTTACCATTACACCACGGGGTAAGGGGAGGCGATGAACGATGAGCGATGAACGGAAAGCCCGGCCGACACGTTTACTCATCGCTTATCGCTCATCGTTCATCGCTTCCTGTTCTATCGGTTGCGCAGGCGGTTGGCAACTGAGAAGCAGAGTTGTTCCAGTTCCGTGGCGAGGTCCACTCCGACCAGGCTCACGGTCTCTGGTAGAGACAGTGTGACGGGGGCAAAGTTCAGGATACCGGAGACGCCGGCCTCAACAAGTCGATCGGCAGCGGACTGCGCAGCGGTGGCCGGCACGGCGATCAGGCCCAGTGTAATTTCCTCATCGCGGACTATCTGCGCCAGCCGGTCGAGCGGATAGATCGGCACTCCCTCAACGGTTCGGTCGACCTTCGCCGGGTCGGAGTCAAAGGCGGCCACGACGCGGAAGCCCTGGGTGGCGAAACCGCGGTAGCCGAGCAGCGCTTGGCCGAGGTTTCCCACTCCGACCATCGCCACCGTCCAAACGCGGTCCGTGCCCAGGATGCCGCGGACGGCCTCGATTAGTTCCTGACATCGGTAACCGATGCCGGGATATCCAAAATGTCCAAAATAGGCCAAATCCTTGCGAACTTGCGCGTCGCTGAAGCCCAGCCGCCGGCCCAGTTGGCTGGAGCTAATCGTGGCGTGTCCCGACCGGACCAAATGTTGAAGTTCGCGTAAATAAAGACTCAGACGGGCAACTACCGCCTTGGGGACGTCTCGGATTGCATCCGGATCGGGTTTCAGCTTTTCGCTGCTCATGCAAACTCTGGGGCGCGGCGTGGTTGTTAAGTTGCTTTAGTTCACTCTAGCGGCAATCCTCGGCCGCCAGCAACCCGGTTCATGCTGTCCCAACTGGGCGAATTGGCCGCCGTTGCATGCAGCCTCTTTGATGCGACCGGCACGGCGTGCATAACCAGTCGTGGAAAGAGCCGCCAGTAGAGTTTGTGAAATCGCCAAAGTCGAGTCATGTCAACGAGTTACGACTTGTCCAACGAGGAAGTTTGGGAGTATCGGTGAAAATGCGACGATCCCGAAAACTGAGAAGAACAGCTAAGGGGAATCGTCGCAGCGACCCGAATTATTTAACGGACGGCATTCCCGTCTTGACCAGCCACCCCATATTCCCTGAGCAGCTTTTTTAGGAGGCGAAGAAGGAGATGAAACGGATCCTGGGTGCGCCGCTCCTCGCTGTCTTAGCATTGGCCCTGGCGCCAGTGCAAGCTAATGCGTGGTTTTTTGGAGCAGCGCGATACAACTGTTGCGCACCGTGCTGTCACCAGCACTGTCACACGGTCATGAAAACCGTGAAGTGCGTCGAGTACGAGAAGCAGGAAGTGACCTGCTACAAGACAGTTTATGACCAAGTCTGCGAAGACCGGGTCATCAACTGCACGAAAATGGTGCCGGAAACCCGGTACAAGGACGTTTGCTACACCGTCTGCAAGCCGGTGTGGGAAACGCGGACTCGCGAGTACACCGTGTGCAAGCCTGTCTGGGAAACCCGCCAGCGGGAAATCCAGTACACCGTGTGCAAGCCGGTGTGGGAAACACGGACCCGCAACTACACGGTCTGCAAGCCGGTGTGGGAAACCCGTCAGCGAGAGATCCAGTACACGGTCTGCAAGCCGGTGTGGGAAACACGGACCCGCGAGTACACGGTCTGCAAGCCAGTGTGGGAAACCCGCACTCGCGAGTACACCGTATGTAAGCCGGTCTGGGAAACCCACCAGAAGGAAGTGCAGTACACGGTCTGCAAGCCGGTGTGGGAAACCCGCACCCGCGAGTACACCGTCTGCAAGCCGGTGTGGGAAACCTGCCAGAAGGAAGTGACCTACCACGTCCGCAAGCCCGTGAACTACACCAAGAAGGTCATGGTGCAAAGCGGTCACTGGGAAACGCAACAGTACGAAGTGCCGGGCGCGAGTTACACGAAGTGCGTCCGCGAGCCGGGCACTTGGTGCTTCGACCCCTGCACTTGCTGCTGCCGCTACTGCCCTGGCCAATGCCACAAGGTGTGCTGCCAATGCCCCCCGCGTCAGTGCTGCAAGAAGGTATGGGTTCCCGAGTGCATTGAGAAAGAGATCTGCTGCACGAAGTACGAGTGCGTCCCCTGCACCAAGACTTGCTGCTACAAGGTTTGCAAGATGGTGCCGGAAGTGAAGACCTGCTGCTACAAGGTCTGCAAGATGGTTCCCGAGTGCCGCACCAAGACCTGCTGCTACAAGGTCTGCAAGATGGTCGCCGAGACCAAGACCTGCTGCTACAAGGTCTGCAAGATGGTGCCGGAAGTGAAGACCTGCTGCTACAAGGTCTGCAAGATGGTTC
>JBBDYG010000048.1:152717-165533 GCA_040901765.1 Pirellulales bacterium
GCAAGATGGTGCCCGAGACCCGCACTTGCTGCTACAAAGTGTGCAAGATGGTTCCCGAGTGCCACACGAAGACCTGCTGCTACAAGGTCTGCAAGATGGTGCCCGAGACCCGCACTTGCTGCTACAAAGTGTGCAAGATGGTTCCGGAAACCTGCACGAAGCAGGTCTGCTACACGGTGTGCAAGCCGGTGTGCGTGCAGAAGACCGTTAAGGTGATGAAGTGCGTTCCTCGGCAGGAGGCCTACACCGTCTGCCGTTGCGTGCCCAAGTGCGTTTGCAAGCAAGTTCCCGTGTGCGTCTGCTGCCCCTGCTGTGACCCCTGCTGCTGCGGGTCGAGCTGCGATGGCTGCGGGGACTCCGCGGCGACCGGCGACTGCGGATGCAACTGAGCCTTTCGATAGTGCCCGAAGCCACGCTTCCTTAGTAGGGAAGTGAGGCTGGTCATCGACCGTGAGAAGCGGTCCGACTCGCAAGAGTCGGGCCGCTTTTTTTGTTGGTGCACAGACAAGTTAGCCCCCCGGCTCTGCCGGGGGTTTGAGTGGAGACAATCCGGTGCCAACTTACCCCCGGCAGAGGTCCGCGGCTCCTTTGTCCGCGCACGAAGCGCACGCTGCTGAAAACGCAACGCCGTGATCATGCCAATAAACATGCGCTAACGCGCAGTGCGCTGATCAGCACATTCTTCGAATGCTAGCACGCGCTTCAAGAATTGTCGAAATTTGGTTGCGATCCAATCACCGAAAGTGGTAGGGTCAATTGAATCGGCTTGAGGCACATCGCGGCAACCGATTCGGAGCAGACCCATGCGAAATTCTCATTCATCAAACCATCGTGCGCGGCGCATTCGTTTCGAGGCGCTGGAACCTCGGCATATGCTCGCCTTCCTCGCCGGCGACTACGATCTGAGCGGCACAGTTGACCAGAGCGATTACGACACGTGGCGCGCAAACTTCGGCAACATTGGCGAGTCGCCAGCGGACGGCAACGGCGATACTTGTTGTCAATGCAGCGGACTATGCCGTGTGGCGGGACAACTTAGGGAGAACCTTAGCTGATGTGCCGCCCGACGCACCAAGAGGCGTCGAAGCCGCTGCAGTCGGTGCAACGAGCATTCAATTAACTTGGCAAGCTTCGAGTAATGCAACGAGCTATGCCGTGCAGCGTCGTCAGCCCGACACCGAAACCGAGTTTACAACACTCGCTCCGAGCGTCGCCGGTACAACGTACTCAGACAACACCGCTACGTCGGGCACGTTGTCCGAATATCGGGTTGTGGCGCAGAACGCCAATGGAAGTTCACCGGCAAGCCAAACCGCGCAAGCCACGGCGAATCAGTCGAATCTGACGGCCCACCGGCCTCAAGCGATCCATGACCCCAATAATCTAGTCGATGCGCCGATCTACGATACATTCCCCAAACGGCCGGTTCGAGATCAAGATGAAACCAGCAATACGCTCGGCCCCGGGATCCGAATCAACTACGATGATGATGACAATGATGGCGCGGAAGATCGCGTCCAAGGCGGCATAGAAATTCCAGAAGAAAACGACCTGATTGAAGTGAAAGTGGATCGGCTACCAGGCACAGGAGACTTGGTGCTGGTATTTGGCAGCAGGTTGGCTCTATGGGAGAATCACGACAAGGAGACGTCCGTCCCGTTGGACGCGACGTTGACCCAGACTGAACCACTGATGTTCGTCAACGACACGGTTACGGTGTTCGTCGAATGGGTGGACTTCAATCATGGTTTTGACAATCTGAGTCTGGTTGATCCGGCAACCATGATGACGCTCGATACGATACGATTTCACTCATTTAGGAGCATCATCGTCGCCTTTGGTGGAGACGGTCAGTCTCCCACCGATACGGACGGTGACGGATCGATTGGCGATCCGGTTCAAGGCGGTCCTAACCGTGAGGGAATCTTTGACATTGCTCAAACCATGTATAATGAGGGATGGGACGTACTCGCTTTCAATGAAGTAGAAGAGACATTGGGTGCCGATGTTCCTTCCACAGAAATTCTTAACGCACACGACCGAAGATTCGTTGAGCGCCACGCAGTCATTGGCTATAGCCACGGTGGCGGAGCGACTCACGATCTCATCGAAGATCTCGACGATATTGATGACCCATTCACGCATATAGGCGTGTTCCTTGATGCTGTTGATCAGGGTGGTCTTTTTGCCGAAAATGATTGGCCGAACATAGCGATTTACCTTCTGAACATCTATCAGGAAATACCGTTTCAGCTTGGCGGAGCCGACATTGACGATGGCGAGGTTGAAATCGGTGCAGCGTTGGAGGAAATCAATGTCACTGTAGAGCCTGGCTGGAACAACACCCTCGACCATTATTCAATCGACGACGATCCACAGGTTCAGCAACTAATCAGGATGCGACTCCAACAACGCCTCATGATCCGTTAAGAAGCCACTGCCATGAAACACGTGCTCATTCTTACTGCTACCCTTACGACGTGCGGATATTGTGCCGCACAAGAGGCGGCCGTCGAAAAGCTGATAGCTCAATCGGAAGCGCCCATTCAGGAGCGAATCAGCAACATTGTCGACGCTCTTAGTCAATCTCGCGTCGATCCTCGGAGAAATCTCGCGGCGCTCCGTGAAGCGAACCTCCTCATCGAATCGGTCGCCGATAGAGGCGAGATCGTCAAGCAGGTGGCTATCTTTGCGGCAAGCCCGGCGAGCCGCGAAGGACGACCATTCGAGGCGCAAGTAATTTTGGAAGTGCTTGATCTGCCCCCAAAAATTGTTATCCGCGTTCTTGCGCCATATGTCAACTCGGAGAATCTGCAGCTCCGCTCCTTTGTCCGGAATTGGCTTGAGAGCCACGACACCTGCGGCGGATCGGGTGGATCGTCATTCGAGTCCTTGAATTACCAAATCTACTTAGACTATGTTCGCGTTAATCTCAACATGAGCGAGGAAGTTCCACCGGCGCTCGTGGAGTTCATGTATGAACGATCGCCAGAGCGGGCCTTGATGGTGTTCCATCACGCCAATCCACAACGACACGCCGAGACAGTCGCCAAGCTACGCGAGATGCAAGAGGAATTGGAAGCCGATAGGCAACAGCTAGACGATGAGGGGGCCAGCGAAACGCCGCAACAACGAAAAACCGATCGGGAAAAAGAAATACGCCAGAAAGTCGAAAGTGAACTACGGCGCGAAGTTCTCATGGCGGAGCACATCGTCAGCAATGCAATCTGGCTAAAGGAAAACAAATTTGGCGAGGAGTTTCAGAAGGCGTTGCCCGAAGCCAAAGCACAGCTATGGAAGCTGTCGGAGCGCGACGAGTGGTGGGCCCGACTCTACGTCGCGGAAATTATGCGGAAGCATCGTGAGCTTCGACAGCCTTTGGTTATCCAGCGGCTTAGTGCGGATGAGAACGCTCTCGTAAGCGAAAAGGCTAGATCAGTCAAACAGTAAAAGGACCGCTTCTAAAGCTGCGTGGATGAGTTCCTCAGGCCGCGCTTGCCGCTCCCATTAGCTTTTCAGCCTCACGACGCAGATGTTCAAACCGCACCAATCGGGCCACTCCGCGATGACCTGTGTGCCGTCCATCTTTGGCGAGTTTGCGCATCATTGCGATCCTGTAACTAACTGAATGATGCCGCAGAAGGGTGGTGGTCCGCAAGAATGGCCGGCAGGTGATTCCTACGCTGACGCCGGTATGATCGGGCACCAGGATTGCTGATTTCCTAGATTTGATTGCTTCTCCCCAATCGCGTCGGGTACAATCGCAATTATGAGTATGCTTGACCACCCCACGACCGCTGTTGGCGACTGGACCGTCCCCGTCCTCGCGTCGCCGCTCGAACCAACTCCAAAGAAATGGACCCGCGAGGAGTATTACCAACTTGGCGAATTGGGATGGTTTCAAAATGAGCGCGTCGAACTCATCGACGGCGAGATTATCACCTTGCCGCCACAAAGCTTCGGACACTATTGGTGCATCGACCAGCTACATCAGCTTTTGAACGAGGTATTTCCACGATCGTCAGGTTATTGGGTTCGCTCGCAAGGCCCAATTCATGCTAGTCGATTCTCCGAGCCGGAGCCTGACATCGCTGTCGTTCGTGGCAGTCGTGAGCAATTTGAAGACCATCCAACCACTGCCGTTCTAATGGTTGAGGTGTCGCGCTCTTCAATTAGTTACGACCGCCGCACAAAGGCCAGCTTGTACGCCAGTATCGCTGTGCCGGACTACTGGGTGCTCGATGTGGAGGCCCGCGTTTTAGAAGTCCGCCGGCAACCGGTCGAAGACGCGTCGCAGCGATTCGGGTGGCGCTACCAGGAGGTTTTGACAATCGACGCCACGGGCAGCGTTGCGCCATTGGAGAATCCGAAGGTATCTTTGGCGGTCGCCGACATGCTGCCGCCCGTCAAGCAGTAGTCCGCCACCGCCGGGAAATCCACCACAGCACGCAAAAGTCGTACAGCGCATGGGTGACAATCGGTGTCACGATTTCACCATAATAGAGCGCCAGCCAGCCCAGATACACGCTGACCACGGTTGCCAGTATGAAATAGGTTCGCGAAATGGCGTGGGCCATTCCGAACAGCACGCTCGCGATTGCCAGCCCCACTTCAGGCGTTGTCCATCGAATCGCCAGTGGCTGAATCACTCCGCGGAAGAGCAATTCCTCACCGACGCCCGCGACAACCGAAAGTGCCGCGATGTCGAGTAAAGTGGCGTCCTGAATCAGGTGTCGCACCAACTGCCGCACTTGCCGCCGCAAGCGTCGAAATGGCGGCCAGCGAGAGCGTATCAGCAGGCTGAATAGGATGAGCATTGGCGCGGTCGCCAGGCACCCGCGGCCAACTGCCGACATTAGATCGGCAGCGTTTCCGGTGATCTGCTCTCGCAGGGGAACTCCGAACAGCCAGGCGAGCACAACGGCCGCCACCCCCAATCCGCCCTCGAAAATAACGCCCAATTGAAGTGTTTTTGGGGCACCTTGAGGGGTCGATTCCATTAGACGAACAACTCCATCGTCGCCTTGACGGGTGCGGCAAATCGCCGCTAGATTGTCGAGTTCCATTCCCCGCGGCTTGGCCCAGCTTACCTGGTTTGTTGATCGTCAGTAAGTCAATCGAATTCGGGGAGTCGCACGCCCAGGGTCTTCGGTGGGACGGCTGCCAGCTATCAGCCGTCAGCTTTCAGCCAGTCGGGTAGGAACTTGATTCTGGCTGAAAGCTGAACGCTGACGGCTAATAGCCACGTTGTGGCACGGTCTCCTGACCGTGACACTCCGCCGGCCGAAGGTCTCCAGATTGAGACCGACGGTCGATCCCAGTGCGGGGTCGGGAGACCCGCGCACAACTTGACCGGCACCGTCCCCATTTAACGTAATCGCTTCACGAAGGAATATTCTCGCATGGCAAAGAAGGCTCCGGCTCGCACCAAGATGATCTATTACTTCGGCAAGACCAAGACCGAAGGCAAAGGCACGCAGAAACAACTCCTGGGCGGCAAGGGCGCCAACCTGGCCGAGATGACCAGCATCGGCCTACCTGTGCCACCCGGGTTCACCATCACCACCGAAGTCTGCGCCCTTTATTACAAGCACGGAAAGAAGCTGCCGCCCGGTCTCATGGACGAAGTTGCCAAGAACGTCAAGCTGCTTGAGAAGGAGCTTGGTAAGAGATTCGGCGACCCCAAGAACCCGCTCCTCGTGTCGGTTCGCAGCGGGGCTGCGGCATCTATGCCCGGCATGATGAACACGATTCTGAACCTGGGCCTGAATGACGACGCCGTTGTCGGCCTGGCCAATGCCACCGGCAATGAGCGGTTCGCTTACGACGCCTATCGCCGCTTGATCAACATGTTCGGCGACGTGGTGTGCAACGTTGATCACGAACTTTTCGAGCACGTCTTTACCGCCATCAAGAAAAAGTACAACGCCAAGACCGATAACGACGTGCCGCTGGAAGGCATGATCGAACTATGCGACGAGTACAAGGCAGTTTTCAAGAAGCACTTCGGCAAAGCGTTTCCGCAAGACCCGCTCGATCAATTGGAACTTTCGATCGAAGCGGTGTTCGAGAGTTGGATGCAGGCCCGGGCGGTGAAGTACCGGCAGGTGGAGAACATCACCGGGCTGCTCGGCACGGCAGTCAACGTGCAGTCGATGGTCTTCGGCAACATGGGCGACGACTCCGGAACGGGCGTCGCCTTCACGCGTAACCCGGCCACCGGCGAGAACAAGTTCTACGGCGAGTTTCTCATCAACGCGCAAGGCGAGGACGTGGTCGCGGGGATTCGCACGCCGGAGCCCGTCGAAGGCATGGCCAAGTGGAACAAGCCGATCTACAAGCAACTGCTGGCGATCAAAGACCGCCTGGAAGAACACTACCGCGACGTGCAAGACATCGAGTTCACCATCGAGAAGGGCACGCTCTTCATGTTGCAAACCCGCAATGGCAAACGCACCGGCGCTGCCGCGGTGAAGATTGCCTGCGACATGACGAAGGAAGGCTTCATCGACGAAAAGACCGCGCTCCGCCGCATTCCGGCGAACGATCTGACGCAACTGCTACTCCCAAGTTTTAGCCCCGCGGCGAAGGCCGATGCCGAGAAGAAGGGCCGCCTGCTAACGATCGGCTTGCCGGCTTCGCCCGGCGCTGCGGCCGGCAAGCTCGCGTTCACCGCCTCCGAAGCGGTCGAGCGGTCCCACGCCGGCGAAAAAGTGCTGCTCGTCCGCAAGGAAACCAACCCCGAAGACATCGAGGGCATGCACACCGCGGCCGGAATCCTTACCAGCACCGGCGGCATGACCAGCCACGCGGCAGTGGTCGCTCGCGGTTGGGGCCGCTGCTGCGTCGCCGGCGCTGGCAACATCGTGATCGACGAAGCCGCCCGCAAAATCACCGTCGGCGGCAAGACCTTCACCCACAACGACGTGCTCTCGCTCGATGGCTCCACCGGCGAAGTCATCGCCGGCGAAGTCGCCACGCAAGAGCCGAAGCTCTCCAGCGATTTCACCAAGGTCATGAAGTGGTCCGACAAGTATCGCACGCTCAAGGTCCGCACCAACGCCGACACGCCCGAGGACGCGCAGCGCGCTCGCGATTTCGGCGCGGAAGGCATCGGCCTCTGCCGCACCGAGCACATGTTCTTCGAGGGCGAACGGATTCAAGCCATGCGGGCGATGATCCTGGCCGACAACGTGGCCGATCGCAAGAAAGCGCTCGAGAAATTGTTGCCGCTGCAACGCAAAGACTTCATCGGCATCTTCACCGCGATGAAGGGCCTGCCGGTCACGATCCGGCTACTCGACCCGCCGCTGCATGAATTCTTGCCGCACGACGATCACAGCCAAGCCGAAATGGCCAAGCAACTCGGCACGACAATTGAGGCGGTCAAGGCACGCGTCGCCAAGCTCCACGAAATGAACCCCATGCTGGGCCATCGCGGTTGTCGGCTGGCCGTGACCTATCCCGAGATTCTCGAAACCCAGGTCACCGCCATCACCGAAGCGGTCATCGCCTGCAAGGAAAAGAAGATCGACGCCCAGGCCGAGATCATGATTCCGCTGGTGGGCACCGCCAAGGAACTGACGATGCTCCGCGATCAGGTCGCCGAGACGATTGAAACGGTGAAGCAAGCCAAGAAGTACAAAAACAAGCTCGACATCATGATCGGCACGATGATCGAGATACCTCGGGCCGCCCTGACCGCGGACGCCATTGCCGAGTCGGCCGAGTTCTTTAGTTTTGGCACGAACGACCTCACGCAGATGACGTTCGGTTACAGCCGCGACGACGTAAACACGTTTTTGCCAGACTACATCAATAAGGAGATTCTGGACCGCGATCCGTTCCAGACACTCGACGTGACCGGCGTAGGTCAGTTAGTGGAAATGGCCGTAACCAAAGGGCGTGCGGCGAGAAAGGGTCTCAAGTGCGGCATCTGCGGCGAGCACGGCGGCGACCCCGATTCAATCAAGTTCTGCCACAAGGTGAAGCTCGATTATGTATCGTGCAGCCCGTTCCGCGTCCCCATCGCCCGCCTCGCCGCGGCCCAAGCGGCGCTGGCCGACCAGAAATGAATGACGAAACCCGAATGACGAATGACGAATGGTCGGGTGGAGAGTCATTCGTCATTTGATCAACAAAGGAGTCCGTGATGAACCGTTTGCCGTTGTCTGTTGCGTTGCTCGGATTCAGCGCGAACATGCTTGTTGCACTTTCAACCGCGCGCGGTCAGGCACCGGAACCCGATCCTAAGGCGCTCGTCCAACAAGCGAGTGAGTTCTTGCAGAAGCAACCGGCGTTCTCGGTCCACACAGAGTTCTTCGCCAAGATCGAGTCGCCGGCGGTGAATCAAGAAAGCCAGACCAAGTTCCAAGTGACCCTCGCTCGTCCCAATCAATTTGCTATGGTCCTTGAGGAAGGAGACAATGGCATCTCGATCTACTGCAATGACGCAGAGTTGTTGACGTACGTCCCAAGCGCTAACATATACGTGGTGGAATCGGCCCCCAAAAACACCGGCGAGGTCTTCAACACCGAAGCCGGGCAGTTTCTCGCGAGTCAGAGCGCTGGCGGTTTTCTGCTCTGTCTGATCGACCCCAATCCCGCCGAGAAACTGCTGCAAGATGTCACGTCCGCGAAGTATGTCGGCCGCGAGGAAATCGATGGCAAGCCCTACCATCGCTGCCGTTTTGAAGAGGAACAATTCGATTGGGACATCTGGATCGCGGCCGACGGCGATCCTACCATTGCCCGCATTGCGCCCGACATGACCAAGCGGCTTAAGTCCGCAGGGGCTGATGCCATAAGCGACGCGAAGGTGGACGTTCGGCTAACTTTCAGCGACTGGAATTTCGCCCCCGAAATTGGTGATGGGACTTTCACGCTCACCCCGCCCGAAGGGGCGGAGAAGCTTGACTCGTTCTTCCAGCAAGAGGAGGAACAAGGCCCTCACCCGCTGTTAGGGAAAGTCGCGCCGCCAGTGAATCTCGAAAATCTGGACGGCAAGCCGGTCGATTTGGCTCGGCATCTCGGCAAGGAAATCGTGATCCTCGATTTCTGGGCCACTTGGTGCGGCCCGTGCATCGCCGCCATGCCTGAAGTGAACGCTTCGGCCGAAAAATTCGCCGACCGAGGCGTGGCGCTCTATTTCGTCAATCTGCAAGAAGACGCCGATACGATCCGCGCGTTTCTCACTGAACAAAAGCTCGAAGTCGCGGTGGCTCTCGACACCGAAGGCGCCGTCGCTGCCGAATACGGCGTTACGGGCATCCCGCAGACGGTAATCATCGGCAAAGACGGCAAAGTGCAGGTCGTCCACGTCGGCTTCAGCGATAGCTTGCAGAAGCAGTTGACGGCGGAGCTTGAAGGTTTGCTCGCTGGAACGGACTTGGCCGCCGAAGAGTTGGCTAAGTATGAGAAGCAGGCGGACGAGGAGCAGAAAACTGATGGTCCGGCGGACACGCCGTAGACGGGTGCGATTGGTCGCAACGCATTCTCATCGTTTTTCGCTGGAGCGTCTTGAACCGGAATTCGGCGGCTGGCAGGCGCCATTATGAAAGTGAAGCGAAAACCTGGTGGGTGTCGGCACCCATATTATAACTCCAGGCCCATCTCGCGCATCAGCAGCTTCATATCTTCCCAGGTGTCGCGTTTGGCGGAGGGGTTGCGCAGCAAATACGCGGGGTGATAGGTACAGACCACCTTGCGGCCTTCGTGGAGGTGGACCCGGCCGCGGAGCTTGCCGATCGTGGCGGTGGTGCCCAGGAATGCTTGGGCGGCGATGGCGCCCAGGCAGCAGACGAACTCGGGCTGGATCAACTCCAACTGCCGGCGGCGGAAGCCGGAGCAGTTGTGCGACTCCTCGGGGAGTGGATTGCGATTGCCGGGCGGGCGGCACTTGAGGACGTTCATGATGTAAACGTCCTCGCGGCGCATCTTGCAGGCTTCGATGATTTTTGTGAGAAGCTGCCCGGCGCGGCCAACGAACGGCTCGCCGAGCCGGTCTTCGTCGGCCCCGGGCGCTTCGCCTAGGAACACGAGGCGTGCATTCGGGTCGCCGACGCCGAACACTGTTTGGGTACGCGTGGCGGCGAGTTCCGCACACCGCGTGCAACCCGCCACTTCTTGGGCCAAGATTTCGAGCGTGGGGGCGGTGGAGATTTCGACCGGCGCGAATTCAACAGTGGCGGGCTGAGGTTTGGCCGTCACAGCGGCACGCGACGCTTGGCGGGTTGGCATGGTGGAATCCTTTCCTCGGGGCGATTGTTCGGCAGCGGGCGCTGGCGCGCGAACCGCCGCCGCGCGCCGTGGCAATTGTTGGACCCCCGCCAATTGCAGGCTTTCGAGCCGTTGCTCAACGACGCGGCGCAGTTGGTCTGGTGGGAGGGGCATGGGGTAGGGTCTGGGGACTGGGGTCTGGGGGCTAGGGACTGGGGGCTGGGGACGGGAGACAGCGAACTTTATTTTTTAACTGTTTCCTGTCTCGTTTTTCTTGTCGCCTGTCATATTAGCCGATTGCGGCGATTGGCCAACCCGCGCGACTACTCCCTGTGTGGTAAGCTGTGTATTATCGAGTATTCGTGAAGTGTCTGTGCCAGCAAAGGCCATCCCTACTGGCCGACAGCCGATGGCCGACAGCCCATAGCCCCCACAAAGATTCAACCATCATGGGCGTTCCCCAAGTCGTCATCGTCGGCCGGCCCAATGTGGGTAAGAGCAGCCTGCTCAATTGGCTGGCGGGGAAGCGCGTGTCGATTGTCGACGACAAGCCGGGCGTCACGCGCGATCGGCTCACCTACCTTATGTGCCACGACGACCGCTACTTCGAGCTGGTCGACACGGGCGGAATGGGGTTTCAAGACACCGACAATCTCACGAAGCATATCGAAGAGCAAATCAATCAGGCGATCGACTCCGCCAGCATCATCTTGTTTCTCGTCGATACCCGCGCCGGCCTGATGCCGATGGATCAAGAGATTGCCAATCGGCTGCGGCTGTTGAACGTGCCGATCGTATTGTTGGCGAACAAGACCGACGACGAATCGATGGACAATCTTGCCGATGAGTTCTACCGCCTGGGCCACGGCATGCCGCTCAAAGTGAGCACGTTACAGCATCGCAATCGGGCCGTGCTGCTCAATCGCATCACCGCGCTGTTGCCCAAGCTGGCGGATGGCGAGACCGAATCGGCGGGCGAAGAAGCGGTGATGAAAGTGGCGATCGTTGGTCGGCGCAACGTGGGCAAAAGCACGTTCGTTAATTCGCTCGTGCAGGCGGAGCGGATGATTGTCAGCGAAATCCCCGGCACGACCCGCGACAGCGTCGACGTGCGGTTCGAGCTTGACGGCAAGCCATTCATCGCGATTGACACACCGGGCATTCGCCGCGCGCAGAGCCGCAACGAGAACATCGACTTTTACGGCACGCACCGCGCGGAGCGGAGCATCCGGCGAGCCGACGTGGTGCTGCTGTTGCTCGATTGCAGCCAGCGGGTCAGCAAGGTCGATAAGCAGCTCGCCGACTACGTTTCGCAGGAATTCAGACCTTGCATCTTCGTGGTCAACAAGTGGGACAAGCTCGTGGGAACGATGCCCACCGAGAAGTGGGTGAACTACTTGAACGATACCTTTCCCACCATGCGCTATGCGCCGATTGCGTTTATCACCGGCCAAACGGGCAAGAACGTGAAGGCCCTGCTGAATCACGCCCAGATGCTGTTCAAACAGTCGCGGGCGCGCGTGGGAACGGGGCAACTCAATCGGCTCGTGCGCGACGCGGTCAAGCGAAACCCGCCGCCGATGTACCAGAACCGCCGGCCCAAGATTTATTACGCCACCCAAGTTGGCGTGCAGCCGCCGACAATCGTTCTTTTCTGCAATCAACCGGTAGCGATCTCCAAAGCGTATCAGCGGTACTTGCTGGGCGTGTTTCGCGACACACTGCAGTTTTCCGAAGTGCCCCTGAAGCTCTATCTCCGCACGCGCGAATCGAGCGACGTGCGCGACGAGATCGACGCGGAACTGCAAGGGGCGGAGTAGCGGAGGCTCACATGGTCGAGTTTCTCCGAAACTGGCCGCCATCCGACAATGCGGCGCGAGTTTTGGAAAAACACGCCTACGTGGCTTACTTAATCGCCGACGCGGGGGGTGCCGCGATCGCAGCGGCAAAATTGCTCGGCTGCGAAGGCCGATTGCCCTCGAGCGACGCTTGCATCGCCACCCACAGCCCGACCGCCCAGGCGAATACAAACCCGGCAATCTCGCCGACGGAAGTAAGTTGCCGAAATCTCGCAAGCTTCATTGACATCGTCGTCCGCCCAAAATCCAAGACGCGGGTGACGAGCTTCGCCAGGCAATCGACCTGCGAACCCGTTCACCCCCTTCCGTGTGAACAATCGAGTCATTGGAACAAGTTTGCCGGATCGTCGCAAGCCCAACTAAAATGCGGAAAACTAGGCGCAACGACTGCGTTCCGGACGCTGACGAGGTCCGGGTCGCTAACAATCCGCTACCGCGGCTACGTACCGGCCGCTAGAGTGACGAGTAGATCAACGACAGCCCTCGTAGCTCAGGGGGGATGGATTTCTAAGCCATAAACCCCTTGTTTCTAGGGGTTTCTGGCAGTTTTGGTCAGTCAGAATTCGACCTAATTCGACCTGATTGGACCTGTTTTAGTGCCATTAGTGCCACGTCGAATTTGACTAAGACGATTCATCGGGTAGGCTTCCCAATGACACGGGGCAGCGTGTCGCAGAACCTTCACGGCCCTAGTGCTCTGTCACTCTTATTCTGATGGATGGTATGCTCTTGGCAGTCG
>JBBDYG010000049.1:0-36767 GCA_040901765.1 Pirellulales bacterium
CCAGCCCTCACGCTCGTCGCCTAGAAAACGACACTTGTTCAACGGGCTGTTAGGATCGAACGCGAAATAACTTCCCGATTTGGCATTATAGCATGCTGACCCACGACGCGGTGTAGTTAAGTTCCGGCAGGAAGTCGTCGAATCGAATGGGATTGTTTTCGAGGAAGTCGGGGGAGGCTTTGAGACCTTTCTCATACATCCGCCGCGCGATCTCGGCCACCACGCGGAGGCCCGTGGCCGTGTGCGTGCGGCTGATGAACTCCTTGGCCACCTGCATCGTTTTGAGCACCACGGCCTGGAGCGCGCGCGAGACGTGGCAGAACAGCCGATGCTCGATCGGATTGTACTTCGAGCAGCCGGGCGGATAGTGGGCGACTTGAATGTCGATCCGCAGGTCGCGCGCCAGATAGCACAACTCTTGCTTGAAGCGATGCTGCCGTCGGCCGTTGCTGCCGCCGCAATCGCAGAGCAACAGCAACTGCGGAGCGCCCCAATGCCGCCGCCCCAGCCGCCGCCACCACCGCCGGATCGCGTCGCACGCCAACTCGCTGGTATCCGCGCCGCGTGCCAAATACAGGAAGCCCTCGTTGCACAGGGTGTCGTATACGCCGTAAGGCACCAGGCGCTCCTCGTCGGAGACGAAATCGTGGTCCTGCACCCGCAGGCGGCCATCGGTGATCGCTCGGCCGGGCGGGTGGAAATTGCCGAGGATTTCCTTTTTTTTCGTGTCGACGCTCAGCACCGGCCAAGCGTGCCGCTCGTACTCGGCCCGCAGCTGGGCGATGTAGCGGAACTGCGCGTCGCGATGTTCGTAGTCGCACGCCGCTTCGTCCTTCAGCGCTTGCCGACGCGCGAGGCCGAGTTCGTCGAACAGAATCCGCCGCCGGGCATCGACGCCGACCTGAAAGCCTTGGTCTTGCAACTCCGCCGCCAGACCGGCGACCGGACGATTGGTCCAGCGAATGTTTTCATCGACGGGCGAGCCCGCCGTGTCCCGCTCGAGGAGCGCCTCCACGGCCGGCAGCAACTCCGGCTGGGCCAAGCTAGCTGACTTGCGGCCCCCCTTTTTTTCGGACGCGGCCTTGGGCCTCGTCCACGGGCAACTGCTCGATGTCTTGCGCCCCATGACGAATCGTGTGCGCGTCGCAGTCGAACAACTCCGCGATGTACTGCATGCCGCCATGCCCGAACTTCGCAGCTTCGACGGCGGCATGGCGTCGCCGATCCTTCTCCGACAGGGAACCATAAAGCGTCACCATCTGCCGCTCGACCACCCCTGAATAACCAATCATCATCCAGTCCTCCAACTTGACCATGAGACCTCTTCCTAAGGTATCATGTAGCCAGAAGAAGGGAAGTTATTTCGCGTTCATTCCTTAAGGCGCAAACTGGGCGCAAGTACGCGATTGGTCCGCACACCTATCCGGCCGTGAGAGCCGGCAAATTGAAACTGGGCGTTCAAGGTCTTGAACTCCCCTTGGACACGACGGAAACGTCAAATGAGAATTGACGGCCGCTGCATTCGATTTGGCGGTTCGCGAAGGGGCTAAGGCCACGATTGTGAACACAAACAGTATGGACGACTTGAAGTTGGCGTTCGCAATCATTCTTCAATCGGCTCAAACACAACCATCGAATGCATGTTCAGCTCAGGAACCACCACCTCGATACCGCCCTCAATCGGCTGCACTTCGAGCGCTAGGTTCTCCGGCTGCAAGTTAGCTCTCCATTTTCCTGGCTCGCGACATTGGACGCGAATGTCTCGCAGAGGAATGATTTCTTCTCGGTTCGGGTAAACTCCCCGTAGCTCGGACTGCGCTGGCAAGCCCCACTTTCGATTCAACTCCTCAGGTAGTGCCGCGAGCTTTTGGTAGATGGAATGCCGGCCCCACGAGCTTGCGTCATTCAGAAGATGCACAACGATTCGATTGTGGCTCGGCTGGCGCCTGAAAGTCGTCGAAAGCACGAGCGGTCCCTGCACTTCGAGCGGCGGCTCGACACGCCCTACCCAGCGGCACGAGTTGACCAACACCTCGCGAATCCACGTCTCGGGATAGAAGTACATGGCTTTGTCGAAACCGGCAGGCAGATAAACGATTCGACCCTGCCCGTATTCGGTCGTCAGCACCGCCGGGTTTCCTTCAAACGTCGCCAATACATCCGACGAGTCCGTGGGAGCGACAATCGCACTGCTCGCCACCAAATCAAGCGCCCCGCGCGGCGGCGGCGGTCCGTCGGGATTTCGCCACGCGGTATCCATTCTTTCGAGTATCAGCGGATCGTCGATAATCGGATGCTCCGAGTCGCTTTCCACTCGAAGAGCCTGGTCTCGCATGGAAACATCGCGTGTTGATTGATATTTCGCTCCAAACAGGTCGCTCAAGGCGAAGTCAGTTCGGCGGTTGAATTTGTCGTCGTAGAGCGACGTTTCGAAGGTCGCAATCAGTCCACCACCGGCAGCAACATGACGACGGACTACCTCCGCGGCGCGATCCGACAAGCAGGCCACGTTCGGCAGAACCAGCACGCGGACTCCCTGCAAGTCACCGTCTTCTAAGTCGTACTCGGTCAACAATCGGACCGGCCAATGGCGCTCAAAAAACGCCCGAAACGCGCCGAGCGTGTGAGAAAAGTACGACGGCAACGCGGCTTGAGCATACATCGTCCGTGTTTGCTCTGAGGCGACGATGCCGATGAAGGGTATGGTTTCGCTGTTAATCAACCACTCCTCGCGGCTGCGGATGTTTTTCACATGATCGCGCATGTACTGCTCTTGCCGAGCAGATTCCACGAACTCGGGATAAACCCCCCAAGGCAAGCCTTCCAGGCCGCGCAGTTGAATCTCGACCGGTGAGCAGACACCCGCCATTCCATAGCCTTGCGGCTGGATCCAAACCGACGCTGGACCTTGGCGGGTCACGCCTTGTACGAACGCATAGCAGAACTGTTGGTACAGAGCGTCGCCTGGGACGTCCCAATACAGTTCCACCGAAGGTACATCCACCGCACCGCAGTAGTACGCCGGGTATTCACCCATGTAACTATCGGGGAAGTACCAGGTCCGATTCGCCGAGTAGTTGACGTAAATTACGCACTCGGGATTTTCTTCTCGGACTGCGGACTGCATTTTCGCCGCAAAATCGACGACTCGCTTCTCGTGCCATTCTAAATACTTTCTTGCGACCGGATCGTGAGCCGGATCGAAATCGGCTGGAGAAGGGATGTCGGCGCCGCCGGAAAATTCACGAAACGCGTCGCGAGTCGCGTCGTCGTAGGTATGCAAGTGAACGGGAGCATAACCATCGAACCAAAATCCATCGACTTTATATTCGCGCACCAGATAGCGCATTTGCTGGATCAACCAATCGCCATAACCCGAATGTATGTTTGACCGATTCGGGGGATCTTCGAACGACCCATCCGGCAATACTCGCCGCCATTCGGGATGGGCAGCGGCCAGCAAAGGACTAAAACGCTGCGCTTCAAGCGGCCCAAAGTAGAACACGGCTTTGGCGCGGGCAGCATGGACCGTGTCCACGTAGCGCCGCATGTGTTGATCGGATTGGTTTACTTGTTCGGCGGTATAAAGATGCGCCGTCGGACCAACCCGGTCCCACCTCTCCATCATGTTTGCCGTGACAACGTTGTATCCGACGTTTAGAAACTCCTCCACCTGACGCCATTGAACCGGAGGCAAGTGGGCGACGCGCAAATGCGTCCGCAGCCAGGTGGGAACCGGTCGAGGATTTGGGTACTCCGGCACCGAACGCGGCGGCAGGTCCGATGTGTTCGGGCGAGGAAAGTCAGCTCGGGCTGCTGGCGAAGCCCCCTCAATCGCGCACCACAATGCGATCATCGCCATAACTCGCAGCGATTTCATTTACGAAGTCTCCGCCGATTGCTGTTCCTGCTGCTGAATCGCCGTCGCCCACTCTTTAAACGGTGCTCAGAATAAAATACTTGACACTTGCATCGCAGCTTTGTAGCGTATGGTAAACCGATCAAGCACCGGTGTTTTTCAGTATTACATAGTCCGCACTCCGCGGCAAGAATCTTCCACAGAACTTGTTCCATCCTCCAGCGTGACGACGCGTTTCAAGCACTTTAGGGAGTCAAATCATGTTCCGGGCCAACCAAAATTCAACTGACAACGGCGTGCGTCCCTTTTCACGCCGAACCTTTTTGACTTCGGCCGCGGCCGCTTCTGCCGCTGCGCTCGTCGTGCCGCGACATGTGTTGGGGGGCAAAGGAGTTGTCTCTCCCAGCGACAAACTCAACATTGCCGGCATCGGCGTCGCTGGAATGGGCGGCGGAAATGTTGGAAAGCTCGGCGAAACCGAAAACATCGTGGCGCTATGCGATGTCGATGCGGAGCGCGCCGCGGGCACCTTCGCCAAGTTCCCCAAAGCAAAGCAGTATCAAGATTTTCGCGTAATGCTCGACGAACTTGGCGATCAGATCGATGCCGTCGTCATCTCCACACCCGATCACGTGCATGCGGCAGCAACGATGGCCGCAATCAAGCGCGGCAAGCACGTCTACTGCGAAAAGCCGCTCACCCACACTATCCATGAAGCTCGGCAAGTTGCCGCGGCAGCCCGCGAGGCCGGGGTGGCGACGCAAATGGGGAACTCGGGCCACGCGTCGGAGGGGGCACGGCTCACGAATGAGTGGATTCAGGCCGGGGTTATCGGTGAAGTCCGCGAAGTGCATGTGTGGAGCGATCGCGCCGGAAACATGTGGGCCCAGGGCATTCCACGACCCGCGCAAGCGGCGCCCGTGCCTCCCACATTGGCTTGGGAATTGTGGTTAGGCCCGGCACCTGCACGGCCCTATAACCCCGGATACGCGCCTGTCGCTTGGCGCGGATGGTGGGATTTTGGCACCGGGGCGCTCGGCGACATGGGCTGCCATATCATCGATCACCCGTTTTGGGCGCTCGAGTTGGGGCAGCCCGCGAGTGTTCAAGCGGCGGCAACCACGGTCGGCAGCGTCTTTCCAGACGGCGCAAGAAACATGGAAACCTATCCGCTTGCGGCGATGATTCACTACGAGTTTCCAGCCCGCGGCGACAAGCCACCGGTCGGGATGACCTGGTACGACGGCGGGCTGATGCCGCCAACGCCGGTGGAAATGGCACCGGGCGAGCAACTGGGTGGAAATGGCGCCCTGTTCGTCGGCAGCGAAGGAAAACTGTACTGCGATTCGCACGGTGGCATGCCGCGGCTGATACCGGCGGCGAAAATGCAAGGCTTTACTCCACCGCCCCAGACGATGGAGCGTTCCATCGGACATCATGCGGAATGGATTGCCGCGTGCAAAGGCGGCAAGCCGGCGGTCAGCAATTTTGACTATGCCGGGCCGCTTTCCGAGGTGGTGTTACTGGGGAATCTCGCATTACGCGCCCCCGGTCAGCGCCTCGTTTGGAACAGCGAATCAATGCAGGTCGAAAACCTTCCCGAACTCAATCAATATGTAACCAGCGCCTATCGCGATGGGTGGACGCTTTAAATCGTTTTACAAGTTACTGTCCACGTCTTGGGTGCCACTGCATCAGCTCGATCCGCGCCGAACAAGAGTCGGCTCAATCTTCAATCGCTCGGGGTCCGCGCGATTGGAGCCCGGCTCAGCCTTCAGATGCCTGAGCAACAGTTCGACCGCCGCCACACCGACGCTCTGCACTGGCTGCCGAATGGTTGTCAGCGGTGGCTCGACGAATGCGCTGGCATCTTGATCGTCGAAACCGACGACTGCGATATCCTGGGGTATGCGCAAATGAGCCTCGCGGATGGCCCGCATGGCGCCATACGCCAAGTTATCGTTGGTAGCAAACACAGCGTCAAACGGCACGTCTCCGCTCTTTAGCGCACTGCTCATGACTTCGTAGCCGACCGCTTCACCGGTCGATTGATTGAGCACATTCGTGCCCCATACGGTCGCTGGCGGCAGCCCCGCCGACTGGAGCGCGTAGTTGAAGCCATTCAATCGTTCCGTTACGGTGCTCGATTGATGGCCTCGGTGAGTCATCGTGACAAAACCCAGTCGCCGGCGCCCCGCTTCAAGCAGGTGTTCGGCGGCCAATTTTCCACCCACGAAGTTATCGACCGAAACACAGTCAATGTGGGACTCGGGAACGTCGCGATCAACAAATACAATTGGCACGCCGTCCCCGCCAAGTTGTGTATACACCGCTTGGTGCTGCTCATTGCTTGTCGGGGCCGCAATGATTCCATCGACCCCTTTGCTGAGCATCATGTCGAACAACTCGCGCTCTTTGTCCGCATCCCGATAGGAGCAGGCCAGAAAAATATTGTACCCGTTGTGTTGGGCGGCATGATCGAGCGCTTCGAGTAAATGAGCATGAAACGAAGAGCTCAAGCTCGAAAGAATGACCCCGATGGTTTGGGTCCGCTTCGTGCGCAGACTCCGGGCGAGCAAGTTGGGACGGTAACCCATTTCGCTGGCTACCGTCAAAATCTGGCTCCGCACCGCCTCACTCACGCGCCCCTTTCTCGATAGCGCGTAATGCACGGTTGTCTTAGAGACCCCCAGCTTCTTGGCGATCGCGTCCATGTCGACCACCGTGCGGTTGCGGGGCGTCGGTTTCTTGGAGGGATTCATGAGGAACGACCATCGAGATCGACGGCGGGGATCCGACCGGTGATCGGAAACCCTTCGTCGCAAAAATGGTTGGTGAGGATCACCAAATGCCAACTCTTCAGTCTAGTTGCGGGGGAAAAGCCTGCCGAAATGCCGCGTTGGAGGGACGGCGGCGAGGGATGCCAGCCGGACGATTCCGGAAATTCTGGAAGTGATTATTGACAAGCCGAGAATCCTGGGATAAGCTCGTGGTTAATCGGTTAACTTGACGATTTATCGAAGGGGTTTTTGCGGCTTCTTTTCGGGTCGTCTGTCGGGTCGGCAACGCGTAATAACGTTGCCTTTGCAGTCGGGAGGCGGTAACCATGTCACCCCGTGACAGCGATGCCGAAATACGGGTTCCGTTCGTGCGTTCGGGCCAGCGGTTGTGCGTCAATCGCCGGAATGGATTTACCCTCGTCGAGCTCCTGGTGGTGATTGCGATCATTGGCATCTTGGTGGCGCTGTTACTGCCGGCTGTTCAGGCGGCAAGGGAGTCGGCTCGCCGCGCCAACTGCGCGATAAACATGCATCAACTTGCGCTTGCGCTGATTAACTATCATAGCGTTTCTCGGGTCTACCCGCCAAGCCTGCAATACGACATGGGCGAGATGCAGTATGACCCGCGTCGACCGGGCCGGCCCGCGCGCGGCTGGGCGCCTCTGGATAATCCTTCGCGTCCGAAAGCGTTTCGACCAAATTGGATCATCCAAGTTTTGCCCTACATGGAGGAGCAACCGCTGTTCGATGCCTTTGACCTGAAGCAGGCGATCAATCATCCAAACAATCGTGAAGCGCGCGGCGCGGCAATTGCATCCTTGCTGTGCCCCAGCGATCGAGGCTCCACGGAGCTCTATAACGGAATTCCGAACGATCCAAGTTTGGGTGACAACTGGGCACGCGGGAACTACGCCGCCAATGGTGGAAATGGCCCGTGCGTTTTTGATGCCACACGCGGCGACGCGATTTGGGGTCCCGATTCGCCGGGCTGGAAAGACCCGCTGATTGGTGGGGTGATGGGCGTCAATGCCGGTCGTAGCGTGAACAAGATCGAAGACGGTAGCAGTAAGACGATTTTGATCGGTGAAGTGAAAATCGGCTTGACGTCGGATGACAGCCGAGGGACATGGGCCATGGGTGGCGCCGGTGCCAGCGCGCTGTATTGGTTTGGCAGCCAGGGCGGTAGTGACGCGAATGGACCCAACGCCTGCTTCCCGCGCTCCGATGACGTCATCGGATGCGATCTGACGGCAGCGGCGTTTGGCGAAGGAGAAGAAGGTCGTATCCGCATGGCGGCTTTGGAGTGTATGGGCTGCATCACCAACGGGAATATTCAAGCGACCGTTCGCAGCCGCCATCCCGGCGGCGTGAATGTGGGTCTCAGCGATGGAAGCGTCCGATTCGTGAACGACTTTATCGATACATCTCCCACGACGACGATTTCGGTTTGGGACCGATTGATCTCCGCCCGTGATGGAATAGTGATCGATGGCGGAGAGTACTGATCAATTTTCATCCTACTCACACGGTAGAGTGGTCTCGACGATGTTGCAGTTGCACGTGCAAAAGCAGGCTACTGTCAAAGCCGCCCAAGCTCGCTGGGCTGCGCGCGCCGTTGCAGCGTTTACGCTCGTGGAATTGTTGGTTGTGATAGCGATAATCGGCATCCTCGTAGCGCTGCTATTGCCGGCAATTCAGTCCGCTCGGGAGGCGGCGCGGCGCGCGCAATGTCAGGCGAACCTGAAACAGGCGGCGCTGGCCGTACTAAGCTATCACGATCAAGTGCGCAGTTTTCCCCCAGCCTCGCAGATCGACATGAAGCCCGGGGTTCGCGACCTGCGGCAATATCGCAGGGAATGTTCCTCGGGATGCGATAACCCGGCCGATCCTGTCATCTGGAAGCCCAACTGGGTCGTGATGGTGCTGGGCCAACTGGATGAGACAGCGACGCTCGATGCCTTTGATCTAAAACTGAATCTGGGCGCCCCGGTAAATCAATTGGCCCGCGGTGCGGTCATTCCCGTGCTGCTCTGCCCCAGCGATCCCGGCGGCTCGATAAAATATGCGGGTCTGGACCCGAAAGACGGGCCGGATTGGGGGCGCACAAACTACGCTGCCAATGGCGTCAACGCGGAGCTTGCCTCCGACCAGGGATGCTGGGCCGGCACCGACGCACCCTGCTGGCGAGATAAAGCTCGTCGCGGGGTGATGGGCGCTAGCGCGTCGGTGGGCATCCACGAAATTGAAGACGGCACCACGAAGACCTTCATGCTCGGCGAAATCCGCGCCGGCGTGAACGAGTTCGATCGACGCGGCACCTGGGCGATGGGAGTGCCAGGCGCCAGCAGCTTGTTTGGTCACGGCAATGCCACCGACGCCGACGGCCCCAACAACTGCTGGATCGAATCGGACAACATCCGCGGCTGCGGCGCAGTTGGCTCGTTTGGCGGCCTGCGTTACGAGAATCCCGGGGAAGTGGCACTGCTTGCCGACTGCATGCCTTGCCATCCCCGCGGTCAAAGCGATCAAGCCACGATGCGTAGCCGACATCCCGGCGGCGTCTACGCGGCCATGTGCGATGGCAGCGTCCACTTCATAAGCGATTTTGTTAATCTGGAAGTGTGGCTGCGAGGAATCGCTTCATCCGACCATGAAATAACCGATCTCACTGCTCTGTTCTAACAGGTGACAAATTGGCGGTTTTGTTGCTGTCAAAAGTTCGACGGTACCTCATGCGTGCGTTTCAGCACGCGGCGTTTTTTATTGCCGTGGGTTTGGTCCTTGTTCCAATCGGCTGCAGTTCTGATAACCCGTTTGACCAGGTGCAAGTCGAGGGGACGGTTACGTACGACGACGGGTCAATGATCCCAGGAGAATATGTCGAGCTTGAATTCTTGCCTCAAACTCCGCCGAAGGATCCGCGCACTCACCCCAAGCAGGGGCGCGCCGCAGTGAAGACCAGCGACGGATCGTTCGACACGGTCACCAGCCACAAGTATGGCGACGGAGTTGTCACTGGAAAGCACAAGGTGCTTGTGTTTTCGTTCGATGACCAGCGTCGCCCAACCGGCGCCGTTCCTCCTGAATACACCGAAGCGAGCACGACGCCGCTGGAAGTGGACACGGCTCAGATGCCTTGGCGATTGACAATTCCAAAACCCTAAAGCCGTTATTGGGCTTAAAACAGGAAAAAATCGTTTTTCTTATTGACTGTTTGCGGTAGTTGTTTATATTACGTCCACGGTTGGTTAATCGGTAAAGCTGTTACGGCGGCCGCGGCAAAAACCGAGAATTTGGTGTCCGTGGGGTCGCCTCGCCTTAAGGAGTCAACGCTATGGTAAACGTCCCAAGGATATTCGTGGCACTCGGCGGTGTTGTCCTGCTTACGGTGGTTGCCTACGGCGACACGTGGAACAACGGCGCGGGTGACAACGACTGGTACAACGGACTCAACTGGGCCGACGGCTCGGCTCCCACGGCCACCGATAGTGCCGTGATTGAACTCGCCGGCGCGAATCGCGCGGTGATTGGGCCGGGTACGGCCGACGCGCAAGATGTTTTAGCCGGCGATCACGGGAGCGGCGAACTCGACATCCTCGATGGCTCATTGCTGCTAGCGCGGAAAATAATCTCCGGCACCAATAACGGCTCAAACGGCATCGTTACGATGTCGGGCGGGTCGGTCGACTTGCTCGAAGATGTCTTAATCGGCTTGTCGCCCGGTTCCAACGGTTCGTACACGCAGTCGGGCGGCGATGTGCTCGCGCGAAAGTTGATCGTCGGTGTTAATCGAGATGCCGCAAACGGAGCCGGGGTCGGATCGTATAGTTTAAGCGGCGACGGCACGATTGATCTCTTTGAAGACCTGTTCGTCGGACTCAAGGGTCAGGGTTACTTCACCCAGTCGGGCGGCGACATTCTTGCACGGAAGCTGATTATCGGCGTCGACAAACCCGACACCGGCGTCGCCCTTGGCGGTACGGGCACTTACGAAATGCAGGGTGGCGCCATCGACGTCGAGCAGCAAGTTGGCGTCGCCTTCGGAGCCGGCACCACGGGCACTTGGACCCAAAGCGGCGGCACGGTGCTCGCAAATATGATGTTGCTGGGAGACCAGGGGCCAGACGTCGGCGCCGGTCTGGCGGCAAGTCATGGGACAGCCAATATCAGCGGCGGAACTCTCGACTTGCTTCAAATCATGTTTGTCGGCAACGGCAACGGATCGAAAGGAACATTGAACCTGTCCGGCGGGACTATCATTTCCAATAAATTATATCTCGGTGATAACAACAAGGGCAGCGGTACGGTTCATCTCTCGGGAACCGGCAAGATCGATCTGCTCGAGAATCTATTTGTGACCGGCGATGGCACCAGCACGTTCACCATGACCGGCGGTACGATCGATGCGATTGGCGCCATCGTCGTGGGAGCTCACGGCAAGGGCGTTATGGATATTCAGGGCGGCGAAATTCTTGCTGGCAACTTCTTGCTCTCGGACTCGCCCGCCGGCCAAGCCGAAGTGACGATGACCGGTGGAACGATGGATTTGACCGGCAGCATGGTGTTTGGTTGGGCCGCGGGAAACCAGCCCGATGGAGGTCTCTCGGGGAAATTCACGCTCGATGGCGCTGACGCCATCATCAATGCCGGCAGCATCCTCGTGCGAGATGAACTGGATGTCATGGGAAACGAGGCCTTCGAGTTTGAACTACTTGACGGCACCGTCAATTTGCGCGGGCAGCTAGCCAATATCACCATTCTGGGCACACCGGAATTTGGCCTGTTCGACCTGCACGGCGGCAAGCTGACGCTCGACGGGGATAAGATCGCGCACGTTCAAGATCGGATAACTTCCGGCGACTTGACTGCCAGTGGGGCCGCGTCGTCGATGCTTTCCGACTTTAGCATCGTGTTCGACGGCACGGAAACAATCGTAATGCTCGCAGGAGCAGCGGTGGCGGGCGACTACAACGGCAACGGCATCGTTGATGCCGCTGACTATACTGTGTGGCGCGATACGCTCGGCTCGACCACGAATCCGGCAGCCGATGGGGACGGCAACGGCGCCGTGCAAACTGCCGACTACAACTTCTGGAAGGCGCGGTTCGGCAACACTAGTGGGAGCGGGTCGGGTGCCGCCAATGCAGTGCCCGAACCGAGTGCGCTGCTGTTAGCATGTTGCGCTTTAGTTGGGTGTATCGCCGCACGTCGGCGAAGCAAGTGACTGTCTGGCCCTCCCCAGGGGCAGAGGGGAGGGCTACTTTACGCGCAGAGTTGAAGTAGGGGAACTTCGAGGCGAGTGAAGGCTCTCGAATCAGCGAGCAAGAAGTTACGGCCACGGGGAGAATTTCTGGCCATTTCGGGGTGCTCTTGATAGCGAGCTTTCTGTCAGTCAGGGGGTATCTTTTTTTCACAACTCGGTTGGGGGTGACTCATGAATCGACTATTGGGTTTGGTGCTGGCGCTGTGTCTGACAACCACTGCATCGGCAGTGAATTGGCTAAATACCAACGCAAACAATCAATGGGAAGACGATGCGAATTGGAGCGGCGGCGCCCAGCCGACGGCGAC
Organism: Pirellulales bacterium; assembly: GCA_040901765.1. Lineage (GTDB taxonomy): Bacteria > Planctomycetota > Planctomycetia > Pirellulales > Lacipirellulaceae > JBBDYG01. Next base: position 12,211 of record JBBDYG010000049.1, read on the forward strand.
CGACTTGGTCATCATTGGGCTTACGGGGGCAAACAAGGCGGTTCTCAGCCAAGCGGGCGAACTAGGCCAAGATGTATTGATCGGCAACGGCACTGCCGGAGAAATGCAAATGACCGGTGGCAGCCTGGCCGCACGGAAGCTGCTGATAGGCGACGGCGTAAGTGGCATCTTCGACCAGGATAGTGGCGTCATCACATTGACGGAGGACGTCCTGGTAGGAAATAGCGGCGGCAGCGGCGAGTGGAATCTTGCCGGCGGAACGGTCACCGCCCGAAAAGTATTAGCCGGTCTTAGCAATGCAAGTACGACGGGCGTGATTAATCAAAGTGGCGGCACGCTTACGACGGTTGAGAACTTTCTTACAGGCGACAATGGGAGTGGTACGCTCAACGTCACGGGTGGAACAATTCACGTCGGACTGACCGATGAACGAGCACTGGTGCTTGGCCTCAGCGGCGCGACCGGCAGCAGCACAACTACCATCGCCGGAACCGCGGAAGTATTCGCCAATGATACGATCATCGGCGACAATGCGGGGGGCGCAAATACGCTCACGGTCGAAGGAACCGGCAAGCTCAACGGTGGCCGGCAGGGTGCCGCGCTCCGCATCGGCGCCAACAACAACGTCACGGGAAACGTCACAGTGCAAGATTCCGGCGAGATCAATGTCGGCGCGGATCCGCTCAATGGGATTCGCGGCCCCATCGTCGTCGGCGTGAATCTTTCGGCGGCGTCGGTCAATTCCGCAACATTGCTCGTCAAGGACAACGGCATCGTTCGCGCAGGCCTACTCATCATGGCCGATACGAATAATGCAAAGGGCAAAGTCACGCTGGAAAGCGGAACTATTGATATCACCGGAGGTTTCGTCGTCGGTTCTTCCGGCAAGGTAGGCACGACCGCCGAACTGAACATGTCGGGAGGATTGCTGAAAGCGCAAGTTCTTCTCGTCAACGACGGCGCCAACCAGACCGGGACCGCCAATATCTCCGGCGGGTCGATTGAATTGAGTGGCAGCGTCCTTGTCGGCGTTGACTCCAATCTTGGAAGCGCCCTGATGACGATCGATGCACCCGGAACCGTGCTTACCGCAGACAATTTTCACCTGCGGAATAATGGCGACGTGATTCATCGGATGGGCGATATCGTGCTCCAAGGCTCGCTGATTATAACCCCCGATGCAGGGCCTGGCTTTGGCCAAGGCACCTACGACCTGCAGATGGGATCGATCTCGATGGGTGGAGATCAGACTGGTGCAATACAAGCCCACATCGGCTCGGGACTTCTGTTTTCCAGCACTCCGTTATCGAAGCTCCAACTGGAGTTTGATGGTTCACGAACCTTGCTTAGCGTGAGCCAGATTCCCGAGCCGGCAACGCTGACACTGTTTGTCGTCGCTATGTGTGGTCTGTATGGCATGCGGCGCCGTGCAAACAAGCGGTGAGAGTTTGTTAGCTTGACATTGGCGGACGACCGTTGTGGTCAACTCCTGCTAGAAGGTGCGGTTGATTGCTCGCCAAAAGGGGGCCGCATTGCTGCTGCGCGGCAATGCGGCTCTTTCAATTTCAAGTTAGCGCGGAGCATCCGCGAGATTTTAGTGAACCGAAAGTAGCTTTGCATAACAGGTTGGGTTATAATCTTGCTTTATCGAATAACCACATAATTTTTCGCTTCGCGTGACCGGCCGGCGGTTGGATTTTCGCCATGACGAACTTGTCTGCTGATGTCCTCGACTCGCTTTGGCACGATGCCGATGCTCGCGAAGAGCGGCTCCGCGAAATCGTCGCCGATCGGCTAGCGCATTGTCCCCCTCCACAGTTCGATGATCAGATCGTCGCCACCTACTTCCTTGCCTTACGTTCTCAAAAGCTCAGCCAGATCGGCAGCGAGATCGCCTATCACGCGACGAGCGGCATCAAGAATCCGCCGCTAGGCTCATTGCTCGCCCAATGCACGGGACGTTCGGTTGGCGTAGACGAGTGGGATGCGTCGGGTAGGCTCGGCTTGTTGCACATGGCCTACCCGCTCAAGATGCTGTTGAGCGATCGCGGTACGGTAACGTCCAGCGACTTGTTGCACACCGCAGCGGGCGCCATCCTGTTCGACGTGTATGAAAACCAAGATGTGCGATTGCTGTGGTTGACCATTCCCGAGTCGATCGTTCGCACCTTTCCCGGACCCGCCTACGGCCCCTTGGGCCTTCGTGAAGCGACCAATTTCCCTGCGCTGGAACCCGCCTTTGGCACGATTCTCAAGCCTACGGCGGGAATCACACCGGAGCAGGTCGGTACGCTCGTGGAAGAGATCGCTCAATCTTCCCTCTTCATGTTTGTGAAGGAAGACGAGAATCTCTATCCGAAGCTGCCTTACTCACCAGTTGCGAAGCGCACCGCCGAGGCAATGGCTGCCATTGAGAGAAGCCGCGAACGTCGCCAGGGCCGTGGCTTGATCTTTGCTCCACACATCTCGGGGGGACCGCATGAGATCATGGACAGCGTCCATCAGGTGCTCGAAGCGGGTGCTTCCGGCGTGATGTTCAGCGAATCGTTTGCCGGTGGCACGGTCCGCATGGTGCGCGAAGCGACGAAGAAACTCGAACGGCCTCCCGCGATTTATGGGCACAACGCCGGCATCGGCGTCCGCACGAGATGCATATGGCGCGAAGTCATTGACTATCTAGCTCGACTCGATGGAATCGATCTTCGCCAAACCGCTCCCGTGCGTCCGGGCGCGCCTTTCATCCGACCCTATCGCGCGGAGTGGACGGCTTCGGAAGAGACATTGACCAAGCCGATTCCGGGAATTAAACCGGTGATGATTACCCGGGCGGGAGGGCTCGATCAAGGCAACATCATTCTGAATTTACAAGATGCTGATCGCCGCAACGCAACGGCGACGATGTTGTTTCTCGCTGGCTCGGCCATCAATTCAATTAAAAGTCCCCGCGGCAAGGTCGATCCACGCTACGCGGCCGAGGGGATGCAGCAGGCGATCGACATCCATCGTTCCGGCGAATTGAACGACGTGCCGATCGACGAACATTTTGCCGCTCTGCGATCGATCGTCGAACGCGAGAAATACTCTTCGCTGGCAGACGCGCTCCACCAGCGATATCCGTCCGCGTGAAAGTTCGTGATGGCCATCGAAAAGGAGAGTCGATTACTGCGAGTTGGCGTATTAGGTTGCGGCCCGATTGCGCAAATCGCCCATTTCGACGCCTGCCGGAAAGCGCGAAACGTCGAGTTGTACGCGATCTGCGACGTTGCCGACGACCTGCGCGAGAGGATGCGGCTGATCTGGGAGCCGCGCGCCGCATACAGCGATTACGGGCAGATGCTGGCCGATCCGCAGGTCGAGGCCGTCATCATTGCGGTGGCCGATCAGTATCACGCGGCGCTCGCCATGCAGGCGATTGAAGCCGGCAAACACCTGTTCATCGAAAAGCCGATGGGAATCGGAATCGAGGAATGCGAACAACTAAAGCAAAGACTTCGCGACTCACGGCTGGTGGGACAGGTCGGAAACAACCGTCGTTTTGACCCCGGCATCGCCTTTGCCAAGCGATTTATCGACGACGAGCTGGGACAGCGGATCAGCCTCAAGGCCTGGTACTACGACTCGGCTTACCGCTATTCGATGACGGACAATCTGCAGCCGATCGTGTGGAAGAGCGCCGGTGCGCTGCGGCCGGAGGGCAATCCGAAGTCCGATCGCCACCGCTATTACATCCTTGGCCACGGGAGCCATCTTGTCGATTCGGCACGGATATTTGGCGGCGAAATTACCAGCATCCGCGCGCGGCTCATCGAGCGACAAAACGTCTACTGTTGGTTCATGAGCGTGGCATTCGCCGACGGGAGCTTAGGGCACCTCGACCTCACGATTGCCATCCAGGGTGATTTTGAGGAAGGCTTTATGATTTACGGGGAGCGGGGCAGCGTCAAAGGGCACGTTTTCTTGCCGTGGTACCACAAGTCGAGCGTGGTCGAATGCTTTGCGGCGAAGGACCGCGTGTTTCACCGGCCGCTGGGTGAAGACGCACACACTTACAAGCTTCAACTCGAAGGCTTCGCCGACACGATTCTCACCAGCAAGCCGCAGCAGGGCGCCACGATTGAAGACGGGCTTGCAGCCGTGCGTGCGTTGGTCGCCATCAGCCGGTCCGTGGAAACCGGCCAGGAAATTCGTTTGGACCAAGTCACCGGGATGGTCTGATGCAACTTGGAATTTTCGCAAAAACATTTTCCCGACCGACCGTAGCGTCCAATCTCGACGCGATTGTCGAGCATGGCTTCCGCGTCACGCAGTACAACTTGGCTTGCGCTGGCCTCGCAACGCTCCCCGATTCCATCAGCCCGCGTCTCGTCGAAGAGATTCGTCAATGTTGCAAGGATCGCGGTCTTACGATTGCCGCCATTTCCGCAACTTTCAATATCATCGACCCCGACCTTCAGCGACGGCAAGCGAACCTGCGGCGGCTCTCGATCTTGGCAGAAGCAACTCCGTCAATCGGTGCAAGCATCCTGACCCTATGCACGGGAACCTGCGATCCACAAGACATGTGGAAAGGCCATCCCGACAACGCTTCGGCCGGCGCGTGGAAGGAAATGGTGAAGTCAATGCGGTCGATCGTGTCGATCGCCGAGTCGGCTGGCGTCACCGTGGCCGTTGAACCGGAACCGAGCAACGTGGTCGAATCGGTCCGATCGGCGCGACGGTTGTTGGATGAGATCGGCTCCCAGCGGCTCAAAATCGTTATGGACGGCGCAAATTTGATCGACTCGCCCGACCTCAGCCGCATGCGCGACGTACTCGACGAGTCGATCGAGCTTCTCGGCCCCGACATTGTTCTCGCGCACGCGAAAGATGTGACATGGGAGACCGGAGCGCAGCACTGCCCGGCCGGCACGGGGATGCTCGATTACGACCACTATCTGGCAGGGCTGTCTCGCTGCGGCTACACGGGACCGCTCGTCTTGCACGGTTTGGCGGAGGACGAGGTCGCTGCCTGCCGCGGATTTCTGCAACATAAATTGGCCCAGCTCGGCTCTACGCCACGCAGGGCGGTTCCCCTGGCAAGGGTCAACTAATGCCGACTTTCGTTCACGATGGATTGAATTTTCATTATCGCGAATGCGGGTCGGGCCTGCCGTTTGTGTTCCAGCATGGATTGGGCGCGGACCTGCAGCAATCGTTCGAGTTGTTCACGCCGCCGCGAGGCTGCCGTTTGATCGCCTTCGATTGCCGAGCGCATGGCGGCACGGCGCCGATCGGTCCCGATGAAAAGGTCTCGTTGGATTACTTCGCAACCGATTTGGTCGCTTTTCTCGATCACCTTCAGCTCGACGCGGCGGTAATCGGCGGCACATCCATGGGCGCCGCGATGACGCTCAAATTCGCCGTTCGGACGCCGCATCGTGTGCTGGGCCTCGTGCAGTCGCGTCCCGCCTGGCTGACCGGTCCGAATCAGCAAAACGCGACCAAATTCGCTTTCGTCGCCCGGCTGCTACGTGAGCTTGGAGCTGCTCGGGGGAAACAAGAGTTTTTGAGGTCAGAGTTTTACGGTAGAGTTAAGGAAGAATCGTTGGCGGCTGCGAACTCATTGAGCTCGCAATTCGATAGTCCTCATGCCGAAGAGCGGGCGATCAGGCTCGAACGCATCCCCCTCGGTGCTGCGATTGTGTCGCTCGAGGAGTTGATTGCCATCCGAGTTCCGGCGCTAGTGCTGGCGCATCGTCACGACCCGATTCACCCTTACGAGTATGGCGAAGCACTCGCGGAGGCGGTTCCACGGGCCGAGTTTCGTGAAATCACTGCCAAGAGCATTTGCGCACCAACGCACGCCGTCGAAGTGCAGCGCCATCTTTCCGAGTTTCTTCAACAGAACTTTCTATAAGGCCCGTTCACCATGCTTAAATGTTCCACGTCACTGTGGTCCGCCGATCTGGCCAACTTGGCTTCGGAAATGAGGCGCGTGGAAGCCTGTTCCGATCGATTTCATCTCGATGTCGCCGACGGGCATTACACGCCTGCACTGTTATTCTTTCCCGATCTCGTCGCGCAACTGAGGCCGCACACATCCTTGGCGATGGAGGTCCATTTGATGACCACCGATCCGCTGGCCTGGGTCGATCCGTTTGTTCAGGCCGGCGCCGACGGCGTTATTTTCTGTTACGACACCCTCCGCGATGTGCCCGCCGCTATTCGGGCAGTGAAACAGCATGGAAAGATGGTCGGCATTTCGCTCGGTCTCAGCGAATCGGTTGACCTCTTGGATGAGTATTGGCCGGAGTTGGACTTGGTGACGATCTGTGGAACGGCGATGGGTATCAAGGGCGCCGAATTGGATCCTTCCATTCCCGACAAAATCAGGCAAGCACAGCGGCATATCGCTCGTGCTGGAGCAGCGACGGAAGTGCAAGCCGATGGGGGTATTCGCGAGCACACCGTTCCACTGCTAGCACAAGCCGAGGTTGACTGGATCGTTCCTGGATCGCTGATGTTTCAGAGTCAGCCAGCCGAGCTTCGCCTTTGGCTGGCTTCATTGATCGCTGCTCAAGCGGTTTGACGGAGGCACGAGTGGAGCAATCGATCGATATTCTGGGTCTGGGTTGCGCGGCCGTGGACGACGTGCTCTACGTCGATCGCTATCCGCCGCCGGATGCAAAGGCCCGTGTTCAGCGCCGCGAGAGACATTGCGGAGGTTTGACCGCCGCTGCGCTCATCGCGGCCGCTCGATTACAAATGCGGTGCGCGTACGCCGGGTGCCTCGGAACCGACGACGCAAGTCAGTTCGTCCTGCGAGCGTTGCGAGCCGAAGACGTTAACGTTGACCATGTGCGTTGCGAACCGCACGCCCGCCCGATTTGTTCGACGATTGCGGTCGATCAAGCTCACGGGACGCGCAATATTTACTTCGATTTGAATGGGCTTGTGGCGTTGCCGCCCGATTGGCCAGACGAGGACGTGATTCGCGCGGCCCACGCATTGTTGGTCGACCATTTCAATGTGGAGGCGCAGATCCGTGCCGCGCAGTTGGCTCGTCAAGAGCGAGTGCCCGTGATCGCTGATTTCGAGCGGCTCGACATGCCCGGGTTCGAAGACCTGCTCGAGCTTGTCGACCACTTGGTCGTGTCACTCGACTTCGCAAACTGCCTGACCGGCTGCTCGGACCCGGCTGACGCCGCGCTCGCGCTGTGGCGGGAAGGCAGGCAAGCCGTAGTGGTCACCAATGGAAGCAACGGCTGCTGGTTCGCGACCCAACCGGCAGACCCAAGTTCAACAGCCGCCGTCCGTTCCCCCGTGGTGCAACATCAGCCGGCGTTTCAAGTCCAGGCGGTCGATACGACCGGTTGCGGCGACGTCTTCCACGGCGCTTATGCAGCGGCACTCGTGCGCGGGTTGGCCGTTTCCGAAGCCGTGCGGTTCGCTTCGGCTGCGGCGGCGCTTAAGGCTACGCGCCCCGGCGGAGCGAGCGGCGCTCCCCAATTGAGCGAAGTTACCGCTTTCATGGAGGCTCAACAATGAGCGAACAGGCGCTAGTCCGTGATCTTGAAGAGGGGCTGCAGGCAATCCCGTTGATCGACGTGCATACGCATCTCGTGGGTGGGAAACTTGCGGCCCGCGGCTTGCACGATGTGCTGCTCTATCACATGGTGATTTCCGACCTCTATGCCGCCGGATGTCCGTCCGGCGCACGTTTGACGGAGTATCCCCGCTGGCCCACCCAGCAGGAGGGCCATGCGCGCATCGCCGAGGCGATTCCCTTCCTGGGACACATCCGCAACACCAGCGGCTATTGGGCTTTGAAAATCATCCTTCGCGACCTGTACGAGTGGAATGAGCCGCTCACTAGCGACAATTGGCAACGGCTGGATGCGCAAATTCGCGAGCGGGCCGATGACCGCGATTGGCAGCATGCGATCCTCGATCGAGTAAGAATCGAGCGCACAGGAACGGAGATCGCGCGCCGCGAACAAGGCCAAGACGACGCGAGCTTTCAGTACGCTTTAGAATGGGCTTTTTTCACGCGCTGCCAATGGGGCGAGTTCGACACGGCTCTCTATGAGCTTGAACGCTCCTGGGGCCGCCCGGCCGGAAGCCCCTCGCCGATCACCGCTAGCGGCCGCCCCAAGACCGAGCGCATGATTCACAACTTGGACGACGTGCATGCCGCGATGCGGTACTACATCGACTCCATCCCATTTGGCCGAGTCTTTGCGACGGCGGTGCATATCTCGACCGACATCGATTACCGCTCGGTGAGCGAGGAAGAGATGGCTGCTGCCGTCGCTCGCAGGAATCGAGCGGGGTCGGCTGAACGCGACGTCTATGCGTCTTACATCAACGAAACGTTTCTCAGCGCGCTGGAGCAGCACGGCGACGAGATTGTACTCCATTTTAGCCTGGGCGCTGAGCCGCTACCCTACGAAACGGCCAGTCGCCTGTCGCAACGGACGATCGCGCAACTGGCCGAAATGATTGGCCGGCATCCACGCTTGCGATTCCAGTGCTTTTTGGCAAGCCGGCACGCCAATCAATCGCTATGCACCTTGGCGCGAGAGCTGCCGAATCTCAGCCTGGCCGGCTTTTGGTGGCATAACTTCTTCCCCGACACCATCCGTCAGGTGATCTCCGAGCGATTGGACATGCTGCCGGCCAACAAGCAGATCGGCTTCTTCTCCGATGCCTATAGCGCGGAGTGGAGCTACGCCAAGGCGGTGCTGGTGCGCAAGCAGCTTGCCTTGGTCCTCGCCGACCGAGTTGAGCAAGGGCAGTTCAGCCGCGACGAAGCCCTCACAATCGCTCGTCAGATTCTCTACGATTCGCCGCAGACTCTGCTGGATTTGATGCCGCGGCTGATAAAATGACCGCGTTTACCACAACGAGCCACTCGCTTAACATCCTATGGCTGACTTTTTCTACTCGCTCAACGCCAGCACCATTCGCACCACGCCGATTCTCGGTCAGGTCCAGGCAGCGGGGGTGGCTGGCTACTCGGGAATCGAACTCTGGTTCGACGCCGTCGACGCGCACGTCGCACACAGTGGAACGATCGACGATATTCGTCTAGCACTGGCCGACCACGGGCTGACGGTCCCCACCATGATCTACTTGGGCGATTGGTTCGACACCGTCGGAGAATCTCACGCCGCCGCCCTCCTGGAATGCAAACGCAAAATGGAGATCGCAGCCGAACTCGGCGCGCCGTACGTCATTGCTGGACCGCCGCTGGGCACCGCGGATTACGATCTCGGAGCCCGGCATTATCGAGAACTGCTAGAGATCGGGGCGGGGTTGGGCGTCAAACCGGCGATGGAGTTCCTGGGTTTCGTCGAACAGATCAATACCATTGAAGAAGCCTTGGACGTAATGAGCCGATCGGGTCATCCCGATGCGACGACGGTGCTCGACCCGGCCCATATTCATCGCGGCGGAGGCTCGATCGAATCGATCGCCAAGCTCCGGGAAGACCAAATCGCGATCTGTCATTTCGACGACTGTCCGGCTGATGTCCCGCGTGAGCTTCAGCACGACAAAGACCGAGTCATGCCGGGAGAAGGAGTTTTTGATTTGCAGCGGTATCTTGCGCTGTTGCGCGAAATAGGTTATCGGAGATATCTTTCGCTGGAACTGTTTCGGGAAGACCTGTGGGAATGCGACGCCACGGAGGTTGCTCGCGTCGGTTTAGAAAAAATGCGTGGCGTGGTCGAAGGATGATGTACCGCGCCGCGACAACAAATCCTCGGAGTTTTCGATGTTGAGAGTTTCTATAGCAATCGTCATCAGCTTGGCCCTAGCTTGTCGTTTGGCGGCAGCGGCCGACAACGCACTTTCGTCAGCAGAAATCGATGAGGGCTGGATCCTGCTGTTTGATGGTAGATCCCTCAATGGCTGGATCACAAGCGATTCCAAACCAAGCCAGCGCCCGGTCGAAGATGGCTCCTTAAACCCGCACAAGTGCGGCGCCTACATGCTCGTCACCGAGCGCGAATGGGATGACTACATCCTGACGCTGGACTTTAAGCAGTCGCCCCATTGCAACAGCGGGGTGTTTTTTCGACTGCATACACTAGTTCCGCAGCCGGGAAAAGACGTTGGCTACAACGGCCTGGAAATCGCGATCGACGATACGAAGACGGCGGGTTACGTCGACGCTGGCGCTATCTACGATCTGTCACCACCCACGAAGAACGCGCTCCGGCCCATCGGCGAGTGGAATCAACTGAAGTTAACATCTCAGGGCAATCGCGCGATCGTCGAACTGAATGGAGAGGTCGTTAATGAAGTGGATTTCGACAAGTTCTCCGAACCGGGCAAGCGACCGGACGGCACAGATCATAAATTCGGCGTGGCCTTTAAAGATTTTCCACAACACGGCAGGATCGGCCTGCAGGATCATGGCGCCGACATCTGGTACAAGAATATTAAAATACGCCAATTGGAAGACGATAGCAAAACCCCCAGCAACGGCAAGGCCGCAGCCGCCGCGTCCACCATCTGGGACCGCAGACTAATGTCGCAGCAGTTCGATGCCGGTCCCGTGCATGCGATCGAAGTACCGGAATGGTTGCAGAACATTTCGAATTATTGCTATGGCGCGATCTCGCACATGGACGAATCCGAGACGCACGGCGTGCAAATGACGGAACTCGGCTTTGGCGATTCCATGCATCTGTACTACCCCAGTCAATACTTTGAAATGGACCCTAACCGTGCTCCCGAGCAGATCGCCAAGCAGGTCGAGGAAGCGCGAGGCCGTGGGATGCGCGTCATCGCCGCATTCACACCTTGTTACAATCGCGAGGCCTACATCGCTCACCCCGATTGGCGGCTCATTTCTTCCAATACCACGGAGATCCCCGACGAATTGGACCAGAATCCATACGGCGGCTGGCTTTGCCAGATCGGCCCGTGGGGCGAACAGTTTATCAAGCTCATGGAGGAGATTATTGATAAGTATGGCGTGGACGGCTTCGGGTTCGATGGCATGCACCATCAGCGAGTTTGCTATTGCGAGCACTGTCGGCAGCAATACCTCGACGAAACCGGCGAAGCGATTCCGAATGTAGACATGAACGACCCCGCTTACCGCCGCTATCTGCTTTGGTACGACCGACAGTTAGAAAAATTCGTCGAGCGAATCCAAGAGCGAATCAAGAAGAAGAACCCGGACTGCGCACTGGTCACCTGGACGACCAACGCTGGCCGATTTGGGCATTTGCGCGACATTCCGCGAAACATGCCCGCTCGGATGAACGCTCTGCTGGACTGCCCCTGTCAGGAATTCTGGATGGACGAAACAAATCGCGGAAATACTGTCGTCCCTGCATTCGCCAACGCTTACTTGTGGGCGACAACCAACCACCGCATGTGCTCGAGCAACCCGTATCCAATGTCGCACGGCAATCCTTACGGTCCCGAAAGCATGCCGCACCATGAAACAGAGCGCCGCGCGCTGCTCGTCATGACCCATGGAGCGCAAGTCAGCGGCGCCATTGGCTGGGCGCCGCACCTTCTTCCATCGGTGTGGCGACACTTATCACTAATCGAAGAACGTCGACCTTGGCTCGTGATGAAGCGGCCGGAACCGTGGGCGGCGCTAGTCGTTAGCGACAACACGCGATGTTTTTACGGGCGTGAGTCGGCTCAAGTCGAAGAGCGGTATCTCGCCAATGTATTTGGCGCCTATCGAGCGGCATTGGAAGCGCACCTGCCGCTCGCGTTGATTAATGACTGGAATCTGAACGACGCCGATCTGGCGCCCTACAAAGTGCTTATTTTGGCCAACACAGCTTGTCTCAATGACAACCAGGTGGACGCGATTCGAAAGTTTGTGAGTCGTGGCGGTGGATTGGTCGCAACATTGGACTCGTCGCGATTCGGAGAGACTGGTGACGTTCGCGCTGGCTTCGCACTTGGCGACGTGTTCGGAGTCGACTTCGCTGGATTGCCGGCATCGGCCGAAAACGCAGAAGAGATCGACGCGAACTTCAAGATTGGGCTCGATGAGCGGTACTGGGAAAAGCGCAAGAGTGTCTTCGATCTAAAGCTGGCCGAGCATGAAATCACCAAGGATCCGCGCCTGAAGGAATACTTGGGGAGCGCCGCCGTCACATTTAAAGGGCCGGCCTTGGCGGTCACGCCACGAGATGATTCGCCACAGGCCACGTCGATTGCCACGCTACGACCGTGGCATGAAACGCAGCCCGACTACCCAGCAATTGTCACGAACCAATTTGGCGCCGGGCGCGTTGTGTACTTGCCGGTAGGTCTCGATTCGGCCTACTATCTCTATCCGTATCCGTATCAGCGAATTGTTCTCGCGGATTCGATTCGCTGGGCCGCAAATGGCGCCCCGCCCGTCGAAATCGACGCGCCCATGTGCGTGCAAATGACCTGCTTTCGTCAGGTGAAAGATGGCCAGCGGTTGATCGTTCATCTCTACAACGACATTAACACTACGGGCAACCATGCCTTACCCGACGAAGACGTCCCATTGCGGGAAGAAGTCTTGCCGATCCACGATCTGGGCGTGAAGTTCCGTGGCGATTACCGAATTGCTCGCGTTCACTTAGAGCCGGGCGGCCTCGAATTGGATGTCCGACAAACGGAGCATGGCTCCGCCGTCATTGTTCCTCGCCTCGACCTGCATTCGATGGTTGTTGCTGAACTTGAATAGGAGGCGGATTGGTCATCTCATTGCGGCGGAGCGCGCAGGGGCGGACATTACTGGAGCAATTACCTTGTCCTAGAAGGGTTTTGCATGGAGTCGTCACCAGGGGATCTGCGCGAGCAAATTGTTGCGGCGCATGACGGGGAGCTTCGTTGATCCAATGGTCGTCGCCGCAAGCCCCATACTGCCAAATCGATTGTGAAAGCTTCGGGAAAGCCGTTAGCAAGCCGGCTGCTTTGAGTTGATTTTCAAGTTGCCGCCACGCATGGGACACGGTGTCCCGCGCATGGCGGCACTCGAAAGATACTCCCTTCGATACTTTAGCGACGGGGATGCTAGGGGGTTCGAGCGTGCTTACGCAGCCAAGCCCTCCCGTTGAGCTTCGCCCTCACCCTAAAACGCGGACCATGATTCCGATAGCTCCCGCCGCAATTGAGAAATCCTTCCTCGCGACAGCCTGAATCGGCTCGCCACGTCAGACGGACAGTTTCCGGCAGCTAGGGCCAAGGCGATCCTCCGCTTGGCGCGAGAAAGTTTCTTCAGCCACGCTGGAAAATCGATCCGAAACAGACTTGGTCCGGAATTGGAGTCCGGCTGTCAGCCACAACCGCTTCCCGCCACTCTCGATCCTCGACGCAATAGCGTTCGAGCCATGCCACGTGAAAGCCCTGCTTGTACTGCGCGTAGCGAACCTCTTGGCCATTGAGGGGTGTAGCCGCCTGTCGGCCACTACTTACGTGGGCGGCCGCAAAGCGGGCCAGTACCGTGGCATAGGCTCGCTCGGAGCGGCCCTGCCGGACGAGTCGGGCCAAGGCGATGCACACATTGGCGGTGGCTTCCTGAATCGCTTCCTCGCGATCTTCTCGGCGGAGAAGGCGGAAGTCAATTTTGAGCGTGCGGCGGATGACCGGGAGCATGGCCAAGAGGAGCGACTGCCAGTCGGGTGGAGCAGCTCTTGGAACGGCGGGGGCCAGATAACTTAGGCATGGGACGATCTCCTTGCAAATTGAGACCGCCCCGGTGGGGCGGTCGTGGGATAAAGCACGACCGCCTTCACACGGGTGAGAGCGATGAAGCGAATTAGGTAGCAATCAATGGATGTGTATCGGCATGATCTCCGATAGCTCAGGACTTTCGGACAGCGGCGGGGGCCGGATAATGGTCCCTCTAGAGAGGTCCGAAAGATGAGCGAAACGAAACAGGAGTCGTCGTTACGACGGCGGCGGGGGCGTGAGTGACCGGACCCTTCGGGCCTGGCACGCGTGGCTGGCCCCCCAGCCCCCGCCGTGCAGCGAGCACGCCACGGTGGACGAGCTTCGCGTGGAGAACCAGCGACTCCGCAATCAACTGCGGCGGGCGGAGATGGAACGCGGCATCTTAAAAAGCCGCGGCATACCGTATTTAACTAGAACGGTGCGAAGGAGGTCGCTGTGAAGTACGCCTGGATTAATCAGCACTGCGACTCGTATTCAGTTCTGTCACAGTGAACGGGAGCATTCGCCATACCCAAAAAAGCCCGCAAAAACTCGGCAAATGCCAACGGCATCGGACGAATGAGCGAAAGCCTCCGGCTTGAAGTGCGACACCCTAATTAGGAACCGCCGCGCTGGTTTGGGCAGTCGGGTTCGCATTCTCCGGCTCTTCCTCAGCTTGTGCCGGCGGGAGCGGATCGCCGAGCAGTTCCTTGAGCTTCGCGCCGAGTCGCGGACCGCGCGCGTTCATGTCGACCACCTTGCCGTCGGAATCGACGAGAATCGCAGCGGGGATGCCGTTGATGCCGTAGTACCGCACCATGGGGTGGTCCCATCCGTTGGCGCCTTCTTCAGTTCCAAAGAGCGTCGGCCAAGGAATGCCGGACTGCGCGAGATATTGTTCGACCTCGGCCTTGTCCGTATCGAGCGAGATGCCGAGCACCTCGAAGCCCTTGTCGTGATAGGCTTGATAGTTTTCGAGGACGTTGGGCACTTCCGCGGTACAGGGACCGCACCAGGTGGCCCAGAAGTCAACGAGCACCACTTTGCCGCGATAGGACGCCCAATCGACCGGCTCGCCACTAAGCAGCGTGCCGGTGACTTCCATTTCATTTCCTGGCAGGCGGAGCCGGCGGACCAAGCCTTCCAGCGAGGCCAGGCGGCTCACGACACCTGGATCGCTGCTCGTTTGAAACACGGGAATCAGTTGTTCGATCGCGACCGCCACCTGCTCGCGCTCGGGGCTAGCGGAAAGACGGTCTCCCAATCTGCTGACGAGTTCGGCCTGGCCGGCGTTTGGGATTTCGGTCTCCTTCACGTCTTTAACTAGTCCATCCAGAATCGCCTGGCGTTGATCCGGCTCAAGCTGATTCCATTTGGAAAGTTGACGCATCAGGCGCACCTGCTTCGCAAGCTGAATCAGATCGGGCGATCCCGACTCTAAGACCTTTTCGAGAAACGCATCAAGCTGGGCATCGGCTTCAGAATTGCCCAGTTGCGACGCCATCGACAGGGCTCTAATCTTTGCTTGGCTGGCTTGAATCTTTTGGTCGTCGGTCGCTTCACCCGCCAACAACAAATCGGCAGCGGCTGAAACGGCTGCCGTGGCTTTCTGATAAAACGCCAGCGCTTCGTCGCGCGTCTTGACTGGCTCTTTTGGCTGCTGGACCGACTCAATGAACGCCAGCAATTCGTCCGCCGTCGCGCTTTCGGGAATGACAAACGGATCGGCGGTGGGCGCTTCGCCGTTCGCAGCAGGCTCAGCCGCCGCATTCGCATCGGGCTCTTGAGCGCAAGAGGTGGAGACCAACAACAATCCGCTGCTTAGCAGCGCACAAGCGAAACGCAGCCGATACAATTCGACCAAGTTCATGGCGAGTTCCCGCAAATGGTTGGCGCTCGACCGTGCGTTTTGCTCGGTGAATGGGCCGTGAGAAAGGTGGGACGTGCGCGATCCAATCGCACGTATATTGGGGCTTCGGAAAGCAGGACAATCGGCTTACGCATTATGACACTCGGCCAAGGCTTTGCAAGCGTAGCGGCGGCTTCCAGTCGCCGATCAGCGCAGCGATTCACCGTGATTCGCGGCGGCTGGAAGCCACCGCTACGGCCCGTCTGCTAACCAAGCTGGTGAAATTCGGCAATCAGCTGCCAGGCTTCTTCCGGCGATTCGGCGTAGGAGATCAAGCTCAAGTGGTCGTCGGCGATCACCCCTTCGTCGGCTAGCTGGGGGAAGTCGACGATCGAATCCCAAAACTTGCGGCCGTACAGAATGATCGGAATTGCCTGCATGCTGGCAGTCTGCCGTAGGCAGAGGCAGTTGAACAACTCGTCCAACGTGCCAAACCCGCCGGGAAAAACAACGAGCGCCTTGGCGCGAAGAACGAAATGGAACTTCCGCATCGCAAAATAGTGAAACTGAAAGCACAGTTCGGGCGTGATGTATGGATTCGGCTCTTGTTCGTGGGGCAACTCGATATTCAAACCCAAGCTCTTCGCGCCGACGTCGAACGCACCACGGTTGGCGGCTTCCATAATCCCTGGGCCGCCGCCGGTGCAAACTACCATGTCGCATTTGCCATCGATCTGACACCGGCTGGAAACTAGTCGGGCGAACTGCCGCGCGTGGTCGTAGTAATCGCTCTTAGCGAGGATGCGCTCGGAGCGAACCACCGCCCGCTGCAAGTAGGTGTCATCGGGGTCGTTGTCGTATGCCGCTTTGGCGATGGCAAGTTTTTCCTCCGCTTCCTTCCGTTCGATGATCTGCGTGCCGCCGAAGACGACGACCGTCGATTCGATTAGGTGCTCACGAAGCAGCGTCTCGGTTTTTTGCAACTCGAGTTGCATGCGAACCGGCCGCATGTGGGGCCGGCCCAGAAACTCGACATCCTTCTCCGCCAGGATGTAACTCTGGGAAGCGAGAATCCGCTGCCGGTTGGCTTCCGCCTTAGCAGGCAGATCGCCATGATGCGCATCGAGCGAAAACTGCTCGTCGAGAGAAACTTGCTTATCGGCCATGACGCGAATACATCGAATCTAGTGAACAAGGCGCCTGTACGCGATGCCGGAGTAAGGCAGCGGCGACGAGCCGATCGCTCATCGCCCACGGTAACTCTAAGTCATCGAAGCTATGACCACGGGTTGATCGTAACGAAAATACCGGCGGCACCGCTACGGTAGTATCGACAACGCGAGTCGTTTCTCGCGTTATTCCAATGGATTCACTCCGGGGGATTTGCGGGGCTTTCGTCCTTCGCGAAGACGACTCGAAACGCCTTGTACCCGGCCGACAGCTTCTCGCCGTAAATGGTCTTTAGCTCCGCCTGCAAACTGGCCGCGTCGGGAAACCCATCCGGAATCGCGTCCGCGTCGGTCAGCTCGTCCACCGCGACCAGCTCGACCTGCAATATCTGAATCCGCCCCACGCCCGGAATGTAACTCCGCTGCCCGGCGCGCATCATCCGATGCTTCCACAACCGGATCGTCTGCGTCTTGTCGCCGCTGCGAATGGCGTCGAGAAACTTTTTCTTGAAGAGCAGCATACAGGGCGGTTCGGGGTGAGAATGGGACGTCGAACTGCGAAGCCCATTGAACCGCAACCCGCCTCGCGAATCTAGCAGGGGAGGTCTGTTCCGGTTGTGCGCAGGTTTGTTGTGCGCGGGTCTCCCGACCCCGCACTCGTCCCGACCGAAGGTCTCTCTCCGCCCATTCCAAATGATCCCACATCGCCGCGGACTACTCGCCACCAAGCGGCACGAATAGGATGATAGGATAAAGATCATTTCTCGTCTTGAGGCTTCGATCGCACGATATGGAGCACCCTCATGCATTACCTCTACGGATCGAAACGCGGCGGCCCACCGCGCCTTGTGGCAACCTTCGATTCCGAACAGCAACTTCTGTCGTACGTCCGCTGGGCAACGCTCGAAAGCCACGAACCCCAACGCGGCAAGTTCGAGCAAGGCAGCGCGCTGGCCGGCTTCGACGCCTGGAAGCGTTCGACCGAGCCACTGACGGAAGGTGACCCAGGCGCGGCCCTGCATGCGCCGACGCCGAATATGATGTAGCGGGTGGTCTCGTTGTGCGTGGGTCTCCCGCCCCCACTCACGCAAGTTAGGCGCGAGGCAGCCATGAAACGCCAAATCACTCGCCATCCTGCTGCGCGTGAAACTCACCAGCCAGTCGGCAAAACGACACCGAGAGGCATTCCCCCCGAAATAGATCGCTGGATCAACGAAGGCGGAGCGCTCGGGCGCGGGAAATCTTTGGATACCCCGATTGGCGATCGCATTGATGCCAACTGCAATGCGGGTAAAGTAAAACCGCCGGAGCATTCAGAGTAAAGGCGGACATGTGAGACGCGGCGGATGCTGTTCTTCACTGCCTCTGCCCGCGTCAAACTGCGATTCGGGTGACGCCTTCGACCCCAGCCACCCTCCCCAATCTCTCAACGAATCTTCAACTTTTCCACTAGAAAAGAGCCACCTTCTATGGTAGGCTTCTGAACATGCGTACCCATACCCGAGCACCGCCTTAGGCTGCCCCCACCCACCGTGCGCTTCGTGCGCCGTGGCCGCCTGCGATCCTGTCGAGCCCACCCCTCTCTAAGCAGAGGCATGGCGACCGATCGCCGTGCGCGCCCAACCGAACCCTTCGCCATTCGCGAAGCGGATCGGGCGCGGTTCGCGCCGGTTGGCAATAGTGTCGGTGCGAATGTGGATTCGTGACAGAATAGCGGCGGCCCCTCGCAATCTCGACGAGTTTTTCAAGCCCGCATCGTGGAATAATGGCGGTGCTCAACGAAAACGGAAGGAAAGTAGCCCTGTGAAACGCGGCACCCAACAACGATGATTGTCACCCCTGACCTCCGACCTCCGACCCCTCCCCCGATTCCCCTTGCGAACGCCCCCCCGGGGCCTATAATTCGTGGTTCAGTGGGCCGATCGCGGAATGCTTCGCGGCGGTCCGAGGTTTGCGGGTGTAGCTCAGTTGGTAGAGCACGACGTTGCCAACGTCGTTGTCGTCGGTTCGAGTCCGATCACCCGCTCTTGTTTGAATTGACAATCGCTCGGCCCCGCCCTTCCGTTGAGCATGCGGGTGCGGGCCGAATTCCTGTTGGGGGCTGAAATCGCGGCGTATTTCTGCCGATTTCCCGCTCGCCCGCCCACTCCTTGCCAAGGCCACAGCACCATGCCGGTCAAATCCAGCGACCCTTCCGAAACCGATGAACTCGAAGATACGGTCGATTTGGCCGACGAGGTTGAGGAGGAAACGCCCAAGCTGAATCTTGAGGTTCAGATCGCCAGCCCCAGCGCCTGCGAACGTCACGTGACCGTGACGGTATCGCGCGAGGACATCGACCGCTATTTCAACGACGCCTTCAGTGAAATGATGCCCGAGGCCGCCGTCCCCGGTTTCCGCCCCGGCCGCGCCCCGCGGAAGATCGTTGAAAGCCGCTTTAAGAAGGAAGTTTCCGATCAGGTCAAAGGCTCGCTGCTCATGGACAGCCTCTCGCAGATCAGCGAGGAGCAGACCTTCGCGGCAATCAGCGAACCCGATCTGAACCTCGACGCGGTCGAGGTGCCCGACGAAGGGCCGATGACCTTCGAGTTCAACATCGAGGTCCGGCCCGAGTTCGACCTGCCCGAGTGGAAGGGTCTCAAGATCAAGCGGCCCACCCGTACGTTCACCGTCGAGGACGTGCAAGAACAGCTCGAGCAGATGATCGCCCGCTACGGGCAGCTTGTGCCGCACAGCGGCCCCGCCGCCTCGGGCGATTATCTGACGGTCAACATCACCACTACCGCCGATGGCCAAGAAGTGGAACGGGACCACGAGCGGGTGTTGCGAATTCGCCCCGTGCTAAGCCTGATCGATTCGCGCATCGAAAACTTCGACACGCTGATGGAAGGCGTCACCGCCGGCGATCGTCGGCAAGCCGAGGTGAAGCTTACGCAAGGCGCGCCGAACGAAGAACTTCGCGGCAAAGCGGTGCAACTAGAGTTCGAGGTGTTGGAGGTCAAGAAGCTCAAGCTGCCCGAACTTGACGAGCAATTCCTCAAGGAACTTGGCGAGTTTGAAACGGAAGACGCGCTCCGCGACGCCATCCGCAAGAATCTGGAGCGGCAGCTCGAATACCACCAACAACAAAACTCCCGCGAGCAGATCACGTCGCTGCTCATCAAGAGTGCCGAGTGGGAACTGCCGCCGGGTCTGCTCAAGCGGCAGAGCATGCGCGAGCTAGAGCGGGCCGTAATGGAACTCCGCCGCAGCGGATTCAGCGAGGCGGAAATTCGCGCTCGCGAAAATCAACTGCGGCAAAACAGTTCCGTCAACACCGCTCAGGCCCTCAAGGAGCATTTCATCCTCGAACGAATTGCCGAGGAAGAGAAGCTCGATGTCGAGGATGGCGACTACGACAAGGAAATCTTCCTGATGGCCGCGCAGAGCGGCGAGTCGCCACGCCGCGTGCGGGCGCAGCTCGAGAAGCGCGGCCTGATGGACGTGCTGCGGAACCAAATCATCGAGCGAAAGGTACTCGAGTTGGTCCAGTCGCACGCCAAGTTCCAAGACGAAAAGTACGTGCCGGAGAAGAAGGAAGTCGAAGCGATTTCCTTCGCCGCCGGCGGCGGACTAGGCGGTGCCATCCCCGAAGCCCACGATCACGATGAGGATGAAGAGGAACTGTAGGGCATGACCTTATGCCGTTAACCCGATGTTGATGCGGGAAATACCATTGATACATTCAAGCCGGAGGCTTGATAGCTATTAGCCGGTGGTAAGCGAAGCGCCACCACCGGCAGAGCGAGCAAGATGTTGCGGCACCCCGGCAGGGGTGCCAGCAGGCTAGTAAACGATGAACGGCTGCGACCCCTGCCGGGGTCGTGTAAGTTAACAATTTGCTTTCCGGTGGTGCGCTGCGCGACCACCGGCTAATGGCTATCATCCCGCTGGGATGAATTAAGCTACGCTTACTCGTTGGCATCGGACATCCACGGCAAATCCGGAAAAGTTGCCTCGGCGTCCCATTCCGGAAATGATTCCTCGTGACACACCAAGGACGCTCTGAAGAATCACAAAGGAAACTCTCGGCCATGAGCAACTCCCCCGCGAATCACCGCGGCCCCATCCGCGAGTACCTCTCGCCCCAAGCCATGCGCGACTACCAGCGTCAGCGTCAAATGACGCTCGGCGATCTGCTGCTCGAGAATCGCGTGATTTTCTTGCAGGGCGAAATCTACGACGGCAACGCCAACGAACTGGTGATGAAGCTGCTGTACCTGCAGAGCGAAAATCGCCGCAAAGATATCCACTTCTACATCAATTCGCCGGGCGGCAGCGTCACTTCGACTCTGGCCATCTACGACACGATGCAGATGATTACCTGCCCCGTGGCGACGTACTGTGTTGGGCTGGCCGCGAGCGGTGGGGCGGTGCTCTTGGCCGGCGGCGCTCCGACCAAGCGGTTCGCCCTGAAGCACGCCAAGATCATGATTCATCAGCCCCACGGCGGCGTCGGCGGGCAGGTCTCCGACATCGAAATTCAAGCGAATGAAATCATCCGCACCCGCCAAGCACTGAACGAGATCATGGCCACCCACACGGGGAAGTCGGTCGAGGAAATTCACAAGGCCAGCGACCGCGATTACTACATGACCGCCGCCGAAGCCAAGGCCTTTGGAATCGTCGACGACATCCTACTGAAACAAACCCTGCCCGGCGGCGAAGCGGAAGACGAAGACTGAGAGAGCTATCGGCTGTCAGCTATCAGCCAGAAAAAAAGCCGTGGTCGAGG
Organism: Pirellulales bacterium; assembly: GCA_040901765.1. Taxonomy (GTDB): domain Bacteria; phylum Planctomycetota; class Planctomycetia; order Pirellulales; family Lacipirellulaceae; genus JBBDYG01. The sequence goes on from JBBDYG010000049.1 coordinate 33,653, forward strand.
ACGACGCGGCTCGCCGTTCTGATTATTTCTTTCTGCCTACTGCCCTCTGCCTACTGCCTGCTACTCACCATCATGCCACTCATTCCTTACGTTATCGAAAAAAGCGGCCGCGAAGAGCGGGCGATGGACATCTACAGTCGCCTGCTCAAGGACCGCATTATCATCCTGGGCACCGGCATCAACGATGAGGTGTCGAACATCGTTGTCGCGCAGCTTCTGTTCCTGCAGTCCGACGATCCCAAAGCGGATATCCACATCTACATCAATTCGCCCGGCGGCAGCGTTACGGCTGGCCTGGCGATTTATGACACGATGCAGTTTGTCACCTGCGACGTGGCGACGTATTGCCTGGGGCAATGCGCGTCGATGGGCGCAATCCTGCTCGCCGCCGGCGCCGAGGGAAAGCGGAACGCGCTGCCCAACAGCCGAATCATGATCCACCAACCCTCCGCCGGCATGGAGGGTACCGCCGAGGACATCATGATCCACGCCAACGAGTACAAGAAAACCAAGGAGCGGCTCAACCGCATCCTATTCAACCACACCGGCCAGTCGCTCGAGCAAATCGAACGCGACACCGACCGCGACAAATTCATGTCGGCCGAGGAAGCACTCGAATACCGCCTCATCGACAAAATCATCGATCGCATGCCGAGTTAGCCCACGTTAGCCGCGACGCGCCGTCTTTGGGGCGAAGCGCGTTCGTGCCGACCCGCGTTTGCTAGCACCGCTCCTTTCTTTCGCTTGACCCCCGCCGGCAAATCCACTATTCACCGGCCGCATGAGGGTCTTTGCGGCGAACATGGTGCGCTCTTGCGTTGCGGCCAACGTGGTTGCGTTGGTGCTAGCACTTGGAGCCCTTTTTAGTGTCGGTTGCCGTAGTCGCTCCGAGCGCGACTTGGTCGAGCGCGAGCTGCGCATGCAAGAGGACCAGGTCTACGCCCTCGAAGATTACGTCGCCGAGTATCAGGAGATCGTCCGCCGCTGCCGCTGTGAAAACGTGGAACTGCGGCGGCAACTCGAGGAACTTCAATCCACAACGCCCAGCAGCAGTCAAAAATCGACCGCTCCGCCGGTGCAGACTCCCGGCGACGATACCTGGAGCCCCGATCGTCCGCGGTCGCGGAATCTGCTCGACCGCCGCCGCGCGCAGCCACAGCCGGACCCTTTTAGGGACGATCAGCCGCCGGTCGAACCCGATGCCACGCAACCGATTCCGCCGGTGGATGCCGAAGCGCCTGAAATCGAACTCGGCCCGCCCATGCGAGTGACGCCTCCCGCTGTCCCTCCGCCCGGTGTCCCGGCGCCCATTACGCCGCCCGCGACCCCAGCGCCCGAGCAGGGAAGCGCTGTTGAGCCTATCTACTTGGAGCCGGACGCGCCAGAGATTATCCCCGCTGGTGTGCTAAGCGATGCCCGGCCGCTATCGCAGACGGCACCCGCTCCGACCGGAGTCCAGGGCGAATGGGTGCAGCTTGAGGATCACGAAATGCCCAGCCTTCACGTCGCGGTCGAGCCTAGGACTTTGGATGGCGCGCCGACCGATTACAACGGACCGCTGGAAGTGCTGCTGCTCGACCCCTCCGATGGACCGACCGCGCCGGCTCTTGCGCGCTGGGAATTCACAACCGAAGAAGTCGAACAAGCTTGGCGCGACACACAGTCGCGCGAGATCTTCGACGTGCTGGCCGGACTGCCGGATGAATTGCCGCTCGATCGACCGCTTGAGCTTTGGGTGCGTTTATTGCCCGCGGAGGGCGGCAAGGTACTCGCTTCGACGGTGCTAATGCCCCGCGAAGACGCAAGCGAAGCGCTAAGCGAAGTACGCACGCAGCACGAAGCAATCGACGACGCCGTTTCGCCCGCCGCGAATTGGGTGCCCAGCGAATCAACGCTCGTGCCCAAGCAAGCGAGCGCCGGCGGCGGTTGGTCGCCGCGCAAACCGTAGCGACGGCTTCCAGCCGCCGCGCTAATCGGCGGCTAGAAGCCGCCGCTACGAAGTTACAGCTTGCCAATCCGCGCGACCAAATCGACGGTCCGGCAGCTATAGCCCCACTCATTGTCGTACCAACTCACCACCTTAAGCATGTTGCCGTCCATGACCTGCGTCCAGTCGGCGGCAAAGATCGAACTGTGAGAATCGCCGATGATGTCGGTCGAGACAATCGGGTCTTCTGTGTAGGCCAGAATTCCCTTGAGCGGACCCGATTCGGCGGCCGCTTTCATCGCCGCATTCACTTCCTTGGGGGTGACCGTCTTTTTCATTATTGCCGTCAGGTCCACAATGCTGCCTGTGGCGACCGGCACGCGGAGCGAGATGCCCGTAAGCTTTCCATCAAGCTCGGGAATCACCATGCCCACCGCTTTGGCTGCGCCGGTCGAGGTGGGGATGATGTTCTGCGCCGCACTGCGGGCGCGATACGGATCCTTGTGCGGCATGTCCTGCACGCGCTGGTCGTTCGTATAGGCATGGACGGTCGTCATCAGGCCTTTCTCGATGCCGAACTTCTCGTGCAGCACCTTCGCAACCGGCGCAAGGCAGTTGGTCGTGCAACTGGCGTTGCTGATGCACTTCATGCTCGCGTTGAGCTTGTCGTCGTTCACGCCCAACACGCACGTGAGATCGGCTCCGTCGTCGGCCGGAGCGCTCAGCACCACTCGCTTCGCGCCGGCGGCCAAGTGGGTGTCGTAACCAGCGACGCCCTCCTTTGCGCGCTTGGTGAACACGCCCGTGCTTTCGATCGCCACATCGACCTTCAGGTCTTTCCACGGCAATTCGGCGGGGTTCTTAACGGCCAGCGCCCGGATCTTCTTGCCGTCAACGATCAAATGCTCGTTGTCGTACTCGACCTTCCCCTTGAAGCGGCCGTGCGTACTGTCGTACTTCAGCAAGGTGGCCAGCATCTTGTTGTCGGTCAGGTCGTTGATCGCCACGACTTCGAAGTCGTTGGGCCGCTCGTGCATCAAGCGAAAAGTTAGCCGGCCGATGCGTCCAAACCCGTTGATGGCAACACGAATCGCCATGGTGTTATCCTCCGTTAATGTTTTTTCTAGTGCGAATGGGCCTTGTCGAACAACTCCTTCAAAACAAGCGTAGTTCGAGTCGGATTGGATC
>JBBDYG010000050.1:0-35549 GCA_040901765.1 Pirellulales bacterium
CGGAAGTAATTGCCAAGTACCTCTGTTGCAATTGATTCTTGACATCACCAAACTCTATGACAGCTCGAATTGTAAAATACGCTCTCCCGGTGCTCGCGCTCGTGCTGTTTGCGGTGGCCGTTGCGCATGTGATGAGCAATAGCCGCGAGGCACCACCGGCCAGCGCCCCGCGAATCACGCCGGCCGTTTCTCCCTTCGCGCAGGCGGTGGCCGGTTCGGGGATCGTCGAGCCGCGGACGGAGAATATTACCATTGGTGCTCCAATTGCCGGCATCGTGCAAGAAGTTTTCGTTCAAGTTGGTCAAAAGGTGAAAGCGGGCGATAAGCTGTTTCGGCTCGACGACCGGGAGCTAAAAGCGAAACTGCGCATCCAAGAGGCCGCAGTGGATGCGGCGCTCGCCGACTTGGAGCGCCTCGAACACCTGCCGCGTCCGGAGGATGTGCCGGTGCTCGAAGCGCAAGTTCGCCAGGCCGAAGCGCTGGCCGCCGACAAGCAACAGCAGGTCTACCGGCTGCGCAAGGTCGCCGCAGGCGGAGGTGGCCGCGTAACGGATGACGAGTTGCAGACCGCCGAGTTCGCCGCTCAAGCGGCCGCCGCCGAGTTCGAGCGCGTCACCGCTCAGCTTGATCTGCTCAAAGCCGGCTCGTGGGAGTACGAAAAAAAAGTCGCCCAAGCCGCCGTCGCCCAGACCAGGGCCGAGGTCGCCAACGTGCAGACCGACCTTGAACGTCTTATCGTCACCGCACCGATCGACAGTGAAATTCTACAATCCAATGTCCGTCCGGGGCAGTACGTCGGCGCGGCCAGCGACCAAGGGCTGTTGATCCTTGGCAACACGGAGCAATTGCACATCCGCGTGGACATCGACGAGAACGACATCCCCCGCTACCACCTCGGCGCCCCCGCCGCGGCGAGCCTTAGGGGAGATCCCGAGCATCAATTCCCGCTCACGTTCGTCCGCGTCGAACCGTTCGTCGTGCCCAAGCGCTCGCTCACCGGCGACAACAGCGAGCGCGTCGACACCCGCGTTCTGCAACTCATCTACCGCGTCGCCTCCGACACCGCCCCGCAGCTTTACGTGGGGCAGCAGGTCGATGTGTTTATCGACGGGGCGAAAGCGGAGTGACGCGCCGTTAGCCGCGACGCGAAGCCGAATCCGCGCGGCGCAGCGGAGCGAGGGATCGTCTCAACGCAGAGTTGGAAACTCCCTTGAAAACTCGCCTATCTGGCTTGTCAAAGTGGAGTATACTCAGAGGGAATTGTTGCAGGCCCTTCGGAGCATGATCGATGTTGAATCGCGTCCAAATCAAGGAATATCGGTGCCTGCGCGAGGTCGACGTTCCGCTGAAGCCGCTGACGGTCCTCATCGGGCCGAACAATACGGGCAAGAGTGCATTTCTGTCGGCAATCCGCTTATTAGGAATGGCTCCATCGCAGGGACACGGACAACTGAAAGTAGCTTCTCCAGATCTCTGGCAGTTCGAGCGGGCGACCTCACCAAAAATAGTAGGGTACACGGACGCGGGTTCCGAACTTATGGTCGAGCGGGGACCCGCCCAACAACCTATTGCTCAAAGAAGCCACTGGGAATTGACCGGTGACAACTCAATCTCGCCTGTCAATCTCTTCAACAGTGAGGTGCTGCAGCCGGCCATGGAATCGATCGGTACGGAGGCTAAAAGTGGAATTCCCCAAATCGACGACAATGCCAGCAATGTGCCAACCTATTTGGACGTTCTATTACGTAAAGATCGTGATCGCTTCTTTCGGGTACTCGCCAACTTGCGCGAATTGATTCCTGGTCTCGTCGATTTGAATATTGAGACACCTCAGGCGGGTAGTAGAAGAATTGACCTCAAGCTTGAAAGCGGACTCGTCATGGAGGCAAAGCATGCTTCCTACGGGGTGAAACTGATGATTTTCTTTGTGGCTCTAGCGAATCATCCCGAACCCCCGCGAACCGTCCTTCTCGAAGAACCTGAAACTGGTGTTCACCCGAAGCGGCTAGAGGATATTGTCAGCTTACTAATTGGGCTGACTGAAGGAAAGTTCGCAGACCGCCCGACACAAGTTATTTTGACCACTCATTCTCCTTACCTATTGGATTGCATTGACCCGGAAAAGCATCAAGTATTGGTAATGCAGCGTGAACTAGATGGGGCGTGTGCTGCTCATCCGGTCGACACGAAACGTCTGAAGCTGTTCATGGACGAATTCATGCTCGGGGAAATATGGCTCAATCAGGACGAATCGGGGCTACTCCAGAAGGTATCGTAATGCGATTGCTATTCGTTGCGGATGGACCGCGGGACTGTGCCACTGTGCCCGAGTTAGTCCAAGCGATTGTAAAGGCGCCGATTGCGCCTGTGTTTCGGGAATGGAAGAAGTTGCGATTGAGTCGCGGTAGCGGCTATCAGCGCAAATTGCAGTTTGCATTATTGCAAGCGCGAGAATTGGAGCTTGCAGGAGTAGTGGCAACCATTGATAGCGATAAATCACCGGCGGGTGACGGCTTAATGAAACTGCGTTCTGCGCGGGATCAAGATCGCAAGAGCACTCGCGTGGCGCAGATTCCCGCAGCGGTGGGCGAAGCCATTCCTCATCTGGAAGCATGGCTGCTCGACGATCCCAAGGCAGTTCGGGAGGCGCTACATTTTCCAAGCGACAAGTTGATCCCACCCGTATCGAAAACGGAGCCAAAAAATACGCTCAATGTACTGATCGACGAATCGGCGCGTTCGGAAGGCATGATGGATCTACTTGCGGAAATCGCTCGATGCATTGACAAAGGTCGCTGCAACCACTCCGACAAGACGGGTTTTGAATCCTTCGTTCAGGATGTGCGAGCGGAATTGGAGCCGCTTGTATCAATAGCTTCGTGAAGAAAAACTTGACAGTCAGAAGTGCGACCCAGCGGAATACGTCCGATCTCGTTGGACGTTCTCACGTCACGATCCCTAGCGATCGCCTAGAAACCTGCATCCACACTGAACGGGAATTGGGAACATCCCTCCGAACTCGCCAGCAGATAGACTGTCTCACGCTCGGACTTAATTTCTGCCCACATTCGGTCGGCATGATCGCGGCAACTGTGGGCAGAAAACGATGGCCTAGTCCAGCTTTGTCGAGCGGCGGGGGCCGCTTCAGAATCGGACGGCAGTGCCCGGCGCGGCGTGGGCAACCCTCCAAAGGCGGGAAATTAGGGATTGCCCATGTTCCGTTTACTCAGAGGGGCGGGTTCCGATTACCCCTAAACTGCCCCAATTTCCTGCAAATTCTAATTTTTGCCAAGGAATTCATTGACACCGTCCGTTTTGCTGGTAAATTCGCATCTATCACGCGCGAGAGGGGTCTTCCGGTGATGCAGCCCGGCTGCAGGCTTTTGTTGGCCTGCCCGATAGGGGGTTTTTGGGGGTTAAGCGCTGCAATTGGGTGCCCGGATCGTTACCTAGCTATTTTCCTTGATCATTCCGCATCTTCGCCAGTACATCTGTTGAGAGGGGTAAGCTAATGACCAGCACAAAATCTAAAGGACTTTTCCAACTCTTCGCAGTCCTTGCGATGATGATCGTTTCCGTCCCGATCGCTCGGGCGGCACCTCTTAGTGGCCACGGCGCCGCGTTCGGAGGCGTCACCGGTACGGTGCCCTTCAACAACGGCGTTGGCCTGAGCGGCACGATCGAATACGCGGTTTTTTCGGCCGCCGATTTCAATGCCAACTTCGCCGGTCTTGGTTACGCACCGGGCGATGCCCTGGTTTATACCTACCAAGTCTTCGTGGCCGGCAATCTGGGTGTCTCTGCGGAGATCGTCGGGATCGGGAATCCCGCGAATACGATCGGCACCTTTGATATCGGAGATGTCGACGCCTCGTCGGCTTCCTTCACTCCGAACGCTCGCTGGTTATTCTCGCCCGAGATTGCAACGGGCATGAGCAGTTGGGGTTTGGCTTTTTCATCACCAAATCTGCCGATTGTCGGTGCTTCCTTAACGATTGATGGTGGAACGCAAGCGCTTGTTGCCGGCGTGCCAACTCCCGGCCCGTTTGCCATTCCCGAGCCTGCCTCCTTGCTGTTAGTGGCATTGAGTGTGGTGGCTTGCTTGTTCGCAAAATGGCGCCGTACGTAACGAATCCGTTTCCGCAAAGACGATCAAGACTATCGAGTGGCGTGGGGTTATCCACTTAAGGTCAGGCATTCAACGATTGAATGGGGAGTCAGTTCCAATGACATACTTACAAATTGGCCGTGTTCGTTTGATCGCCGTCATGAGTCTCTGCCTGACGCTGACGCTCGGGCTGTCGCAGGCAACGGCTGGGCCTTTATCGACGACCAACCGCGCTTTGAATGACGGTCTCGGTCCTGACGCCGGACGTTGGCATGGAAGTGTTGCTATTGCGGGTGCAGCCCCAAACGGTGACACCATTACCGCCGAAGTCGACTGGGCGGCGTTCGGTCCGAACAAGTTCCAGCTTTATTTGAACGACGAGGGCATCGCGCAAGTCGATCCCTCCGGTGCCAATGAGGTGATTTACGTCTATCAAATCACCTCCGTTACGTCCGCCAGCCCTGGCATCGATACGTTGACGGTCGGCCTTGACCCGACGGACGGCCGTGGGGTGGTTTTGGCGCCAGCCTTCGTCCCCACCGCGGCAGCGACCGAACAGTCGCCCGCCAGCGGGGGAGATAACAACACCAGCATGGCTTGGTTTTTTAATGGCACGGAGCTATTGGCCGGTGACACCAGCAGCCTGCTCGTCTTCACCAGCCCCTTCGCTCCTGAGTTTGACTTCTTGCAAGTCAATTCGGGCTTGGCCGGTCCAGTGGTGTCGCCACTCGTGGCTAGCCCCAGCGATCGGCTGTTTCAATTCGACATTCCCGAGCCGTCGTCGCTGGCATTGGGTCTCGTCTGTGCAGCGGGATTGTTCTGGGTGAGGAAATCCCGCTAACGCTCGGGGTTCTCGGGAGTTTCGCCGACGCTTTCATTGACTGCTTATTGGCTCGCGTCGTTGCACTGGCACGATGCTTCGGCGCAGTTATCCAGGTTCGCTGGCTTACAGGCGAGGACATTTCCGCGCCGATCGAGTTCAAGCTGACAACTGCCGAGCAGCAACTCCTCAAGCTGGCGTCGCCCCCGCTGCACTCTCGACTTGGCGCCAGATAGCGAGATGCCCAGACGATTGGCAATCTCCGCTTGTGAAAGACCCTCGATCTCGTACATTCGCACCGCATCTCGCAGCGTTGTCGGCAGCGCGCCGATCATCCGCGATAGCCAGGCGCCCACCGCGCAGTTCTGATTGCCGGCGTCGTTCTCGCCATGCCGATCAACGACGCCCTCGACCGCCCCATTGATGGAGCCATCCGGTCGAGAGGCGCGCCGTCGATAAAAATCCGCAATCGCATTGCGTGCAACCTGATACACCCAGGACTCGACGCGATCGGCCTCCCGCAGCGAGCCGATTTTTTCTACCACCCGCACAAACACGTCCTGAAGAAGGTCATCGGCGTCACTTTCGCTGGGAACCCGCGAGCGAAGAAATGCGCGCAATTCATCGCTGAGCGCGGGCCACACGTCGTCGGCCAACTTTGCGGCATCGTCCATCGTTCTCAGCAGCACTTTCCGCTGGTGGGCGTACTCGGCTTTTCGCCGGCCGGTGGGCAGCAAACGATCTGGCAGCAGCATGGCTGGCAGCAGCAGCACATGCAACAACAGATCATGCTACCACAGCATCCTTGGCCCGCCCCGGCGGGTGCGTTGGTTTGTCCCTCGTTCATTGTCATCGTTCCTTCCAAAATCATGCGATAGAATCGGGCGTGCGAGCGACGCCCTACAACCACATAGACGCGGCAGTCATAAAAAAGACGCATGGCCAAAACCAGCCAGTGAGGTAAACGGCTGTTGGCGACGCCCCAGAGCGCACCGTCGGTCGATGGAGACGGTTCGAAGCACCGCAGGGCGCGCGAGTTGCATTAACAGAGAATCGCAACGGCTGCGCTACGAATCGAGCAATCCATCATCAATAGTGATACCGGCACGCAAGAATCCGAATCTTGTCAGCCTGAACCTGATATACCAATCGATGTTCGCCATCAATGCGCTTCGACTAACAGCCAGCTAGTTCGTGCTTGAGCGGTTCCGGTTTACCGATGCCGCCGAAGGGGTCGCCCAAAGTTTCTTGAACCAAGCGAATAATGCGCAACGCCTTGCGGCGGTCCTGCTGCACCCACCAGGCAAGATCTTCCAAGGCCGCAGAATCAAATTCCAAGCTTTTGGCGGACGTCGTCAAGCGAGAGGCCTCCCATGCGGTCTTTGGCCTGTAGGAGACGATCTCTCATGGCGTCACTTGCAAGCAAATAAGCCGTCTCGCGCTCGGATTCAATTTCCCGCCACAAGTCGATCGGCACGATCACGGCAACCGCGTTGCCCTGATCGTCCGAGACGTATTGAACCGGATTTGCTGGTGACATGATCAAATCGTGGAATCGCGTGGACCGCGCTCAGGAATCGGAGACGCCAATTCTGCAACCAGAATTCTACACGAAAGTGCTCGCAGATGAAACGCCATCGTTGTAGTGGGCGGCTATGGGACATCCATCGTCGCAAGTGTCCCGAATGGTTTGACAGCCAGTTCATACTCCCGCACGCCTGCGCAACGAAGCTCCGTAAGCCAGAAGCGCACAGGCCGCGGCCAACACCACCGACGATGGCTCCGGAACCCCGATGATGGTCGCACTGCCGCTCGCCGGCGCCGCTTGGCCAAAGCGTTCCTTCCAGAAGGTGTAATCCGCTTCGTTCACGGTGTCGTCCAGATTGCCATCGGCATCAAGGTCGTCGCCGCCTTGGCCAAGCGAGTCTCGCCACACGGTGTAGTCGGCGGCATCAACGACGCCGTTGCCGTTGTAGTCCCCATCGAGTTCTAGCGACGCGAGGATATAAGCGACGTCGAGCGTGTCGAACGACAGCCCCTGCACTCCAGGGCTTCCGCTAATGCTTGCGTTGACTTCAAGCCCCAAGCCGTTGTCAACGAGCGTCGCGTACACGCCCCCTGCGGGGAGCGCGCCAAGCGTCGTCGGGCCGGCACCGCCGAACTGTGGGTTGCGGGCGAAACCCTGCTCAAACAGCGGCGCTTCGAAATCGCTGCCGGCCGCGCCGACACCCAGCATGGGCCCCGTCAGTGGCGAATCGGTAAGGTTCACAAGCAGCAATAGGTCGCGCATGAAGTACTTCTCGCCGGCGCTTGGCCCATCAGAACGCCGCAAGACGGCGACGACTGCGCCCGCAGGGGCGTTGTTACGCACGTCGTCGAAGTACGAATCGTTGTTGGAGATGCCTGCCTTCAGGCCGTACACATCGGCGCCGCCCACCAGGCCGATCACGTTCGAGGTCGTCGTAGCGTTGCTTTCAATGAAGGGGTTCACGCCGCTGCTTCCTTGGTTGAAAAAATCCTCGCGACTAGCGCCCGAAATCGTGCCGGCGTCGGGCGCGACGCCTCCGTTTTGGGCGACGAGGTAGCGGCCATTGCCGCCCGGCGAGAAGGCGCTGCCGCCCGTGGCGTTGATCGTTCCGCCGGCGGCGAGGAGGATGGGGGCTTTGAAGAGCACGGTGCCGCCCGCGCCGCCGCCACCCTGTCCGCCTGGGCCACCGGATCCACCCCCGCCGCCGCGTCCGCCGTCCCCGCCGTCCCCGCCATCGCCGCCGCTGCCGCCGAGGCCGGTGATACCGTTCTCGCCCTCGGTGCCCGACTCTCCAGTCACGCCGAAGAAACCGGACTGGGGGTTAGCCGCGTTTGACGTAGCGCCGGGCGACGCGCCGCGAACCGTGATCGTGCCGGCAAAGTTGAGTCGACCTTGGGCGGCAATCTCGACGGCGCCGCCGCCCGCGCCGCCTCGGCCGGACGATCCTCCAGTGGCGCCTTGTCCGCCTTGTCCGCCACTACCTCCACGGCCTCCCGCGCCGCCGTCACCACCATCTTCCGTGATGATAATGGCGCCTACTCCCCCGCCGCTTCCACCACCGCCACCGCCGCTGCCGCCTCCGCCCCCCCGCCGCCGCCTCCACCTCCTCCGCTGGAGCCTCCGGCGCCCCCGCTCAGGACGAGGTTCATCACGTCATTTCGTCCTCCCAGGCCGAAGGATCCGGAGCTCGCTTGGCCGCCGCCGAAGCCATTTTGGCCATTTTGGCCGGGGCCTCCGCCCTGGCCTCCGCCGCCTTGTCCAAAGAGGTTTCCGGCGCCGGCATCGCCGCCTGGCCCCCCGTCCCGGAGGAAGCCTTGCACTCCCACGTTGCCGCCGGCACCGCCGGTGCCGCCCGGACGGCCACCGGTGAAATTGGCGAATCCGGGACCGCCTTGCTGGCCAGTGAACCCGATGGTTCCCATCGCGCCGTTCGAGGCGCCCTTCCCGTCGACACCATCATCGCCTGGTTCCGCGTTCGTTACCACGAAAACCGGGACCACGAAACTGCCGGCCCCGCCCGCGCCTCCGGCCGCCGTGGCTGCGCCCCCGCCGCCGCCGCCCGGTCCGCCGGCTACCGCCGCGCCGCCGCTGCCGCCTCCGAGCTGGCCTGTCAGATTAGCGCCGTCGAAATTGAGCAGTGCGCCAGCGGCGACATTCACGTCGTTCCCCGCAAACAGCGATAGCGGTCGCGATCCGCCGGCAGCCACCTGGTCGGTCGCGTTGAGCGTGAAGTCTCCCAGGAAGCGGAACTGCATTACCTGGCCGGCCGGCGTCGAAAGAACCGACGCCTGGACCGGCACGCCGTTAAGCGTCGCCGCGGGAAGCCCGTCGACCTCCATCACGCCGGCGTCGGTGTCGAAAAAGACGGTCGCCCCCGGGGCGGGGAGAACAAGCACAGTCAGGGCCAAGAGAGCGGTGTCGAACGAGAAGCGGGGAATCATGGAAATGTCCTCGGGGAAGGAAGTCTGTTGTTGCCGGGCGTTACGCTACGCCGTTACGCCATTTATTTCCGGATGGTCCGCAGATGACGCAGGTAACCGCAGATGAATTTGATGATTGGCCTCGGGAGGTTGGGTTCCTGAATCGTTTTTCTGACGCTTCCATCTGCGCTTCTCTGCGCCATCTGCGGATGTCTTCCGAAAGGGTTAACGGCGGAGGGCGTCACTGTTGGCTTGCCCAGAAACGTCTTGCCCGCCATGCGATCTCTAAGTGCCTGCGCGGCGTCGCCGGAGGGTAGCGACGCCGCCGATAAAAATTAGCGCCAACGTCGTCGGCTCAGGAACCCCAGTGCTAGTCGCCAACGTACTGCCGCTCGCCGGCGCCCCTTGGCCAAAGCGTTCCCTCCAGAAGGTGTAATCCGCTTCGTTCACGGTCTGGTCCAGGTTGCCGTCGGCGTTCAGGTCGTCGCCGTTTTGTCCAAGCGAGTCTCGCCACACGGCGTAGTCGGCGGCGTTCACCGCGCCGTCATTGTTGTAGTCGCCGGGGACCACTGCAACCACTTTCAGGGTGACGCCATTCGGGCTGTAGAGCACATCCCACGACAATCCACTACCCAGCGGGGCGGCGGAGAAATCTTGCGTCGCGAACGGGCCGGTGACCGACGCCGCGGAGAGAATCATGAACTCCGCGCCCACGGCGGGCGCGAATCCGCCGGCCAGCGACACGACGAGGTCGCCGCCCAGCGTTGCGGCGCCGGTGGCCGTAAGATTGTCGAAATCGCTCGCGCCGCGCAGTTCAAACAGGAGTTCCGCGTCGGCTTGCTGGACGAGGGTGGCGACCGACGAATTATCGGCGAACATTTGCGAATCGGCGAGCAGTGTCACACCTCGGGTGACGCCGGAGTCGTACAGCCTGAGCAGGCCGGCATTGGAGATGGCGCCATGGATTTGGCTGCCCACCGTGAGTTCGATTTCACCTCCGTTTGCGATGGAGCTGCTCACGCCAATTTGGAGCGAACCGCCGAGGTCGAGGTCGATTTTGCTCGAAGCGTTCACGGACACGCCGCCAAAGACGCTGACGAAGCCGGCATCGGCGACGTTGAGCGCTGCGGCGCCGCCGTCGCCGACAGTGAGCGACGAGCCGGCGAGCAGCGACGAGCCAGAGCCCGTGACGGTGACCGTGCTATTGGCCCCGGCGATTTCGCCAATGACTGTCTGTGTAAAGGCCTCTGCGTCGGCGCCGCCGGAGATCGTCAGCGTCGTCGTCCCCTCCCGGCCGGCGAAGAGCGTGCCGTTCGCGTCGAGAAACGCGCCCGCGCCGGTGACCGTGAGATTGGCGGTCCCGCCGGGGAATCCGAGGACAATGTCCTGCGCTTCGATTCTTCCGCCGGCCGAGACGGTGGCCGTCGTGCCGCGGAACAGACTGATCGTGCCGGGGGACTCAACGCGTCCTCCGTTGACGTTGAGAGTGACGCTCGACGTCGCGCCGCCGCCGATGCTCAGGAAGCTGCCGACGAGTCGCGCGCCGCTGCTGATCGTTGCATTGGTCGTGCCGCCGTTAATGCTCATGCGCAGGCCCGAGTTGTAGGTCGCCACGGCGTTATTGCTGAGCGTCGCGGTGGTCGCCGTGCCCGCCCCCCAATCGCTGACCGTGCCGCCGATCGTGCCGACGGTCAGCGTCGCGCTATTCATATCGAGCGTCGCGATGCCCAGGTCAAAGTACGACGGCGTCGTAAAGCTTCCGCCGCTCTTGAGCCGGGTCGTGCTGTTGCCGCTGAACGTAAAACCGGCCGCGCTCGTTTTGTTCACGGTTCCGCCGTCGACGAGCAGCGTCGTATTGGCGCCGAGATTGACGCTGCCGCCCGACCAGTCGATCCGGCCGATAGCGTTGAATGTGGCGCCGCCGTCGAAGTTGACCGTGCCGGCGGTTAGATTCAGGTCGGCGAAGCTGTTGAACGTGGCGTTGCCATCGACCTCGAACGTGCCGCCGTTCACATCCAGCGACACCTGCCGGATCGCCGCGCCGCCTCCCATCGAGAAGCTCGACGTCGTGCGGAGCGTCGCGCCGCCGCTCACCGTGCCGGCGAATTGCGCGTTGTCGGTGCCGGCCCGGAGTTGGGCCACCGTCGCGAGGGCGGAATCGGAGATCGTGACGGTCGCGTTGCCGCTGGTGCCTCCTCCCCAATCGCTGGTGCTTCCCCCCGCCGTGAACGTCGAACCAGATCCGGTCACCGTTAGCGAGCTGGCATTGCCGTTGCCGACGTCAATGAACGACGTGCTGGTTATGTCCGCCCCGCCGGTCGCCTTGAGATGGACGCCGTCGTCGACGGCGTGGCCCGAGAAGAATTGCAGGAGGGCCGTGCCGTTGTACTCCAGATCGACCCCCGAGGTGGCATTGAGCTGCCCGCCGGAGTTGATGGTCGTCGTCCCGCGGGCCAGCGTCGTGTCCCCCGTCACGCGCAGTTCGCCGCCGCTGTTGACGCGAAACTCGCCCGCTGCGTCGCGAAATCTATAGTTTTGCGTCTGCACGCTCGAACCGTCGTTGACATCCACCCGACCGCTCGTGATCACATCCACCAAGTCGGTCGTGACTGTCGAGTTGTTGAGCGACAGGACGGCGTCGTGGAAAATCTCCACGCGCGGCGTGTTGAGGCCCAGGCTCGAGAGCGTGTGGACATTCAAGGCTTGTGAATCGCTATTTTGGAACTGCACGCCCTCCGTTGCAGTCAAGACGGCCCCGTTCGATCCGGTAAGCGTGTACTGTGCATTGAATGGACTATTCACTATGAGTTTTCGAATTGTCGTACTAGACGACAACAGAATATCGGCTGAAGCCGGCGTGTCGTAAAGAAAGGCTTCGTCGGCGGCGCCCGGCGGACCATCGAAGAGATCCCAGTTGCCCTGAAGGAACCAATCGTTGTTGATGAACCCATGCCAGAGGTCGGCGTGGGCCTGGCCCGCACCGGAGAGGAAGAGAGCGGCAAGGATCGCAAGAGAGCGTGACTTATTCATGTGGGTGGACTCAGTAGGGATACGCCGAAGACGGAGGACCGAACGCAACGCCACTTCCTCGATTCCGCCAGCCGATCATCTTAGCCGATTCTTCGGTTCCGGCCCCCCTCGGAGGTTCCGATCGCCGGATATCTTAGTATAGTTGCCCCCACTGGTGTCGCGGGGCAACGACTTTTGGACATGTTTGATCGGCAAGCGTAATCAACCTTCTTCTGATCGGACCGACCAACAAAGCGAGTTGTCCGTGCTCCAGCTCGTAGGTCAGGCTGTGCCTGACAATTCACACTTCTCCGATCGCCACGCCCGATTGCAATCGTCAGGCAGAGCCTGACCTACTTCCTGTCCCCTGAATCCCGCCCCCTGCCCCGCCTCGCTTGTAGCCTCTCGAACACTCTCAATTCACGACTTCCCGTGCCGTCTCCCTCCCTGCGCATTTGCCAGAGGTTCTAGTCGCGTGGCAATCAGCTTGGCCATAAAAATGGGAAGTGGCCAAGCTGAACAAACTCCGAGAAAAACCGGGCACCTCAACGCCGACGTGGCCAAGCTGGTTTTCTATTGGAATCCCAACTCACCGCCGCCCCCCGCTGCGCACAAGCGAGAACTTTTTTCTTTTTGCCAGCTACGTGTGCGCGCAGCGTGGCAAAGTGGCAAAAACTTTACGATAGCCTGAAATACGAGCGGTCTGCTAACAAATCCCCAGACCGCCATCACGCCAGAATCGGTTCCAGCACCCGCCCCGCCGCGTCGGTCAACCGAAACTGCCGGCCGCTGTAGCGGTACAAGCTAATTCGCTACTTGCAAAGTTTCGAAGCGAGAAATGGTATTTGTTATTTACGGGAGTCAGCTACACCGGCAAATAGCCCAGTCGATTAATCCAATCCTTCGCTTCCGTTGCCGCATGAATTAGGAGCAAGTCTTCCACCACTGCCGCGACTGGCAGCGACTGTGAAACAATGAGAACGCCGCTGCTGGTTTGCTTGCTAATAAACTCAGAAAAGTGTTGAGGCATCGTCCGATGATCGTGCGTGACCAGCACCCTTCCCTCTTGCGCCGATCGCGAGAGAACTTCGGGGTCCGTAAGCCCGATCAAACCTCCAGCTACTGATGTTTGAAAATCCAGCGTCGGCTCACGTCGATTTGCCGCCAGTACAATGATCTGGTTGAGATCCGCGTCGGCTTGGAAGCGGAGGGTCATCGGCTCGCCGGCAGCGCTGCCCGTCGAGCATCCGCGAGCTTCTGATAGAACATCGGGTCTTGCCGCCGCGACTGGTCCCGCATCGTTTCGAAGTCACTGCGACTGGCTTCGAGATAGGCATCAATCTCCTGCTGGTGTGCCAGATAGAATGCCAGCGCTCCGTGAACCTGCTCCAAGCTGACGCTGGGAAAGGATTGCGCTATGCTTTCGGCTGTCTGGCCATTCCAATAGGCATGGACGATGGAATCCAGTGAAACTCGGCTCCCCACAACGCGGTAAACGTCGTCTATTTTTTCGATGTATTGCCCAGTCATCACCTCATTTCTCCCAAGGTCATTACTGCTTCGTTCCTTCTATTTTACGTTCAATATGATCGAGAAGCCACCTGAGTTAATGCGTGCCGGGAACTACACGATCTCGCGTCAATCTCACGCCAGAATCGGCTCGAGCACTCGCCCCGCCACGTCGGTCAGTCGAAACTGCCGGCCGTTGTAGCGATAGGTCAGCTCCGTGTGGTCGAGGCCCAATAGGTGGAGCATCGTGGCGTGGAGATCGTTTACGTGAACGGTGTTTTCGACGGCGCGATAGCCGACTTCATCGGTGGCGCCGTAGCTGACTCCGCCGCGGATACCGCCGCCGGCGAGCCAGTAAGTTGCGGCATGGGGGTTGTGGTCGCGGCCCGGTTTTTCTCCGGTCTGCGCGATCGGCAGCCGGCCGAATTCACCGCCCCACACGACGAGCGTATCGTCGAGCAGGCCGCGCTGCGCGAGGTCCGCCAGCAGACCGGCGATCGGCCGATCAGTCTCACCGGCGAACTGCGTGTGGTTGCCGACGATATCCATGTGGCCATCCCAACTGAGCTGGTTGTCCATGCCGCCCGAGTAAATCTGCACGAACCGCACGCCGCGTTCCACCAGTCGCCGAGCGAGCAGGCACTGCGCCGCAAAATGCGCGCAGCGCTCGTCGTCGAGTCCATACAGCTTGTGAATGTGCTGCGGCTCCTGCTGGAGGTCGAGCGCGAGCGGCGCTTCGGTCTGCATGCGGTACGCCATTTCAAAGCTTTCGATCCGCGCGGCAAGTTCTTCGTCCTCGGGCCGTTCGGCCAGGTGCAAAGCGTTCGCTTCGCGGAGCGCATCAAGATGCCGCCGCTGCTGCGCGTCGGTGAGTTGCTCGCTTCGGCGGAGGTTGTCGATCGGATCGCCCTGCGGCTTGAGCCACGTTCCTTGGTAAACGCTCGGCAGGAAACCTGCGCTCCAGTTGTTGGCGTTCCCCTTGGGGAGTCCCCTGCCCCGCGGATCGGACATTACCACAAACGCCGGCAAGCTGCGGCTCTCGCAACCCAAGCCGTAAGTCACCCACGACCCGACGCACGGATAACCCATTCGCGGCAGACCGCTGTTCATCATGAACAGCGCGGGGCTGTGATTGTTCGATTCGGAGTACGCCGAATGGATGAACGCCATCTTATCGACGTGCTCGCGCAGATTGGGGAACAGGCTCGACACCCATTTCCCGCATTGGCCATGCTGTCGAAACGCGAACGGCGAGGGCATCAGGCCGCCGACTTGATCCTTAAAGAAGCCGGTGGTTTCGGTGAATGTCGAATCAACTTCCTTAAGCGACTTGCCCTGCCACTTCGCGAGAGCCGGTTTGTAATCGAAGGTATCGACCTGGCTCGGGCCGCCGTTGATGAACAGCCAAATCACCGACTTGGCCTTGGCCGGAAAGTGCCCCCCCCGCGCCGCCAGCGGGGCAGCCGACGACGCGCGAGCATGGTCCTCGCCGAGCAACGTGGCCAACCCCAGCATCCCCGCGCCCAAGCCGCACTTGCGCAGCATCTCGCGCCGATTGGATGCGATTAAGCCTCTTGGCACATCGTTCATAGTCCACTCCACCTACTCACCTACTCACCACTCACCATTCACTCCGCCTCATCACTCCACATACAAAAACTCATTCGTGCTCAAGAGCAGTTGGCAAAAGTTTGTCAGCGCCCGTTGGCGGCTGTCGGGGTGGCCCGCAGTCGTGAAATCGGCGATGTCCGCGGCGATCATCCGCAACCAGTGGTCGCGTTCCTGCTGCGACGGCTCCCGCGCGAGCGCCACCAAAAACGCCTCACGTACGGCGGCGGCGAGAGATTTCGCGGCCGGCTCCTCCAACCGCGCGGCGAAGCCCTCCGCCGCTCGGCGCGCCACCGGGCCGTTCATAAACCACAGCGCCTGCGGCGCCGTGGTGGTGCTCGCCCGAGAACCGATGCTGACCAGCGGTTCGGGCATGTCGAACAGTTGCATGCTGGAGATCATCTGGCTGCGTTTGACTGTGAAATACACGCTACGGCGGAGGGTTGCCTCGTCGAGCGATCCCGGCCCATACATCTGCCGATCGAGCAGTCCGCCGCAAGCGAGCACCGCGTCGCGGACCGTTTCGGCGTCCAGGCGCCGTGGCTCGAACCGCCAGCACCATGCGTTCTGCGGATCGAGCGCCGCGTTTTCGACATGGAACTGCGAACCTTGCCGGTAGACGCTGCTCGTGAGAATCAACTTGTGAATCGGCTTGAGCCGCCAACCGTTGCGAATTAGTTCACTTGCGAGCCAATCGAGCAATTCGGGGTGCGTCGGCCGTTCGCCCTGCATACCGAAGTCATTCGGCGTGGCGACCAAACCGCGGCCAATATGGTGCTGCCACAGCCGGTTCACGATCACCCTTGCGAGTAGCTGGCCCGCACCGTTGTCTACGTCGGTCATCCAGTTCGCCAGACTACGGCGCCGATAACTCGTGGAGCTATTCTCCGGTGGCGGCTCTTGCCAGTGCGACGCGTCGTAGCCATTGCGCATCAGCACCGGCAAAAAGTTTTGCGTGGCGATCTGTTCCTTTTGCAGCGGATCGCCGCGCGTCAGCATGTGGGTCACTGGGTAGAAATGAGGGTAGCCACGACCGTCCGCGTGGTTCTCCACGGGCGGCAAGCCCTCGCTGCCGACCTGAATCTTCGTGGGCGATGTGCCTTCGGCTGTGTCCGGCAGCGACGTCAGATCGCGTTCAGGCTCGGTGCGGATCGTGCTTGTGAAGGTCGACAGCAGCCGGTAATAATCCTCCGCCGCGATCGGATCGAATTTGTGGTCGTGGCATCGTGCGCAACCGAACGTCAATCCCAAAAACGCAACGCCGGTCGTGGACAGCATGTCGTCGAGCTGGTCGTAGCGGGTCCGCTCAAATTCGGTTTCGGTGATTTGCGTCGGAAAAACTCCTGCCGTCAAAAACCCGGTGGCCATCCAGGCGAGCGGGTTCTCCGGCGCGATTTCGTCCCCGGCAAGTTGCCAACGGACGAATTGATCGAACGGCAAATCGTCGTTGATCGCACGAATCACAAAATCGCGATAGTGGTAAGCGTGGGGCCGGTCCTTGTCGTGCTCGAAGCCGTCGCTTTCGGCAAACCGCGCCACGTCGAGCCAGTGCCGCGCCCAGCGCTCGCCAAAGTGGGGACTCGCAAGCAGCTTGTCGACCAACCGCTCGTACGCCCCTTCACCATCGGCCAGGAACTGCGCAATTTCATCCGGCGTCGGCGGCAGGCCGGTCACGTCCAAGTACAGCCGGCGCACCAGCTTTCGTGGTTCCGCATCGGCATTTGGAGTCAGCCCCTGCTCGCGCAGTTTGGCGAGAATAAATCGATCCACCGGCGTGCGCGCCCACGCCTCATGGTCCACGTCGGGCGGGTCGGCGCTGGCAAGCGGCTGAAACGACCAGAATTGGCGGTCCGCTTCCGACACGCCGTCGGCATCCGTCTTTGCCGCTTCGCCTGAGAGCGGTCCATCGTAGGGCGCGCCGAGATCGATCCACCGCGCAATTGCCGCAATCGTATCCGCGGGAAGCTTATCGCGCTTGTGCGGCATGAAAGGCTCTTCCGCATGCGCGATCACCGCGTAAAAATGGCTCGTCTCGGCGGAATCGTCGATCATCCCGCTTGCGACCACCGCGTCGCGCGTCGTCAGATCAAGATCGGCCTTGGGCGTTCCGCCGCTGTGGCATTCAAGGCAGTTATCCACAAGCGCCGGCCGGACTTGCGTGCGGAACAGATCGAGGGCTTCCTGCATCCGGGCGGCATGGTCCGGCGGAACTTGTGGCGCAGGTTCATTGCCATGCACTGCGCGGGTTGCAAGAAGCAACGATGCAATTGCCAGCAAAATTGCGGATTGAAAGCGGCGCATTGTTGACCCCGTTCACGCCTGTTGCCAGGTCTTCAGTTGATCGAGATCGTGCTTGAACGCGGCCAGAAATTCCTCGACGGTGGCGTCGCGCTTGTGATCGAGGTACTCGACATGCACCGAAAGCGGCCCCTGGAAATTCGGCCAGCGCATCTGCTGGTAAAACTTCGGGTCCGACCGACCCTCGCCCAGCGGCACCCAATCCAATTTGGACTTGCGCCATTGAAAATCCTTCACGTACAGCGCCCGCATTCGTGGTCGTAACAAATTTACTTGAATCGGCCAGCTCATTCCGCCTTCCGCGGTCGCGTGGCCCAAGTCGAACGCGACGCCGATATCCTCGGGCGGGTGATCTCGCATCAAATCGTGCAGATCCCACAGCGGGGCGCCGACAAGTTCGCGGCCCGAGTGATTCTGATATATGGGCGAGATGCCCACTTCGCGACTAAAGGCGACCAAGTCGCGAATCACCGGCTTCAACTCGTCAAGCTGTTTCGCAACCGGTTGATTAAGGTCGTACTTATAATACGCCATGCGGTACAGCGGAATGCCGAGCTTGGCGGCAGTCGTTAAGACCTTGGCAGTGTGGGGCTGATCGACGCTCGTCACGCCGGAGGTGAGAATCGGAATCGTCAAGCCGCGAGAGGCGAGCGCTTCGACCAACTTGGGCAGCTCGTCTTCGACGCGCTCCGGCTCGATGTGGCCGCCCGGGCGAACCGGGGCCTCGATGCCGTCGAACCCGAGTTCTGCGATCCGCTCGGCAAGCTCGTCGAAACTCAGCTTCTGAAGCGGTTTGGTGAACGCGCAGTAGGTTGGCTTCACTTGCGCCGGCGCTGCCGCGGCACTTCGACTGCCGGCGAGCGCCAGAGCCGCGCCGCCAATCGCGGCGGACTGAAGAAAGCCTCGCCGGGTCGGTTGGTGTCTCATCGCGTACTCCGAAAGCG
The DNA here is from genome assembly GCA_040901765.1 of Pirellulales bacterium. GTDB lineage: Bacteria > Planctomycetota > Planctomycetia > Pirellulales > Lacipirellulaceae > JBBDYG01. The sequence continues at coordinate 18,245 of JBBDYG010000050.1, forward strand.
CTGGGGTGGGTCTGATAATGAGTATACCGCGATAGAACCCTGGCAACAAACAGTTGCCCGGTTACATCGTCCAGCCGCCGTCAATGATATGTATTGCACCGGTGGTGAACGCCGACTCGTCGGAAGCCAAGTAGACGGCCAGGTTCGCAATCTCGACCGCGGTGCCGATTCGGCCCATCGGTTGGCGCGCGATGAAGGCCGCCCGGGATTGCTCGTAGTCGCCTTGAGCGGCCACCCGCTGATCGAGCGAAGGGGTCTGCACGGTGCCGGGGCAGATTGCGTTCGAGCGGATGCCCTGCGTGACAAAATCAGCCGCGACCGATTTGGTCAGCCCAATGACGGCGGCCTTGGTAACTCCGTAGACGAACCGATTCGGCGCTCCGCGCACGCTGGAGACGACGCTGGCCATGTTCAAAATATTCCCGCCGCCGGCGTCGATCATCGCCGGCAGAATAGCGCGGACCATGCGGTACATCGACGTCACATTCAGCTCGATGGAGAAGTTCCAATTCTCTTCCGTGCAATCGAGTATCGTGCCGGCATGGACGTAGCCCGCGCAGTTGAAGAGCACGTCGATCGCGCCGATGCGGTTGGCAAGTCGCTCGATTGCAGCGCGGTCGCAAACGTCAAGCTGCTCGGTGCGGATCCGAGGCTCTTCATCGCGGAGCGTTGCGAGCGATGCCGCGTCGATATCGGTCGCCAGCACGTCGGCGCCTTCCCGGGCAAAGGCCAGTGCCGTCGCCCGGCCGATCCCCTGCCCGGCCGCGGTGAGAAGCGCCTTCTTTCCTTGCAACCGGCCGGTCATGCAGTTTCGTGGCTCCCAATAGCGAACGACTGGATTGTGCTGCCGCCGATCCTACCGCGGAATCCAGGCCGCGAAAAGCGGACGGGACTTCGGCAACCTCGACCTGTTGCGGCTGGCTCCATTACAATGCTCGCTGCAACCCTCAATCATCGGAGCGTCATGAACATGTTACGATACTTGAAGTCTTTATGCGTTTTCTTTCTCGGAATGAATCTCACAGGTACAACGTTGTCCGCACAACAAGCAACTGTTTGGATCGGGACGGCTACGTCTCCTGGCGGAGCGAGTCGGGGAATTTACCGCGCGACACTCGATCTGGAATCGGGCGCGCTCACTGAGCCAACCGTCGCCGCGGAGATTGCTTCGCCCGGTTTCTTGGTCCTGCGGCCGGACGGGCAGCGGCTCTACTCTCTGTGCGGTCTGGAGAATGGCGAGGGCGGTGTCGCGGCATTCGAAGTAACGGCCGAGGGGCAGCCGTTGCGACTGTTGAATACCCAGCCGATCGGGGACGGCGCCGGAACGCACCTGGCGCTCGATCCTACGAATCGCTGCTTGTTCACGGCGCAGTATGGCAGTGGCTCGGTGGCCGCTTTTCCGGTCGGGGCGGACGGCACGATCGGGCCTCGCTCGGCCCTCGTGCGTCATGAAGGTTCGGGACCGAACCGCCAGCGCCAAGAGAAGGCCCACCCGCATCAAGTGGTGGTCGATCCTACGAACCACTTTTTAAGCGTGCCCGATCTAGGGATCGACGAGGTGGTGATCTACAAGATCGATCTCGACAGGTCTGAACTTGAGCGTCACGGCAGCAGCGTATGTCCGCCTGGCAGCGGGCCTCGGCACATGCGGTTTCATCCAAACGGGAAGTTTGCATTCGTGTTAACGGAATTGGGCCTCTCGGTCGTCACATTTCGCTTCGACCCACAAGCCGGCACGCTCGAAATGATCGATGAGTCGATTGCGTTGCCCCCGGCGCTACGCGCCGGGGCCGACAGCGGATCGGAGATTCAAATTCACCCGAGCGGCAAGTTTCTTTACGCCGCGATCCGTGGCCACGATTCGATTGCCGCATTTGAGATCGAACCAGAAACCGGCAAGCTGACGTTTATTGAGCACGAACCGGTTCGCGGCAGCCACCCGCGCCACTTTAATCTTGATCCCAGCGGAAAGTGGCTGCTGGCCGCGGGGCGGGACTCGAACACGATCGCCGTGTTTCGGATCGACCAGCAGACGGGCGGTCTCAAGTACACCAGCAACACCGTCTCTTGCCCTGCCCCGCAGTGCGTGCAATTCGCTCCGATGCACTAATTTCGGAACAATGGAATGTCGTGGGCGACGCTGATTGGGTCGTTCTTTCTAGCTGCCTGGCTTTGGAAAGCTCGATAGCCGAGCGAGTCAAGCCGCAAGGATCTCCGCATGACGGTGCTGCTTCTGGCCCTATCGGCGTTTGTTGCCTGGCTTGTCAGCACCGTCGCCGGCGGCGCGGGCGGCCTGCTTCTCGTGCCGGCGGTGCGTTACTTACTCGGCCCGCGAGCGGTCGCGCCGGTGCTCAATCTGGGCGAGCTTATCGCCGGCCCAACTCGAGTTTGGCTGTTCTGGCGAGATATCCGCTGGGATATCGTGAGGTGGTACCTGCCGGGTGGCATTGTCGGCGCAATGATGGGCGGTTGGGTCTTCGCGAACACCGAGAGCGAGTGGCTCACTGTAATCGTCGCTCTGTTTTTGATTAGCAGCATCGTGCAGTTCTGGTTCGGCCAAAGCGAGCGATCGTTCCCGATGATCTTAAAGGCGTTTTTGCCGCTGGGGTTTCTCGTGGCACTTCTTTCCGGCGTCATCGGCACGTTGGGGCCGGTACTCAATCCCTTCTATTTGAACTTTGGCGTCGAGAAGGAACCGATGATTGCGACTAAATCGTTCAACTCGTTCGTGACGCACTTTGTGCAAGTCGGATCCTACACGGCATTTGGGGCAATGACTTGGCAACTCGTGGGATACGGGATCGTGGTGGGGGTTGCGGCGTCACTGGCCAGTTGGATCGGAAAACGATTGCTGCACCGGATGAGTGCCACGGCGTTCCGGCGAGCCATGGTCGTCATCATGGCCGCAACGGGCTTTTTGATGCTCTGGCAAGAGCGGGAGCTGTTCGGGTTGTGATCGGCAGCAGGCATTTAGGCCGCGAAATGACGCGTTCCCGAGCGGTCTAGCCCTTTTTATCACTCGATCGGAGCATTTCGTTGCGTCACCGGCCGGTTCTGGCCAAAAACCCATCGGAAAATCGGTGCGTGCATTTTCCTTGAACTAATCGTTAAAGACAGCTAAACTGTTACTTGCGTTGAATTTACACCGACCGGTACAGGGGAAGGCCTAGCTATGGCGCGTCGAAAGCTTCGTAAAATGGGTTGGAATTCACGGGGAGCGAGTGCGTCGCGTGGCGAGTCAAAGCGGTTGCGGGGGCAGTCTCGAACCCAAGCCCGGTTCGGCATCGAGCATCTCGAACAACGGAATCTTCTCGCGGTTGATCCCTTCGGCATGTCGGCGGCGATCGCCAACGACCTGACCATTTATACCAGCCCAGTTTTCCATGAAGAAACTGAGGTGATTGGTTCTGCGAGCGCCGTGCTCATCCCCGCTCCTTTCGATTTGAGCGAGACCTTCATGCTGCATAGCCGGCCGAGCGCGACGAAGACTATTTACCTCGACTTCGACGGCCATATCACGAGAGACACGCAATGGAATATTGACTTCGAAGTCCCCAATATCGTTACACCGGCCTATAACGTCGACCCCGACACCAGCCCTGCCTTCTCGGATAATGAACTGGAAAGAATTCAGTACATCTGGGAGCGGGTGTCCGAAGACTTTCGCCCCTTTAATGTCAACGTGACCACGGAGGAACCGCCCCTCGAAGACCTTATGCGAGAGGGCCCTAGCGATACCCGGTGGGGCCAACGTGTGGCCATTGGGGGCACGAACGCCGATTGGCTCTTCGATCCGGGCGTCGGGGGGATCGCCTACGGCTCATTCAACTGGAACTCGGACACTCCCACTTATGTCTTCAACCCGGGCGAGAAAGGTACCGCGGAGACGATTTCGCACGAGGTGGGCCATACGCTGGGCATTGGGCACGACGGACAAATCGTACCGCCTACCGAAGCGGAGCCTGAACCTGATCCCCTCGAATACTACGGCGGGCATGGAACCGGTCCCACGGCGTGGGGACCAATCATGGGCGCTGCGTTCAGTCCCAATCTCACCCAATGGAGCCAGGGGGAATACTGGCTTGCGACCAACACACAAGATGACCTCGCCATCATCACGGCCTTCAACGGGTTCGACTATCGGCCCGATGATCACGGCAGCACCCGAGTAAATGCCAGCCTATTAGGTACGACCAGCACGACGTTCTTCGGCGACGGATTGATTGAGCGAAATACCGACGTCGACTACTTTCAATTCACCGTCGGCGGCCAGGGCGAGGCGGTGAGTTTTGACATCACTCCCTTTCACCGCGGTCCCAATCTCGACATTCTTGCGAAGCTCTACAATTCGACCGGCACCGTGCTGGCTAGCAGCAATCCTGTCGATGACCTTAATGCCGAACTGGGCGCGAACCTGGCAGCCGGCACTTATTATGTCTCCATCGAGGGCACCGGGCGGCCGCAGGCTTCTGCCACCGACTACGGCTTTACCAAATACGGGAGCCTCGGTTACTTCAGCATCGTCGGCACGCGGAAAGAGCTGCTAGTCGGCGTCGACTTCGACCTTCCCGGTGGAGCCGTTCCGACGAACTGGACGCGGTACACCGGTACTCCCACCCCGGCCGTGCTGAGCGACTTGAAGAATGAGGCCAATTTCACGACCCCGTTCAATCTCGCGATTAGCACCGCTGGCTCGCCGATTACGCGGACCGCCAATACGATCAATACCGGATCGCTTCCGGATCACACCCAGCCGCTGACAAACCTTGGCGGCTATGCTTCCAGCACGGCGTGGAACTTTACCTGGAGCGATCTCGCGCCCTCCACGGCTTACGAAGTCTTTGTGTTTGGACTCGGCGGTGCAGCCGGCGCGAATGACGTCCAAATTATCGGCGCAGAAACGACATCGTTCACGCAGTCGCTCACCACCAACGATCTGTACATTAATGGCGCCGTCGGCGCGACCGGGCTCGACCTCGGCGATTTCGGCCTCACCGTTACGTCGACCGCGCTCGGCACGATAGAAATCACCGTCACGCCGCAATCTGGAACCGCTTCACTTGGCGGTTTGGGCATTCGACCCGCGAAGCTCGGGTCCATCGAAGGTCAGAAGTGGAACGACCTCAACGGTGATACGGTCAAAGATTCCGACGAGCCGGGATTGGAAGGCTGGACGATCTTTCTCGACGCCAATGGAAACGATGTCTGGGACAACCACACCCAGCATACCGTCGCCTCGATTGATATACCTCAAGACATCGAGAACTATACTACGGTAAAGTCGGAGTTGCTGTTTCAGGGAATCAGCTCCATCGAAGACGTGGACGTGGCGCTCGACATCTCGCACACGTTTGTCGCCGACCTAGTGGTCACTTTGATCAGTCCCTCGGGAATCGAAGTCGAATTGTTTTCCCATGTGGGAGGCCAGCCCGCCGGCCACTTGGACAATTTCCACGGCACGATCCTGGACGACGAGGCGACCACCGCGATTACCGCAGGCACGGCACCTTATACGGGCCGCTTCCGACCCGAGCAATCGCTAAGCATCCTTGACGGCGAAGACCCCAACGGCATTTGGACGCTCGAAATTTCCGACACTGCGGGAGTCGATATCGGCGTGCTGAACAGTTGGTCGATCACCGTCACTGGCAGCGAACTCTTCACCGTCACCGATGAAAGCGGAAACTATTCGTTTGAGAATTTGGCACCCGGGATTTACGACGTTCGTGAGGTGCTCGATCCGGAATCGGAATGGGTCCAAACGGTCGCACCGGTTCCCGTCACGATTACATCGGGTGCACGCGTGACGGACATCGATTTTGCGAATTGGATTCCTATTTTCATGCCCAGTTCGATCGCCGGGCAAACGTGGGAAGATCTCGATGGCGATGGCCAGAAAGATCCCGGTGAAAATGGTCTGGAAAACTGGACCATTTTTATCGACGGCAATGGCAATGGCATTTTGGATCCGGCGGTTACGGTAAGCCTTCCTTCGAGTGATGTGCCCCGAGCGATTGCTGATTTTTCGACGGTTAGCTCCCCGCTGGTGTTCGACGGGCTGAGCACCATCCTCGACGTCGAGCTTACGCTCGACATCACGCATAGTTTTTCGGGCGACCTCGACATCTACTTGATTAGTCCCTCGGGAACTCAAGTGGAAATAGCGACGGGGGTTGGTGGGCAACTTAATGACTTCCAAAACACGACCTTCGACGATGAAGCGGCAACGGCGATCATCGCCGGCACCGCTCCCTTCGCGGGATCGTACCGGCCCGAAGGCTTGTTAAGCGATTTTGATGGCGAGAATCCCAACGGCGTCTGGCAACTCGTTATCCGCGACATCGATTTCGGCGACCAGGGTATCCTCAATAGCTGGTCGCTCGCAATTTTTGGAACGGAGCAATCGACGGTTACCGACGCGAATGGCAATTATTCGTTCACCGAACTCTCGCCGGGCAGCTACGACATTTACGAGGTGCTGCAGCCAGGCTGGATGCAAACGGCGCCCGTCATCCCCAATGGCCAATCGTGGTGGCATATTGATTTGGTCTCGAACGACCAGGTGATGGAAATTGACTTCGGCAACAAGCAAGTGGAGTTGCTGCCGGGCGACTACGACGAAAACAATGTCGTCGACGCCGCGGACTACACCGTCTGGCGCTCCACGTTAGGTTTGAGTCTGACGCCCTACACCGGCGCAGACGGCAATGGCAATGGGATCGTCGATGAGGCGGATCGGCTCGTGTGGATGGGAAATTTCGGCCGGGTAGGAAGTGCCAGCGCGACGGCTGCGACGATCACGGAGTCGCTGGTCACGGCCGAAGACGACGCCGCTACACCCGATGGTGGAATAACGGCGGAGCAATTTGCCGTCCACTCAACAACCACGTTGCCAACGATCGGCAGAGCCGGATTCGAACTCCGCAGGGCGGAGAAATCGGTTCGTCCGACATCGCAGGCGGCGCCAGTCGCCGATCGGGCCGATGCAGCGCTCGTCGCCTGGCTCGCCGATCTGTCGGATTCGATGCTCGATCGCAAGGGTCGGGGGGACAAACCGTCGTTCGATTGGGACTTTGCCGAGAACGTGGACAGCGACCAACCAGCCAGGCCGCTTGCCGGAGTGATTGATAGTGCATTCGCGCAACTTGGCGCCTAGTGCCTCGAATCAAGTGCTGGTGCAACAGCGATTGGTTGTTTTCACCACGGCGTCACGAAGGACACGGAGATTCGCCAATTGAAAGCATCTAACTGCAAAGTGCCGTCGAGTCGATTTGAAAAAAATCGCTTCTCCTCCGTGCCTCCGTGACTCCGTGGTGAAACCTAGCACTGTAGTGCGTGATTAGGGTGGGCTCACACCGCGAGAGGACATGATGTCTGAACAAGTCGGACTTGGGGTGATTGGATGCGGTGGGTTCGGGCTGTTTGCGCTACAACAGTTTGTGCAGACGCCGGGCGTTCACCTGGTGGGAATGGCGGGAACGGCGCGGCCGGCCGCACTGGCCGCCGCTCACCGATATGGCCTTAAGGATGTGGTTGAAATCGACCGGTTGCTGGAGATTGGCGACCTGTAACCGTTCACACTCTGGAGAGGCCAGAAAACAAGGCTTTTTTCGTGCTTTTGAAACCGCTGATACTACGTTTCGCGCCAACTCTTCCGATTTCAGGCGAAATGCACCACAAGAAAATTGTTCGCATAGCGCAGATCACGGGAAAGTTGGTATTCCACATTTTCCAGGTTCCGTGTATGCCCGCCCTGTGAACGGTTACGGCGACCTCGACCTGGTTTACATTGCCACTCCGCCCTTTTTGCATTACGAGCAAGCCAAGCGAGCGCTCGCCGCTGGGAAGCACGTCATCTGCGAAAAACCGCTCGCAATGAACCTACAGCAGGCGGACGAACTGCTGTCATTGGCCCGGCAGAAAGACCGGCTGCTCGTGGCCAACCTGATGCAGCGTTACAACCCCGTCTTCGACTTGGTCCGCGAGGTCGTCGAGCGGCAACTGCTCGGCGAGTTTCTGCACGGCTATTTCGAGAACTACGCGTCGGACGAGAACCTGCCGCCGGAACACTGGTTCTGGGACCGGGAAAAAAGCGGCGGGATCTTCATCGAGCACGGCGTCCATTTCTTCGACCTGTTCGCCGGCTGGCTCGGAGAGGGCGAAGTGGCCGCGGCTCAGTCGAGCCGGCGTGAGAACTCGCCCTGCGAAGATCAAGTCCAGTGTACCGTGCGATATGCCCGCGGAGCGCATGTGAATTTCTATCACGGCTTTCACCAGCCGGGACGCCTCGATCGCCAAGAGCTACGGCTGGTTTTTGAGCGGGGCGACATGACGCTGCACGGCTGGGTGCCAACGTCGGTGCGAATTCACGCCATTGCCGACGAGGCCCAAACGCGGCAGATTTGCGAGCTGTTTCCCGGCGCTCGCGTCGACGTGCTCGCGCTCTATGGCGGCGCGGAGCGACTTTGTTTCGGCCACGGACGGCAGCACGACGTCTACCAACAATTCGAACTCCGCTGGGGAGAGCAGCAGCAAAAGCTGCCGCTTTACTGCGAACTGCTACGCAGAATGATGGCCGATCAAGTCGCGTGGATTCAAGACCGCAGCCATCGGCGCACAATTACCGAACAGAATGGGCGCGACTCCGTGGCGATGGCTTGCGACGCCGACCGCTTGGCAGCGAGTGGTGTATTGGTGAGTAAGTGAGTGCTGTATAGGTGAGTAAGTGAGTGGTGAGTAAGTGAGTAGGTATTGGAAGCAACGACCTACTCACCTACTCACCTACTCACAAATATGACTCCGTCCCACGATGATCAATCGCGTATCCACCCATCTGCTGATTCGCCCGGAAGACGTTGCTCCCAGTCGGCCCGATTGGGAAGTCATTGGCACGTTCAACCCAGGCGCAGTGCGCCAGGGGAGCGATATCGTCCTACTAGTTCGCGTTGCTGAACGTCCGTACGAGCAACGAACAGGCTGGACCGCCTTGCCACGATGGTCGCCGAGCGACGGTCTCGCCGTCGATTGGGTGCGTAACGAAGAACTCGAGTTAATCGATCCGCGCGTGGTTCTGCGCCGCGCCGATGGCGTTGTGCGGTTGACGTTCGTGTCCCACTTAAGGGTCGCTAGGACGCACGACGGAATGACAATCGACTCCATCGGACCACCAGCACTGATTCCAAGCGCGCCCGAGGATGAGTTTGGCGTGGAAGACGCGCGGATCACGCCGCTCGACGGGCAGTTTTACATTACCTACGTCGCCGTCTCGCGTCACGGTGCGGCCACCGCACTCGCGTCCACGATCGATTTCGAGACATTTACTCGCCACGGCATCATCTTTTGTCCCGAAAATAAGGACGTGGTGATATTTCCCGAACGGCGCGCGGACCGATACGTTGCCCTTCACCGTCCCGTGGGAGGCACCCGCTTCACGCCCCCGCAAATGTGGATCGCGAGTTCCCCCGATCTCATTCATTGGGGCGAACACCAGTTTTTTTATGGCGGTACGCAAGCGTGGGAAACTGGCCGGGTCGGTGCCGGCACTCCTCCCTTGATGCTTCCGGAAGGCTGGCTCGAAATTTATCACGGCAATCAGCGCTCGCCAGTCGCGGGCAAGGTCGGCGCCTATTGCGGCGCGGCGATGCTGCTCGATAAGGAGAACCCGACTCGCGTGCTGCGAGTCGGCACGGAGCCGATACTTCAGCCGGAGCTGGAGTTCGAGCGAGAAGGCTTCGTCAACGATGTGGTCTTCCCCACGGGCATCGTCGAAGCGGACGACCGGCTACTGGTATATTACGGCGCGTCGGATCGTTATACCGCAGTGGCGGAGTTTGCGCGGGCCGACCTGCTGGACGCACTTCACTAACAGGAATGCCGCACAGGAGACTACGGATGTACCGCCAGTGGTTCATAATACTGGCTTTCCTTGCGGCGGTTGCGACCGCTCGTGGCGAACTGCCTGAGGGAGCGACGGTACTTGATCAGGACATCGTGTGGGACATCGGGGATCCCGACTGCGCCACCATCTCGCCCGATGGAAAACTGGTCGCTTACATTAGCAAAGGCGGCGTCTGGATCTGCAGCGTCGTTGCCGGCCCACCCGCTAGGCTGGCTGACGTGCCGGACACTCCGACGGCCCTCATGGCGATGCCACAGTATCGAGAGGCAAGAACCAATTTCAAGAGGCTGCGTGCTATTCTCGGCAACGTAGTATACAACGAGTCCATTCAACCGAACTTGGTGGCCGTGTTCGGTTTGCAGTGGACTCGATCGCAGGATGGGGTCATTTACGGCCTGAGTAAGCGTTCGCCCAAAGATCGTCGCAGTACCATACACACGCTGATGCACGTGTCGCTAAAAGGAGTGGTGACAACCCTCGCGACGATCAAAAAAGATGTTTACGGCTCGCCTCAGTCGTTAATCGGATTTCATGTCGCCCAGGACAGGGAGCATGCCGTCGTATGGCATCATACTCCGTTGATTTGGGATCTCGTGAAAAACAGACCGCGCGCCACCTGCTTTGACTATTTGCTTCCATCTTCAACCAGCGATCGGTTCTTGGGAATCGAGATTGATACCAGGCAACTGGTCGTCACGGACGAGAAGCTACAGATTTCTAAGCGATTTGACGTGACGTTCGATCTTGGCCGCGGTTGCGACTTGTTCTGGTCGCCCGACGAGCGGTATGTAATCGGCCGCAGTTACGGTCATGCAGAATTTCCCAAAAGTGCGTGGACTGGATTTCGCCTTGATCTTGAGACAGGCAATAAACGCTTGATGACGGGCGAATTTGTTACCGACCGATTTGTCTTTACGGGACTTGCTGGAGAAGTCGTTAGATCGGGCATTATTGGACGAGAGGTAGATTATCTCAACGCGCTGAGAGGGGCCTATTTGACAATTGTGCCAGACGGCGATGGCCCTGCCAGGGCTCTGGCGCGCTTCAGAGTAGTCCCGCAGCCAGCGTTGCTTGCCGAGTTGCGTGAACGACCGCCCTATCCTCGCGTGCTCCACAATCCAGATTTCACTTTGTTCGCAATGGCGTTGCCACACTCAAGCGGAAAGCACTCAGGCTACGACTACCACCTGTTGCATCGCGACGGTCGGCAATGGAAGTTTCCCATTGGTACCGACCCTCCGTACATTGCTCCATATCACCTCGTTGCATTCGCCGACGACGGGCGGACGCTGGTCGCCCGGAACGACTCGCAATTGTTCTCCATTCCGGTGGAAGTGATTCAAGCGAATAAGGAGACGTCCGATGAGTAGGGTGAGCGTCGCTTGGAGCGGAATCCTGATCGCCTTAGTCGTCTCAACGGCGCCCGTTGCGAAATCCGAAGATTTGCCGAAGTCGGCGACTGTCTTGGATCCCGACTGCATTTTCTATTCTTGGCCCTATCCAACGATCTCTCCGGACGGCAACTGGGTTGCTTATGTCAGCAAAGGACATGTTTGCGTTTGCAATATCAAGGCGCCTGAGCCACTTCAAATTATGGAGGTTTCACACTCCTGGACGTGGCCGCATTTTGTGGTTGGTGCGGGAAACTCGTCTTCGACCGGCAGCTATCCGGAGTTCCGCGAATTGAGCCGCGATCAACGCAACGAGCTAATGGCCCAATTGACAAATAGAATCTACGGCGTCATTTGGACGCATAATAGTGCAGCCTTCGTGTTCGGCGTACAGCGATACGACGCAGAGAAGAAGGCGTCAACATCGGATACCTATCTTGCCTCCGTCAAAGCTGCGGTAACAAAGCTCGCCCACATTGATCCCGACACGCCAACACGGGGACTGGTTGCCGGCACATTAACGCGCGACCGGAAGTTTCTCGTCTCGTCTGGCGTTTTAGCGACGCCGGGAGTCGAAAAACCATTGCTCTGGAATGTTGCGGCGAATAAACCGCGGGCTACCTGCTTCCTGTATTTGACGCCCTCTGCGACGAGCGGCCGCTGGATCGGAATCGAAAAGGATACCAGGCAACTAGTGATCGTCGATGAAGACTTTCAAGTGACCAGGCGCTTTGATGCGACAAGGCCAGAACGAACGTTCGGCTTTCGATTGAATTGGTCGCCGGACGAACGGTGCATCATTTGGCGAAATCAGGTCGGCTTTGATCACTACAGCAACTGGGAAGGTTTTCACATGAACCTAGACACCGGCGCGAAGCGCGAGCTACATGGTCGATTTATGGATGAACAGATTGAATTCACCGGCCGCGGCGGAGAGTTTTATCGGTGTGGTCAAACCGGAGCCAAAACCCGCGGGTACGACACGGTTGTTGGAGCACATTTAACGATCGTTCCGGAGAATGATGGCGCTGCTTTTGACTTATGGAGGATTGATGTTGACCCCAAGGGGCCAAAGCCCGGCTTGCTGACAAATCGCCCCGGCAACCCTCCGCTTCGCATGAGTCCGGATGGAAGCCTGTTTGCAATCGGCCTACCGCGACCGGCCGGTGAACGATCCGGCGTCACTTGGCATTTGATCAATCGCGAAGGTAAGACGTGGCGGTTCCCTGGGGAAGACAACGGTGAATTTGTTTCGCCGTACCAGCTAGCTGGGTTTGCCGACAATGGCGAAACGGTTATTGCTTACGACGCGACCCGACTTTTTGCCATTCCAGTTGCGACGGTCAAGAACGAGGTCAACGAAATCAACGAGTGACCGTTGCTTATTCGCGCTGCCGCTTTCGGGATTTCGATTGAAGAGCAAGAACTGGCCCGACTGGCACTCGTTTGAACCGTTGATCGAGGCCGTCGTCGAATCCGTGGTGTCGCCGTCGTTTGAAGCCACGATGGTTAGGAGGGTTTTGCGACTTTCTGCATGATTAACTACCGCCGTCCATCGGTGTACACAATCGATAGTATCCGGTTCTGGTCGCCCCAACAAAATCGATCTTCCCCGCGTCCTTAAGCGAGCTCAAGTCACGCTGGGCGGTTCTAGGCGAACACGAGAAGTGCCGAGCTACGTCAAGTCGTTTCAGCTTTATTCCGTCGGCCAGCCGCTTCAAAATCCAGCTTTGCCGGGTTAAAGCTTGCTCATCAGAGACATTAGGGACATTGGTATTAAGCTGATTAGGGACATTAGGGACACGAACGGTGTCCCGAATGTCCCTAATCGCGTCCGAATCGAGATCGCCATCGCGGTGGACAGTCACACATTCCGCGAAGCGGTAGCCCCTACCGCCACTCAAAATGACGTCTCCCAGGCCACAAATTAGGTTGCGTTGAATTCGTAGCGACTCTGCAATTCCTCTACGCAGATCACGAATTGACCCGGAAACGGTTCCCTTGCCGCCCCTGCAATTCAGTTTCACTGCGATTTCATCGCCGCTATATGCTTCAAATGTTCCGTCTTCTCTCATTCTGCACAACAATTCGAGGATTCGCCGACGCGTTTTTGACCGACGTCGACTGCAAATGTCCACTCCACACAGTTCGACTTTGTCCGAATAAAACTTCATCGTGCCGCCGCTAAACGGTTGGGGCTCAACCGAATCCATGTAATTATTCGCCGTCTCGTCATTCGCCTTTTTTCGGTCGCCTTGCTTGGCCTTCGTTTTGTCATTAGTACCAGCCGATTCCCCCGCAGCATCCAAGGTGGCACCAACATGGCTGGGTGTTTCCGCGGCAGAATCGGAGGCCCTTTGCTCTATTCCAGTCGCGTTGCGATTCAACGCCAGTTCCACGTCATCCAGCGATCGCAGGATGCAGTTCACCGTCTGAAGCGGGTGGAAACGATGGTCGGGCAGCGCAGGCGCCTCGATGCCGTACTTGTCCAACATTCGCACGATAGTTGCGTAATCGTTATAACCAACGCCCGCTATGCGGTCTGGGTTGTGCGTAGGATCCGGATGCTGAAGCTGCCCGCGGGTCGATTGGATTTTGGCGCAGATTTCTTCCCGCGTCGGGGAAATGACAATTACCTCAACTACGGCGGAAGATTCCGAAACCTCGGGTTCGTCAAAAACACCAAACGGATCCTCCGGCCGCACAGCGTTTCTCACCGCTTTGACGGCTTGGTAGCCCTCGTAAGCCAGCGTGTTCAAATCCGGAAACAATCCAAGAATATCGCCTTCGTTTTGATCAAGTCGCTTGGCGATCTGGCCAGCAACGCGCAACCGACCGGCCACGGCCGCGAAACCGTCGGGCGGAGTCTTAACAGCGTCGCTCAGGTCCAGCACGGCCTTAATGAGTTCACCGATTATCGCCCGATGGCGTTGCCGGGGCGATTCGTCCCTACCCATAAAAACCGGGCCTTGGGAATCGAAGTCTTGCTTGAAGTCCCTGCCCAGGCGATTGGCCAATAGAAAAACTCTGCTCGACCGGGCCAGTAGACCGGCAATTGCGGAAGCGTCCGCCATGATATTTCGCCTATACTTAATCGGGCCGGCCCAAGCCGGTCAGGGAGAAAGGCGAATGACTCCCAGCACCGGCGCAGGCCGCTTGGCCCGCCGGTTTGCAACCCGGCGAGGCCGTCCCGATTGTGCTAACCATTGTTCATTATTGTCTCGACACCGCCGCGCAGAATGGTCCTCGGAAACTGGACCACCTGATAGTATGCGGTTCCCGACGAATGGGGTCGAGTATGCGATTCTCGCCGGGGGATCCTTACTGCGGTCCGCGGAACGGACACTTTGAATCCGTGCTGATAAAGTCGTGGTCTCCTGTTTCCGAACCAAGAGCAACGGGGATGAGCGGCATCGAGATCATATTCTTGCTCTGTCGCGCCGTTTGCCTCAGCCCCGCCGCGCTTGTGGCCGAGAACGCCGCCCTGCGGCAGCAACTGGCCGTGTATAAACGGGAGAGCCTGCGGCCGAAGTTGCGAAGGCGGGACCGCATCTTCTGGGTCTGGCTGTCGCAACTGTGGAGCGATTGGCGTTCCGCTTTGGTAATCGTCCAGCCCGAGACGGTCGTCCACTGGCACCGGGCCGGGTTTCGACTCTATTGGCGCCTTAAGTCTCGCAAGTCGGGGCGACCCAAAGCGAGCGCCGAAGTTCGCCAACTCATTCGCCGCATCGCCCGCGAAAATCCGCTGTGGGGCGCGCCGCGGATTCAATCCGAACTCAAGCTGCTCGGCCATGAACTGGCCGAATCGACCGTCGCCAAGTACCTGCCGCTTAACAAAAAACCGCCGTCAGCCACCTGGAAGACGTTTCTCAGCAATCATCTGTGCGAAACTACGGCCATCGATTTCTTCGTCGTTCCCACGGCCACGTTTCGCGTGCTCTACGTGTTTGTCATGTTGAGCCTGGACCGCAGAAGAGTCGTCCACTTCAATGTCACGGCCAACCCGACGGCACAGTGGACCGCACAGCAGATCACCGAAGCCTTTCCATTCGACGATGTGCCCAGGTTCCTGCAGCGCGACCGTGATTCGATCAACGGTGAAGTGTTTCAGCGGCGAGTGCAAAATCTGGGCATCGAAGAAGTCGTCAGCGCGCCACGCTCGCCGTGGCAGAATCCTTACGTCGAGCGACTCATCGGCTCGATTCGCCGCGAGTGTTTGAATCACGTGATTGTGCTCAATGAGCGTCATCTCATGCGCATCCTGGCGGCTTACTTCGATTACTACCATCGCTCACGCACTCATCTATCGCTCGACGGAAACGCACCTCATCCGCGCGACGTCGAGCCGCCCGACCGAGGCAAGGTGATCGCCGTGCCGCAAGTCGGCGGGTTGCATCATCGCTATACCCGCGTTGCCGCCTAGCAGTCGCGAACGTTTCCGTTTCATGCCGTAGTGATCGCGGGCTGCGCCGAACGTGAAAAACCGGCTTGTATGAGCAGTTTTTGCCTCCGCGAGTTCGCTTTACGTCTGCGACTTGCATCTCTCCTCCTAAAACTCTCCTGGCCCAAGTTTACCCAACTTATCCGATTCAGTTTTCGGGAGGGACAGGGACAACAAGGGACAACACCTTTGATTTGCCATTTTTCGGTTTCTCTTTTCGTTTCATTTTTCTTGTCGTTGGGCTGCTTCATGATGGCGCTGAAACTCTGCTCTGAAATTGAAAGCGGGGATGCCATCTTTTTCTTGGTTAGCCATTCCTTTCAGCAGTCCCGTCAGGGCCGCTAAAAATGTGATAAAAACGAGCATGTCGCGCAGGCTGAACCTGCGATGCAGTTTTATGGCATTGTACCACCGATGAGACAGAAACACTAAGGATGCGAACGCGACCATCGCCGTTGCAAACATGCGGATTTCATGAAGCATTTGCCGCAACTCCGACCGTTACAATCGCCGTACGTCAAATGTGGGTTGTGTGGTTTTCTAAGATAGCCGGCTTCAGTCACCTCGGAGCAGTTGATTGGAACTCGCACTGCCGATGATTACCTTGACCTGCACGTGGGCAATCTCCCTTCTAATGCTGCATCTAGTATTGCGTTGCTCTCGAGATGCTTTGACTTACCACGGGCATCATCGGCGATTTCAACGGCTTTCGGTTTTTGTTCATTGAGCACTAATAATCCAACCAATGTCGCAGCGTCCTCGATAAAGGTTCTCTCCGCGTAGTCGAGCCTGTCGCGTCTGTCGAGCGGTGATTTCAGCTCTTCCGCTTGCTCACGATTCAGTTCGAGCAGCGTGACGGTGCGTTCATACGCCTCATTGGGCACTAAGTACTTCCCACAGAGAGCATACTTTTCGGCCTTTACCAGTGCTGGTTGAGCAATATCGTACACTTCTCGCGCGACGTCTGATTTGTTTTTATCAAGCTCCTCAAACAACGCCGCCGTCTGCGCTTCGTGGTCGAGTAGCTTGTTGATGGAGCGAACTTCACGAAAACTCAGACGCAATTCCTCAGTTCCTTCAATTACTTTCCGGCGGGATGCATCACGAGTCTCCTCCAGCTTCTCCATTGCAGGCGGATACGCCTCTCCCAAGTCGTGCCAGTCAGTAAGCGCGGTCGTTAACCGAACTCCGTATAGAGAAGGCACGTAGTCCAGAGCATGTTCGTGGAACCACAAGTGCTTTGACAAAGCCTCCTCAAGCCGACCGGCTCGTGCATCGTTCCGAGCTTCGTTTAAGATTTTTTCCGGATCGGGGTTGCTGGGCGGGGTCCATTCTCCCAACGCGTTAAGCGGCACTGAGATCACGACGAAAAATACAAACTTGCTCATATTCGGTCTTCCCATTTCAATTAAGTCCATTATCACAATGATTCATAAGCTGGGCGGGGTCAAACTTCAAATGCAACAGTTGTGAGAACTGGTAAAAGATAGCTGGGTCGTTTGAATGTCCTCTCATTCAGTGTGTCCGTTCGGCGGAGTACAGTTTGGAAAGCGCGTTGACCGCCGCTGTCATAGG
>JBBDYG010000051.1:0-1309 GCA_040901765.1 Pirellulales bacterium
ACCAGCCCTCACGCTCGTCGCCTAGAAAACGACACTTGTTCAACGGGCTGTTAACAATGCGTGTGGACGAGCGCTTGCCGTGAGACGAATCCTATCCCAAGAAGCCCGTGACGAATTCCGATCAAGAAGCCGCGAAGGACTACACCCGCTACACCAGTTTAGGGATTTCAGGGATGTTCAGCGACGTTCCCCAGCGCTCGCACCATAAGAAAACGTCGGGAATTATGCAAATGCCCGATGTTTGTTGAGGGGCCGGATTTCTTATGATTCCGCTGCTCTAACCAACTGAGCTACTCCGCCGCGGTGAGCTTGGAATTTTACCGGATTGCGGGCTGCGAGCAAGGCGGGCCGGGTCGCGCGTGGAGCGGCGGCTAGCGCCGCGCGGAGATTTCCGTCAGCACGATCGCTGCAACATCGGTGCCCGTGGCGCGCGACAAGGCTTGCCAGCCGGGGACCGCGTTTACCTCAATTGCGTACATCGTTCCGTCGCGGCCGGGCAGCAAGTCCACGCCCGCCAGCGGAGCACCTACGGCCGCAGCCGCGCGGTGGGCGAGGCTTGCAAGCTCTGCTGTTACGTCCATCGGCTCGGCCGTCGCGCCGCGAGAGACGTTCGTGCGCCAATCGAGCGGATTGCGACGGCGCATGCCCAGCACCCGCTCGCCGATCACCAGCAACCGGAGATCGCAACCCTCGTGGTCGATAAACTTCTGCAAGTAGATCACACCGCCTAGTTGCGCGATTAGCGCGAATGCCCGCTGTGCGACATTCTCGTCCTGCAGCCGGGCGATGCCGCGGCCTTCGCTGCCGAACAGCGGTTTCATTACCACGTCGCCGCCGAGGGTGTGGAAAGCATCGAGCGCCGCGTCGACTGTTTGACAGACGGCCGTCGGCGGTACAGGTAGGCCCGTTGCGGCAAGTCGCGCCGTGGCGAGGTACTTGTCCACCGCGACTTCAATCGCTTTGGGCGGATTGATCACCAAGGTTCCCGCGGCTTCGAGCTGTGCGAGCGCGTCCATGCGGAACACGACCTGTTCGAGCGATCCCGGCGGCATGGTGCGCACGAGCACGGCGTCGAAGTCGTGGAGCGACGTGCCGGCGGAAGAGACCGATTTGGGATTTACGATTGCGGATTGCGGATTGATGGAAGCGGCTACTTCGGCGAACGGGAGCGAGTCGATTACGTGCCGATCTCCCGCGGCGCGACGCAGGTCGGCCAGATACCAGCTTCGCGGGGAGCCAAGAACGGCGATGCGCATAGTTAATGGTCCGAGAGCCGTCGCACCACGTGCGACATGGGTCCGTGTCGCAC
>JBBDYG010000051.1:1326-5536 GCA_040901765.1 Pirellulales bacterium
TGCGACGGCTAATGGAAGGAAGCCTCTAGTACCGCGGGTTCGAACTTCCCGAAGCGGAACGTATGACCCGTGTCGAGATTGACGAACGTCACGACCGCGGGGCTGAACAGGGCGCGGTCGATTTTGTAAAAATCGTTGCCGGCGGCGGCGAAGATTTCCTTGAACGGCCGGCCGTGATCGAGCGAAGCACTGCTGGGCGTTTGCGGTCCCACCACTTGCAGCGATTCGTCATCGCCGCGGACGTAGAGCAATGCGTGACCGCCATACAAGATCGCGTCATTCGTGCGGCCAATGGCGGAGAGAAAATCCGCGGAAACGGGCGGCAGCGGAGCAATGCCCCAACCACTCTCCACGCGATGCAAGTCGAACTTTAGCTCGTGCAGTTTGTGGAGCGCCGTCTCGATGCTGCGGGCCACGACCTGCACTGTGCCCGCTTGGCTAGTGGTCGGAGCCACCAACAGCGTGAGACCCTCGGGCCGCACATTACACTTCTGCGCGATCTCCATTGCAACTGCATCCGGCGGCAACTTGTCGGCTTCGAGCACTCCGACGGCGACATCGGCTGATTCGCGCAGACCGATGTCGTTGAACAACTCTTCGCGCCCCGCCGCGGCCCGCATGGGGCCAGATCCCATCGCGAAGAACTTTTCGCCTTTTACTTCCCACCCGGCGTACTGCGAGGCCATGCAGGCCGCAACGGGATGATCGGTGCGAAATGCTATGGCAGGGTAATCGCCGTGCGGGACGATTTGCACTTCACCTAAGCCGGCGAGACATACCTCTGCCAGACGGCGCCCCGCTTCGAGACCGCCACGAGACTTCACACCGCAATCGATGACTGTGGCGCCGCACGGCAAAGTGGTGACTTCGATGCGCAACTCTCCCGCGTCACGGCGGATTGATTTGCAGAGTTGGTGGGCGCGTTGGTTGAGCATGAATTTATGTGGAACTGGCACGTCATGCCCGTGTGTGCGTCACTTCGACACTCGAATGCGAGTTTCGGAGAAACTCGCCCACGTGACGGATTTTACTTGAAGAGCGAACCGGCGGGGAGGCGGCCGAACTGTTCGGCGGAGAACGGCTGCGCCAGATCGGGGCCGAGAAGCTTGGCGAGCATTTGCTCGGGTTGGGCCAGCAGTGGGGCGACCTCCGCGGTGAGTGAATCAACCGTCGAGCGCATTGCCGTCAGGTGTTGCTCCGTCTGTGCGCGGGCGGAGGCCAGGATTCTTTCGCGCTGTCGATCAATTACCGCCACGACGGTGCTATGCAGTGCGTTCTGCATCGTTGGGCCGAGTGTGGAGCTAATCTGCACCTGCGGCTTTGCGAGCGTGCCGGTCAACACGACTTGCGTCGAAATCTCGTTTACGCGGCCGAGCGAAGCGGTAAGCGCCTGCTGAATCTCGGGGGTGCCAAGCCGCTGCGCGAGATGCGGTGTAATGTCCACGGACTTCTGCACCAGTTCGATATTGCCTGTGAGTTTTTCGTCGTCCAAGAGAAGGGCGATTTGCAACGCCGCAGTACTTTGGCTGACGGCAAGTGACATGTGTTCCGGCTTACCGAGACTCATGCCGGGAATCGCCAACCCGTTGCAGACGGCGAGAAGCTCATCGCGGGGCGTTTCGCGCGTTCGATCAATGACGGCCTGAACCTGAATTGGCAACGGCCCTTGTGTTACCAGCCGCAGACGTAACGGTTGGCCGTGCAATTGCGGCTCGGTGGTGAAGTCGGTGAGCGTACCGGCAATTTCGAGCGGCCGACCGCCGACCTGCGCAACGCCATGCAAGTCGATGGTCCGAACCAGCACGTCGGGGTATCGTTTCACACCGGCGAACAGTATGTTTTCGCCGCGGCTGCGCTCGAACTTCGGTGCCTGGCCTTTGCTTGGGATGATTTTCCTTGCCCAGCCGAGCCACTCGACAAGTTCTCGCACGGGGCCGTCGAGCTGCTCGGTCAAGAGATATGCCGTGAGATCGCTCGCATCAAGTGCCTCGACACTCAGTTGATCGCGGATGAATCGCTCGTCGCGTTCGCGGGCAGCAATCACGCGCTGGCGATCGGCTTCGACCAATCCCGGAAGCTCTTGCAGTCGGGCCTGTAGGTCTTGCGTTTGTTGTTGCAACGACTTCACCCGCCCGGGCAACGCGCGCAGGAACTCGGCATTGCGAAGTGGGTTTTGGTTTGCGGCTTTCGTTTCGACCGTCAGTTGCTCGACGCCCGACTTCAGCAGCTTCGCCGCGGCGGACAGCGATTCGCATTCGGCCGGCCACTTCGCGGCCAGCTCCTCGGCCAGACGAACGGACTCGAATTGCCCGCGCGCATCGAGCGAAAGTTTCTTCTCGACGTCGGCGAGCCAGTTCGCTGCGTATGCGGCAGCCTGAGCCGTCGCATCGCGTGCGACATGGCTCCGTGTCGCACGTGGTGCGACGGCTTCCGTTGGTGGTAATTCGCCGGATGTTTCGCGCGCAGTGCCAAAGCGCAGGCCGCGAATGATGCCGTGGTTGACCACGGCCTGCTTACGGAGCAGCGCTGCGGTGTCGAGGTTAAGCTCCACCAATTCGACCGACGCCAGATTCTGCATTGCTTGGTCGGGGTCGGCGATTTCGAGGCCCTTGATCGCCACCCGCGTATGCAGAAGCGAGGCACGAGTCTCCGCGACGTCGACGCGGGCGCCGGTCAACGCGGGGCCGGCGCTGGTGATCGACCACTTCAAGAGCCAGGCAGTGCCGTGCTCGCTTGCCGCCCACAGGACGCACAAGATCGCCAGTCGCGGCAACAGGTAACCCCAGCGGAAGATTCGCACTTCGCTTAGGCCTCCTGCCATTTCGTGGTGAGTTGTAGGCCGAGCAGCACACGCGTGACGCGGTAACGGCGCAGGTACGCGGCGACTTTCGGCTGCAATGCCTCGAACGAAAACGCGCTAAACCAGTAGCACGGGTACGATAGGTAGATTGCCAGCAGCAGCGACCCCATCACCACCGTGTTGTTGAATCCGATCCACGGCCCAAGCGGCATATCGTAGATGGCGACGAACGCCCCTTGCAACCAC
Organism: Pirellulales bacterium; assembly: GCA_040901765.1. GTDB lineage: Bacteria > Planctomycetota > Planctomycetia > Pirellulales > Lacipirellulaceae > JBBDYG01. The sequence continues at coordinate 4,373 of JBBDYG010000051.1, forward strand.
GCCGTTTCGAGCACGTCTTTGCCGATTCGGTGCGTGAAGCCATCAGTGAAGGTGCCAATCGCCGAGAACAGCACCGCGGCCACCATCCCCGCCGAGCGGTTCACCTTCAGGCCAAATAGCAACATGCCCAGCGCGACGGCAATCAAGTTTCCCTTCGGCACGAGGCCGAGCATCATGCCAAGCGTAACCCCCGCGGCAAGCTGCCGGGGCGAGTCGTTGCCAAGCAATGCACCGGCAAACTGGCGGAGTGGCGTAAACAGGAACGACATCGCACGGGGGAACGAAGTGGTGGGCTGAAAACCATTGCTAGCAGCATCGCGTAGCGCAGCTAACGGTGGTATCGACCATTCCGGTGGCGCGATTAAAGCACGTGAGGTGTGCCCGCACAGTCTGCCAAGGACTAGCCTGCCGCTGCAGCCTTTCTAGGTTAGGAAAGCTTGCATGAAGCGGTGCAAACCCAACTCATCACCGTGGCCTTCATGGCCATATCGCTGGCGCGCTATGCTGCGGTGCGTTACGAGCGAATCCTTTGAAAGCGGCGTTCTGCCAAAATCGGAACCGGGCAACAACGGCCGCAACTCCAAGAACGAATAGGATCACCGATCCCGGCTCGGGGACCAATGTCGCCATGCGAAATCCTGTGTAGGGATTTGTACCACCGCCGAATCCGCCCCCATTAAAACTTCGTTGATTGGAAGATATTCCACCGATTGACTCCCATGCGCCACCGCGTACTACTTGACCAAAAGTTGAATAGTAGAGCGAATCGGTCATTTCCTGCACATTACCTGTCTGGTCAAACGTGCCATAGTAGCTTTGTGAAAGACTGTATGCGCCGACGTCCGTAAGATAGTTCTCATCGTATGGATAGCCATCGACGCCTTCGACGGCGTAGTCGTCGTCGTAGCCATTGTCTAAGATATGATCTCTCTTGCGAAAGTTTCCCGTGCTCGTCGGATCGGGCGAATTGAGATAATTGGGATCGTCAGAATAGATTTCGTCGAAGGAATCGACCTGAGTTGCAAAGTGCCAATAGTTGTCATCGCCAGGTGGCCCGCCCACGGCCGCCGACCGAGGATCGTAATAAGCCGCCTTATACCACTCGTCCTCGCTAGCAGCCCGTTGAACAAGTGTCGTTTTCTAGGCGACGAGCGTGAGGGCTGG
>JBBDYG010000052.1:0-33786 GCA_040901765.1 Pirellulales bacterium
CGCGCCTCGAAAACGCCCAAAAACAAAGCCGTGAAAATGTTGCATTTGAGTTTGGTGAGTTCAAACTTCAAATGCAACAAGCCAAACGCCCTGGATTTGAAGGGGTTTTCGACGTTTGTTCACGATTCCCCGAAAATTCTAGAGCCGAACTGCTAGCAGCTTCGAAAATCAGCCCGCGACTCAGCCTCAAAGTTGTCGCATTTGAAGTTTGACATCACCGTTTGGAATCCACCGCTTGAAAAAGTGCCACCTCTCTGCTATAGTGTACTTTTGAACAATTCCGCCTGCTCAGGAGTACCATTGCCATGCGATTCTACACCCGTCCCCCGCCCATCGAGGAGCGAGAGTTGAAGATCGAGGAGCGAGAATAGCTCGGGCTGTTCCGCCTCTTCCTTCAGCCCTCCCCCGTTCCAGAATCCGCGCTTCGCCGGCCCGTTTGACTTCGTCGATCGGACCGCGTTCGCGGCGCGCGCCGACCGTGCGGCTGGCTCCTCGAGAGCGGCCTGCCGGTACCGATGCGCCCCCAACGTGAAGAAAACCAATTGTGTCAGCGCCCATCGATGATCGAGCCATATTTGCGACGTCCGTTTGATGCTACAGGGGTGCGCCAAACACCACGAAACATGGATCGCCACTCCTGGACAGAATTCGCTTCTTCCTTCCCCCAGCCCCCAGCCCCCACCCCATGGACATTGCTGCCATGCTCCATACTTGCTATCATTGCCGGATTCGCCCCTGCGTCTCCATTTCGGCCTGCGAACGTCGTCGGCCGGGCGTGTGGCACTGGTCCCTGTTCTTGTGGGTCTCGGATACCCTTCCGGGCCGCATTTCTCGCGGCCCGCGCCCGAATCGAGAGGATTGCAAAGTAGTAGGCACTCTCCGAGTGCCGTAACGGAAGCCGCGAACGCACCGCGATTTCGCAGTGCAGCTACGGCACACGGAGTGTGCCTGCTACTTTGTCCATCAGGCGGATTGGTTTCTTTACCCCACCCCGTTTTTTTCTATGGTCAATCGCAACCTAATTCGTGAGTTCGACGTCAGTCAAGAAGATTGGGACGCCGCCGTCGGCGTCGCCGAGCCGGAGGATATCGATTGGCTCGAGAGCCAAGACCTTTCGGTGAATCAGATCGTCGATGGCAAGATCGTCCGCATCGACGAGGAATACATCATCATCGACGTCGGCTACAAGAGCGAGGGCATGATCCCCCGCGAGGAGTGGGAAGAAGGCGAACCCGAGCCGCAGGAAGGCGATACGGTCCGCGTGTTGGTCGAGGACGTGGAAGACGTCCAGGGCCGGCACGACGAGCGCGGCATGATCGTGCTCAGCAAGCGCAAAGCGGAGAAGATCGAAAAGTGGATGAAGGTCATGGAGTCGGTCCACGAGGGCGACGTCGTGACCGGCGAAGTAACCCGCAAGATTAAGGGAGGGCTGCTGGTCGATATTGGCGTTAACGTCTTTCTGCCAGCCAGCCAGGTCGATATCCGCCGGCCGCACGACATCGGCGAATACATCGGCAAGCAGATTCAATGCATGGTTCTCAAGATCGACGAGCAACGGCGGAACATCGTCGTCAGCCGCCGCAGCCTGATCGAAACCGAACGGGCCAAGAAAAAGACCGAACTGCTCAAGGAGTTGGAGGTCAAACAAGTCCGTAAGGGCGTGGTCAAGAATATCGCCGACTTCGGCGCGTTCGTGGACCTGGGCGGCATCGACGGCCTGTTGCACATCACCGACATGAGTTGGGGCCGGATCAACCATCCCAGCGAGATGGTCAAGATCGACGATCAGCTTGAAGTCGTGGTGCTTCACATCGACTACGAGAAAGAAAAGATCGCCCTAGGCCTCAAGCAGAAGCAGCCCAGCCCGTGGGAACACGTCGGCACGAAGTACCCCGTCGGCACGAATGTCCGCGGTAGCGTGGTGAACGTAATGAGCTACGGCGCCTTCGTGAAGCTCGAGGACGGCATCGAGGGCCTGGTTCACATCAGCGAAATGTCGTGGACCAAACGCGTCAGCCACCCGAGCGAGCTAGTCGCGATCAACGACGAAGTCGACGTGATTGTGCTCGGCATCAACGAGGAGAAGCAAGAGATTTCCCTCGGCATGAAGCAGACCCAGTCGAACCCGTGGGACAAGGTTTCGGACAAGTATCCGATCGGCTCGATGGTCAAAGGCAAGGTTCGGAACCTTACCAACTACGGCGCGTTCATCGAGATCGAAGAGGGAATCGACGGCCTGCTCCACGTGAGCGACATGTCGTGGACCCGCAAGATCAGCCACCCGAGCGAGGTGGTCGAAAAGGGCCAAGAGGTCGAGTGCAAGGTGCTGTCGGTGGACCAGGAACGCCGCCGGATTGCACTGGGCCTTAAGCAGCTTGATGACGACCCGTGGGCGACCGACATCCCCAGCCGCTACCAGCAGGGCCAACTCGTAAAGGGCAAGGTCACGAAGATCACTAACTTCGGAGTGTTTGTCGGCTTGGAAGATGGCCTCGAAGGATTGCTGCACATTTCGGAGCTTGCCGAGCACAAGGTCGAGAATCCCGAGGACGTGGTGAAGCTCGGCGAAGAGATCGAGGTCAAGGTGCTGCGGGTGGACATCGACGAACGCAAGATCGGCCTGTCGCGGAAGCGAGTGGAATGGGCGGAGGAAGATGAGGAGGCCGACAAGGCAGCCTCGCAAAGCGCTTCAGCTACCGAACTAAAGGGCGGTATCGGCTCCGACTCCGGCCCGCTATTCAAGCCCGCGGCACCGGCCGAGGAAGCGAAGGAAACGGAGATGGTGAAGACGAAGGCAGTGGAGACGGAGGCGGTGGAGACAGAAGAGACTGCAACATAAGTTACGCAACGGGTGGCACGCCATGTGGTCGCGTCTCTCCGAGACGCGATTGCGAGTTTCGGAGAAACTCGCCCACAGGAGGGCGTGCCACCCCGACATCCGGAAAAAACGCAACGACGCCGCGGGCGCAATCCGCGGCGTCGTTCTTATTGGCAGGGTCCGAACGTCGCTCACATTCGTCGCACGGCATCCGGTTTTACAAGGCATGGAGATTGATCAGCGGGAGCGACGATACCTTGAGCGTGTCGCCGTTCCATTTCGGATTGTGGATTGCGGATTGCGGACTATGTTCGCGAGACCCGTTTTCATAAATCCGCCATCCGCAATCCGAAATCCCCGATGCCCACTGCTCTGAAGAAACGCAAAGTCAGCGCCGCTCCGCAGACTCCGCTGGAAACCTATCTCCGCGAGATCAATGAGACCGCGCTGCTGACGGCAGTGGAGGAGAAGGAGCTTGCCGTTAAGATCGGCAATGGCGACACCGCCGCTCGCGATCGCATGGTCCGCGCCAACCTGCGACTGGTGGTGAACATCGCCCGCGGCTACTCGGGCAAGGGCCTGAGCCTGCAGGACTTGATCGAAGAAGGCAATCTGGGTCTGCTCCGGGCGGTCGAGGGCTTCGACCCCGCGATGGGCACGCGCTTCAGCACCTATGCCAGCTATTGGATCAAGCAATCCATCAAGCGGGCGCTCATCAATAGCGGCAAGACCATCCGCATCCCGGCCTACATGGTCGAGTTGCTTTCGAAGTGGCGTCGTGCCAGTGCCCGGCTCACCGAAGAGCTGGACCGCACGCCGACCCCCGAAGAGGTAGCCCGCGTGCTGGGCTTGGCCCGCAAGAAGCTGCCGATCATCAAGAAGGCCATCAAGATCTATAACGCCACGCCGCAGACCGATCAGGCCGAGGCGGGCTGGACCCTCAGCGACATGGTGATGGACGAGCGGCAGCAGGCGCCGGACGACGCCCTGGTCGAAAGCGACTCGATGCGGCACGCATTGGAGATGCTCGAAACCATGGACGAGCGGGAGGCCACCGTGCTGCGGATGCGGTTTGGCTTGGCGGGCCACGAACCGCGGACGCTCAAGGAAATTGGCGAGTTGCTCGGTCTCACTCGGGAGCGCGTCCGGCAGATCGAATCCGAGGCGCTCAACAAAATGGCCGTCAGCCTCGACGATCCTGGCGGCGAATTCGCGGACGAATAAGCCGCAGAATCGCTATTCCCCCTAATTTATTAGCTATTCGCTTCGTCACTGCTTAGGATAAAAGTGGCGGGGCAAATTGGTCGAAGATTAACGGGGAACCGGCATGACGATCCGTCGTTGTTGCTTACTTGTCTTGAGCGTGACGCTAGCAGGTCCATTGGCACCGGTAGTTGCTCAATCGTCGCAGTCCGAGGGCCGACCCGTCTATCAGCGGCAAAGCACTTCGTGGCGGCCCGAGCACGATCGGCATCGCCGCCACCACAATCAGCATTCAAGAGTCAAACCCCAGCACTCACCGCAGGTCTCGTCGGGCTGGTTCCAGCGACCGTATCCCTATCACTTAGACTATTACAAGATGCGTTATGGCGGCAGCTATGAACCGTATTTCGGCAATCTTTATGGCCCGCCGGTCATCGTCGCGCCGCAGCCGTTCTTTGGTGGATACGGGTACGGTGGGGGCATCGGGCCGCTGCAGGGTGAATTTGGCAATGCTCAACCGGGCTTCGGTGGTGCGCCATGGGGCGGCCAACCCGGCACGTTTATACCGTTCACAGAACCCATGGAAGAACCAGGGATAGTGCCGGCGCCCTGACACTTGTTCCTTTTCGCCATGCAAGGAAGCGTTGCGATGTCGATTCGATTCCATTGTCTGATATCCGCGTCTCTACTTTCGTTGGCGGCTGCATCGCCAGCGGCGGAACCCAGCCGGCGAGTTCACGTGGCCGGTTGGCATTCGGCCGCGTTCGTCCCGACGAGCACGCCGGCGGTCGTTCAGACGGCTCCCTTTGCCGGCGCGCCGAACTACGTCAACCGGGTTCCGGCGTTTCGCTGGGGCTGGTTCGGCGCAGAAACATTCCCCGAAACTTGCGGTTGGCATCGCGACGCGGCCGGCGATTGGATTTATTGGTCCGTCCAGCAACGCTGGTAGCCGTCAGCGGCATTCGTCGGTAAGATCACTAGCCGCGTTCGCTTGCGACGCGCTTTCCAGCAGTCTGGAGCGCGTCGCAAGCGAGCGCGGCTAATAATATGCCTCCTCTTCCACTACTTATCACAGGTGTTGCCGGCGTTGCGGGTTACAACGCATTTGGCTATTTTCACGCTCGTTACCCTGGCCAAGTGATTGCAATTCGCCAGGAGGATAACTGGCGACTGCGGTCACCCGGCATCGTGGCCTGCAACGCGGAAGACACCCGCAAGCTGCGGGCGCTATTTGATCGCTACCAGTTCCGGTCCGTTCTCAACTGCGCCGGGAACTGCGCCTTGCGAGCATGTGAGCTAGATTCACGACTTGCGTGGCGGACGAATGTTGAAGGGCTGATCAACCTGCTTTCGATCGCCATTGAACGCGACGTGCGACTCGTTCATCTGTCGATTGATTTAGTGTTCGCTGGTCGCGACGGCGGCAGTTACGTCGAAACGGATTTTCCCAATCCGGTAACGGTCTACGGCAAGACGATGGTCGCCGCCGAGCAGCTTCTCGCCGATTGGATGCCGCAGGCTTGCGTGTTGCGTATCTCGTTACCGATGGGCGTCAGCTTTAACGGGCACGCGGGGGCGATTGACTGGATTCAATCGCGGTTCAAAAAGGGACGTCCGGCGACGCTCTACTTCGACGAAATCCGGTCACCTGCGTATACCGATTGCTACAACCAGCTATTCAAACGCGTATTGGCGGGCGAACTGCACGGCCTCTTTCATGCCGGCGGCCCGCGGTCGCTGAGCCTGTTTCAAATCGCCCAGGTCGTGAATCGCGTTGAGGGATACGATCCCGAACTGCTGATTGGTTGCCCTCGCCGCGACGCCGGACCGATTCCGCCACGGGCAGGGAACGTAACGATGGATTCCGATCGCCTACAAACGGCATTGGGCAGCCGGCTTCTCGACCCGTGGCCCTGGGATGAGAAGTTTCTACCCACGCACCCAGAGTGGCATCTAGAACGCAATGGCGACCGAGGAAGTCCTGCCCTGCTAGCGAATGTGCTTTACCGCAATCACGGTAGGTCGAGCACTGCGGTGTTACACAACCCAAGCCCTATGTAATAGTCATTGGCAGAATCGCGGCCTGGGGGCCGGCAATCTTTTCCAAATTACCCCATCTTTTCAGCCTCGCCACTAACCTTTTCACTAGCAGCCCTAGCGGATAGGCTTACTGCTTACGAAAAAGCGGGCATTTACGGTGCGGCAGGTGATGCCGGACCATTCGCCATAGCCCTGCGCTGTTCGGCATAGCTGCATGTTTAAGCGAATCAAGACGCTCGTTGATCGACACTGGCTTGCAATTCTCGTGGGCTGGGTGGCGCTGGCGGTGGTGCTGAAGACCATCGCGCCCACTTGGGACGAGGTGGCGCTCGATGGCGACCTCGACTATCTCCCCAAGAACTCGACCAGCATGCAGGGGCTTAAGCTGCTGCAAGAGGCGTTTCCCAACGAGCAAGCCAAGAGCGAAATCGTGCTCGTCTTCGCCCGCGATGAGAGTCCATTAACCGCCGAAGATCGACAATTCGCACTCGCCACCGCGGAGAAACTAACGCAAAGTCTGAAGGCGATTGAAGACTCGCCTTTCGTCGACATCTGGACCGAAACGACCGAAGTGATTGGCGACATGCTTCAGGCCAAAGGCGGTCATGCGGTGATGGTCGTCGCCCGAACCACTCGGGACATGATGGCCTTTGACAATATTCCACTACTGCGGCTGGTGCAGAGAATTGTCGATCAAGCGCGTATCGATGCACCGCCGGGAATGACGGTTGGCATCACTGGCTCGGCAATGATCGGCGGGGATATTCAAGACTCGGTGCGTGAAAGCGTCGCGAGCACGGAATTTACCACGGTGGCGTTGGTCCTGGTTTTGCTTATCGCCATCTATCGAGCACCATTGCTGGTGCTCGTGCCGTTGGCAACCATTGCCGTCTCTCAATCAGTTGCCAATGACCTGACGGCTCTCGCGGCGCGGTACTTGGGACCGGAGTACATTCCCTGGTCGCCCTTCAAGATATTTACCACGTCAAAAATCTTCGTGGTCGTGATCCTGTATGGCGCCGCCACCGATTACTGCCTGTTCTTGATATCGCGTTACAAAGAGGAATTGGCTGCCGGCGTGCCAGTTCACGACGCCCCAGGGCAAGCTTTATACAACGTGGGGAGCGCGCTTGCGGGAAGCGCGTTCACCACGATTCTCGGTTTGTCGACGATGATCTTCGCCGAGTACGGCAAGTTCGTTTACAGCGGGCCAGTGGTGGCAGGCTGCTTGTTCGTGGCGACCGTGGCGTGCCTCACGTTTAGCCCGGCGCTGCTGCGGGCGATTGGACCGGCAGTGTTCTGGCCATTTGGAATCAAACGCGTCACGGAGCAAGTCGAAGCCAGTGCCGCGGCGCTGGACTACGGAATGGAGCATTCCGAAGAAATATCGCGCGGCCGATCGGATTGGGTTGCCGGTCCGACTTTGCGGTTTTGGAATTGGGTCGCCCAATTCATTCTGCGGCGTCCCGGCACGATTCTATTACTCAGCGTATGGCTTGCCGCGCCGTTCGTCTACTGGGGTTACCATGTGGAAGTAACGCACGACTTCGTCGCGGAGCTTGCCGACGATCGAGAAACGATCCACGGCACGGCCATGATCCGTCAACACTTTGGCCCCGGTATCGTCGCTCCGCTGACGGTGATCGCAAGACTGCCGGATGGCGGGCTGAATGCCAAGGATGGAAAGTACACGATCGCCCATCTTCATAAAGCACTTTATGAGATGGAGGATGTGATCGATGTGCGTAGTCTTTATCAACCTGCTGGCGGCCCACCTGGGCGCGCGCGGGTCACTGGCCGCGTCGCCGCCGGCAGCCCGATTGCACAAGAGAGGTTTGTGTCTCAAACCGAACCCTACGCGGGCGAAGTGACGCAACTAACCGTTGTGATAACGGAGGAACCGTTTTCCAAACAAGCCCGGGATATCAGCGGCCGCATCAAGGAGCAACTGGATGAACTCAGTCAACAGAAGACGACGCCGGACGGCGAAAACGCGTGGTACGGCGCTAAGTTCGACTTGATCGGCACCACGCCCGGCTTACGCGATTTGGAACTTACCACTAAATCCGACCAAACCCGTATTCAGATCGGGACGATGATCGCCGTTTACATGGTGTTGCTGGTCATCATCCGCAAGCCGGTGGCATGTACCTACCTGATGATCACGGTGCTCGTCAGCTACTGGGTGACCATCGGGATCACAGAGCAGTTTTTTCAATGGTACTACGGCGACACGTACCACGGCATCGACTGGAAAGTGCCCGTGTTTTTGTTTGTGATCCTGATCGCCGTGGGCCAGGACTACAACATCTACCTCACGACCCGCGTATTTGAAGAACAGGCTAAGCTGGGCCAGCGCAAGGGCCTGTGGCGGGCAATCGTCCAAACGGGCGGCATCATCACCAGTTGTGGCTTGATCATGGCAGGCACGTTTGTGTCGATGATGACCGGTACGCTACGGGGCATGATCGAGTTGGGCTTTGCGCTCTCGCTCGGCGTGTTGCTCGATACGTTCTTTGTGCGTACCGTCGTCGTCCCCTGTTACTTCGCCCTAATTGCCCGCTGGTTTCCGGATGAGCCTGTCGCAGCGCAATCGCCGGCTCCCGCGCCCAGCGCGGACAAGTCGCTTTCGCGACTCACCCCGCGGCATACTCCCTCGCTCGCGGAACCCGCCCGGTGATCGCGGCGATGCGCGGCAGTCGAGCTAGCGCGATTCCCGCAAGTAACCGAAGAGATCGACGATTTCCTCGGCCGTCAGTACATCCAGCAATCCCCTCGGCATCGGAGAGACCGGGGAGGGAGTTTGCCGCTCGATTTCCGATACGGGGACAAATTCACTACGCTTGGGATCAGTCATGTCGGTCGCGATGCGAAGCCTGCCCTTGTGATGATCGATCACTCGGCCCACCAGCGTGCGACCGCCGACCTGAAATACCGTCTGGCGGTATTGATCGGAAATGACTTTATCGGGTTCGACGACGGCACGAACTAAGTCTTCGATCGATAGGCGACTCGCGGCGGTCGTCAACACGGGACCGACTGCGCCCCCGCGACCCTCGATCGAATGGCAATCGGCGCAGCGCGCTTCGGCAAACAACCGCCGACCTCGCGTGATGTCAGGCTTCCGTTCGCTTGTAGTTAGTAGCGTCACCACTTCATTGGCGCTCCACTCTCGGACCTTCGGTTTTGTCGGTGTCGCAGCCGTGTCTAACGGATCTGCATCAGCCAGAATCGCGACTAGTTCTCCGCGCTCGGCAGCGGGTGCGGCTTCGATTGCCCGTTCGGCTATTTGGTCCAGGGTCGCCCGATGCGAGTGGTCGTGGTGGCGAGCAGTAAGTGCAGCTAATTCGTGAAAATACTCCTGCCACTGCTGCGATTGCCAGCCTATGGTCAAGTCACAGAGTGCGTGTGCGAAGTGGATGCGATCGACGTCGGTCCAAGCCGCATCGAATTGTTCCAGAATAAGGGGAATCGCTCGTTGCGGAGCTATTCGCGACAGCACCGTCACCAGATCGCGGGTGACAAGCGGGTCATCCGCCGGAAAATGAGGGATGAGTTGGCTCGCGATGCTGCCTGCAAGTTCACTGGGCAGCGGAGCGTGTCGGGCGACGACAATTTGGTAAGCCCGCAGCAGCGCGAGCCGATCATCGAGTGCGAGATCATCCCACTGCAGGGCGGTGAGCGCGTTTGCCGCAGCGTGGGCGTCAGCTTGGTTGCCGCACCGGGCCAATGCTAGCGCCGCGTGAACGCGAATCGCTGGGTTTGATTCCTCAATTGCTCGCTCGCTCCAAAGTTCGACCGGCTGATGTTCGATCGCAGTGCGGGCGGCGTAACGTATGAAGCGGTCGGGGTGCGCCAGTTCGCGCCAGGCGAATTCTACCGCGGGCAAGCCCGCTGCTTGGCAATGGTAGGTTTCGAGACGTCGCCGAAGCTCGCGGGTTTTGCGATGCTCATCCGAATCGACCGCCGCGGCAACGGAGTCATCGTTGCCACGATAGACGACTCGATACAGCGACGATTCGATGCCACGACCCCCCGTCGCGAAGTAAAGCGCGCCATCGCCAGGATTCACCGCCAAATCGGTGACTGCCAACGGCGTCGCTCGGAGGAGTGGCTCCCACATACTTGTGTAACTCGCCCCGCTTGGCTCCAGATGCACGGCCTGGATCACGCCGCGTCCCCAGTCGGCGGCGTAGAGCGCCTCGCGATAGCGCTTTGGAAACTTCGTTTCGTAGCCGAACTCCAACCCCGTTGGTGAACCGGGGCCAATGTCGGCCACCGCCGGCAGCGTATCGGCAAAGTGGGCCGGCCACTTGCCGCTGCCGCTTCGCCAACCGAAATCGGAACCGCTGGTGACATGCTGCACCCGCGTTGGCCGGTACCACGGCGTGCCGATGTCGTACTCCATGTCGGAGTCGTAGGTAAATAGCTCGCCCTCACAGTTGACCGCCAAGTCGTACTGATTTCGATAGCCAGCGGAAAACAGTTCCCAGTTCTTGCCCTCTAAATCGACCCGAGCGATCCACCCCCCAGGCGCGGCAACGCCAATCGCATAAGGATTCGGCCCGGGCAGCCGAGCGAGTGGCGAATCTTCCGCGACTGCCGATAATGCCGAGCGGCTAAACGCCGTTTGCGGCGTCATGTTCCCGCAGGCGACGAACAGCGAATTGCCGTCGGCTGCCGGCACAATCGCATGTGGCCCATGCTCTCCGCTGGCGTCGATTCGGCGCAGTAGCTCGTGATCGTCCCAACGGCCATCGTTATCTGTGTCGCGGAGTCGGTACAAGCCGGAGACAATCTCGCCATCCTTCGCATTGACCATGACGTAAAGCGAATCGCCAACGACCGCCAAACCCTGCGCCATCCCCAGCGGCGTATCAATTCGCTCGGTTTGCGTTTCCTCCGCAGGTTGACCAATTGGCGAAGGTACCACTTGGTACAATCCGCCGGTTTGGGCGGATGCGACAAGCCCCCCTCGATCGTTCGCAGTAAGTGCAACCCACGAGCCTTGCTCCGCGGGAACCCGGTACACCAGCTCGAGTTCAAACCCCGGCAGTAGCGATAGCTCGCCGGGCAATTCCTGCGCGACCGCGACGCTCGCCGCAACTGCGGCAAGCTGAACCACGCCGCATAAAAAACATCGCAAGTTTATAGCTCCTTTTGAAGAAGGCGGCACAATGGACTCTGACTCCGCACGGTCCTAATGCTTAGAATAACAGATAATCGCTTCCGCCACGCAGCCCGCTACTTCGATGCCGCCAGAGCCAGACTCTTTACCACGCGAACGCAGCCGCTCGATTTGGCGATTCGTCTTTGGCGGTGTGGCGTTGTTGCTCGCCGGCGGAGTTGTCGCGGATTGGTATTCCAGCTATCCAATCGAGGCACACGCCGAAGCCACCTACGTTGGCCGCCAGTCGTGCATCAATTGCCATCGGCAGGAGTATGACCAATGGCACGGCTCTCATCACGACCGGGCGATGGAGATCGCTAGCTCCGAAACGGTCCTCGGCGACTTTAACGACAAAGTGTTCGAGCGTCTCGGCGTCACGACGCGGTTTTTCTTGCGCGATGGCAAGTACATGGTGAACACCGAGGGGCCAGACGGCACATATCAGGATTTCGAGATCAAGTACACATTTGGCGTCGATCCGCTGCAACAGTACATGGTCGAGTTTCCCGATGGCCGCGTGCAGGTGTTGCGGGTCTCGTGGGACACACTTCGAAAGGAATGGTTCGAAGTTCCGCCGCCCGACGTGCTCAACGAGTGGCTGGCCCCCGACGATCCGCTTCACTGGACTGGTATCGGCCAGAACTGGAACACCACTTGCGCCGAATGTCATTCGACCAACCTTCAGAAGAACTACGACTTAGAAACCGACACCTACCGCACGACATTTTCAGAAATCGACGTGAGTTGCGAGGAGTGCCACGGCCCCGGCAGCTTGCATGTAGAACTGGCAACAAAGCGGTCGTTGTTCTGGGACCGCAACCACGGCTATGGTCTGGCGAACCTGAAAAGCGCCGACACTTCGATACAAATCGACACATGTGCGAAGTGCCATTCGCGAAGGCATCAGATTCATGCCGACTTCCGACCCGGTCGGCCGGTGCTCGACTATTTCGATCCATCGCTATTGCACGAGGGGCTGTACCATGCCGATGGACAGATCCTGGATGAGGTCTACGAGTATGGCTCGTTCATGCAAAGCAAGATGCATGCGAAAGGGGTGCGATGCACCGATTGCCACAATCCCCATTCGCTGAAGCTGAAGTTTGAGGGCAATCGCCTGTGCGCCCAGTGCCACGAGCCGGCCAAGTACGACGCGCCGGCCCACCACCACCATCCGATCGGGTCGACGGGCACGAAGTGTGTCGAGTGCCACATGCCGGCGACGACTTACATGGTAGTCGACCCGCGCAGGGATCATAGTTTCCGCGTGCCCCGGCCCGATTTGACGGTTGAAGTGGGAATTCCAAACACCTGCAACAACTGCCACCAGAAACCAGAGGAAACGCCGCAGTGGGCCGCCGATCAGGTGCGGAAGTGGTATGGTCCGAAACGGAATGACGACCCCCATTGGGCATCGGCATTCGCCGCGGCGCGCAGCGGTAAACCCGAGGGAGCGGACCTGCTTGCCGACTTGGTCCGCCGTCGCGAGACACCGGCGATTGTAAAGGCCACGGCAGTCGAATTGATTGGGCAATACGACACCGAACTGTCGCGCACGGTGCGGGTGCAAGCGCTCGAGGATTCGCACGCGCTGGTCCGCTCCGCGGCGGTGCAGGCGGTGACTCCAGAATCGTTCGAGCAACTTGCCGAGTTGCTTGCCCCTCGGTTAGAAGATCGCTCGCGGCTGGTGCGAATACAGGCCGCGGTGCTGTTGGCGGGTGTGCCATCGCAACTGCTAACATCCGACCAGCGAACCGCCCGCGACGCGGTATTGCAGGAATATCGCGGGGAACAAGCATTGTCGCTGGAACGGGCGGCCTCGCATCTAAACTTGGCAGACCTCGATCGTACCTTGGGTCGACCCGACAAGGCCATCGGGCATCTGCGTAACGCTATTGGTCGAGAGAGTTATCTGACGGGTCCACGGTCGGAGTTGGCGTCCTTATTGGCGGAATCGGGCGGCGACCCCGCCGAAGTCGTACGCTTGCGCAAGGAGGAACTCGAGCTTTTCAAGCGCGACGTGCAGTTACTTCCCGACAGCGCTGTTGCTTTCTATCGCTTGGGGCTGATGCAGATTCTGCTCGGGCAGGTCGCCGACGCGGAGCAATCGCTGAGCAAGGCCGCGGAGCTTGGCAAGTTCATTTACGATTACCACATGGCGCTGGCCCTGTTGCAAGAACGTCGGTTCGAGTCGGATGGAAATCGCGCCCACGCCGACCGGGCGATTGCGACCCTGAAGAAAATGAACGAGCTACGCCCAAACGACCCGCAGACAAACGAGATTCTACGGCGGATTGTCGAGCGGCGAGAGAATCGCGAAGGCAGCGCGACCCAGTAAGCTGGTTGTGAATTGAGGCCTAAGCGCTTAAGATAGCGGCCCCTGATTCTTTCTCCAAATGGCTCCACCAATACCACGTTTGCATCATGCACGATCCGCGCATTGACAAGCTCGCCAATCTGTTGCTCGACCATAGCTGCCGGATTCAAAGTGGCGAGAAGATATTGATCGAGGCGATTGATCTACCCGACCCGGCGCTCGTTTGCGCGCTGGTTGACGGAGCCGCTGCTCGAGGAGCCGTGCCGTTGGTGACTTGGAAGAGCAACACGGTACTGCGGTCGCTTTACCGCACGGCGACGGTGGAGGGGATGTCGCTCGCCGGCCAGTTCGAACGGTCGCGAATGGAGGCGATGCAGGCCTACATTGGCATCCGCGGAAGCACCAACAGCAGCCAATTTGCCGATGTCCCGCAACCGCAGATGGACCTCTATCAGGAGCATTGGTGGCATCAGGTGCATAGTGAAATCCGCGTGCCCAAAACGAAGTGGGTCGTGCTCCGCTACCCCACCGATTCGTTCGCTCAAGCGGCCAACATGAGCACCGAAGCGTTTGAAGATTTTTACTTCACCGTTTGCACCACCGACTATGCGGCAATGGCGAAGGCCCAGGAACCGCTCGTTGCCCGTATGCAGGCCGCCGACCAGGTCAGGATTGTCTCGCCGGGCACGGAAATTGAGTTTTCGATTAAAGACATTCCCGTCATCCCCTGCAATGGCGACCGCAATATCCCGGATGGTGAGGTATTTACCGCACCCGTTCGCGACAGCATCAATGGCGTGATCCGCTTCAACACAAAGTCGCGCTATCAAGGCGTTGTGTTCGATAACATCGAGTTTGAGTTCCGGAACGGGAAGATCGTGCGGGCCGAGTCGAGCGATACGGAGCGGCTGAACGCGATCCTCGACTCCGACGAAGGCGCCCGTTACGTCGGCGAATGGTCGCTCGGCACGAACAACTACGTCCGTCACCCGATGCTCGACACGCTCTTCGACGAAAAAATCGGTGGCTCGTTTCATCTCACGCCCGGCAACGCCTACGACATCGCCGACAACGGCAACCGCAGCCGCATTCACTGGGACTTGGTCCTAATTCAGCGAACGGACTACGGCGGCGGTGAAGTCTGGTTCGACGGCGAACTGCTGCGTAAGGACGGCCGGTTTGTGCCCGCGGATTTGCAAGCACTGAATGTCGGACTGTAGCGGGCGCGGGCGCCTTCCCTGAAGTTTAAGCAATGATCTCCGAGATCGGTTTGCCGTGGTCGATATCGAGGCGTTTTCGTCCGGGAATTTCCAGCCGGCGGGAGTCCAGGCCAAGCTGATTAAGAATGGTGGCGTGGATATCGGTGACGTAGTGGCGGTTCTCGACCGCGTGGAAGCCAATCTCGTCGGTCGCTCCATGCACAACCCCGCGTTTTAGGCCACCACCGGCCATCCAGACGCTGAACCCAAAAATGTGATGGTCTCGCCCATCGGAACCTTGCGAGCCGGGAGTGCGGCCAAACTCGGTGGCAAAGACGACGAGCGTCTCGTCGAGCATTCCGCGGCGGTCGAGGTCTTCGAGCAACGCACCGATCGGTTGGTCCACCGCCTGCGATAGCTTGGCATGATTGTCCTTAAGTCCGCCGTGGGCGTCCCAAGCTCCGGCGCCTCCGCCGCCGTGTTGAATCTGAATGAACCGCACACCGCGCTCGACGAACCGCCGCGCCGCCAAAAGCTGCGCGGCGAAGTCGCGGCAATGCGGAAGATCGAGGCCGTAGAGCGCCTTGGTCTCGGCGGTTTCTTGCGAGAAATCAATAACTTCGGGCACCGAGCGTTGCATACGGAACGCCAGTTCGTAGGAGGCGATCCGCGCTGCGAGGGCGGGATCGTTGGGGTACTCAATACCGCGCAGCTCGTTGAGATTGTGAATCAGATCGGCGCCGACGGACTGCGCTTGCGGGGAGAATGGAACTTCGGGCCGTCCAAAGTCAAGCGGATTCTCGGGGTCGATGCGGAGCGGCACCGCATCGTGTGCCGGGCCTAGGTAGTGGCCATCTTTCTTGTTCCAGTATTCGCGAGTGCCGATCGAGATGAACTGCGGCAAGTTGTCGTTGAGCGAGCCAAGCCCATAGTGGACCCATGCGCCAAGTGTCGGAAACGCACCGTCGTTTTGATGTCGACCTGAATGGAACTGTGTCTGGGCGCCGTGGTTGCTATCGGTGGTCCACAAGGAGCGCACGATGGCCAGGCGATCGACATTGCGGGCGATGTGAGGGAACCAATCGCTGACCTCAATGCCGCTTTCGCCATGCTTCCGAAAGCCGACCTGGAGCGGATAAAGTGTATTACGCTGATTGCCATTGGCATCGGGAACAACGAGACGCTCAATGGCCAGTTTCTTGGGATCTTGGGTATCCGCGAACGGCGTCTCGGCAATCGACTTACCGCCATATTTGGTCAGCATCGGCTTCGGATCGAAGCTTTCGACATGGCTCACCCCGCCGTTCATGAACAACCAGATCACGCTCTTGGCCTTTGGCGCAAGATGCGGTAGACCAGTTGGTGGCGCCCAGTGATGTTCGCTCGCGGTTGCCTCGCGATAGAGCATCGCGCCAAGCGCCAAGCCGGTGAACCCCATTCCCATGTCGCCCAGAAATGTTCGACGACAACACAAGCCGTCAGCAAAAGTGTGAGGTTCCATGCGACTCATCCGTCAAACTCCAATTAGGATAGCTCTTCAGCGAACGGTGACGAAGTCGTTATGGTTGAGCAGCGCCCAGACGAAGTACACGCGGGCGAGATCGTTCGGCTCCTCATCGGCCGCGTCGGGCAACGTTCGCCATTGCTTGAGCGCCTTCATGCATGCGCGGACTTCCTTGTCGCTGGCACCAATGCCCAAGAGCCGGTAAAACGCCCTTTCGATAAACTCTTGATCGTTTGGCGGTGGCTGACCCGATACCTGGGGTAGCGAGAGGCGCTCCGCAATCTGCCGCGCGGCGTCGTGGACCAGCCGACTGTTGCTCAGCGCCAAGGCCTGTTGTGGGACGACGCTTTGATCGCGGCGGTAACACTCCTTGACGGATGCTTCGTCGAACGTGGTGAGGAACAAATTGCGGTCGTTGTTGGAGTGGAAGAAATAGAGGCTGCGCCGTTTCGAGCCGGCTTGTTCGGCCGCTGGCACGGGTGGACCGCCGAGCGTCAGGTCGAGCGTCCCCGCGAATGACAGAATGGAGTCCCGCACGGCTTGCGATTCCAGCCGAATTGGCGTACGCCGCCATAGCAAGTGATTATCGGTATCCTTCGCCGCATTGTCGTCGCGTCCGATAATGGAGGACGACATGCGGTAGGTCGAAGACATCACGATTAATTGGTGCAGGTGCTTCATGTCCCAGCCGCTGTCGATTAGTTCCGCGGCCAACCAATCCAGCAGTTCCGGATGGCTCGGCGGGCTTCCTTTGCGACCGAAATCGAAGACGGTCGCGACCAGCGGGGTGCCCATGTGCCGCGCCCAAATGTGATTCACGGCGACGCGGGCGGTCAGCGGATTGAGCGGGTCCGTGATCCACGCCGCTAGGGCCGTGCGGCGACCAGTGCTGTGTGCGGCGAACTCCACCCGAGGATCGTCTTGCGTAGACGACTGGAACCGCGTTGGCGTCCACTTCGCGCCGATGAATGGCGTGTACTTGTCGGCAGGCGTGATCTCCGCCACGGCACTCTGCTCCGCCTTTACCAGTAACTCGCGCGCCGCGACCAGTTCCTTTTCCAACGCCTCTTTCCTGTCTGCGCCAACATGCCGCATTTTGAACTCGATATCGGCAACAGTGTGTTTCGCTTTGGCATGTGCAGCGCGGCGTTCGGCCTTGACCGCGTCGCTGTCGGCGGAACTGGCTGGTTCGATCAATGAGGCATCGTCGCCCGACTCATCCGCCTGAACCCATCCGGCACGCTCCGCGGCGGCCCTGCGCTCCACGCTGATCAACGCCGCCCGGCTGGCCTCCACCGCGAGTTCTGCAACTTGCAACGCAGCTTCTGCATCGGAAAGCTGGTCCGTAGTGAGATCCGCCGCGCCCGAGCTACCAGGCGCCGCCTGTTTCGCTAGCGAAGCCGCTAGTAGCGATTCAGTGTCGGTGAGATGTTTCTGCGCCGCAGTTAGATACGACTCCAGCACCCACGGCCGGCGTTCTGGTTGCCAGGCTCCCTTGGGCAACGACACCGGTTCGATCGCCAGCTCATTGAACTCTAATAGCTGGGGCACTCCCGGCGCGATGGCTGCGGACTTATCGGGCTGGCTTTCTTGGCCCCGTTCGAATCGATACGTGGGAGCGTCAAGTAGGCCGTCAAATACACGCGGAATGCCGTCGCGGGCCAGATCGGGTTCGCCGGGAACAACGTCAAGCCGGACATGATACGGCTCGAAGAAGGCTCGCATGCGGTAGAAATCTGCGTGAGAAATCGGATCGAACTTGTGATCGTGACATTTCGCACAATTCATCGTGAGTCCGAGAAAGCCCTTGCTCACGTGCTCGACTGTTTCCTCCATCCATTGGTTGCGATTGAACAGAAAATAGTTCCGGGCTAGAAAGCCGGTGGCGCGCAGCTTATCGAGATCGTCGGGATACAACTCGTCGGCAGCGAGCATCAACCGGACCATCTCATCGTACGGTGCGTTGGCATTGAGTGATTCGATAATCCAGTCCCGCCAATGCCAGATGTGGGGCTGGCTATTTCGCAGTTGGTCTCCTAACCCCCACCAGTCGCTATACCGCCAGATGTCCATCCAATGACGCGCCCACCGCTCGCCGTGGCGCGGGTCTTCCAGCAATTGCTGAACGAGCTGTTCATACTGACTATCCGATCGGTCGGAATCGAGCCGAGCTGTTTCGGCGTCGGCGGGCGGAAGTCCGATCAAATCAAAGCAGAGCCGCCGTAGGAGCACTTCACGCGAGGCTTCGACCTGCGGTATCAATCCGTGTTGCTCGTGCTTCCGAGAAATAAACGCATCGATGGGATTCCGCACCCACGCCGCATTTGCGACCTCCGGTACGGGCGGCCTAACGATCGGGCGAAACGCCCAATGTTCCCGCGGATCACGTTCTGGCTGCTCGTCGGCGGGTGACTGGGCATTCCGGGCGATCCAATTTCGCAGCGCGGCGATTTGCTCCGCTTTGAGCGGCTCGCCTTCGGGCGGCATGCGTTCGGATAGTTCGCTCGCGGTAACGCGCTGCAGGAGCAGACTCGCGTCCGCATCCCCGGGAGTGATCGCCGGCCCGCTGTCACCGCCTTGGATTGCCGACGCCGCTGTATCGAGCCGCAGACCGCTCTCCTGCTTCAGTGCCCCATGACACGCGTAGCAGCGTTCGACCAGAACTGGCTTAATTTGCTGCAAGTAATCGACTTGTTCATCCGCCGCGGCCGTGCCGCCGAGAATTATCCTTGCTGCAGGGAGAGTCGCAATGAGCAGGATTTGCCAACGCATGCGGATCGCTCACAACTCAAATTTGGGGCTTCGCTTGCGGGCGCGAGGCAGGCTTGGCCGTAGCGAACCCCCCAAAGGCGGGTGTTGATATTTTGATCTCTAGAAACGACCGCGTCCAGCGACGCAGCCCGGACACTGTATACTACAGCGAACCTCCGTCTGAGTCTGCCTGCCGGGACCGATCATGCCACCATCCATCACACGCCGAGATTGGCTTCGATGTGGAACTGCTGCGGGGACAAGTTTCCTGTTCCCTGGAATCTCGTTCGCACAGCCTGCCGAACCGCGCCCAGTGACGCATACCTACAAGACGGTTGGCGAATTGGCGATCAAAGCCGACGTCTACCGCCACGCCGATGATCTCGTCCGGCCGGCTGCCGTGTGGATTCACGGCGGCGCGCTCATCATGGGACACCGGGCGGAGGTCAGCCGCCGAGTCAAGAAACACATGCTCGATGCAGGCTATGTACTCATCTCGCTCGATTATCGCCTTGCGCCGGAAACGAAGCTGCCCGAGATCATCCGCGATCTCGAGGACGCCTTCGACTGGCTACGGCGTGACGGTCCTCGGCTTTTCGCAATTGACCCGGCAAGAATCGCAGTCATCGGCGGTTCGGCCGGAGGGTACTTAGCACTCACGGCCGGTTATCGAGTGCGCCCTCGTCCCGCCGTGCTGCTCGCCTTGTGGGGCTATGGCGACCTGATCGGCGATTGGTACAGCAAACCTAGTCCGCATCCGCGGCATAACCAGCGTCCTGTAACGCGCGAGGAAGCCTATTCCCAGGTGAGCGGCAAGGCGATTTCAGACTCGCGCGACCGCAATGGCGACGGCGGCCTGTTCTATCAATACTGCCGCCAGACTGGCACCTGGCCGAACGCAGTTTCAGGCTGGGATCCAATCAACGGGCCGGAACGTTTCTATCCGTTCATGCCCGTCAAGAACGTAACGCCCGATTATCCGCCGACGGTCATGATTCATGGCACCGCCGATACGGACGTACCGCATGAGCAATCGGTATTGATGGCCGAACAATTCAAGAGACACGGCGTGCCTTATCTGCTTCTCAGCGTTTCAGACGGCGAGCACGGTCTCAATGGCGCCGAACCCAATGAAATCAACGCTGCATACTCAAAAGCGTTTGCTTTTGTCGACGAGCATCTGCGACCAGAATGAGTCGACTCGGCAACTCCAAAGCGATAGGGTGGCAAACGATGTAATGCGATTCTGGCGGCGCAAAGAAAAAAGCCGTAAACCCTTATGAGTTAGCGGCTTACCTAGTCGGGCCGACAGGATCCCGTTAGAATTTTCCTGGCCGGCGTCGGGGGCTGGGAAACCGGAATACGGAGGCGGATTGGCCACCATTGAACACTTGGTTGGTCGAGAACAGCCTGCGATGGATGAGCCGTCGCGCGGCTTCGGGTCAAACGTACCCGTTAGCCGCTCCGGCTTGCCTTTCGGATCGACAACCACCATTAAAGCACAACGTGGGGAGGCTGATCCCGGGCGATTCCCTATACTTTCGTGTTTCATGGAATGGCTGATCGAGCTTCGTTCGCGTCATCGCTGCTCAGGCAGCGAAAACTTGGGCATTCGTCGGGCGAAGGGGGCATGTCGCCGCCGAATTGCGCTGGTGGCACAATTGGATTGGTTTAGTTGGTTACGTCGCCTCGGTGCAGGTGTGACAGCGGACGCGGTGCTCGCGTCATCTAAAACGGGTCAATGGGACGATTCTCGGCCCTGACGCCCTGTACCATTTGATTGACTTCTCCCCCAAGATTGGGTAGAAGTACGGTGGCGTTCGATCCCCTCTGAGTAGTAGCGGCATTCTCCTGTCGGGCCGCTTTACGGCAATCGGCACGGTTTAGTTCCCGAATCATTGCGCCCCTTGACTCTTGTCGAAAGAATGCCGCCGGAGATATTGGCCCAACTTGCCCTCTGAATTCATGCAATGAGTTTCCCATGAGGAATGACAGGTTATCGCGCCGCTCATTAATTCAGGTAGCGGCCGGAACAGCCGCATTGGGTTCGATCGCACATGCGTCGGCGAAAGATGACGAATCGCGCCAGGCCAAGAAACAGGCTACGCCACTGCTTGATGAGCTGGATAAAACACCAGCCGCTGCGCAGCTCGCGCTGGTCATGAAATGGTTGAACGCGCAGCCACTTGCACTGTTCAGTGAACTTCGAGATGCGCGCCCGGTGATGCGTCTTGGCAATATCGTTCTCGTCGCCCGGTATGCGGACGTCCTCGAGGTCTTGGGCCATCCGAGCGTTTTTAGTGTTCGCCTTTACAAGCCGAAGATGGGTGACTTCATGCTCACGCATGACGAAACGCCCACCCATCGAAGGGACAAGTCCGTGATGTCGGCCATGCTGCCGATGAGTGACACAGCGATGATTCGCGAAAAAATTGGCGGCTTTGCCAGCAAGGCCATTCTGAAAGCGAGCGGTCGCATCGAGGTCGTCAATGAGTTTGCTCGACTCGTGCCGCTGCAACTGGTGCAAGATTATTTTGGCCTCGACGGAGTGGATATCGGTGAGTTGAAACGCTGGTCGTACTGGGCGCAGTTCGACAATTTTCACAATCATCATTTTCACGAACGTGAGAATGCAATGGAAATCAGCCAGCGCGCTGGTGAAGCAAAGCAGCAACTCGCCGCGTACGCCACCGCGCTGGTCCAGCGGCGCACGGGCGAGCTTCGGCGGGACCCAAATCGAGACGATATCGTTTCCCGGATGCTGAAGTCGAAGTTTCCGCCGTCCGTCGGTTTCGGCTTGGACCGCGTGGTGGCGAATGCTATGGGATTGCTGATTGGGGCCGTCGAAACTACCTCTCACGCGATTGTACACGCTATCGATGAGCTGCTTTCCAGGCCGAAAGAGTTGGCGGCGGCCGTGCAAAGCGCTGCCGAGGGAGATTTTGAAACCCTCTCCGAATATGTTTGGGAGGCGAATCGTTTTCGGCCAATTTCCCCGTTCATGTTCCGCTACTGTGAGCAGGACTTCACGATTGCCAAGGGGACGGAGCGCGAAACCGAAATACCCACTGGCGTCACGGTGTTCACACTAACGCAATCGGCGATGTTCGATCCCGTCGAGTTCGACAATCCGACAGAGTTTCGAGCCGACCGTCCAAAGTACCAATCGTTTCTGTTCGGGTTTGGGCACCACCGCTGCCTGGGCGAGTATGTGGGTCGGGAAATGATACCCGAGGCGATCAAAGCGCTCGTCGTTTGCAAGAATCTTCGCAGAGCGGACGGGCCCGCGGGCCACATCGACTTCAAGGACGGACCGTTCCCAGAGTCGCTTACGCTAACCTACGACCAGTAGAGGCCGGACCGAGTGATGTGATCGGGCGCCGCCGCAAGCAATCTCCCACGATGGCTGCGGATGTCGGAAAATGCACCTCTTCCGTAGCGAAGTCACGAACATGACCAACTACATTGCTTCCGTGTTAGGCGTAATCCTTGCAGTGACGAACGCAACGGCAGTCGAGCCCGGAGCAGCGCCGGTCCCCGCTCGAACCTACCTCGATCAGGGATGGAGCGACGAAGACCGCGACTGGTTCTATAATACGACTCAAGGTTCGCGGCTGGTTCCCTATCATTGGTTTTTGGCTCTGGAGCAAATGGACTCGGACCAACTCTTCATGGAGGACCGGCATATCGAGCAGTTGGGGTTCCTGCCAGGTTACAAGTCAGATCGGAACCCAGACCGGCTGCCTATCGGATTCGCGAAAGATGAAGACACGGTTGAACGAGCGTTCGATCTCAAGCTGACGCAGTTGATGCTCGGCATCGAACGCGAGGACATTCCCAAAATCGCAGAGGCCAAATCGCGAAACGACAATCCTGATAGACTTCCCTTATTGACAATATTGGATAAGCCACGAAAGCCTGAACTAGAGAATTTCCCCAAGGAGAAGTCGTGGCTCGGACTGACCTGCGCCGCTTGTCATACGGGAGTGATCGAAAGCGGCGAACAGCGTATTTATGTCGACGGGGCGCCGTCAATGGCCGAAATGACGCTGCTCCTTGAGGGAATCGTGGCTTCGCTCTACGCCACATTGAACGATGAGAATAGTAAATTTGATCGGTTCGCCGATCGTGTCCTCGGCTCGAGCGCCACGCTAGAAGATCGAGAGCGGCTCAGGGCGGCCGTCGTCGAGTATACGACGGGCCTAGAGGGGTTCGCTGAGCGGAGCCATCCTGTGAACCCATTCGGCTACGGGCGCCTGGACGCTTTCGGAATCTTGCTGAACGAAATCGCGGGGACTGCGATTAACGTGCCCGAGAATTGGCGGCGGCCCAACGCGCCCGTCAGTTACCCATATCTTTGGCACACCCCCGATTTAGACTGGGTCCAGTGGAACGGGTTAGCGCACAGCACACTGGCTAGAAATACAGGTGAGGTTCTGGGAGTCTTCGCCGACCTGCGACTCGATGATTTGACTAACATCCGAACATCGGCCAACATTAGAAACCTGTTCGCGCTCGAAGAGCGCGTCAAAACGCTGAAGCCACCGCAGTGGCCTGAGGCTGTTCTCGGCAAGATCGATGCGGATTTGGTTGAGCACGGGAAATCGCTGTACGTTCAACATCGCTGCGTGCAGTGCCACAACTTGCCACCCTACCCAATGGTTAATCCGCCCCCTCCGCCTCCGCCGCTGCGAAGCGTCATTGAGATCGTGATGACGCCATTGCAGGAAGTCGGCACCGATCCTTCGATGGCAGTCAATATCGTTGCACGCACCGGAAAAACGGGTCCCTTCAAGGCGGCCCTCAACGGTGCGGAAGATATACCGATCGGAACCTTATTCGGCGTCGCCGTGGGCACGGTTCTCACTTCCGAGTTCGAGCGACTTCAGATACCCCCGCAGCAACGCTTTGTCATGAACGATCGCCGAGGTAGTAAGACCCCCACAGCCGAGCACCTGGCGAGTTACAAAGCACGACCGCTCTCGGGCATCTGGGCGACCGCGCCCTACCTGCACAACGGCTCAGTTGCGTCACTTTATGAATTACTCCTCCCACCAGCCAAGCGGCAACCGAAGTTTCACGTCGGAAGTCGCATATTCGACTCGGCAAAGGTCGGTTATCGTAGCGACGCGGGAGGATTCGAATTGAATACGGACCTTCCGGGCAATCGCAACAGCGGGCACTATTATGGTACGGAAATTAATGATGCGGACCGCAAAGCGCTAGTTGAATACCTGAAGACCCTGTGATCTCAGGTTTCGAGGTTGTTTACTCACCGAAGTCTCGGCGCGTTGACACGATGTGCAATTGAGATGCAATCGTTCGTCGACCGAAGGCGCCGCTGCTCGCCCTGGCATGAAATCCACTAACCTCGTGACGCGGCTCAAATCCTTGCAGATCAATGAATGAAAATCACCCCCACCAAGATGGGCATCGGCGGGCGGTAATGTATAAAAGTTCACCAGATAGTCTGCGGGATTTAGACCACATAATCCCTTGGGAAAAAGGGTTAAGATTGCCTAGCCAATCCGAGTGTATTTCGTGAAAGTTATTGTGAACTTCTGCGCCTTGTTGCAAGTCCTTGCTCTACAATGAGAAAGCCCTTCGACGCGCTCACCGAAGGCTTCTTTCTGAAAATAGCCGGGCCGACAGGATTTGAACCTGCGACCTTTTGACCCCCAGTCAAACGCGCTACCAGTCTGCGCTACGGCCCGAGTTTTCTTTGCCACAGAGGCGCGTCGCCGGCGTCGAGCTTCGGCTCCGGCTCGCACCCATAGTCGATGTCCCCATAGTTTCCATTCAGATAACACTGATCGATCAAAGCTTGCAGATTAAGCGGCACGTCGGGGTCGGTCTCGCGCAGCGGGATCCGGATGGTGGGGAGCGGCTCGCGCAGGGAAACGGGATAGACCTCCCAGGCATCTGGCTCGGTCGCGCGCTGAACGGAAATTCTGTACGGTCCACGGCAATTCGCCGGCATGATTTTCAAGGGACAAGAGATGACATGGTTGCCCGCTCGCAATAAGTCTATTTCCACCGAGTTGACGTGGGCGGTTTCCAGTTCTAATTGTCTGCGCCGATAAAGGTCTCGCCCTTTGCCAGGCATTTTGTTCGATGGACTGACGAATTCGATGACGGTGACGACCCGACCGCCGCTGCTGGCGTCGCGGATTTCAATGAAGGTTTCGGTCTTCACTTCGTCCTGCATTTCGTCAGGCATGCGGACGACGACGGGTTCGGCGATGGCAACGGCGATGCCACCTGTCCCGCTATCGAAGAGAGGTCGCTGCCCATTCGGCCGCTCGACAACGCGCACATCGGGATAGATCGACCTGGAATCATTCTCAACTTCCGATTCAACGAAAACCCGTTCTTCTACCCGAGCGCGCAGCTCTTCAGGTAGCTTTGATTGAAGTTGATCGCTGGCATAAATGATCAGCCGGGTATGAACATCTCCCCAATGGGCTTCGAGATAGGGGTCCATTCCAGGAAACGGGCTTCGCATCGTTCGTGCCTCGCATTCAGAATCGTACTCGCGCAATTATACCCGACTATAAACGTCCGGGGCGCTTTTAAGAACCTGTCAGCTGCCCCGCCGGACGCACTTCGCTCCCTTCACTGCCGGTCAGCGTGTCACCCAGTGTTGCGCGGGCGGTTTCGGCATGCTTCATGAGACGGGCAACGATTTCGGGATGCTCCGCGGCGACATCCCTGGTCTCGCCTACGTTGTTCTGCAAATCGTAAAGTTCGAGTCCTGTTTTTGCCTGGTCGTACTGGACGGGTCGGCCATCCTTTCCGCCGGGGTTGCCCGCCAAGGTTCGATACGGATGGGGCAGATGCAGCTTCCACCGGCGGTCGCGGACCGCGTGGAGCGCGCGATCGTAATAGCAGAAGAAAACGTCGTGAGGGCTTTTCGCTTCGGCGGCGCCATTCATCAGTGGCCAGATATTCTTGCCGTCGATCTTACGCTCGGTTGGTAGTTGCGCGTCGATCAACTTGGCCACGGTCGGCAGCAAGTCGATTGTGGCGGCGAGTTCATCGCAGGTCGTGCCGGCGGGGATCTGTCCGGGCCAGCGCATGACGGTTGGCACGCGATAGCCGCCTTCGAACATCGTTCCCTTCCCCTCGCGCAGCGGACCGGCCGAACCGGCGTGGCTGCCGTAATTGAGCCAAGGGCCATTGTCGGTGGTGAAGATCACGAGCGTCTGGTCGTCGATGCCGTTGCGCTGAAGCGCGTCGAAAATCTGGCCAACGGACCAATCGACCTCCATCACCACATCACCGAACAAACCGACACCACTTTTATCGCGAAACTTGTCGGAGACGTAGAGCGGTACGTGGACCATCGAGTGGGGCACATAGAGGAAAAATGGGCGTTCATGATTGCGATCGATAAAATCGACCGCCCGCTCCGTGTACGAAGTCGTAAGTTGCTCTTGATCCTCGCCGGTAACACGCTCGTCGACGACTTCGTTACCCTCGATCAGCGGCAGGGGCGGGGTATCGGCCTTTCGCTTCGCCACGTCGTGCCCTGGATACATTGGCTCGGGCCACATGTCGTTCGAATAAGGGAGACCATAGTATTCGCCGAAGCCGTGCTGAAGCGGCAGGAATTGCTTGTGGTGGCCGAGATGCCATTTGCCGAAGATCGCAGTCGCGTAGCCGCGCTCTTTGCAAACCTCGGCGAGAGTTAGCTCATCTGCATGGATACCGTGAGTCGCCCGCGGTCCGAGCGCCCCGAGGATGCTGACGCGCTCGGGATAGCAACCGGTGAGCAGCGCTGCGCGCGAGGCCGAGCAGACGGCCGTGGCAGAATGGAAGTCGGTGAATTTACGGCCCTGTTTGGCCATGCGGTCGAGATTCGGCGTTGGGTACGCCGTTGCGCCAAACGGTCCAATGTCGGCATAGCCGAGGTCGTCGATGAAAATGATGACGATGTTGGGTGAACGCTTGACGGGTGGGTTCTCCTCCGCAGTCGCGGCGATCATACCACCGAAACCGACGACCAGTGCTAGGGAAAAGAAACGCCTGGGTTGGTACATTGGGTCTCCAATCAATGATATCTCAGTGAACGCGCTCCGCTCCGAAGACGAAGCCTGCCCGCCGTGGTGAGCGTCGCGGCTAACAATTACTGCCCTCTGCCGACTGCCTACTACTTTTCAATAGGGTGCATTCGGTTGATTGCGTAACAAATCGCGCACGACCCGCGCCCGGGAACCTTGGTAGTTCTGCAAGAGTCGTTGCAGTTCGGCCAGATCAGCGAGCGTAGGCTCCTTGCCAACAATATTCCGGTGAAGCTCGCTCAAATAGGGATCGCGTTGGTTGCCAAGCCGGTCGAAGTATTCGCTACTCCCCAGGATATACGAAAGAATCTCCTGCGGAGTACGACCTTGCTCCAAATGCGACTGCCATGCGGCCAATTCCTGCGGCGTCGGCTCACGTTTAAGGTAATTGCGGTACCATGTGTTGAGTTGATCGAGTTGCCCCGCCAAGTAAGGATTGCTCAGCGGTTTTGCGCCCACGCGAGCCAGAGTTAGCTCGACAGGCGGAATGTTGCCGCTGAGCGTCACGGGCATGGGTGCCGACGTCTGAAAAACGAGCCGATTTTGATCCGCCAGCCACGCATCGAGCGCGTACCGGTGATCGGGATAAATAGCTTGCCGGTCGATGTCGATCGCGAAGCGGATCGGCGGTTGGCCATCTGCCTGCACGACCTGTTGGGCCACCACCACGTTTTGCCACTGCGGATAAGTCACATCGCGCAGACGAACGGTGAGCGTCGCTTGCGGCGACAGGTTGATTCGCTCGCGATACGTCGCCTGCCCCGTAATGCCACGAGCGTTCTGTTCGAGCAACTCGATCGGCAAATTGATCAGTTTATTGCGACGGTGATCCAGTACCAGAAAGTCGACGCGACCATTCCCATCGACGCGCCGGCGGATTTCGTCGCCCAAATCGAACAGTTGTCCGCCAATGTATCCCACCTGATAGCCGCCGACGCAGACGATGACGTCGTTCTCTTCAATGCCGGCACGATCGGCCGGCAGGCCGCGATCCACGTCGGTGACGAGGATGCCGGTATCGAGATTCTGAATCTCAACTCCGAGCCGCCACTGATTCGGCAGCGGATTCCACGACGGCGCGTATTGCGGCGTCGGCACCACCCGCGCGGTAGCGCTCGGTAGCGCCGCGGGCTCGTTGCTTTGCAGTCGATCTCGGGCCGCGCCCTGCCCTGCCACGTTGGTGATGGTCGCGGCAAAGAAAAGTATCGCCGACGCGCAAGCGAAAGGCTCTCTATTCATTTGTGAATCCTCCCTGTCTAGTTCATTCCGTAAGCATGTTTATGGTCATCGTTTCGTCCGCAGATTACGCGGATTTCCGCAGATAAACGAATTTAAGTGAAAAGGCCGGATTTACCTATGTCATCAATATCTGCGATCATCTGCGCCATCTGCGGACATGTTCTCTCGGAGGTCTACCGTGCACCGGTCCAGCCTAGCTGGTCGCGCGACATCAGCACTTCATCGCGCCGTAGCGGCAACAGGCCGGCGCGGATGGCGTCTCCCTGCCCTTGTCGACTGAGGACGTAACTCAGTAGCTCGGTACGTAGCGGTGTGGTGTCCTGCTTGCCATCGCCCTTGAGCACAATGAACAGTTGGCGGACGAGCGGATACGCGGCATCGACCGGCGCATCGATGCGCGGTGCTTCGTGGACACGATCGCCATCCGCAATGCCAATCATTTTCGCAACGTCGGGCGGATACAGCGCCAGGCTAACATAGCCGATGCCGGTGCGATCCTTGGCGATCTCTTCGCATAGTTCGGTGTAGCCAGAACTCTCCTGCGCTGGCGCTAGATCATCGGCTCCGCTGGCGAACTGCTCTGCCAGATAACCGCGGATGCCCGATCGGTCGCTGCGGCCATACCGCTTAATCGGCAGCTTGGCCCAATCGCCGGTTGCGCCGAGGTCGCCCCAGGTAATCGCCTTGTGCTCATCGGTCGGAGCGAAAACCGACTGAAGCTGCGCGAGCGATAATTGATTGACCGGATTGTCGGGATGAACGACAAAGCAAACGACATCCTTCGCCACGGGCAGCGCCGTGTACTTGGCGCTCTCAGATTCAGTCAGCGCGCGGCTCATCATACCCGCGTCCGCTTCGCCCTTCTCAAGCAGCCCGAGCACTTCTTCGGAACCGATCATTCGGACGGTGATCTCGGCTTCGGGGTGAATGGACTTGAGGCCATCGACCCACAGGTGGGCAAGCTGGTTCATCGTGGAGGAACCGGCGAGTCGCAGTTCACCCGTCACGGGAGCTTTTGGTAGATAAGGCGGAACGCCTTCTAGAAAATCCGTTTGTTGGGCGAACCCTGGAATCGCGGTGATGAACACCATGCTGACCACAATCGGCGGTCGGAACACGGCACGAAGCAGTTTGAGAAATTGCGATTTCATACGAATCCTCCTTGATGAAAATCGAGTTGGAAGGCCGCGGAACTCTCCGCGGCGGTGAGACGAATTATAACGCAAATAGCAACAGGAGCGTGAGACGGAATTGGCGGGAATTTAGCCCTGAAGCGGGTTGCTGTGGACGGGAACAGCCGAGCACTCCACAATGGAAGTAGGATTCAAACATGACTGAACGACAATTTTACGATTGGCAAACCGCTGGTGGCGGGGGGGACGTTGCGATTCTGGTTGAGGCGCTCGAGCGCCAAGCGATCCCGTGGTGCATGATTGGCGGATTGGCGGTCAACCATTGGGCCGAAGAACCGATGGCAACGGCCGACGTGGACCTGGTGATCGCCGCCGAACGGGTAGAAGAAGCGGTTCGGGAACTGGAGAACGCCGGCTTTCAGGCGCGTCGATTTCAATGGTCGATCAACCTGAAAGGGTCGTCGCAAGTCTCCGTTCAGATTAGCACCGAGGCGACCTATAGCGAGTTTCCGTCGCGTTCTATGGCCGCCGATGTGCATGGCATCCCCATGCGTGTCGCCTCGTTACGCGATACACTTGCCGGAAAGGTATTGGCCTGGAGCGATCGCGAGCGTCGTCCGAGCAAACGCCAGAAAGACCTGACCGATATTATGCGTTTGGTGGAAGCTCACGCGGAGTTATTCGCTGAACTGCCGGTCGATTTGCAGCAGCGCATCATCCGGGAACAGTAATTGCACATGCGGAACCGGCACGGTAGTCTGTACAATACTCGGCATGGTTGATAGCTCACGGAGGCACGTCCGTCATGGCAAAAAAGAAATCGACGACAAAAAAGAAGACCGGCGGCAAACAAACCGCGTTCCAGAAGCGGGCGCAGGAGATTCGGGCTACGACTCGCAAGAAAGCGAAAGCCAAGCTAGCGCCGCCGCCGGCAGAACCCATCTCGCCCGACGAACTCGCCAAGCCCGCCGCATTGCCGCGCGGCAAGCAACGCCAAGCCAAAGCCACGGCCAAGAAGTCCCGCATCAAACAGGCGAGCATTGAATCCCAAATTCACGGGCACGTTGCGGCGCGCGGGAGGCGGAAGCAGGCCAAGCGCGATTCGAAAGGGTAAAAAGAGTAAGCGGATGTAACATCTATTGAGTTTGCTCGTCGCACCTCGCCAGAATCTTCCGCCAGCCATCCGCCAATCCGAGTTCTTCGATCCAGGAATCGAGATACTCGTGGTCAAGTTGATCTCCGGAAATTGAAAGGATGCCGGTGATATCCCGCAGATGCTTCTCCGATCCGCCTTCGTTGTAGTAAATCAGCTTGCCGAGGATTACATCTTCGGGCGCGGCGACAAATCCGACACAGTCCTTGGTAACTGCGATGCGTTTCCGTCGGGCTAGCTGTGCACTCTCCCACTTTGAGCCTCCCGCGATCATAAAGTCGATTTTGTTTCCGGATTCGGGGTTTAGAACATTAAACTGACCGCTTTGCTGAACCGACTCTATGGCGGCGGTGCGGCTAACGTAGAACTCGTCACCAGCGAATGCGTCGCACAGAAGACCGACCGACCGCTGATCGACCTGGATGACAATATCGATGTCCTGGGTAAAGCGAGACTCTCCCCATGCACTGCTGGCCATCGATCCTACGACGGCGTAGACGATCTTCAGACGCTCAAGCGTGGCGATTGCCAATCGTAAAAGGTCACTTTGCTCCACGGCTGACGCGCCTCACCACTTCATGCTGGACCTGCTCGTCGGACCATTCCGGGTGTTGATAACGAATGCCGCCCGCGGCCAGCATGCGGGCGGTGCGATTGGCCGCGAAAACCATCTCGATTCGCTCGGCGGGCTTCTTGGTGCGCAGGATTGCTGCGAGGTCGCTGTCCACAACTTCGATATTCCGTGGGTCAATTGGCCGGCTCATCGCTGTAAATCCTTTTACGCAAATTATACAGACAAACGTCCCGACGGCTGCGCTTAGGGTTGAGTCGGCATGTTACGCTTCCGCCAACAGACACCGATTGTCAGTGCAAACGCAACCGTTGCCAGTGCCAAACTGGTCGGCTCGGGCACGGCAACGTCGGGTCCGAGTTCCAAATCGAGCGGCGCGAACAAGGTGGAACCCGAGTCGTAAATGACTTCTAGGTCGGTTCCATCGAGGTTGGCCCGCAGGATTTGTCCGCGGCCGCCGGTTCCCAGCGTGTCGCCGAAATAGAGCTTGCCGCCGCTCAGGTCGATGTCTAAGCCGGCAGGGCGACCGAAGCCACGACTGACGAGCGTCGTTTGGCCCGCGCCGTCCAGCGCCGCAGATTGAACGACGCTTCCGCCGTTGTTGGTCCAATAGACCAGGCTGCTATCAAGATCGAGTTTGATCTTATTGATATCGCCCGCGCCCGACAGTTCGAAATGGTGCATAGCGTCGCCGGCAGCGACAACACCGGACAGCGGCATCGAATTGAGGCGGCTGCCGTTGGCCCAGTAGACCCGACCTCCTGTTATGTCGAGCGCAATCCCCGATACGTCATCGGCCCGCACGAGCGGATCGTGGCCGATGAGCGAATCCAAGAGCGATTGAGATACCAGGGTGGTCGCCCCGGTGCCGTCGAGCGCAGCACGTTTGACGCCAACCGTTCCGTCAACGGACCAATACATTTTGTCCGCTGCCACGTCGAGCGCGATGTCGGTTGGCACGGAACCGCCGGAAGGTCCGAGCGGTTCCTGCCCGGAGCCATCGAAGTAAGCTCGCTGCAACGTGCTACCCGACGAATAGTAGGCGCGTCCACTGAGACGATCGATCGCTAGCGCGCGGGGATCAACGATTGCAGGAAAGGCGATGACGGTGTCAAACGCCGAGCCGTTGAGATTGATTCGGCTGACCTGATCGCCTAGTCCCGGGTCGGTGAAATAAAGCCGCTGAGCGACGAGCGACGAGTTAACGGCGAACGAGATGCCAACAAAGAGTACCGCAGTAAGCCGATTCACGAGCGTGACCTCCAAAGATAAGGCTTGGCCGTCAGCGAGAGCCAGCGACCGATTTAACGTCGATGATACTTTCGGGCGGCGCGGAAAGGTATTATTTGCTGGCGAGAATCCTGAAACTTTCGCAAATTGTAGAGGAATTATGGCTGGAAGGCGGTCCAGAGCGCACAAAAACCCGGCCCAGGTCGGCTAACCCCAAGCAAAGGTGGATGGTAATGGTCGTCAGAACGCGTAATTGCCTACACCCGACGACGCAAGCACGTCGCCGCGGCGATGCCCATGACGACGATTGCAACTTGAATGACGGCGGCCGGTTCGGGAACTCTCGAGATCGTATCGATCACGAGCTGGTCAATCAACGTATCGACGGGCACGTTGAGGACAATCCGCTCGTAGTCGGGGTTCGGCTGAATCTTCCACAACTCCGTGCGGAGGAAGGTGCCATTGAGGGGGTCGACGATTAGTTCGGGGAGCACTTGGAGCAGCATGCTGCTCGTGGGACCGGTAGGGTCGAACGCGTCGATCGAGGCGACATGGGGAGTTATTAGTTCCGTGGTGCCATCTGTGTTCTGTCGGATATAGCGCTGCACGGTCATTTGAATCTGAATGAGTTTGAGCGGCTCGGTGTCGATCCAATTGGGGAGGTCCAGAATGATCTGACCGGGCAGGGTCGTCGGAGTGCCGGTTCCGATCCAAGCACCGTCGCCATCAAACGGATCCCACTGCACCAACCCGAAGATACTAGCCAGTGGCCCCCCGCCGCCTCCATCTCCGATCACCGATGGAATGGTTCCGTCGGGCGGTGTGGGATTGGCAGCCGACGCGAATTCCCATTCGGTAAGTGTCGTCAGCGGCTGGCCGCGCCACGGCGGCGGCAGAAGATCATCGGCGTGTACGTTTGTCGCGCCAAGGAGGCTCGCTGCAAGAAGAATAGCGATACCCGGCCGGAATTTGGCTTTCATTGGATCCCCTCCAAGCTGAGATGAGGAGCGGTAATGTCGGATCGCGAAAGCACGTCCAGGGTTTACCGCCAAAGCGCCCTCAATTTAATGCGGTAACCCGTGCGTTGTCAAGTATTTTGGAAAGAATAGCTATAAAATGCTGGCAACTTGGGGCATTGCTAAGCCGCAAGCGACGCGGGCGCACGAAAAAACCCGGCCCAGGGCGGCTAACCCCAGGCCGGGTCTATCAATAACAATTATGGTGAGCTGATTGCTTGCCAAGGTCGCGGACGACTTTGGCTCACGGTTCAGACCTACTTTGCCGCCAAGATCTGTCCCCACATGTTTTCATCAGCCGCGTGAGCGGACTGACGTTCTAAGTAATCCTTAGAAAGGAGGTGATCCAGCCGCAGGTTCCCCTACGGCTACCTTGTTA
>JBBDYG010000053.1:0-33262 GCA_040901765.1 Pirellulales bacterium
CGTTTTACCCATCTTGGCCTGCCAAAGTTCGAGTGGAGTTAGTCAACAAGGCCGTGCGAATGTGAAATTATACCGGCCCCCGCGGAGGGTCACAACGGGCCGTAGGTCAGGCTTTCCTGCCTGACTTGCCCCGGTAACAACGTCACTACCGCAAGTCAGGCAAGAAAGCCTGACCTACGAGACGCTAAACATTAAACAGAAAGTGACACACGTCGCTGTCCTGCATCAGGTACGCCTTCCCTTCAACGCGCATCTTGCCCGCTTCGCGAATCGCCTTCTCCGACTTGAGTTGTACAAGATCATCTACCGAGTACACTTCGGCGCGAATGAACCCGCGCTCGAAATCGGTATGAATTACGCCGGCGGCCTGCGGCGCGGTCGCGCCTTGCGGGATCGTCCACGCGCGAATTTCCTTCGGCCCCGCGGTAAAGAAACTCTCCAGGCCCAGCAACTTGTAGGCCGCGCGTGCTAGCACGGCGAGCGCCGGCTCCGCAAGTCCCACGCTGGCCAGCATCTCGGCGCGGTCCGCTTCATCCAGTTCAATCAGTTCGGCTTCCAGCCGCGCGCACACAGCAACTACTTCGCCACCTTCCGCGGCGGCGCGCTCGCGGACCTTCGCCACGTGCGGGCTGCGGCCCTCCAAATCCTCTTCATTCACGTTTGCAACGTACAACACGCGCTTGGCAGTCAAGAATTGCAGCTCACGCAGAATCTTGGCCGACGGCGGATCGTCATAGCTCAGACCGCGGATCGGCTTTCCCGCCGCCAGCAGCTTTTGGCAATCGGAAAGGATCTCTAACCGCCGCTTCGCGTCCTTATCCCCCGTGCGAGCGGTGCGCTGCGCGCGATCGACCATCCCCTCCACCGATTGGAGATCGGCCAGCATTAGTTCCGTGTCGATCGTTTCGATGTCCCGAATCGGGTCGACAGAGCCTTCGACGTGCGTAACGTTCGCATCCTCGAAGCAGCGCACAAGGTGGAGAATCGCATCGACATTGCGGATGTGCGACAAAAACTGGTTCCCCAGCCCTTCGCCCTCGGACGCTCCCCGCACGATTCCCGCAATGTCCACCAACTGTAAAATCGCCGGCACAATTTTTTGGGTGGGAATGAGCTGGTTAATCGTCGCTAGCCGCGCGTCGGGAACCGCCACGGCGCCGACGTTCGGCTCGATTGTGCAAAACGGGTAGTTTTCACTGGCGATGCCAGCCGCCGTCAGTGCGTTAAACAGTGTCGATTTGCCTACATTTGGCAAACCGACGATGCCGGCTTCCATGATTTTGGAGTCCTCTACGATGCGTGCATTGATGAAGCGAGTACGCTGTCGGCTTATGGCGGCCAGAGGCCGAACCTCGCCCTTTCTGCGTTGTGCGCGGGTCTCCCGACCCCGCACTCTCCCGACCGCAGGTCTCCAAACCGCATGAAACGGGGAGACCTTTGGTCGATCCGGTGGTCACGGTCGGGAGACCGTGCCACAACCGCGTTTCTGGCCGACAGCCGAAAGCCGGCAGCCGAAAGCACTTCAGCCAGGGTGGCCGATTCTAACCCACGAACCCCGCGTCCCAAAGCCGCCCGGCGACCCGCGAAAAAACTCGCGTGGTCATGTGGGCACCAAATGGCAATAATGGGGGCAGTTAACAAGACCCACCTTCACCGGACACCGATCCGCTGCCAGCGGTCCGGTCTTCACCCGCCCGATCTGCCGCAGGAGCTTTGAA
Organism: Pirellulales bacterium; assembly: GCA_040901765.1. Lineage (GTDB taxonomy): Bacteria > Planctomycetota > Planctomycetia > Pirellulales > Lacipirellulaceae > JBBDYG01. The sequence continues at coordinate 1,719 of JBBDYG010000053.1, forward strand.
ACTGCCATGTGCCAAAGAATTGCCAGTCTTCTTTTCGCGATCGCACTCGGAACACACTCGGTGGCGTGGGCGGCAGATGAAGGCCAGGTCGATCTCGACAAGGCGACGGAACTCAAAGTCACCGCCAACGACCTCCGCGACTTGAACCAAGTCGTTGAACTGCTGGAGTCCGCACTCGAAAAAGGCCTTGACGCCGACAACACCGATTTCGCGGAAACGATGCTCGTCGGCACGCTGCTGCAACGGGCGACCGCGATCTCGAGCGCCCTCATTGGGCAACCAATTCAGGATGCGCAAAATGACCGGCGCTGGGCGGAGGTACGGCAGTTCGCGCTCATCGACCTTCAGCGCGTCGTCTCGCTCGATGACAAGCAATACGAAGCGCACATGCTCATCGGCAAATTGCAGTCGCTCCCGCCGGGCGACCGCAACGCCGCACGCGCGGCTCTAACGAAGGTTGTCGATGCCCCCGACGAACTTCACCCTCCGATGCGTGCCGAAGCCTACGCACTTCGCGGCGCGGTCCAGCGGTTGCCTGAAAAGCGGGCGGCCGACTTCGACAAGGCCATCGAACTCGACCCAGAAAAGTTCGACTATCGTTTACTACGCGCGAGGCACCATTACACCCAAGAAGCGTGGGATCTGGCGCTTGCGGATATCGACGAGACCATCAAGAGCGAACCCGAAAATTTCGACGCCCACGAGCTTCGGGCGCTGGTGCTACTGGCCCAAGAGAAACCGCAAGAGGCGCTGGAGAGCTTCAATCGCGCTTCGGAACTCGCGCCGCAAGAGATTTCACCGTACCAGTACCGGGGCGAATTATTCCGGCAGCTCGGCGACATGGAGAAGGCCGTCGAGCAACTCAACAAGGCCATCGAGCTATCGCCCGAGAACTTTCTTTCGCTCGCTATGCGTTCGGAATTATTGCTGAGAAATGACAAACCGGAAGAGGCCCTCAAAGACGTTGATGCGGCGCTAAAGATTCAACCGGCGTTCGTCCGCGGACATCTGTTGCGGGTGCGGATTCTGGATGAGCTTGGCCGTGACGACGAAGCGCTCGCGCAGCTCGAACAGCTTGCTCAAGCAGCCCCCAATGAGCCGGAAATTCAGCTTCAGCTTGCCGCCTATTACATCGACAAAGACCGCACGCTGAAGGCGATCGAGACGCTCACTCGCGTGATTGAACTGGATAGCAATAGCGCGATTGCCCGCCAGTTGCGCGGCGACCTGTACCTAACCGTTGGCAAGCACGCCGAAGCGCTGGCGGACTTCGATGCGGCATTGGCTCAAACTTCTGAAGGATCAACTTCTGAAGAATCAGCGCTCACCGAGTCGCGAGTTCTCAATAACTACGCTTGGACGTTGGCCACGTCGCCCGTGGACGAACTCCGCGATGGCAAGCGTGCCATCGAACTAGCCACGAAAGCCTGCGAACTGACGGAGTACAAGGCGCCGCACATCCTCAGCACGCTAGCCGCTTCCTATGCCGAAGCGGGCGACTTCGACAAGGCCCTCGAATGGACGCAAAAGGCGATTGACCTCGATAAAGCGGAGCACGAGGGACAGCATGAAGCCGACCTCAAGAACGAGCTGGCGAGCTACGAGGCGAAGAAACCGTTCCGCGAATTGCAACAACTCGAAGAAGCGGACGACGAGACGCCCGAAGATGAAACCTTCGCGCCCCCGTCGGCAACCCCCGCCCCCGCGCGCACGATTGATTTCTAACGCGTTATCCCGCAAGTCGCTTCCTGTTGAGTTCGGGAAGATTCGTTCGAGGGTCAATTCGAGAACGCACCGTGTTTTTTTCGTGGCGGTTTCAGGTCGGGCTACTTGAGCCAGAACGCGACCTCGCGCTTGTCGACCGATTCGACCAGACCTCGCTTCACCGCCGCTCGCGGAGCAACTCCAAAATCGGAGAATTCAATCCTTATCCAATCTCGATCCAGTCGCTAGCGACCGTACCAGGCAATCAGCCGCTCAAGTTGGCCTGATTCTGCCATGAAACCGGCCGCGAAGCTCAGCGCCGGCAGCACAAATCCCCGTTCTAATGCGACAACGATTTGCACCATATCCTCCGCGTCCGGCTCGCGTTCGACCGCCCGCCAACGCAGCATCCACAAGGCTATGGGAAAAGTGAATGCCAATCGGCGAACACTGTCGACAAGCGAACAGGTTGGTTGCGCGAGAATATATCGTTTGGATACTGCGTGGGACTCATAGAATCGGCTCAATGGTTGTAGCACGTCACTGGTAAGAGGCCCGAGGGGGCGCTCGAGCCGATCTAATCTGATAGCGGGAAAATGCGGATGCACCTCAGGGAGCAGGCTCGCCGTCCGTGCAAACTGACCGCTCAGTCGGAGTACTCGCCAGTGATCGAACAGCGTGCGGGTCGGTCGACCACCAGGAAAGCACCGGATGAAATGCGCTCCCAACCGGCGAAATAGACGCGCGGTGGACCGCGACGGCGGTTGACGATCTTGAAACAACTGCCCGACGTCGCCACTCGCCGCCTGCTCAAGCACTGCAATCAAGTCGGCGATCGCCTCTGTTCCAACTTGATTCCATTTGCACTGTTCGAGCAAGGTGCAAAAACGTAGGCAATGCACCAGCCGACGAACTAGCGGAAATCGACCGTCGACAAGCAATCGTTGCAGGGCGTCGGCCAGGCGGTAAAAATCGTCCCAACTTCGGGTTGTTCGCCGCAGAATCGGAGGAACGACCGCTGTCGAACCGCTCGCGGAATTGTCGCCAAGTAGCCGTCTCAAAAAGGGCACGTGTTGACCGAGAGGTCGCCCACGATCTGCGGCGGCCGATGGGCAACTTCGCAGCACTGTCGCGTACGCTTCCCGGTCCGTCGTCACCACCTGCAAAGGAAATAACCGGCACATGAATGGTTTGGCATCTGGACCGAACACTTCATGAATTCGGCACCGTCCCGATTCCGTTAGAAAAACGCAGCTTCCGTCTGCCCGGTGAGCAAGGACCGGCGCACCTATCAGCCCAGCAGAGCGACGCACGATTCGAACATCACGATATTGCGGATGCTGATCCCAGCGTTGCTGTTTTAAACGACTAAGATCATCGGGGTTCAGTTGGATCGTTGTGTCGCGGCAACAGGCAGTACAATGGTGGCAATCCCATTTTTCGAGGATCGGTAAGGTGCGAAGTTGCGATTGCATACGAAGAAAGCCGCGCGGCCATGGGCAGGCTGATCAGCGCACATGAACTCAGATATTCCCGATCAGTATGGCGGACAATTCTCCGGTCCACCAGTCAAGAGTTCTTTGCTGCCACGACTTATGCTGCCGTTGGCGCCAGCGAGCGCGATCGCGTTGAAAACGCTCGCCTTTCGAATCCAACGGGCATGGCTTCGCTTGGTCAGAACAATTAGAGCGGGAGCCGACGCACGTCACGGACCACGCAGTGTTTAGGTGAGGATGGGCAGCAGGATATGGCCAGCGACGTCAGTGAGGCGAAAATCACGTCCGGCGTAGCGGTAGGTGACGCGCTCGTGGTCGAGGCCGAGCAGGTGCAGGATCGTCGCGTGGTAATCATGAACGTGGCACGGATCGGCAACAACATGCATGCCGTATTCATCGGTTTGACCGTAGGTGATGCCGCCACGGACACCGCCGCCGCAAAGGAGCGAGCTGAAAGCGTCGATGTAGTGTTCGCGCCCGGTGCCATTGAAAGTGGTGGGGGTGCGGCCAAACTCGGTGCAGATGGCCACCAGGGTGTCGTCCAGCAGTCCGCGTTGTTTGAGGTCGGTGAGCAGGCCGGCCAGAGCGCGGTCGACGCGTTGGGCCTTGGGTCGATGGGCCTGCATGTCGCCGTGGGCATCCCAGTTGTCGTGTGAGCCAGTGTCGATAAGTTCGACGACGCGCACGCCTCGTTCGAGAAGGCGTCGGGCAAGGAGACATTGGGCTGCGAAGGAACTGCGGTCTCCGGCGGGAGCGCCGTAGAGCGCGAGCGTGGCGGCGGACTCGCGGGTCAAATCGAAGGCTTCGGGCGCGGTGCGCATCATGCCACGGGCGGTCTCGAAGCTGGCTTGGCGTGCGGGTAAGTTAAGGTCGCCCGGCCGGTGGCGAGCGTGCATTTCGTTGACGTCGCGCAGCATTTGGGCTTCGAGTTCGGCGAGCGTGGCATTGTGGGCGGGGGTGCGCAGATCGGGAATCGGCTCGTCGCCGGGAATGATGCGCACGCCTTGATGCTGAGGCGGGAGAAAGCTGCAATCGAAGACCTGCGCGCCGGCGTAGGGGAGGTGTTCGGCCAGCACGACGTGCGACGGGAAATTGGGGTTGTGCGTGCCGAGAGCATAGCTGAGCCAGGCGCCGATACTGGGCATGGGGACAGTCGACGAGCCGGTGTGCATGGCCAGCGTGGCTTGAAAATGTTCGACAATGTCGGTGTGTAAGGAGCGAATAACGCACAGTTCATCGGCAAGCGCGCCGAGCCGGGGAAACAACTCGCTGACGACGAGGCCCGACTCGCCATGCGGCGAAAACTTGAAGGGGGACGGCATGAGCTTGGCGGCGGGGGAACCGCGCAGTTGGCGCGTGGTGAGTTCGCGGCCGCTGTCTTTGGCGAGGGCCGGCTTGTGGTCGAAGGTGTCGACGTGCGAGAAACCGCCCGTGAGAAAGACGAAGAGGAGTCGTTTAGCACGAGCTGGAAAATGGGTGGGGAGTGGGGCCAGCACGCCACCTCGGTGCAGTTGGGCGGCAGACGATAGCGTAGCCCGGAGGGCCAGTGCGGCGCTGGCGGATGTCGCGGCACAGCCAGTGATGAATGCGCGGCGGTCGATCGCCTGAGTGAGGTTGCTGACCATGGTCGATGCCTGTTCGGGGATTATTCCGGATCAATCGACGTAAATGAATTCGTGCGAGGCGAACAACACTCGGGCGTAGCTGTTCCAAACCTCGGACTCGAGTTGTGCTGGTGACAGATTGGATTGTTGAAATGCTTGGTTGAGACTTGTGAGGTAGTCGCGGGCTTGTTGGACTTCGTCGGACGTGGGTCGTCGGGACCAACAGGTTTGGCAGGCGAACTCGATGCGGGTCGTAGCGTCGGGGGAGAAGCTGATCAAGCGGTCGGCCAGCTTCCGGGCTTGTACGGTGACGAAGGGATTGTTGAGCAGATAAAGGGCCTGCGAAGGGACGATCGACGAGGTGCGGATGCCAGTCGATGTGTTGGGGTCGGGGCCATCAAAGAGGGCCAGGTAAGGGTGTCGCGCTAGTCGTTGCGTCATGAGATACACGCTTCGATGGGGCGAGTCGTAAACGGCTTGGAACGGAGCGTGCTGGGTCCAGCGCCATTCGCTGACGGGCGGGAAGGGATGTGGACCGGGGCGCCTGGGGTCGAACTGTCCGCTGGCCACGAGCAGCGCATCGCGAAGCGACTCGGCATCAAGGCGCCGGCGGTTGAAGCGCCAGTGGTAGAAATTATCGGGATCGTGCGCGGCGCTATCGGCGTGTTCGAGGGAGGAAGGTCGGCTGGCAAGTTGATAGGTTTCCGAGAGCATGATGTCGCGATGCAGCGACTTGATGGACCAGCCACTGGCGATGAGGCGGCTGGCAAGCCAATCGAGCAGTTCGCGGTTCGTGGGGGCGGTGCCGCGGAGGCCAAAGTCCGAGGGGGTGGCGACGAGACCGCGGCCGAAGTGCCACTGCCAGACGCGATTGACGATGACTCGCGAGGTAAGCGGATTTGCGGGGCTGGTGAGCCAGTTGGCCAATTCGAGTCGCCCACTGGCCTGGGGCGGAATGTAGGGCGGGTTTGGGCCGGCGATGAATTTGGGGACACCGCGCGGTACGACGGGGCCGGGGCTATCTGGGTCGCCGCGCTCGTGGATGTGGGCATCGCCGGGAGTGCCTTCGTGTACCGCGTAGGCGGCAGGGATGTCTGGGGGCAGGCCGTATTGTTGCTGAAGGTGCGAGGAGTCGAGTTGTTGCCGAAGTCTCTTTGCAAGCTGTTTATCGCTGGCTGCCTCGGCCATGTCGAAGTCGGCTTGGCATTGGGCGATGGTGGCGTCGAGGTCGGCCGTGCGGGAGGCGACCTCGTCGGCCCGCGCCAAAGCGGTGAAGTGTTGGCGAGGCAGTTTTTTCGAAGCGAATTCTTCACCGCCGGCCCAGGCGAATTGAGTGCTGTCGAAGATGCCGTAGAGGGCGTAGTAGTCGGCTTGGGTGACGGGATCGTATTTGTGATCGTGGCAGCGGGCACAACGGAGCGACAGACCGAGGAATGCCCGGCCGGTTGTGTCGATGGCGTCCTCGAGCGTCAGGTGCCACAGTTCATACGGCGCGGTGGCGTACCGCCGCGCCAGTGCGAGGTAGCCGGTGGCGATGATCTGTTCGTGACGACGGGCGTCGTCGGTCGATGGGTTGGCGGCCAGGATGTCACCGCCGAGTTGTTCGCGGATGAACTGATCGAACGGCTTGTCGTGCTGGAAGGCGTCGAGCACGTAGTCGCGGTAGAGACGGGCTTCGGGAACGGGATAATCGGCGTTGTCGCCCGCCGTGTCGGCATACCGCACAACGTCGAGCCAATGTCGTCCCCATCGTTCGCCGTAGTGGGGCGAGGCGAGCAAGCGTTCGATGAGGCGGGGCCAAGCATCGGTCGCGGTGTCGGATAGAAAGTTGTCGATTTCGGCAGGCGTGGGAGGCAGGCCAATGAGGTCGAAGTAGGCGCGACGCAATAACACTTCAGGTGTGGCGCGATCGACGGAGGTGAGTTGCTCGTCGTGGAGGCGGGCACGAATGAAGCGATCTATGGAAGAGAGAGAAGGATCGCTGTCCTCGGGAAGTTCAACGGGGGCGAGGGGTTGAAAGGCCCAATGGCCGGCGGCCGCGAACGGATCGGCGATGGTGCCATGGGGCGCGAGCCAGGGAGCGCCGCGGTCGATCCAGCGGGCGATGTGATCGATGGCGTCGGCGGGCAACTCTTCGTCGGGGGGCATGACGACTTCGTCATGAGTGCGACGGATGGCTTGGATAAGCAAGCTGTCGTCGGGCCGGCCTGGTACAACGGCCGGCCCGTGGTCGCCGCCGTTCAAGATGGCTGCACGCGAGTCGACGCGCAGTCCACCGCTCGCTTGTTGGCTGCCGTGGCACCTGCCGCAGACCGTCGCCAGCACGGGCCGGACGTGAAGCTCGAAGTGTTCAATCGCTTCCGCCGGGGACATCTGGGCGCTGGTGGTCTCCGCTAACAGCCCGCCTTGTGCCAGCGTGAAGCACGGAAGAAGTCCGGCGAAGATCGAGAGACGCACGACCACGATGCGATTACTCCTGTGTCAATCCGGACTTGATAGTCGCCCTCTGGCCAGTCGCACCAAGCATTTTAGCCGCCTGAGATCGATCCAGACTCACTATGCCCACAGTTTAACAGCGCGCCTATTGGGGAAATACTCCGCCCTCAATCCCGCGAAATGCGTTGCGTAATTTCAGCGGGCTATACGCATCCCAACCACGTGCACTCGGTGGCGCGACCGCTAAGTGCAAAAACGGCCGCAACTTTTGACCAAGAGTCGGGTGCCTCAAGAGAGTCCCCTGCCCCCACGTCCCAAATCCCAACTGGAGTTCGCGGCCACGGCCGCCAGTGACCGTCTCAAGACCGACCCGCCAGCGGAATGTCTTTGAACCCTTGGGTGCCGTCGGTTAGCATGGTACACAGTGCGTGCGGTGTGGACGCGCAGAGATTGTCTGCTCCGGTAGTATAAGAAGCGGCCGGCGCCTTTCTCGAAAGCCGCCAGCGCAGACAAATTTTCTCAATTGGAGCATATACATTGATGCGCAATAGCAATCGACGCTGGTGTCTTGTCGCGCTGTCGGTTATAGGCGCAATAGAATTCGCGACCGTCGTTGTTGCACAAGTGCAGACCGAACACTTTGAGAGCAACGTCGATTCCACGGTGAAGCCGTGGACCAATCTTGATTTCTACAACGACCCGAAGAACTTCAAGTTCGCGATCGTGAGCGATCGCACAGGCGGCCTGCGGCCAGGCGTGTTTGCCGACGCGGTGAAGAAGCTGAATTTGCTCATGCCCGAATTCGTCATGAGCGTGGGCGATTTCATTCCGGGCAATACGGCCGACCGCGCGCAATTGGAGAAGGAATGGTCGGAGTTTGACGCGGAGCTAAAACCGCTCAAAGTTCCCTTCTTCTTCGTTCCTGGTAACCACGACATCAACAACGACGTCATGCGCGAAGTTTGGAAGGAACGCTCCGGCGTGCCGTTTTATTCTTTTGTCTATAAGAACGTCCTCTTCTTGGCCTTGGACACGACGGGGGAGAAAGGCGACATCGTACCGGATTACCAAGTCGAATACATGCGCAAAGTGCTCGAAAAGTATCCCAATCCGCGTTGGACGTTCGTATTCATGCACCATCCGCTGTGGATGTACGACGATCCCGCCGGGTTTGCCGAGGTGGAGAAGCTTCTGGATGGCCGGCAGCACACCGTCATCGCGGGACATTTTCATCGCTACCTGCATGAGTGGCGAAACAACGCGAACTACTATGTCCTCGCAACCACGGGTGGCGGCAGCGAGCTGCGCGGCACCAGGTACGGCGAATTCGACCACGTCACGCTCGTTACGGTTACCGATGAAGGCCCCGTCATCGCCAATCTCCGGTTGGAGGGAATCTTACCCCACAACGTGACGAGTCGGGCCGACTATGAACTGACGGAGGCCCTCGTTCGCAGTACCGATTTACCCTATACGTTGTTCACCGACGACGAGGTCGCGGTCAGTGCAGGCACCGCCTACCTCATGTTTCGCAATCCGTCGGAGCGGGAACTGCAGGTAAAAGCACGGTTCATGCACGACCACCAAGTGCGCATGGATCCTCAGGATATCGAAATGACCCTCGCGGCAAAGAGCGAAGAAGTTGTCGAAGTAGCGATCCAATCCAGCGTGGCAGTTCCAACCGACAAACCGGCTCTGCTTCAGCTCAACTGGACCATGGGTTTCGATCTGGCTGAGGCAGATGATCTGGTTCTGAGCGGCACACGCAACATTCCTCTACGGCCAAGCAGCGCCGACCTAATTGCGACCGTCGCACCAGAATTCGTCAATTCGCTGTCGGTTGTCGCCGCGGAACCGGACGAAGGGTTCACGATACGTTACACGATCGACGGCAGTACTCCGACGGTGTCGTCGGGCGTCTACGAACAACCATTCACGATTGATGAGGCGATGACCGTCAAAGCGAGGATGCTCAATAAAAGGGGGCATGGCTCCGCCACATCTACTCAATCGTACAGACCCGTGCCTGCCGGTACCGGCCTTCGCTACCGCTTCTATAAAGGCAGTTGGACTCGGATGCCGGACTACAGTCAGTTGACTCCGGTGTTCGAGAGCGTGGCCACCGATCTGAACGTGGAATCGCGGCAGCTTTGGGCGGACAATTGGGGCATGGTGCTCGAGGGCAATTTGGAAATCGAGAAAGCTGGTGCATACACCTTCTACTTGAAGTCGGACGACGGTAGCAAGCTGTATATTGACGACCGACTCGTCATCGACAACGACGGTGACCACAGCCTGCTCGAATTGAACGGTACGGCGAAAATGTCCGCCGGGGCACATAAACTCCGCATCGATTACTTCGAGGCCGGCGCTGAAGCCATCCTTGCGCTGGACCTTGAGGGGCCCGGCATGAAGCGACAGCCGTTACCCTTCGATAAGGTGTCACACGAAGAGTCCCCGAATGTTCCCGTCATCCCGCGGCGCTAGCTCAACAGGCAATCTAGGTCACCGGCGTCCCGCGGCCTTTGTGGATTCGATGGCTTTGCCGATGGCTACTTCGACCAGCAAAGAAAGGCAGTACCATGACGACTCAAACGAAGTTCATCCGCCGCGATCCCGCGGAAGTCGAGCCGTGGGCGGAGACATGCGGTGCGATTCGGTGTTTGATCGTGGAGTCCGATGGAGCCGCGGCCGAGGTGCATCACGTCGAAATTGAGGATGCGAAATTGCACTACCATGAGCGCACCGACGAGGTTTACTACGTCATTGACGGACAGGGGTCGATGATCTTGGATGAGAACGAGATCGAGTTACACACCGGCGTGGTTGTTTACGTCCCCCGCGGAGTCAAGCATAAGGCCATCGGAAAGCTGACAGTGCTTACCGTCTGCATTCCACGTGGGGTGCTGGACGACGTTCATGAACTGGAATGAGCGGAGACGAAGCTGACAAAGCTGCGGGTGGTTGCGGAACGCCGCATTGCTCAGGCTGTCCTGACGATCATTGAGAAAACTGGGTGGAACTCCGATAGAGATTCCACGGAACCACGGGTCAGGTTGGCCACTGGGGAGCATCAGCATTGCCACATGTCGGCACAACACCCCTGTTTTTGTAGAGGATTGCCACATTGCCACTTCCAGCGGGGGTGGCAAGCTAGTGTGGCAAAGCTGACGAGGGAGAGTCGCGGTCAGCCGCAGGCGACAGGATTTCAGAGATCCCCCTTGGAGGTTTCTAAGCGCAAAGTGCGACTTGCACCCTGGCACCGCAGTGGGTTTGGGCTCTATTGGCGACTGAAGTCGCGCAAGTCCGGCCGGCCCAAAGTCGAGGCGGAAGTCCTGCAACTTATTCGCCGCATGGCCCGTGAGAACCCCTTGTGGGGCGCGCCGCGGATTCAAGCCGAGCTCAAGCTCTTGGGACATGAACTGGCCGAGTCGATCGTCGCCAAATACCTGCCGCGAAACACCAAGTCATTTGCGAAATCTCCTCACGAACTCATTCACACGCCGACTCCGCATTCGCCTACTCCTGCTTCCGCCCCAGCACCGCCCCCTCCTCGAACACCGCGCGATTCACCACCGATCGTTCTTCTGACGTATAGATCACGTGAATCTTTCCGTCGCGGGTCTGAATGGCTACGGGGTACGCCGCTGTGTCGCCGGGCACGTTGACGATGTTGCGACGGTGGGGATACGTTTTGTCGTTATCGGTTGAAATCATCGCGGTCAGCGGCATACGGTCGCCGATGTTCGTGTCGTTGTTCACCAGCAGCAGGTGGCCGTTTTGCAGCTTGAGAAAATCGACAGCGGAGTTCGGGTTGGGGAACTTGGTGTCTTTGCCCTCGCTCCAGGTATGGCCGCCGTCGCGCGACTCACTTCGGATGACGAAGCGGTTGGGATCGGGCTCAAAATCGCCGCCGGGCCGGCAATAGGCGACCAAATAGTCGTTGGTAATCTGCACCGCCGCTGGTTGGAGATTGCCATTCGGTGAGATGATTCGGCCCGACTCCGTCCAAACTTTGGTCTTAGGGCTATACCGCATGAAGTAGCTGTACGTGTCCGACGCGGTCCGCTCGCGGTCTTCGCCCGTCTCGTGGTAGACCGGCAGCAGATACTCGCCGTTGTTCAGCACGATCGGCGCCCCGCGGACCATCGACCCCAACTCGAACGCCAGCATATCGGAATCGGTCCACGTTTGGGCCTGGTCCTTCGAGAGTTTGTACTTGATGCGCGAGGTAGACCAAGTCGGTCCATAATTGGTGATGTAAAATAGCCACACAATTCCGTCCGGCGCTTGCCAAGCGGCCGCGTTGCCCTCCGAACGCTCCGGCGTGTCGGCGATGATCTCGGGCCGGGTCCACTCCGTGCTGCCCTTGGCTAATCGCGACCCATACACGGCCGTGTCGCCTTCGTACTCCCCTTCGCCGCCGTAATAGACGACGTACAGATCGCCGTTGTCTAGCTCCGCGATCGACGCCGGGTGCTTGTATTTGCCGGGGATCTCCGGCCCGAATAGACGTTCGATCGTGATATCGTCCGCGGCAAAGGCGGGTGTAAACGGCGCGAGGGTTAAGAGAATGGCGAGCAGGGTTTTTATCATGGTGCGAATAGCGAATTAATTTGGAGGACAGACCGTCGTTGGTTTATTATTCTACCTCACCGGAAAACTGCTTTTTCAGTTTAGCCAACTCACGCGTGAGCCGCTCAACTTCCCGTTCCAGATTGAGGATCTGTTGCCCGAATCGGGCGTCGCTCTTCTCCGCCGTCATCGCCACGCAGAACGGGGCAGCCGCCTGGCCCAGGGAGACGAACTCGATGCTCGCAACGCGCGCCTCGGGGCGGGGGTTCTCCCAGGTGCTCAAATACAGCCGCAATGGCGTGTCGGTATGCCGGGCTTCACTGCGCTGCCGCAAGTGAGGATTGTTGCCCGTCCAAACCACCTTGCCCCGCTCGGTCGCCTTTGCATTGTCCCAGATACTCCACCAATCGCGCACGTCGACGCCGTAAATAATCGGAATCGCCTCGGCGCTACCATCTTCGTAAACCACTTCGTAATAGCCGATGGGCGTTCCGTCGGCGACCCAGTGGCCCAGAGAATCGCCCCGGCTACCGTAGGCACCCCACCGCGCCGCATGCAAAAAATGGATTCGTTTGGCGTGCTGTCCGACCTCGATGTCCTCCACGCGCGTGGGATGGTCCGGCAAGAACTTACCCGAAACCTGAACCAGGTCGTCGCCGATACGAAATGGAATCCCGCCCAACTCGCAATCGCCCCTTGCAAGCTCGGAAAGTGAGTCCCCCGGGTAATCACCGGGAAGGAAGTCCTCGTCCAGAGGCTGGTTGACGTGCGATTGCAAGTCGACGTGATGAAGTCGAGAATCGGAATCCTCGGCCGCCGCTGCGGTAACGGCTGCGAATAGAAACGCAAGCGCACTTGCTGACTTGAAGCACATTAGAACTACTCTTGGCACTGGTAGGGTCTGAGCGTGGACACATCGTTGCGAAAATCGGCGATTCGCTCGCTGGCGGTTTTAAGCACCAGCCGCCAGACGGGCGTGGCCGCATCAGACGACGGCCACCCTGTGAGAGAACGTTGTCGATTATCTGGGTTGCCGCGCGCAGAAACAAGCTGTTCCTTCCGCCGCTGAGGTTTCCAAAAAAATCCGAAAAAACGCTTTGACATGCGGCGTACCATTGGTATACTAGCAGCATTCCAACGGTACATTATTCGGACTTCGTCGGAAATCGAAGGTTCAGAACGGCATCAAGGGGTCGGCAAAAGGGTTTGCCGGGCGGGTGGAGAGCAGTGTGCCGGCAGCGGGAATAGATAGGTCAGCGAAAGGGGCGACGCGTTTCTGGGGGAATTTCTACACGAGGGGGGATGACTAATGTGCGAGCAGCGACATGGGATGGTTGTGTGGTCGGCGACGGTACGTCGCACACTCTATATCGGAGCGGCGCTGGCCGGCTGTGTGATGACGCCCGAATCATCACCCGCCACCATCATCGCGCTATTTAACTTCAACGACATGGCAGCCAACAACAACGGAACGACAGCGGCAACGGTCGACAACGCGATGGGCACGCCAACGCTCGCGCTTGTCGAAGAGAGCGGTCTGTTGGCGGATTTGAACGGTCAAGTCGGAGTTTCGTTTACAGACGAGGATGGCACGTCCCATTCGGCCGGCGCGGGTGCCGCCTGGACCACGGGCATCCTGAACACGTCGCTCGATGCGAACGACACCTGGCTGCTGGATCTCGACACGACCGGTTATGTCGATCTGCAGTTGCGGTTCGATTATCGGCTCACCAACGCGGTGTTTCAGGGCGACACCCTGCTGGGGCCATCGGAGTTGACGCTCGAATGGGCCGTGGGCGTCGGTGGCTTCAACACCATTCAGACGTTTCAGCTTAATCGCAACAATGCGTTCAACGAGTTCTCGCTCGATCTTTCGGCCATTGCAGCGATCGAGAACGCCGCCGATGTGAAACTTCGTGGTACTTGGTCGAATGACGGTTCGGAGACTATCGCCGGCGGCACTGCGCCCAGCGTGCGGATGGACAATCTTCAAGTAACGGGCGTCCCGGAACCGGCGTCGGTCGTGCTCTTGGCCATCGCGGCGATTGCGCTGGGTGTATGTCGACGCAGGGGACGGTAGGGAGCGGTTTGGAACGGTAGGGAGCGGTTGCGCTGTGCGTTGCGGGGTGCAACCGCTCCGCGACAGTGGAGAGACTTGGCAGGCGATGTATCAAACGTTTGAAACATTGACGTGTAGAGATAGCGAGCAACGGCTATTGTTGCTGGTCGCCTGCATACTGGCAGCTCTACCGGCAACGGCCAGCATGGCACAGGATTTCGGCGGATATCCTCATCCCGTCACGAATCCCGCGTCGGGATTGATGCTCGATCTGCCCGGCACGGGAACCGAACCGACGGCCATCAACTACGGAGCTTTGCCAGTTTTAAGCGGTGTTCACTCGGTCATCTCGCAAGGCGATCCGACTTGGCAATTCCGGCTACATAACTATATGGCCTACCACGACGATAAGTTCTGGATGATGTGGAGCCACGGACCGTCGATCGAAGACAAGCCAACCCAGCACGTGCGGTATGTCACGAGCGCCGACGGCGTGAATTGGAGTGCGGAGCAGATGGTCGTGGGGTCTTCGAACCAATCGAATTTCCGGTACATCGCCCGCGGTTTCTGGCAGCGGGAGGGGGAACTGTACGCGCTGGCGTCGCACGATGAAGCGGGCGGATACTTTGGCAACAACTTGGAACTCCGTGGCTTTCAGTGGAACCAAACTACCTCGCAATGGGACTCGGTGGGGATGCTCGCAGACGACACGATCAACAATTTCGAACCGAAGCAACTGCCGACCGGCGAGTGGATGATGTCGCGACGCGGCAACAATTACTCGAACGACCCGAGTGATCGCTCGTGGCTAATCGGCGGCGTGGACGCGATCGATGATTGGGAGAATTCGCCGATACCCGTCGCCGCGAACAACGCTCGGCTCGAGGAGCCAAACTTCTATGAACTTCCGGACGGCAATTTAGTAAGCCTCTATCGTGACAACTCCGGGTCGAAGCGGCTCTACCGGTCCTTTAGCAGCGACGACGGTCAGTCGTGGAGCAAGCCGGTGCCCACGAATTTTCCCGACGCGACCGCCAAGTTTTACGACCTGAAGACCAGTCGCGGGGATTACTTGCTGTTTAGCAACGCGAATCCAGCTAGCCGCAATCCGCTGACCTTGTCGATTTCCCAGGATGGGTTGGTCTACACCCAGATGGCCAAGCTGGATATTCCGGGCGGCGGTTCGTTTCAGTATCCGCATGCGATTGAGCGCGATGGCGAGATTTACGTCGCCTTCTCGCGCAACAAGACTTCGATTGAATTGATGCGCATTTCGCTCGATTCGATTGATGAGATTCTCGACTACGTGCCCGAGCCGCAACCTTATCAGGGGCTGCTCAACGGCGACTTTGAAAACAGTTCTGGAACGTTTCCCAAGGATTGGACCATCGTCCGGCCGACTCCGGCGTCCCACGCCGGTCTGGGGGGTTCAACAACCGCGGCCTATTTGGCCAAGCAGTCCGCCGGCGGCGCTCGCATCATGCAGAGCTTTGCATCGCCGGGACCGGAGTGGGAACTCGATCTCTTGTTCGCGACCGAAGACCCCGGCGACAGCGATGAGCGGGGCCTGAATATCATCATGCAGAATTCCGTCGGTGGCGGAAATTTGAACCTCCGCGTCAATGGCGAGGGGTCCGTACAGACGGTCGCCTCCAGTCCCACAACGGCGTGGTTCGACATCCCGAATCTTACCAATCTTGTCGAGTTCTCCACGGATGCCAACGGCGATGGGGACTTCAGCGATGCCCAAGATACGCCGAATGTTCACCGTCTGATGTTGCGAGGCGACTTCACGACTGGCTCGCCCGAGTACACCGTATTTCTGAGCGAAGCGAACTCGACTGAACTCGTCGCCAATGGGACCGCCAGCCGTTGGTTTGGCGGCTCGCCGGGCGAGGACGGAAGCGTGAGCAGCATTGCCTTCAGTGCGCAGAACAGCGGCGGCAGTTTTGTTGTCGATCAGGTTGAAATTCGCCAGCTTGGCTCGTTGCCGGGCGACTACAACGGCGACGGCCAGGTGGACGCCGCGGACTACACTGCGTGGCGCGATTCGCTTGGCTCGACGACTAATCTCGCCGCCGACGGCGATGGGAGCGGATCGGTAAACCAGGCCGATTATCAGCTTTGGAAGAATCAATTCGGCAATCAGTCCGCCTCCAACGCCAATACGAGCGTACCCGAACCAAGCGCGTGGCGCCTGTTGGCGACAGGCTGTTTATTCCTTTTTTTATTGCGGCAATTCAGCAATGCAATTGCCAATACCGCCATTCAACGCTTTGTTTCCGTCTGGCCGAAAACCGATAGCCGATAGCCGACAGCCAACTACAGGAGCCGTCCATGTCCTTGCGAGAAAAGGCTTACCAGCATATTCATCAGCGGATTTTGACCGGCGAATTGCGGGCCGGCGACGTGATCTCGGAAGCCGCCTTGGCAAGTGAGATCGGGATCAGCCGCACGCCGGTTCGCGAGGCGATCAAGCATCTGCAGGCGGCCGGCTTAGTTGACCAAGTTCCGCGTTACGGCACGATCGTCCGTCAGCCGGAGTATCGCGACATCATCGAGCTTTATCAGTTGCGGGCGGCGCTGGAGACCTTTGCCCTTGTGGCCTCGGAAAATAACATCTCGGACTCCGCTTACAGTTCGGGCCTGGCTTACTGCCGTCAAATACTAGACATCGCCCGTGAGATGAAGCATGCCGGCGCGGTCGCGATGGACGCCAAGCAGTTAAATCGGTTTCTCACCGCCGACATGTCGTTCCACATGGTGTTTCTCAATTCGGCGGGAAATGAGCGGGTCGTCAAACTCGTGACCGATGCCCGCGCGCAAATCCGCAGTTGCGGAGCGGGACGGCCTGATCACAGCTTGCAAACGATCATCCGGGCCTACCGTTACCATCGCCGAATACTGCACAGCGCGCGACGCGGAAACGTCACTCAGGCACAGTTCTGGATGAAAGAGCACTTGCGGGACAGCTTGCAGGCGACGCTCACGCATTTCCTGCAGCTCGATCTCGGCCGGGGCAGTGACGCGTTCTTTTCCTTATTTCAACAGCCGCAATCACGCTGAGAACAGCTTGCATATCTCGGGCACGCGACCGAGGGGTACTTCTTGTCATCGCTCCGCGAGGAGCATGGGGAGAATGGTATGAAAGTTCAACGGCTCACACTTATCGGCAGCATTGTCAGCGCCGCTTGCCTCGCGCTGAACGTACCTTGTCAGGGGCAAGTCGAGTGGTTAACGAACGGGAACTTCGAGGACTTAAGCGGGGCCTTTCCCGCCGGATGGACGATCGGTGGAGGCCCCCCCGGCACCACGAGCGGACTGGCGGGAACATCCAACGCCGCAGTGATGTACCCGGATCTGTTTGGCGGATCGCTTACCCAATCGAACCTGGAAGCCGGGCCGCAGTGGACGTTCGATCTGTACTTCGCCTCAGCCGCGCCACCCACGAGCGACGACCGCAGCTTGCAGTTTATTCTCAACAGCGGCAGCGGCCTGATCAACATGCGCGTCAATGGCGATGGCAGCCTCCAGGCGTTTGGTGGCACTTGGCAAGACGTGATTCCGGCCAGCGTGATGTTCTCCACCGACTTCAGTGGAGACGGGGATTTCGACGATCCAGGCGATGTGTCGAACGTGCATCGGCTGCGCCTCGTGGGCGATTTCACGTCGACGCCTTCGTACGAAGTGATGATAAGCGCCGCAGGGTCGAACGCGTTCAGCATGACGAGCGGGGTGGTTTCCGTTTTCGACGGAACGCCGATTGTGAACTCGGGGATCGCCAGCGTTTCGTTGCGGAGTCAGTCGAGCATGGCACCCTACGTCGTGGACGAAGTCAGCCTCATGGCGGAACAAGCGCCGGTTCTGCCCTTCTCGGGCCTTAACAACGGAGACTTTGAGGACGTGTCAGGTACCTTTCCGAGCGGGTGGACCCTAACTCGACCCGCGATTACCCAGCACGCTGGCCTAGGCGGTTCGAGCACCGGACTCTACCTGCGTAAGCAAGCCGACGGCGGCGGCCGCGTGACCCAAACGCTGCCTACGAGCCCAGGCTCGGAGTGGGAACTGGACCTGCTGTTCGCCACGGAAGACCCCGGCGATAACAATGCGCGTGGGTTGAACCTCATCCTTAACAACGATCCCAACAATGGAAATCTAAATCTTCGCGTAAACGGCGACGGCTCCGTGCAAACTGTGACTTCGACGCCTACCACCACCTGGATTGATATTCCCAATCTTTCCAGTGCCGTGCAGTTTTCGGTCGACGGGAACGCCGATGGCGACTTTAGCGACACCGAAGACACGCTGAATGTTCATCGGCTCGTGCTGCAAGGGAATTATGCAACCGCCAGTCCCGAGTACACCGTTTTCTTGAGTGCCGCCAACTCGACGGACCTTACCCTAAGTGGCACGGCAGCGAATTGGTTCACGGCAGCGCCAGGCGAAGGTGCCAGCATCGGCACCGTGATCATTAGTGCCCAAAGCAGCGGCGGCAGTTATCTCGTCGATCAAGTAGTTCTTCGTTCGTTGGCTGCTAGTGTACCCGGCGACTACAACGGCGACGGCCAAGTCAATGCCGCGGACTACACGGTGTGGCGCGACACGAAGAATAGCACTGTGGACGCTGGAACGGGTGCCGACGGCGATGGCAGTGGCATGGTCGACGACGACGATTACGACTTCTGGGCCCAACGCTTCAACGGCGGAAGCGGGGCAGCCAGCGGGCAAGCGGTCAATGTCCCCGAGCCAGCGACGCTACTGATGCTCTTGATTGCAGCGGCCTCGCTCTTACCGAAAGCTTGCCGCCGGCGCTTTCGCTGAAAATCGCTTTGCGTCGGTCATCCGTTCGAAAGTCTCTTATTTTCAAGGGTTCCAACCATGTGTCTGCAGGACATGCGATCGCGAGAGACGCGATCTGGCTTTACCCTGGTCGAGTTATTGGTGGTGATTGCGATCATCGGCATTCTCGTCGCCCTGCTGTTGCCGGCCGTGCAAGCGGCCCGCGAGGCGGCTCGACGCACCGAGTGTGCCAGCAATCTCAAGCAATTGGGACTGGCGGCGCTAAACTACCACGGCGTTTACAAAGTCTTTCCGCCAGGCGCCACTTGGGGGCCTGGCGCCGCGCGGAGCGGCATGGCGTTTCAGGTTTCGCTGCTGCCCTACACCGAGTTGGGCACGGTGTTGGAGGCGATGCCCGATCGATCTTATTCGACAACGTTCCCCAATCAAGAAGTCGGCCGAAATGTGGATGCGCTTTTCATCTGCCCGAGTGACGGGTTGGAAGCAATCGATCAACAGGCCCCAGGCCAGAATTGGCGGACATCGAACTATTCGGGGGTGATGGGCGGTGGGATCATGGAAGTTCAACTGATGTCCAATCCTTCGACTTGCGGGCATTACAACAGCGATGGCGTGTTCTATCCCGAGAGCAAAATCAGAATCAAAGACATCACCGACGGCACTTCCAAGACGCTGATACTCGGCGAGCGAACTTATCAGCTTCGACTGTGGACCCGGGGCGCGTACTTCGATGGATCGCCGACGGCACTCGTCTGCTCCATCTCAGCTAAGAACATCGCCCTGCCGATCAACTCCGACACGAACACGCACTGCTATCGAGCGAACGAAACGGGTGTGCCTTGTCCCACTCCGTGGCCCACCAAATTTAACGATCTGTTTTTCGGCAGCCGCCATCCCGGCGGGGCGCAATTTGTCTTCGGCGATGGTTCCGTGCGCTTTCTGCAAGACAACATCGACTTCCAGACGTACCGCCGTTACGGAACTCGGAACGACGGTTTGGTAATTGACGACCCCATTTAGCGACACGGAGAGTTGAGCTTATGTGCAAAATGCTTCGCTTTCGCTTGGTCGCCGCTGGATTGATGGCCGTTGGTTGCCTTTCAGCACTTGGTTGTGGCACCGACGCACAAGGCCCGCAGATGTTCGACGTGACCGGGAAAGTTACTTACCAGGGGAAGCCGGTCGGATACGGGCACGTGACGCTTGTCGGCGAACAAGGACCGCCAAGCCCGCCCGCCGTACTAAAAGACGACGGCACGTTCAGCACGCGCGCGGTGGCCGGCGCACATAAAGTGGTCGTGCAGTCCATACCGCCCGCGGAGGGCGGTAAACCCGATCCCCTCTCCGAGGGGGGCGTCGATTATTCCCAAGCCAAACCCGCCAAGTCGCTCGTGCCGCTCAAGTATGCACGCGCCGAAACGTCCGACGTAACTGTGGAGATAACTGCCGATGAGACTCCCCTTCACATTGCCTTGCACTAAGCAACTTTATTCTGCCGAAAGATCGACGTGATGCTGAAACACTTCCTACTTGCGGCGATCGTTTTATTGGTCGTGTTGCACGCTAGTTTCGCCTCCGGAAACACTCCCGCGGTCAGTGCGATCGCTGCACCGCACCCGGTAGCCAACCCGCATTCGCCTCTGATGCTCGATGGGGACTGGGTACCGACGCAATCGCATCAGATCGACTTCGCCCGGCTACCCCGTGTGCCGAGTGAGCACGTAGTGGTCAGCGACGTCCGCGCGAGCACGAGTGCCCGCCAAGACCTGGATAAAGAGAAAAGCGGCGTAAACCAGCACAACTACCTGGTGCATCACGACGGGAAATTTTGGGCGATGTGGAGCGACGGGCCGGGCATCGAGGACCGCGTTGGCCAGCGCGTGAAGTTCGCGACAAGCCCCGACGGCGCTCAGTGGAGCAAGCCCGAGTTCCTCGCGCCCGTACCCCCGGGCTCGGGAGCAGAATCCGAACACTATGCCACCCGAACGAACAAGGGATTCCGCTGGATCGCCCGGGGCTTCTGGGTGCGTGACGGGGAATTATTTGCCCTGGCCTCGTTGGACGAAGCGGCAGGGTTCTTTGGGCCGAGCCTGGAACTACATGCGTTTCGATTCGACGACGAGAATCAAGCCTGGCAGGATGTGGGGATCGTCTACGACGACGCTATCAACAACTTTCCACCGAAGCGACTGCCGGATGGCCAGTGGATGATGTCACGCCGGGCGCACGATTATACAAAAACCGGCGTTCACTTTCTCATCGGCGGCACGAAGTCGATTGATCAGTGGGAATCGTTTCCCGTTCTCGGCTCCAGCGGCGAACTGAGCGCTGAAGAACCGTTGTGGTGGGTGCTACCGGATGACAGCCTGATGGCATTGTTCCGCGACAACCGCCGCAGCGGATTTCTCTATCGCTCGTTCTCAACAGACAATGGTCGCACCTGGAGCAAGCCCGTCCAAACGAATTTCCCGGACGCCACCTCAAAAATTCATGGCCTGCGATTGAACGACGGACGCTACGTGCTGGTTTCGAACGCCAACCCGCGCAAGCGCGATCCACTCACGATCTCGATCAGCGACGACGGTATGGTCTTTACCAAAATGGGCTACCTCGTCGGGGGACGCCACGTCGACTATCCCCATGTGATCGAGCACGACGGGCAACTGCTGGTGGCGTTTGCCGGCGGCAAACAGACGGTGGAAGTACTGAGAGTTCGCGTCGCGGATATCGACCGGCTCGAAATGCCGTCATCCCTCGAGTGTTCGACAACGGGCGAGAAGTAGCGGAGCAAGCGAGTTTTGGGAACTCACGTTCATACCATTGATCTGATCGTCATGCTGGTCTGCTTGACCGGCTTGATTTCGATCGCCGTGTATTTTGCCCGGCGAAATCGAGGGACGGAGGATTATTTCGTCGGCGGCCGCTCGTTTGCCGGTTGGGCGGTCGGACTGTCGATGCTAGGTACGATCGTCTCCTCCAATACCTTCCTGGCGCTGCCTGCGGCGGCTTATGCGCTCGACTGGCGCCAGCTCAGCGTGAATTTCGCATTGCCGCTGGTGGCGATTGTCGCGCTGCTGGTGTTCATTCCACTGTTTCGATACGGGCTGCGCACGACTGCGTTTGAGTATTTAGGACAACGCTTCGGCGCAGTACCTCGCTTCTACGGCACACTGATCTTCCTGGTGACGGAACTGATTCGCGCGATGCAGGTGCTGTTTCTGTTGTCACTGCCGATTGAAGCGCTCACCGGCGCGCCGGGCTTCCTGGTGATCGTTGGCTGCGGGTTGGTGGTGGCGTTCTATACCGTGATCGGCGGTCTGGAAGGAGTGATCTGGATCGAAGTTCTGCTTACCGCGATCATGCTGTTGGGGGCGGTCGTTTGTTTGGGATCGGTGGCGTGGGCGCTTCCCGGTGGGTTCCTCCAAATCTTCGAAGTCGGCGCGCAGCACGATAAATTCTCGCTGGGCAGCTTCGCCTGGGATCTTGAAGAACGAACGTTTTGGACCGTGTTCCTGTTGGGGATCGTCAATTGGTTGGGCATCTACGGTGGCGACCAGAATATAGTGCAGCGTTATCTGGCCGCCCGCAGCACTTGGGAGGCCCGCAAGGCGACGATTATCTATACCTCGATTGCACTACCCATGTGGGCCACCTTTTTCATGGTCGGGACAGGGGTCTACGTGTTCTATCAAACCTTCCCCAGCAGCGAGGTGGCGGCCCTGGACGCTGACCGCGTGCTGCCTCACTTTATTTTGACGCAAGTCCCGCCTGGCATCGCTGGACTAATCATCACCGCGATTGTCGCCGCCGCGATGTCGACCCTCGATGCCAGCATCAATGCCATCTCGACCGTTTGCGTTGTCGATCTCGGAAAGGTCTTCCTCTTTCAGAACCGTAGCGACCGCTTCTACCTGTGGCTCGCCCGGTGCTGCGCGACGCTCGCCGCGGTGCTCATGATTAGCGGGGCGATGGCCCTGAGCGTTACTCCCAAAGAGAGCATCAACGATTTCTCGTTGACAGTCGCTTCGATTATGAGCGGCTGCTTGATGGGCCTGTTCATGATCGGGTTTTTCGCGCCCCGGGTCGATGGGTTCGCCGCCACGCTGGCAATCGTCGCCGTCATTCCCCTGAATGTTTACTTGGCGCTATCGTCCTTGGGCAAGCTTCCCGAGGAGTATTCGATTGGCCTGCACAAATACTGGGTCGGACCACTCGTGAATGTGGCATTTATGATTGTGGCTTTTGGAATTGGCCTCACCCGGCCAGCCAGCGCGGCCAGTAAGGGCCTCACCATCTGGACCATGAACTCTCAACAGGAAGGCGTGACTTGATGGCCGCAGTGCGCAATCAGCTTTACGATGTTGTGGTTATCGGCGGAACCCCGGCGGGCATCGCGGCGGCCGTGGCCGCTGCCCGGGCGGGCCGGTCGGTCGCCTTGGTCGAGTACCATGCGCATGTCGGAGGCATGGCAGTGGCCGGATTGGGGAAAAGCGATATCGAAAACCGCGATCTGATCCGGGGTTTCTTTCGTGAGTTCGTACAGCGAGTCCGCAGCTACTACGCCGATCGCTACGGAACGGATTCAGAAAACTTCGGCTTGTGCCGCGAGGGATACTACTACGAGCCGTCCGTCGCGGAAAAGGTGTTCGAAGCGATCCTGGCCGAGCAAGCCTCAATCGACGTCTATCGACGGTTCGTGCTGGAGCAGGTGGAAGTCGTTGCAAACCGCGTTAAATCGGCGCGGGTCAGCAGTCGCACGACCGGCGAACCGTGCATTCTGCGAGGACGCGTATTTATCGACTCGACCTACGAGGGAGATTTATACGCAATGGCCGGGGCCGCATTTCGGGTGGGCCGCGAATCGCGGGCGGAATTCGGCGAGCCGCATGCCGGTGTCGTCTACTTCGACCCCGACGAGAATGACTTCCTGCCCGGCAGCACCGGGGCTGCCGACGATCGGCTGCCGGCCTACACCTATCGGCTCTGTCTCAGCTCGAATCCGCACAACAGCTATCCGCTCACGGGCGCGCCCGATAACTACGACCGGCAAGTGTACCTTCCTTATTTGGATGACTTAGCCGCGGGGCGTCTCAGCGGTCCCAGGCATTTTGTCGAGGGCCGGGGCTATAACACAAAGCATTTTGATACCGTGGTCCGTGCTTTGTCCGTGACGGAACTCCCCAACCGCAAAGCGGACGCCAACATCAATCCGCGGCCGTTGGCCTTTCCTTTTCCAGAAGAAAACATCGGCTATGTGGAAGGCGATTGGACGCGGCGCGAAGCGATTTGTGGGCGACATCGCGAACTGACATTGGGGCTGTTGTATTTCCTGCAAAATGATTCGGCCGTGCCAATCTCTCACCGCGAAATCGCCAACGGATATCACTTGCCGCTCGACGAGTTTGCAGACAACGGGCACTTCCCCTTTCAACTTTACGTGCGTGAAGCCCGCCGGCTCAAGGGCTGTTACACATTAACCGAGCAGGACGTAACCTGGGCGTCCCAGCCCGACGAACCGCGCCGACATGCGGATGCCGTTGCAGTCGGAGAGTTCCCCATCGACAGTTTCCCGGTTCGCAAACGTCAGCACGCCGACAGCCGGACGCTCGAGGGCTACCTCTGCATGCTCGATCGTGTGACGCGACCCTATCAGATTCCCTATCGGGTGATGATTCCCGAAACGATCGACGGCCTGATCGTACCGGTCGCCGCGTCGGCCAGCCATGTCGCATTTTCGTCGATCCGAATGGAACCGACGTGGATGGCGCTCGGGCACGCGGCCGGCGTGGCGGCGCATTTGGCTATCGAGCATCACTTTCTTCCGCGCGAGGTGCCCGCCGATAAACTGCAAAAGCTGTTGCGCGAGACGGGCCAAGTCTTGGACCCAGCGAGCTATCAATCGCGCGGCGAAAGCGGATTCGACGGCGCGTCCGCTCGCCCTGGCCAAGTGCCCCATTTACCGACCCGGCCTCACTTCACAAAACCGCATCCGAAACCGCATGTGCAAAGTTAAGCGTATACTCGCAGCCGGAGGGATCAATCGAAGTCGGCGCGATAACTCGGAAAGTTGAAACCGGTTCGAGCAACGCCATCGCTTCGGCGTGGTTCCTGAGATCGTATCAGGGCTATCCTGTTGCGCCCGTTGTCTCATTCGCGATCTACTCTGCGCGGCGCAGTAAGTCGGCCCAGAATTTGATAGCTCGATCGTGAATCGGCAGAACTTCTTCTCTCGTACGAGCGTCTAGTAGACTCGAAAGCTCCGCGCGACGTTCTTCGGCCCAGCTTTGGAAAAAACTGGCGGACCGTCGATCGATGCGACGCGTGTTGTCGCCGATCTCTACGTAGAACGGACCCGTCGAAGCAAATCGGAAAGTACTCGTGTCGCCGGCAATGGCTCGGATCAAGAGCCAGCCCGAGCGATCGCAGTCAATTTCCGTCTCGAAAGCGAAATTTCGCTGATCGCTGCCGGCAAGTGCCTCGACGACGCGCCCGTCTTTGATCACTTCCAAACCGGCAATCGGTTCCCGGCAGACCACCCGCCCGCGAATCGACAATCGCAACGGTCCCCGCTTCGCCCGGAACACGTGGCCCGGCAGTTGTTCGTCGGCCGTCGCTAGGAGCAAAGGGCCGTTGGTGACAAACACGCGGCCAGCGCGCAGGCCCTCCCACCAGCTCGGATAGGTCAGCGGGCCGTCGACATGCACGTAAGCACGATTGTACCCCACTGGGTTGGGCAACACGCCTGACGCACTGCCTGCCGACGGCGGAATGCGAAGGCCGCAATTGAGCGCGCGATAATAGATCTCTTGAGTCCAGCGCCCGTTTCCCTGCGGCCCGGGCCAACTCTGGGCATCGCGCGGTCGCCCCCACGCTTCGTTGTCTAAACCGCCAATCCGCCAGAGGTGATTATGCGCGATCCCCATCGAATCGACCTTGCCGCTTGCCAGCCATAGCGGTACGTCGCGCCAGAATGGCTTTTCGATGTCCACCCAGATTTCGGGCGAGAGCTGTTTGGCCTGTTCCAAAAACTCTAAAGAACTAGGGCGCTCGCGTGCCGCGCCCGCAATCGCAAGCGGCTGCGCCATGCCAAAGTACAAGAGTGCCCCACCTCCGCGCTCGTCTTCCCCCGCCATCACATCGTAGAACCGACCGTCTGGCGTTTGATGCGTTGTGGAACGGGGTCGGTTTGCAACCGTCCACGGATTGGTTGCATTCCACCATGTGATTACGGGTGCGACGTCGAGGTTCTCCGCTGCGAGCAGCAGTGGCATGTCGCTAACTGGGCGATGCACGTGAAGATCTGCCGAGTACCAACCCAACTGCGCGAGATCGGCCAGTTGTCTCAGCGTCACGGTTAATTCGGCGTGCTCACCGGCTGCGATCTCCCACTCGCCGGTGATGCTTTCATATTCCGGACCTCGTTCGATCTCGTACGCATAGCAACCAGGCGACAAACGCAATTCGACAGATCCCCCAAAACAGAAATGATCTTTCCAGAACGGTAGCCCCGCGGGTTGGACCGGTTTCCCATCGGGTCCGCGCAGATGCACGCGACAGGGCAGGGGCATCGATTCGTCGTCGACCACTTGCAACGTCGCCGTTACTTCCGACGATGGTGGTGGAGCGTCAGATCGAACTTCGATTGTCGAGACTGCCACCAGCATGCAGGCTATCGAATGGATCATGGCTCCCCCTCCGTTCGATAATGAAGTAGGTAACGCGAGCCTTCGTTTGTCCGTAGCCGTGGGCTCGGCGCAATGATGACAGCGAGTTGGGTCGATGTGAGCTCGGTGCCCGCGACCGCATTATCGTCTAGCGATGAGCGGACCTCAATGCTTGTTTTGAAGACGCTGCATAACGCTTAGCGGCGCCGCGCTGTCACACCCGGCCGCTTAGCGCGGTCGGCAGGACTCGAACCGGCTACCACTGGTTCCGAAGGTGGCCGTGGGGGATATGCGTAATTTCCATCGGACGGGCAAAGTTCCCATCCTATGATTCAGAGTTTGTGCCAGATTTGTGCCACGCGCGCGCTGGCACAAACTTTGCGCGAGGTTCACATCCGGTCTCGCTCTTGCGCAGGCGACTTGGAGAAGCGACGGGAAAAGTGAGGGACTGGAACTCGCTTCACGAGATCGAAGGATTCTCCGTTTGTGCCACGCGCCGCACTGGATCGCTAGCCGAGGTTGTCTGTGGGTTCTCGCACGGCTCTGTGGAGCCATATTACGGCGTGCGGGTGCCACTGTCTGGCCGATCCCTCTTCACTCCCGCGCGACCACCGTGTCATAGAGTCCGTAGTGGGTCAGCCCCTCGTGACTTTCGATGCCTGTATAGCGCAGCGAGGCGTCTTCGTAGCGGCGGAATGCGAACACCGCTTGGTTCATCTGTTCGGTGTTGAACACCTTGAGCCGCACGAGCAGGTGAAAATCCTTTACCGTGAGGCCGGTGACGGTGAGGAACAAATCTGGCTCCAGCTTGGTGATGACATCCTGCAGCGTGTTCTCCCGGAAGTCGGTCAGGTACATGAACGCGGGGACTCGTGTCGCGAACTTGATTAGCTTTTCCTGGACGAGTTTGCGCTTCGTCTTGTATTCCTTTTCCTCCGCCGTAAGCTCCTTTTTCTCCTTGGCTGTCAATTCCTTTTCCTGCGCCTTTTTCTTAAGCTCCTTGATCTTCTCGCTCTTGTTGATGATTGTCTCGATGATGTTGTCGCCCAGGGAGCGCCAGCCCTCGATGCGTTCTACGGCTGCCATTGCCTCGGGATTGTCCAGGATGCGGCGCAGCGTGTCGTTGTCAACATTCACGAGTAGCGCGCTCTCCCACTTGCGAGCCAGCAGTGTGGCCGAAGTGCCCGCCATCGCGATGTCGAGAATGCCGCCCGCGTCGATTTGCGTCATGTTCGCGCCGTCGTAGGCCAATACGGGCAGGAACGATACGAGGTCTTTGACCGCGTTTTCCGGATTCGGTTCGTTCGGCGAGAGGCCAATCGCGTACTCAGAGAGTTGCCGCAAGGCGCGTGTGGGCGCGAAGTCGAACACGAAGCAAATCGGCTTGAGGATTTCCTCCTCGTTCGGGTTGTCGCCATTGGGGTTCTTGATCGACCACGGCGACTGCACTCGAAACGCGGCTTGAAAGTAAGTCTCCGGTGATTTGAGATTTCGCAGCATGAGGATCGACGACCACTGGGGCACGGTGACGCCGGTGGTGAGCTTGCCGCACGAGAGCGTGATGGTCTTGGTCTCGAATCCACTGCCGATCGCTTGGCGCACCGGCGGCAACGCTTCCAGTCCGATGCCCGCCGAAGTTCCAGCGGCGACGATCACATCGTAGTCGCGCCAGAACGTGTTGTGCTTCTCGGTAAGCAAGTTCGCCATCGCGTGGCAAGCCGCCACGTTGGGAAGAAACCAGAACGAATGCTGCAAGTAGGGGAGCAAACGCACATCTGAATACGGAAATGGCGGTCGCGTACCCGTCTTTAAAAACTCAGCCGCTCTGGGTGCGTATCCGCCGCGGATGATGTCCAACCACTTCTGTACGTCGCTCTTATGTTTGAACTGTGCCTTGCTGCTCGTACCCGATGCCTCAAAGAATGCGTTGAGATCAAACTCGTCGAACTCTCCGCCGCTGGCGATCGCCAGTAGCTCGTCCGGCATCTGATAGGTGAGTAGGCGCAACTGCGGTAGCGCGCCGTAAGAGTTCCATTTGCCCGGGTTCTTCGCCGCGAATTCCTCCTTGGCTCGTTGCTCGTCGGTGTAGGTCCAGTTGAAAATCTGTTCCTCGATAAACTCGCCCGTGGTCAGCGCCCTGAACGGCGTGCCGGAGAGGTAGAGATAGGCCTTGGTGGTGATCGGCAGAAACTCGGTTTCCTTCTCCGAAAGTTCGCTGAGGTCTTCGTTGACGTTTTCCAGCCCACTGCCGTACTCCAGCTTGGCTTCTTTCTTTGCGACCGCTTCCTCCTCGCCCTCGAAGAGCTCCTTCGCGGTCTCTCGCCACGCACCGAAGTGGTATTCGTCGAAGACGACGAGATCCCACTTCACGTTGTGGAGCCATTCGTTCTTGGGCTTGATGTTCCCGGCGTCGTCGCGGCCGAGCAGGTCTTGGAACGAGCCGAAGTAGACCAAGGGTTTCTTGGCGGAAATCTGCGAGGGGTCGCTGCCCGAGGATTTCGACAGATATTGCCAGCCGTCGAAATCGACGTGCGATTCCAGGTCGGTCTGCCACGCATCCTCGACGGCAGGTTTGAAGGTCACGACCAGCACGCGCTTTGCGCCAAGCTTTTTGGCGAGTTGATACGCGGTGAAGGTCTTTCCAAATCGCATTTTCGCGTTCCAGAGGAATCGCGGGACGGCGTGCATGTCCTCCTTCCAGATCGAGTGGAAGTAGGCGTGCGTTTTGTTCACCGCGTCGGCCTGCTCCCGGCGCATCGCAAAGGTTTCGTGATGCGTGCCGGTGAATCGCTGGCCCGTGCGCAGCTCGGCGAGGACGGTCTTTACGTCGTCGAGCGAACAGCGAATCCATTCCAGTTCGGTGTTCTCGAACTTCTTTTTGACGAGCGCCGCACGGACGTGGTGATCGGTGAAAATCGTGCCATCGTCGCGCTCAGCGGACTCGTCCAGCTCGATCGTGTAGTTCTTGATGGCGGCGGTCTTGAGCTGCTCGGCGATCCGCTGCTTCACATCGCGCGTGGTTTGGCCCACTTTGAGCTGCCCCTGGTGCGCCGCGTCGGCGATTGCGTAGGCGTAGATGCGCGGTCGGACCTCGGGCTTGGGAGAGAGGATTTCTTCGATGGTGTGCTTACTCATTGGCATCGTCGTCTTCGTTTTTCAACTTCACTGGTAGCCCTGTTCATGACGTACGTGTCACGGCGGATCACGTCGCAAGAGAGCTTCGAACCCGGCCTGTTCGAAGTGACGATCGTATGCCAGCGCTCGAGATACCTTTCGCTCGTCCATCGCCACAAAGGAAATGCAATCGGTCAACGACCATTTCTTATCTGGACGCGCTGCGTGAAGCTGTAGCCCAGCGTCGAACAAATGCGGAGCAATTGCGATCACTTCATAAGCGCCGGACGAACGGATCGCATGGACCATGGCGTGCGCTTTGGCACGGTCAATCGGTGCCGACATGGAATTGACCATCTCCAGCAGAACAAACTCGGTAACGAGCAACGGCTCCGCACAGCAGCTAGCCCAGGCCAGGGCACGCTGGTGCAATGCGTCACGTTCCTGTGCCAGGGCCAGAAAAAAACCGGTGTCGCCGAAGATCATGGTTGTTTGGAGGCCCCGTACAGGTAATGGTCCACCTGCTCTGCTCCATCCGCGGGCCAGTCAGGATTCGCCGGGAACTTAGCTGCCAGGGCCGCCAAATCGCGCAGCGTGGAAGGGGCAGTTTCTTCGACCGAAACCGGCGTGACAGGAAACTCCAGCACGCAACCGATCGGCAGATCCACAGGCCCTTCGGGAACAAACACACGTCCATCGTAACGAGCTCTCACGTGAATCATCATATCACCTCTTTTACGTCGCCAGAGTAATCACTTATCAACCATTATACAACATGCCTAACAAACCGTTAAATCGTCTTAAGTTGCCGCGCGACCCGCTCCTTCACGTCGCGCGTCGTTTGGCCCACCTTGAGCTGCCCCTTGCGCGCCGCGTCGGCAATCGAGTAAGCGTAGATGCGCGGTCGGGCTTCCGGCTTGGGAGAGAGGATTTCTTCGATGGTCTTACCCATTCGCCGATTCATGCGATCCACCCGTTATCCGCTCCCCATTTCAACCAAGCTGCCGCCATGGCCTTGATGCGGCCCTGATTGGCGCTCTCGACCGGATTCTCCCCCGTAAGCGCGGACAATGCCCAAAACCAGTGCCCCGGCTCGCGCTCTAGGTCGGACAAAATCAGCGGGATGACCTGCGGGCCAAGACCGATGATGCGCTGGTAGGCCGGGTGCGTGGCAATGGCCGAGGTCGAGGAGAGGTAGCGCGTGTCCTGTTGCCACTCGGTAGTGAGTTTGGCGAACAGCACCGCGAGTTGTTTGGGGGGAGCAACGAGCGTCGTCATGGAAGTTCTCCTTGCATCAATTCTACTTCAAAAAACGATGCGAGCAAAGCGATACGAGCCGCGCCCGCAATCGAGTAGGCGTAGGTTCGCGGATGGGCTTTGGGCTTCGGCGAGAGGATTTCGTCGATGGTCTTATTCATCCTCAGCTTCTCCGCTGAGGTCCATTGGGCGGACGACCTTCTCTATGAACGCAATCTCACTTGCTGAGATGTCATATTTGGCGTAGAGGTCGTCGTCCGTCCATTTCTTCGTCCATTCTTGTGTCGGAACGAAAGTGTAGACCTTACGCGTCGTGTTGTGAGAGGGCTTGTGGAGGAGAATGAGGAGGCGAGTTAATCTACAACGAAGATAGGACAAGGCACTTACGGCCTTGGCTTTGGAGCCGAATGGCCCAATGCACAAATACGTCTCCGAACAGATACTTCCCGGCTCGCCTATGAAAGGAGTACTAATAATCTTGTGTGGATAAGTGTCCTTGTTTCCCGTGCCGGGAGCTGCGAAGCCCAAATAAATCTTCCACTTGTCGATGAGTTTGGTACCGGTCGCAACTGACGCTCTGGGCAAGTAACCCTTTCCGCCATTCTGATAGACGAGAACATCATTAGCACCTTTAGCAGTTTTTCCTCTGAACGTAGAATCTAACCCGAACGGTCTCCTTGTGCTCACTAAGCGATCGAATCGAGTGTCTTCAGGGAGTGCCAATGAGTCGGTTGCACCGCTCTCGATAGCCACGACTTTCTTGAGGATCGACAAACCGACGTTAACAGCCCGTTGAACAAGTGTCGTTTTCTAGGCGACGAGCGTGAGGGCTGGT